>CP094379.1 GCA_030060845.1 Candidatus Midichloria sp.
ATGGACTTTAATCATCTACCGCATAATTTAATACTCGATAAAAATAGAGTGGATGAAGGTATATTCGTTTACAATGCCTTATTTGAAAAGATTAAAGAAGAATATGGTAATACAGTCTTTACCAATTGGTTTTCTCACATATCTTTCAAATCTCTTTCAGATCAAACGTTAACAATTGCTGCTCCGAGCAAGTTTGTAAGAGAGTGGGTTATTTTAAATTATTTTACTAAAATTTATAAAATACTAGAGTTATTTAATGGTTTGGTTAAAAGAATTGATATTATTGTAGAAACCAGCACTTCAAGCATAGATTTGCCTGTTTTAAGTAATAATCAAATTAATAAGATAGAGGAGGTTACAGAAACAGATAAGAATGATTTTTCTTTTTCATTTGATAATAGATTTTCTTTTGAAAACTTTACTGTTGGCTCTAGTAATAAAATGGCATTTTCTGCTGCACAAAATATGGCGGGTTTTAATCATAATTGGCATAGTTCTGCGATTAATTGTAATACCTTGTTTATACATGGAGCGGTGGGGATGGGTAAGACACATCTTTTATACGCGATTGCAAATCGTATAAGTAAGAATTATCCAGGTAAATCGATATGTTATTTAAGTGCGGAAAAATTTATGCATCGTTATATGATGGCTGTGCGTAAAAATGAGCTGATCAACTTTAAGGAGAATTTGAGGTCTTTAGATATATTATTATTTGACGATTTACAGTTCATATGCGATAAAAGCAGCACTCAAAAGGAATTTGCGAATACGGTTAATGCACTAATAGAATCTAATAAAAAGATGGTTATAGCTTGTGACCGCTCTCCATATAACTTAGATCTAGATCCAAGGACTAAATCCAGGGTAGCAAGTGGGGTTGTAGCTGAGATACAAGCTGCTGATTTTGATTTAAGATTGAATATATTAAAGCAAAAATCTGATTTAATGCAGATTACTATAAAAGATGAAATATTAAGCTATTTAGCAACTAGTATTTCATCTAATATAAGAGAATTAGAAGGTTCATTAAATAAATTAGTGACTTATTGTAGTTTAAACGAGATGCCCATTACTTTAGGAACTTGCAAAAATACTTTAAAAGATTGCATAAAAGCGCATGAGCAAGATGTATCTGTAGCAAAAATAATCCAAGCTGTTGCTGAATTGAATGCTGTTACGAAAGCAGAAATTTTATCCAAAAGCAGGTTAGCAAAATTAGTTTACTTGAGACAAATGGTTGCTTTCCTTGCAAAAGAAATTACTAAAAGTAGCTTGCAGGAAATTGGCAAGCAGTTGGGTGGAAAGAACCATGCTACGATTATTTATTATATGAGGCAATTTGAACAAAAAATTGAAAGACGACCTGCTATAAAGGATGAACTAGACAATATAAAAAATTTTATCTCTAATTAAAATACTATTTCTTGTAATGTAACTTCTGATTCAGCAACAGCTGCCATTACTTCAACAGCATTGCCATTTCCTTTAATTGCAGAATTTATCTCTGTTTTTCAGCTTTTTTAATTTTTTCTAAGTCGATCTCTGATTAATTTCTCAAAAACATCTGAGAAGCTGAAATTATTTCTATTGCTTGGTGTACTAAAAAAACTTTGGAGGCTAGATAGATTGTTACTGAGAATATTTTTTGAAATGCTAATTGTGATAGGAGTACTATATTTAAATCATTTTCTTTCTGTAAGGGTCTTCTTCCTGGCTTTTACCTGTAACTTCAAAATTAGCAATATTTTGTGTCACTACTTTTAATTTCTTGCCCTGTGACTGCATGCCAGAAACTGCTATTCTAGAAGCAGAGATACCAACAGGTCTTCAGTTGCTATAGCAAAGCTAGCAAAAATTAAATCTACTAGCAACAATATAAGAGTATGCAGTATCACTTATTACCTCCAGATAAAGCTGTTTATATCATAGATTTACTTTTATAAAGGAGATTTGCGAGTTCTTCAATTTTCAAGGAATTCTCGCTTTTTTCGCAAATTCAGCCTCAACTGTTACTTCATTACCTTTAGGCTTTAATTCCAATACTTCTGCTTTTGATAAACTTATACCAGTAGTTGATTCAAAAGGGATGTGTAGGCTATTTGTTAAATCTAGGGATAATCCACTGCTATCAATAGGCCTTTCAACTTTTTTAGGTAAATAATTAGAAGTATTAGCATTCGCTATATTTTTAGAGAGCAGCATGTCTTTTATAGTCAAATAATTAAGTTGCTGAGAGAGTCTTCAAAAGTTATAGCACTTGAAGCATTTGCACTTAATAGGATTGTTAGGAAAAATGTAACAGATAACTTCATTTATTACACTTCCAATCATTCATAAAAATTTCTCCCCCTTTTTGTAAGTTCATGGTAAATGAGGTTATCTAGCAAGTCGGGAGAAATTGTTGCGATATCTGCGCCTAATCTTGCTGATTCAATAAAATGTTCTGTATTTCTAATAGAGGCTACTATTATTTTAGTTTTTATAGATGGGTAATTGGAATAAATTTCACAGATATCTGCGATTAATTTCAAACCATTTTGCCCAATGTCATCAAGCCTTCCAATAAATGGAGAAACATACTCAGCTCCCATTTTTGCAGCTAATATAGCTTGAGAAGGGGAAAAACATAAAGTCATATTAACGTTGATACCTCTTGAAGAAAGTTTCTTGCAAGTAATTAAGCCATTCTTGGTAATAGGCAGTTTAATTGTTATCTGTTCACCTAATTTACAATACTCCATAGCCTCTCTAAACATGCCTTCAATTTCTGATGAAATAACTTCAACACTAATAGAAGTTTTGATAGTTTCACAAATTGCAGTCACTGCTTTGAAAATTGAGAGGCCGGAATGTGCTATAATAGAAGGATTTATTGTGATACCATCAACAAACCCCATCTCATAGTATCTTCTTATTATACCTATATCGCAAGTATCTAAAAAAATTTTCATCTATTTATTTGAAAATTGCTCAATAATTTTACCTATATCAGACATATTACCTGTAGAATTTTTAATATTTCCTAGAATATTATTGATATTGGAATTAAAGGAATTAACAGTTGAATTAATTGTTTGAGTAATATTATTAGAGAAGCCTTGCATTACTTTATTCATGCAAGAATTACTAAACATGCTGATTATAAATGAGAACACAAGCATCCAGAACATAAGATTTACAACAGCGCGCATAATACTCAAATTAAAAAACTATATAAAATATGTTAACATAATTCTAGTATAAGTAAAAATGATTGTGATAAGATTTTCTTGCAATCTATATGATTTTGTATATATTGCTTATACTTGAGTTCTACTATTTGTTATTGTAGATTTTATTTATTCAGGAAGGAGTTAGCTAGAGGATGTCGTTTTATGAGTGCGTCTTTATTGTGAGACAAGATATACCAGCTCAGGATGTGCATAGAGCAGCAGATGTTTTTATGCAATTAATTGGGAAATTTAAAAGTGAATTAATTAAAAAGGAGTATTGGGGGCTTCGCACTCTAGCTCATATAATTAAAAAGAATAAAAAAGGTCATTACGTAATGTTAGGACTAAAGGCAGAACCAGCTGCAATTAATGAATTGGAGCGGCACTTCAAAATAAGTGAAGATGTGTTACGTTATATATGTTTAAAATGTGACTCTATAGATCAGAATCCTTCTCCTATGATGAGTGCACCTTCTGAACTAAAAGCTGCAGCCCAGTAAATTTATAGTAAAAAAGATAATTATGATTGATAGCATTATTTCTAACTCGGTACTTTTTAACAAGACTACGAACAGTTTAAAAAGTGATAAGTGCCCGCTTGAAGGCGTCGACGTAAATTATAAAAATCCTGAACTATTAAGAAGGTTTATCTCAAAAGGTGGACGTATACTGCCAAGAAGATTAACTGGGGTTCATGCTAAAAATCAACGTAAGTTATGCAAAGCAGTTAAAATTGCGCGTATTTTGGCTTTATTGCCTTTTTCTCAAGTTTAATACTTTATTTGTTGGAAGAGTATAATGGAAGTGATCTTATTAGAAAAAATTTCTGGCCTTGGAGAGATAGGTTCAGTAGTAAGAGTAAAAAAGGGTTTTGCAAAGAACTATTTAATTCCTCGCAAGAAAGTTTTGCGAGCCACTGCACAAAATAAGGAAATATTTGAGCAGCAAAAAGCATTGCTTAATCAACAAAATCTTGAGAAGAGGGCAGCTGCGGAACTTAATGCTCGAAATATTAACAATAAAGTTGTGTCAATTATCAGACAAGCAGGAGAAGATGGAAGGTTATATGGTTCTGTAACTGCTAGAAACATTGCTAAGGCTATTTCTTCTGCTTCAGGGCTCAGTATTTATGATGAAATGATTATTATAAATAAAAAGATTAAGGAAATTGGGTTATATGAGGTCTCAATTAATTTGCATGCTGATGTCCATTCAAATATTAAAGTAAACGTAGCTCGTAGTGAGCAAGAAGCTGAGGCTGCATTAAAAGCATTAGAGGCTAAGGTTCAAGTTAATAAAGAAGAAGTAAAGTCTTAAGAAAAGGAGGGCGATTATGGCAAGAATTACTATAGAAGATTGTCTAACGAAAGTGGATGATAGGTTTGCGCTTGTTGTGTTAGCGGCACAAAGAGCTAGAGATCTCGCTTTTGGTGCTACTTCTCTTGTTCCTAAAAACAATGATAAGTACGCTGTAATTGCTCTTAGAGAGATTGCGGATTCAGCATTAGATATCAACTCACTCCAAGAAGCTATTATTAAAAAAAATCAGCGTAAGCAGCTATTGCAAGTTGAAGATCAATTTGAAACAGTAGATGAAAAAACTGAATCTGCATACCAACAAGCTATGGCTAATTTTGCAGCTCCTTCTCGCAAAAAACATTCCTCCAATGATGATGAAGATGTAGATGATGAAATAAGTGATTAAAAATATCAAAACATTTTTCATATGTGTGATAATTATTTTTATATTTTTTTAAGCTATTCTATTTTTACTGCTTTCATTGTTTTTTTAAGCGTTTCTTTTTTCTATAACTTTAAAAAAGCTGCTGGTTTTTCAAAATCTATTATAAAGAATCAAAAGAAATTACAATAATTCATTTTTTAAATCTATAGCTCAAGGATTTCTATAGCTCAAGGATTTTAATTTGAATGGAGAAGTGAAGACTCAATAGTATCAACTTAAAAAAAGAGATTCTTAAATGAAAGGGGAAATGTCCAATGATAGGTTGCTATTTGCTACAGGTAAGTTAAAAGAGTTACACCAAGGACCATTAATATATATCTCTTTAACTTGAAGAATCAGTTGCATTCTCTTGTAAGGTACAAAGATAAAGGGTTTAGTACATTTGCTATAGTTAAAAATAGTGCTTATTTGCTTTTTTTACGGCTGATCTTGGACGCTAAACGCAGCCTAGGGACTGAAGGCTATCCGTATTAACAGCTCGCTTTAGCTTTTATCAATATTTTGGCATAATTTGACTAGGCGTAGCTTCAAGTGCCTCATGTATAATTCTACACTTTATCCCTATATTTAAATTAAAATCCTTGAGCTATATTACCTACCCTGCCTTACTCCCTTTACTACATAAGTCTGATCATTTTGTAGGATACCGAATATATCTGGTTTTCTATTTAAATGAGACATAGGCTTGTTGCTGGTAACCTTAGTGGTGACAATGGGCTTTTTTATTGGTGCTTTATAGGAGATAGATCTATAAGCAGTCTCTAATAGTGCTAGAGTATGGTAATCTCTACTTGCTGCAGTGTTACCTCCCATAACGACTGCAATAAGCCTACCTTCAGGCCTCTTAGCTGTAGTTATAATATTGAAGCCGGAATCATTTATGTAGCCGGTTTTCATACCATCTACCCATTTGTTTTTTCTTAAAACATGATTGTGACTTTTAATGATTTGGTTACTAAATTTAAAAGATGTACGAGAAAATAGATGATAAAATTTGGAGTGATTGCGTTGCATTGCTAAGGCTAAAATAGCCATATCATGAGCAGTGGTGATCTGCCTACGGTCTGGTAAACCACTTGCGTTACAAAAAACAGTATTTTTCATTCCAAGTAGTCTAGCTTTTATATTCATAAGCTTAACAAAATTTTCTTCAGAATCACTAATTGCTTCGGCAATCCCAACAGCAACATCATTCGCAGATCTCACAATTAAAGCTAATATGGCTTCTTTTACTTTTATTTTGGTTCCTGGTTTTAGATTTAAGTTTATTCTTGGTTGAGAAGCAGCATTTTTTGAGATTTTGATAATATGGTTTGGGTGTATCTTGCCTTTTTTTATTTCATCAAATAGTATATATATTGTCATAATTTTTGCTAATGATGCAGGATACCTAATCATTTTTGCGTTATGAGAGTGTATAATCTTGCCATTTTCGGAATTCACTATAAGACTGGCATACTTAGATGAGTATACAAAGTCATGATAATTTATAGAAAAGGCGCTAAAGGACCTTATTGTAAATAAAAACAGTACTAGGATTACTAACTGTAATCTCCTAAAAGATTTTATCACGGCAAAAAATAATTTTTTATAACAAACAAGATATATAAATAAGCATTAATGTAATTTGAAGTTTTTTGCAACATATTGCTTTGTTATGAACTCTACAATATTGTGACAAAATATTTTTTTGATTAATTTTAACTTAAAATCGAATTATGAGGCAGTCTTTATTTTTTCAAGAATTAGAGGAAATAGCTAAGGTAATTGATATGACGATAAGTAAGTTGCTTCCAACATCGTTCACAAAAAATGCAGATATTTTATTTGAAGCTGTGAGATATTCTGCAATTTCAGCTAGCAAGAAAATCCGAGGATTTTTGTTAATTAAGACTGCTGATATATTCAATGTAAACCGTGAGCAATCAATTAAAATTGCAGCAGCAATTGAAATGATTCATACCTATTCCTTAATTCATGATGATTTACCTGCGATGGATAA
The DNA here is from genome assembly GCA_030060845.1 of Candidatus Midichloria sp. Taxonomy (GTDB): domain Bacteria; phylum Pseudomonadota; class Alphaproteobacteria; order Rickettsiales; family Midichloriaceae; genus Midichloria. The sequence continues at coordinate 6,962 of CP094379.1, forward strand.
TGATGACTATAGAAGAGGTAAACCAAGTTGTCATAAGAAATTTGGCGAAGCAATAGGAATTTTAGCTGGAGATGCATTGCTTACATATGCTTTTGAAATAATAGCCTCTGATCAAGCCAATATAGAGCCAATTTTACGTATAAGGATTATGCAAGAAATGGCTAAAGCGATAGGGTTAAATGGTATGATTGGAGGGCAAGTTATTGATATTACAAGTCAAAACATGAATTACGATGAACTAAAAGAAATGCACAAATTAAAGACTGCTGCTTTAATAGTTGCATCGTGTGTTTCTGGAGCAATTCTAGGTCATGCCCCTTCTGATGATATGTTAATCCTTAAAGAGTATGCAAATAAATTAGGTTTAATTTTTCAAATGGTCGACGATTTAATTGACGAAAAAAATGATAAAGAGAAAGCTAACACTAATCTTTTGAATTTAATTCCAGAAGTTAAAATAAAAAAAGAAATAGAAGAACTTAAGAATATTGTTATTCAAGATTTAAAAAATTTAAAGAAATATAATGTATTGATATTGATGGAGTTAGTCAATTATATAGTAAATCAGCGTAAATAATTTAAGTGTATTGTTGACTATTAGAGTAAGAATGTTGTTATATCACCATACAACGATAATAAAATAAAATTCTATTGATAATTTCTAGGACTGAGGATGATACTGAGGCAAGTGCAGCTCTTAATTTTATTGAAAGAAGTGAAGGAGATGGTGATGCAAGCAGCCTATGGAATTGATCTTAGTCATCGTCCTATAGGTTATGAATACATTTATAGCAGTACAGGATTTTGAGCAGATAATCGAAGCGGTACATAGAACTGTAGAAGAGCTTATGGCAGTAGCTAATGCTGCTGAAGTTCTGCAAAAAAGCAACTGTACTAAAACATTTGAATCTAGTGGCTCCAGTTGCAGCTGGTTCAGGCTAATGACTACCTTTAAGTTTGTAGGAGTGTGGGGCTGACAACCCTTGGGATTTTTGTCTTAATAGATCTAACAAAGCATCGCATGTTGCTTCATATCTACATAACTTTGATAATTAAATACAGTCAAATGGCAAGCTGAGCATGCTAATGTAGTAGGAGTGGCTTGTACACGGCTTCATAATCAAGTTAATGAATTGACTGAGGCTGCATGAATAGCTTTGCACAAATTTTTAATTGAAGCATTCCAAGCTTGCAAAAGGAAATGATTGAAGCAAATATATGATTTGATCGAGATATTACCTTCTTTGTTAGTGACTTATTTGCATTCTGTTTTATTGATTCATGATATATTTTGATTTGCCACCATTTTTGGTAGATCTCATATAAATGGTCGCTATCATGGTCAAGGTCGTTTAATACTAAATAAAGAATGTCAGTTGAATTATCTTCGTTTATGAAGATTTTTCTAATGAGCATCACTGGAGATTCTAATCCTTTGAGCCACACCTTGATAGATTGACCATCCTTTAGATTTAATGACGAAACTTGTTGAGATTGACCTTGCGTTTTATCATTTTTTGATAAAGCTATAGTGCAATTTGATTTAATACCTATAATAAAATATTTTTTCGAATCATTTATATATTCTAGATTTTCCTTTGCTCCAAAGCAATTATCAGTCATTACATAATAATACTTTGTTTATATGGCTTTGTTTTATTAAATTACGAAAATGCTCATTTCTGGTCATACTTGCTTTTTTCTTTACCTTTTTACTCTCAGTATCATAAAATACTATCTCCTTATGCACAATTTTATAACTCACAGGTAGAGTAACAGCACCAACAAGACAAGAAAGTATGTTTATTCTTTTCACATGCCTTCCTTTAGCATGTGAATAATGCCAGCACATAATTTCGTTCTCATTAGTATAAGGTCTTTCTTCAATCGAATCATCCAAAATCAAAATTCTACCTAATTTCTTTTCATTTTTCCTGACTTCAGGCTTGATATAACCCCATAGATCCTGTGATCCTAAGGCTGTTCCATTAAAAAATCTAGTAAATTTATTGTGTCCCATCTCACCACATAATAAATCAGATAAACCAGTAGTTGTTGCATAACTATTTTGACAAATTAAATAGTCTGTATAAATATCTAGTGTTTTATGCATCTTAATCAATTTTTGTTTATAGGATTACTATACCTAGTATTACTTCTATCTAGCTTTTTTCTCACTGCGTAGGGTGAGTGAATAGTAGACGTAATAATTTATTTTTTTGCTGGAGAAAGATATATTGTAGGTGATGAGGGCGGTATTAAAAGAGATGGAAGGAAAGAGTATTTAGCAGCTGAAATTGGGGAGAGATTATTTAAGCCTTTAGAGTATAGCTTAGACTCAGAGAGCAATACAGAAAAGCAAGTGCTTATACTACCACCTTTTAAGTAGATGGTAAAAGGTCAACAACAGACTCTACTATTAGAGATTTTAAAGAATGGCATAAAGATTATAATAAAGAAGGAATATTTTTTGTTTCAAGGAGCCTTAATATATTTCCTCAAGAATAACAAATAAAAGCGGTTTTAAAAAAGATATACATCATGTTGTGCGTCAAGTATTGATGCCTATAGCTGGAGGCATATATACAATTAATTACTAATAAGTGAGGGTTACATATTTAAAGGAAAAAATAAAGATTATTTCATTTTCATAAATTCTTTAAATATATTAGCCGGCAAGGTGCCCAAGGGAAATACCAAGAATTAGGTCATCTATAAATTCCAATGAACCAGGCATCTCGGTAGTCTTAGCTAGTTCCTGTTTTGCCATAAACTTTATATTCAGGGATAGCAGCATTTTTGCTAGTGCCATACATCACTGAAGCTGCTAGCATATCCTTTATTTGAGATATCACATTCTGCTCTAGAACTCTGCTATTATCAAATATTCTACCTTTCTTTAGAGAATATATAGTTTTTTATTAGAATTTGATATATTTAATATACTAGAATCGTTCACCAGCATCCCATCATTAGCTATAACTGCATAACAAGATACTAAGTCTAATAGTGTTACCTCACTTGCTCCAAGGGGAAGGCTTGGTAAATTCTTCAAATTGCCTTTGATACAAAGTTTTTCTTGCCATAGAAATTACTTTTTCTGACCTACTGATTCGCCAAATTTAATAGCGACAGTATTTAATGAATATGCAAAGGCATCAATTAAGGATACAGTACCCATGTATTTTCTTGAGAAATTTTTTGGTTCCCACTTACCAATTTTTACTGCTTCATCTTCAATATAACTATCAGCACTATAACTATTTTCTAAAGCTGTTAAATAGACGAATAATTTGAAAAATCGAGCCAGATTGATGTTTTGCAACAACTGCTCTATTAAATTGTGAATGGGAATAAACCCTTCCTCCCATCATTGCTTTGATTTCACCATTTTTATTCATCATTATAGCTGCAACTTGTATCTTTTTAGATATTTTTAGTAATGGCCTTTTCAAGGTCATGCTGAATTTCTAAAGAAAAGGTGGTATGTATATCTAAATCTTGCTTGATATTAGGAATTAATTTAGGTAATTACAGAGAGTTTATTGTTGTTGAATGTTTTAATACGATTTTCTATTTCATTTCTGAAATGTCTAATCAAACCTTGAACCTGCCATGCAGCAGCATCTCCAAGCGCGCAAATTGTATGGCCCTCTATTTGTTTAGTAATTTCATAAAGCTTATCTATTTCTTCGGACTGTGCATTGCCTTTAACCAGCTTCAACATAATTCTATATATCCAGCCAGTTCCTTCCCTACAAGGTGTACACTGACCACAAGATTCGTGCATATAAAATTTTGACAGTCTTGCTATTACTTCTATCAGATCTGTTGATCTATCCATTACTATAACACCAGCAGTTCCAAGTCCTGATTGTACATCTCTTAAGCTATCAAAATCCATCAAAACATCTTCACATATTTTCTTAGGTAACATTGGTACTGATGAACCACCTGGAATAACGGCTAAAAGGTTATCCCAGCCACCTCTTACTCCTCCTGCGTATCTTTCAATTAATTCCTTAAGAGGGATAGACATTTCTGCTTCAACGTTACAAGGCTTATTAACATGACCAGATATACAAAAAACCTTTGTACCACTGTTGTTAGGCTTACCGAAAGAAAGAAACCAATCAGCGGTGCGTCTCATAATAGTTGGAACAACGGCAATAGTTTCAATATTATTTACAGTTGTTGGATTGCCAAATAAACCAACTACGGCTGGAAAAGTTGGTGGCTTAAGTCTCTTGGCATGCCCTTTCTACCTTCTAAGCTATTGAGAAGGGCTGTTTCCTCCCCACAAATATATGCTCCAGCTCCTCTATGTAGGTAAATATCAAAATTCTTGCTGCTGCCACAAGCATTTTTCCCAATTAATCCAGCTTCATATGCTTCATCAATTGCTTTTTGTAAAGCAATTGCTTCGTTATAAAATTCACCGCGGATATAAATGTAGGCAGCTTTTGCTCGAATTGCATGACCAGCTATGAGGCAGCCTTCAATAATTTTATGAGGTTCATGTCTTATGATATCCCTATCTTTGCAAGTTCCAGGCTCACTTTCATCTGCATTAACAACTAGATAAGAAGGATTTTTTTGCTTGGAGTTTTAGGCATAAAAGACCATTTTGCTCCGGTTGAGAATCCAGCACCGCCTCTGCCTCTTAAACCAGATTTTTTGATTTCCTCAATTACTGCATCAGGCTCTAATTTTAAAAATTTTATTGTTTCATCCCAGTCCCCACGCTTTTTTGCAGACTTTAAGTTAGCATTATCTTGGCCGTAAAGATTAGAAAAAATTTTATCAGTATCCTTTAACATGATGCAAAAACACTACCTAAGTTTTTTACATATAATAAAAACAAAACTAATTCATTTCAAGAAATTATATAATTCAAGATCACCTTCCGTATCTTTTCTACACCCTCTTTATTTTTACTACTTGCTATTAAAGCATTTGGCTCAAGAAAGGGATATTTAGCATTAAAAGTAGTGATTGATTTTAAAATTTCCATTTCATTTTTATTTAGCTTATCAACTTTAGTATAGATAATTCTACATCTAACTCCAGCTTCATTTAGTTGTTCGATGAGGTTTAAATCTACTGCTTTAAATCCAATTCTGCTATCTATCAAGATAAAAACAAGCTTTAATTGTTGGCGATTTTTCATATACTCTAAGTTAAACTCTTGCCACTTCTGCACTTCCTTTATTGGAGCTGAAGCATAGCCATAGCCCGGTAGGTCTACTATAATGAATTCAGGTAATTTGAAAAAATTAATTTGTTGAGTCCTGCCTGGGGTTTTTGAAGTTTTTGCAATTTTTAAATTTCCAATAATGGCGTTAATTAAACTTGATTTGCCAACATTTGATCTTCCTATGAAGGCAATTTCTGGTAATTGAGTTTTTGGTAAGTTCCGCGAATTAGTTGCGCTAGTTAAGAAGATTGTTTGGTTGAAGAGCATAGTATTTTTAACCACTATATAGGAAGTTAAGTATTACTTGACTAATTACATAAAATGTCCATAATTATGTTATAGAATTTAACATAAAGATTAACTTGGTTCAAGTATATGACAGCGAAGGGTGTGAAAATATCAAAAAATAACATTGCTAACCGTGGTGCTTCTGCATTTTTGAAAAAAGTGAATGGAAAAGAAGTGAAACCTGTAATGTATAAAGGTGGAAAAATAGGGCATGGCAATTATGTGGCAGCTAAATTTGATAACGGGGATCTAGTTCGTGATGCAACTGGGAGACCAGTTCCTTATCAAGTTTTGTAAGCTTTAAAATCTTAATACATTAATTCTTGAGTTTTTGGCCTAATATGAATAGCAAGAGATCTAATTTAATGAACTTTCTAATAAAAACCTGCGATAAGGTGAGTAACGCAATTATTAGGGATTTCTATGAATTGGGAAAGTTGCAGGTCTCTAAAAAAGATTTAGTAAGATTTGTCACAAATGCTGACGTGAAAGCGGAGAAAATTATTATTAAAGAGCTATCTCATTTTTTTCCAGATAGTAACTTCTTATTAGAAGAGCGGGGCAAAATTATTAATGATCCTGAATTCGATTATCAGTGGATAGTTGATGCTATTGATGGAACTTTGAATTTCATGCGTGGTAATCCACATTTTTGTATTTCAATTGCACTTGAAGCGGCAAATCCAGAAAAAGAAATTGTTGCTGGAATTATCTATTGCCCAATTACAAGGGAGATTTACTGGGCTGAAAAGAGCAAGGGAGCTTATTATATAGATAACTTTCATTTAGAGAGGAAAATAAAAGTTTCTAGTAGAGAAAAATTATCAGAAGCAGTTGGTACAGTAAGCAGTATTTTAGGAAATTACTCTGATGAAGAGAAAAGAATTTATTTGCTTTTGAAAGAGCAAAAGACCAGATTTCGCATTACTGGATCTGCTGCTTTAGATATGGCATATGTTGCCAGTGGTAGATTTGACTTTTGCATACACGATATAATTAAAATTTGGGATATTGCAGCTGGTACACTTTTAATTAGAGAAGCAGGGGGGATTGTTTCTGATTTTAAAAGCAATAAGAAAATAGAAGAAGGAAGCGGTATAATTGGGGCTAATCCTACTCTTTATAGCTTAATAATGTAGCTAAGCCTTTGCTTTTTTACACGGCCAGCCTTGGGCACAACTAGCACTCAAAGGGGCAAGGTGGTCTACCTATTGGTAACTAGCTTTAGTTTTATGATATCAAAAAGCCACCAAGCTATTTTAGAAGAAGATTACTTAACCAACTCTATATGCTATATACTTGATAACACTTCAAGTTAAAGAAGTATAACATAATAAACATAATAAGCTTATATCCTAGCTTTTGCTAACAACTCTGTATTAAAGTTTTTTAAAAAAACTCAAAGAGACGTTTTTAAAGATTTTTTCTCTTTAGTATCCTCACCTTTGTTGTTGGACGAGGTTTTTTTAATTATTTCAAGTGCTTCTTCAATCGTAATCAAAACTGGATCTATCTTAGCTGTTCTTAAAGAAATATACTCGCCACCTCGCTCTAAATACGGACCAAGTTTTCCTATCCCAGCTTTTATTAATACTCCTTCTTGGTCAGTACCAATTTCTCTTGGCATATTTAATAAACCAATTGCATAATTCAAATCTACATTCTGATAATTTAAATCTTTAGGTAATCCTGCTCTTTTAACTTTTTTGCCTTCTCTCTGTTGAACATACAATCCATAAGGACCTTTTCTTATCGAAATTTCTTCTTTAGTATTCGGATTATTGCCAAGGATTTTTGGCAAGTAGGAGTTTGATTGATTATTATCAATATCTGGTAAGTTGTCATTATTCGAGCCAATTGCTTTAGTATAATTACAGCTTGGATAATTAGAGCAAGCTAGAAATGAACCGAAGCGACCATTTTTTAAATGCAATTTTCCGTTAGTACATTTGCCACATTTAATTACTTCATCAATAGATTTACCATTCTGTAGTATTTCTTTATGGAATAAGTAGTTTAGCAACTGCTCTTCCATTTTAATTAGTATTTCTGACGTTTTTATTGATAAAATTTCATCAGTCTTATTTTTGAAGGGGTGCCAAAAATCTTTCATAACTTTTTTCCATATAACTTTACCAGCAGCAATTTCATCGAGCTGGCTTTCTAAATTAGCCGTAAAATCATATTCTACATATTGATTAAAAAATAAAGTTAAAAAGGTATTCACTAATCTGCCTCTTAGTTCAGGTGTAAAGCGTTTTTTCTCAAAAACAACATATTTTCTATCTTGAAGAATCGAGATGATTGTAGGATATGTAGAAGGCCGCCCAATACCCAGTTCCTCCATTCTTTTTACTAAACTAGCTTCAGTATAACGTGGAGGCGGTTGGGTAAAATGTTGCTCCTTTACTGCTTCTGATAATTCTAATAATTCTTTTTCTTTTAAAATTGGTAAGATCTTATCTTTCTCTTCGTCAGCATCATCGATATCTTCTCTGTACACCTTATAAAAGCCAAGGAATGCGATAGATGAGCCAGTTGCTCTAAGTATATTGCCTTGATTGTCAGCAATATCTACACTCATAACATCTAAAATAGCACTAGCCATTTGACTTGCAACTAATCTATTCCATATTAATTCATACAGTTTAAATTGATCTTCTTCTAAGAAATTCTTAATGCTTTCGGGTTTTTTAAACACATCCGTTGGCCTAATAGCTTCATGAGCTTCTTGGGCATTTTTTGTTTTTGTCTTATAAACCCTTGGAGATGGGGGTAAATAGTTACTACCATATGCTTTAGTAATTAGATCACTTATAGCTTTTGCTGCTTCAGCTGATATACTAATGCTATCTGTTCTCATATAGGTTATCAAACCAGTTAACTCGCCGTTTATGTTAATACTTTCATATAATTTTTGAGCAATTTTAGCAGTTTTTTTGGCAGGAAATCCCAGTTTTCTCGATGCTTCTTGTATCATAGTTGATGTAGAAAAAGGAGCCTGAGGGTTTCTATTAACTTTCTTCTTTTCGATGCTTTTTACGCTGAAATTGCTATCCTTGATTTCGGCAATTATATCAGCAGCTTGAGCTTCGTTAACTATAGTAAATTTTTCGAGCTTTCTGCCTTGAAATTCTATTAAAGTGCTATCAAATTTCTCACCCTTTTCAGTAAAAAAGTGACCATGAATACTCCAATATTCTTGGCTCTTAAAGCTTTCTATTTCCGCTTCCCTTTCGCATATCATTCTAAGAGCAACTGATTGGACACGGCCAGCAGACCTACTACTGGGTAGCTTTCTCCACAATACTGGCGATAACGTAAAACCAACTAAATAGTCCAATCCTTGCCTTGTTTTTTGAGCACTAACAAGGTCATCATTAAGATCTCTAGGGTTTTTTAGCGCCTCTAGTATTGCTTTTTTGGTTATTTCATGAAAAACAGCCCTATGCACTTTGGTGGAGCTTTTTATAGCCTTTTTTTGCTTAAGAATTTCCAATATATGCCATGATATAGCTTCCCCCTCTCTATCAGGATCGGTTGCAAGATATATATGATCGGAATGTTTAGCTTCAGCCACAATTGCAACAAGTTGCTTTACTGCTTTGGGAATAATTTCATAACGCATTGCAAAATCATGATTTGGATCAACTGCTCCTTCCTCTGATGGCAATGACCTGACGTGCCCGTGAGAAGATACAACTTTATAGCTAGGACCAAGATATTTGCTTATGGTTTTAGCCTTTGCAGGCGATTCTACTATTAAGAGATTCATACAAAAATTATCATTGCTTTAAGAGTATGAAAATTACATAATCCAGTGTATGTTGCAATACGATTTTTTTAAGCTTATATAATCTTTTTATGAAAAATAAAACATTAATGTCGGTAATACTAATTATAACAGGCATTCTAGCGTTTACAATTATACAGATTGCAAACTTAGATTTAAAACCGAAAGCAAAATTAACTTCTAAAACGGTGAATCTAATTAAGTAATGGTATTATTCAACCTTAATTCTGAATATCAACCTTCTGGGGATCAACCAGCTGCCATAGAACAACTTTTAACTGGACTTAAAAATAGACAGAAAAATCAAATTTTACTTGGTGTTACAGGCTCAGGTAAAACTTTTACTATGGCAAATGTAATTGCACGACATAAAAAGCCAACCTTAATTATGGCTCATAATAAGACCTTAGCAGCCCAATTATATAGCGAAATGAAAAGTTTTTTTCCAAATAATGCAGTTGAATATTTCGTTTCTTACTATGATTATTACCAACCAGAAGCATATATACCTAGATCTGATTTATATATAGAAAAGGACTCTAGCATAAATGATAAGCTGGATCTACTCAGGCACTCTGCAACAAGAGCATTACTTGAAAGAAAAGATGTGATAGTTGTTTCTTCTGTTTCTTGTATTTATGGTCTTGGATCTCCTGAACTATACTTAAGAATGACTTTTTTAATTAAAGCCGGAGAAAAACTTAATAGATCTTATTTAATAGAAAAATTGGTTGAGCTACAATATGAAAGAAATGATGTGAAATTTACTAGAGGTACATTTCGTATTAAGGGGGATATAGTTGATATATTTCCATCACATTATCAAGATAGAGCCTGGAAAATAAGCTTTTTTGGTAATGATATAGAAAAAATACATGAATTCGATGTTTTAACTGGTAATAAAATACAGCTATTAAAAGAAATAGTCATATTTGCAAATAGTCACTATATCACTCCAAGGCTTACTTTATTGCAAGCTATCAAGGAAATAAAGGCTGAAAAAGAACACAGGATTGAATATTTTAAGGCAAATAATTTGCTTGCTGAAGCTCAAAGACTAGAGCAAAGAGTAAATCTTGATTTGGAGATGATAGAACAATCTGGGAGTTGTAAAGGAATAGAAAACTATTCTCGTTATCTCTCAGGTAGGAATGCAGGCGAGCCGCCGCCTACACTATTTGAATATTTATCTCATGATACATTATTAATTGTTGATGAAAGCCACGTAACAACTCCGCAAATAAGAGGTATGTTTAACAGCGATAGAGCAAGAAAGGAAGTCTTAGTTAATTATGGTTTTAGGTTACCATCAGCGCTTGATAACAGGCCTTTAAAATTTGAGGAGTGGGATGCAATGCGTCCCCAAACTATATTTGTTTCTGCGACTCCTGGTCCTATGGAACTTGAAATGACCAACGGAAAATATGTGGAACAAATTATAAGGCCAACTGGATTGCTTGATCCAATTTGTATTATACGACCAGTTGAAATTCAAGTAGATGACCTACTGAATGAATGTAAGGAAGTAACCGCAAATTTGAGCAGAGTTTTAGTTACCACTCTTACCAAAAAAATGGTGGAAGACTTAACTGGTTATTTGACAGATATAAATATTAAAGCGGTTTACCTACATTCTGATGTTGAAACATTAGAAAGGGTTGAAATCATAAAGAAACTCAGAGAAGGAGTATATGACGTGCTTGTTGGGGTAAATCTTTTGAGGGAAGGACTTGATATTCCAGAGTGTGCTTTAGTTGCAATTTTAGATGCTGATAAAGAGGGTTTCTTGCGCTCTGAAACTTCATTGATTCAATCAATAGGACGTGCTGCCAGAAATATCAATGGTAGAGTTATATTATACGCAGATAAAATGACTGGCTCACTAAAAAAGGCAATTGATGAAACTAATAGACGTAGGAGAATCCAGGAAGAATATAATAAAGAACATAATATTATTCCTAAGACTATAATTAAACCTATAAGCAATGCTTTGGAAGAAGCAATAACTGCTATCGAGGGGCATGATCAAGTTACCTCTAAAAAAAAAGGTAAGTCGCATTTAAGTAAGGTAGATTTAGAGAAATATATAGAGAAATTGCGTAAGCAAATGATTTCAGAGGCCAAGTTGTTAAATTTTGAAGCTGCAGCAAAAATTAGAGACGAGATAAAAGAACTCGAGATAGATTTATGAATTTATGATAAAAAACTTTTTCGAGCTTGATACACTCTCTGTTGCTTTATATTTAGGGATATATTAAATTGGAAATTTGATGTTATACCTTCTTGTAAAGATCAACAATTTCTTCTCCCATTACATTATGAATAAGGTTAAAAGAAGTGGGAGCTATAGATAAGTCTGAAAAATCAAGTCTTTGATCTAAAATACAATTATTTTGCCCTATATCTAATTCATTGCACTCAATCTTTTCATAAATTCCATCAATACCATATATTATTAGACTTGCTAATAATATATAACTATTTATACCCCGTATTGGCAAATCAATTGATATATAAAGATCATTAACCATTGCTTTACAATGGTTTTTTAAACTTGGTAAGTCTTCTGCGTAATAAAATTTAATTTTTCTTGAATTTTCTGAATTCTGTTTTAATTTTTTTGATAAATCTATTATTTGATCATAATTATAAAAAATTCCCCCAATATACCTAGTTACTTCCTCTGTTGGTGCAAAAAAGTTGTTGAGTTGAAAAATAGATCTACTGTTTTGGTAGATAATGTGATTAACTATAATCCTAGCAGGTTGTTCTTTATTGCTTTCAAAGGCCACTGTAATTTGATAACGCACTCCAATTTTTTTCAATAGATATTTCACTTTCTCAATTGTGTCGGCTGTATTAAGTATGCCAAGAGAGAAAATACCCACTAACCTTTTGTTAACCTCTAACTTCCTATATGAAACTAATTCTATATTAGACTTTTCAAAGTTGCTTTTTAGATTATTGTAAAATTCATCCTCTAAGTCATTCTCTATATGTGCATAAAACTCCAGCTCAATCAAAAAGGCTATTTGATCAATTTCCATAGAATTCAACAAGTAACTATCTGTTCTGCTTGCAATATACCTTGGATCGTGGTTGAGATTACTATAATGGTTAATTCCTTCATGGGATTTAACCACTATATTACAATGTATGATAATTGCATTGCTTAAAAGATCTGGAAAAAATGTGTTTAAATCTGCTTTCAGATAAATTTTTTTGTTGCTGATACAATCTGTCAAGCTATTGGGAGAGACAATTACCGCGTTATCTTGTAGAGAGTTATTACTAAAATAATGCGCAGAACAAGTGATATCTTGGTAGACACCAAAAATATCAAAAAATCTGAACGTTATGAAATCAAATTGCTCATTCTTTCCTAGAAAAAACAATTCTTTCTCTAAAAAATTAAACATCTTATCTTAATTTCAATTTTATTAATTTTTTATTCATTAATAAACCATAATATTTAATTTATTAATAGTAATATATTGCGTAATCAAATGTTTTTCAAGAAAAGCTAGTATGCTTCTTGCTACATATAACTTTTGTTATTAACTTTTATATATTTTGAAAATGACTACATTAGGTGCTGTATCGTCTACAGCTTTTAGAAAATCAAGTTGAGCTGGATACCTTAGCTAAAATTTAGCAAACAAACATACTCCATGGCAATTTGCCGACAGTGTAAGTTGGCAGGAAGTCTCTGTTGCTGGTAAATCAAGTGGCGTTGAAACAAAAACTTTCATAGATATAAACAAAGTCCATTACCTGTTACCGGCACTTCTAATCACGGGGATGTCACTACTTATGGGGGATGGAATGTTGGTTGTTACTACAGAAGATGGTTTGGAAAATAATCTGTATGTCAAAACTGGATCATTTGAAATTAACAAAAATGGAGATCTTGAAGATAATGGCAAGTACCTAAAAGGATATGCTTATGATGACAATGGAGTTTTATCAGTTGCCAAATTAGTTCAGCTTAGGATAGATAGAGACACTATTTCAGAAGCTGAGGCCACTAATAAAATAGATCTGGCGTTTAAACTTAATGCTAATACAGTAGCAACTGGAGATTCTGGTGTTTTAATAAGAGAAGTGCAATCGCCAGATGTTACCTTTTTTAGGGATAAGGGTATAATAATAAATAGAACTATAAAATCTACAATAGAGTCAACTTCTCCAACAACTGCACAATTTGTTTTATAATACTGCTGTTTTGTTGAGATAAAGAATATACATGCCACTGTGATTACACGATAGATACTATATATACTACTAAAGTTGCTATGACTTTTTCAATAAAAAATGGCTCTCAGCCAGTTCAAAATAGAGAATTAAAAGTTAATATTCCAGCAGGTGCTAGCAATTAGATGCTTTAAATATTTTAGCTGCAGAAATAAATCAAAACCATGGTCAAGCCCTAAGAGCCAAAGTTTTAAAAAATGCTACTGCTTCTCTTCTTATTTATTCGCAAGATATTAATAATCAAATTACTGTAACATTATCCACAGATTTAAAAAATGTATTTGGAGGCAATGCCAATTTTAATCTTGATACAGGTAATATTATTGTGGCAGTAGATGCGACTCAAAAGAGGATTTGCAAGCATAGAACAGCTACAAAAATTCTATAGAAACTCATTCAATGCTAGTTTTATAGGTGAGGAAAGTGCGGAATTTAATTCCTTAATTGGATTAATGGAAGAGATCAATGATAACGCTAACTGTTCTTGTTTTGCTGCATTAGCCCTTAGTTGAAACGGCTTTGCTTTAATATTAAAACCAAAAATAGCGGGCAATGTAATCACAATAGAGGGAGATCCAAGTTAACTTAGTACAATTGGGCTTGCTGAAAATCCCGCCATAATAAATTCTCAAAACACTGACATTCCTCTTTTTGGATCAGAGTTAGTTGTTGAGTAGGCAGCTAATACTACAGAAGTTGCACCAACTTATGCTCAAATAAATATTAATGGCAAAACCAGTAAAGAATTAAAAGGACAAAAAAATCTTTTGACGTATTGAACAGATGGTTCTCCACTTAGAGAGTATGATAGTTGGTATATTGACAAAGGGAATCTATATATGAAATTTAAAAATGGAGCTAAAGATAGGATATTGTATGCAATACCTGTTGCTGTATTTCAAGCTCCTCAATACTTCAAAAGAGAAAATGTTACATATGCAGAAAGTGGATCAACCGGAACAGATCAATTAGTTAGCATAATTTATATGAATCAGTTTGAACAAATGAATGCAAGTGCAATATCTATCTCAAAGGAGCTCATTGATGAGTTTTTTAAGAAAGGTCTAATTTTGATTATTAAATAATAGCAAATAACTACTTAACACTTGTAATAAATGTTATTTGCTATTATTTTAATATCTAAATATTAAAAAATTCTCTTGCTATCTTTTTCTTTTATTATAGCCTCTCTGGAGGCTGTGTGTTTATATAGAATTAAAATTCTATGTAAATTTTAGGGAAAGGTTATTTTTTTATGCTTAAAAGTTTTTCTATTACTCCTATAATATTATGCGGAGGTGAGAATAGTCAGTTCTGGCCTTTATCTCATTCCTCTAAACCAAAACAATTCATATCATTACTTAGGATGAGTTATACTTTATTACAAAGTGCACTAATTTAGACCATAGGATTGCCAGCAATCCAATTTAGCTCTATTCTCAAAAAATGATAAAACGCAAGGTCAATCTCAACAAGTCTCGTCATTAAATCTAAAGGATGGTCAATCTATCAAGGTGTGGCTCAAAGGATTAGAATCTCCAGTGATGCTTATTAGAAGAATCTTCATAAGCCAAGCTATGACCTGGTATAATGACTAAATTTGTAATATTTCCCCAAATCACATTAAAATCTAACCACGATTGAGGATTTAAAAGCTTTATTATTAACCTCAAACCCTTTATAAGAATTAAAAAATTAAATTTTTATAAATTTTTTTATTAAGTCTCTGAGTTGATTGTTGACTTGTTAATTTTTCAACTTATACTTTAGCTGTATGTGCTAAATAAAATTTTAAAAAATAATTTAGCATCTATTAATAACGTGTTTACCTTATCTTCATATACACGCAACCCTTCCTACTAAGGTAGACATGCTTTTACATTTTCAGCTCTGAGGTGTAAAATTCATGCAATCTATAGTTGAATTAATGCGATTTCGCTGTTACTCTTTATTTTATTGATTAAATTTACTTTCAATAAGTGATGCAGATTAATATTAAAATACAGCTAAAATCCTCATCAGGTCATGCTTATCCTAACATCCAAAAGGTTTGGCATTCATTTACTAATTTGGCTTCTAGTATCAATTATTCTCTATAACAATGCCTCTGCTTATTACAATTTATATGGTGAGTGTGTTAAAGGATATGAATTTACTGATAATCCAATGAATGCAATTGTCTTAAGCCTCCTTAGTAGGACCTGTCAAGCTAGATGCCAAAAAGAATGTGGAGCTTTTTCAAGAAAAATTTATGAAAATAACGAGGAGTTGAACTAAATAAAGATATTATAAATAACTGTATGACTGCCTGCCAAAATGGCGAAATATTTAAGAGCAGATATTTTGAAACAAAAGGCAGTAAAGACAGCAAACCTCAAATAGAACTAAGACTTGAAGTTAAAATAGGTGTAGCCTGGCACAGGAACAAAAGAGGAAATTGCTGACAACACCGTCAAAACTCGTTTGTAGTAAAAAAAGATGATAAGATGAAAATATCTTTAACCTGACTCACCGTAAATGGCAGCAAAATATATTTATGCGATAAAAATCTTCAACTCTTACTCCAGTTTTTCCTAATATTGATGCAACTAATTTTGATATTAATAACTCCAATTGGGATGATGCTACAAATAAACAACAAGCTTGGGCTAATAAAATGGAACATTAGTGCTTTGCTGATATGTCTGATGCTGATTTTAATTCCTTAACCAATAAAAAAGTCTTGGTAAATCGAATGGGAGACACAACTTGCAATTGGCATGCAAAAAATCCAAATTATGTTAATACTGAAATATATGTTGCAAATGGCGATGAATAAAAAATTGCGTTGTATGGAGAATACGCTTACAAATGTAATGGATCTAATTTAGCTACAAGAAAGTTGTTAATAGACTATTTAAGAAACAATAGCATTACAGCTGCTGCTAAAGCAAGTTGTAAAAATATCTTTTTAAATTCTTTTGCAATTTTAATTAAAGATCCCATGCAAACTTTTTTTAGTTTCACAGCTGGAACCTTAATACGTTACGTAATCCAAGGAGAAAGGGCACGACCTAATAACGTCTCTATAGGTGTTTTTAGTACATCTTCCCCTAAAGATTCGTACTAGCAGTTATTTCGCTAACTAGCTGGATTTTTTGGCAGTTATTTAGTGTCCCTTTATGTTGATGGCACCACAGAAATAATCCGCAAATATTATGCAGGCTTTTATTCCCTTGAAGCTGCAGGGCTAACTGAGGCAGAAATACTTAAAAATCCCTAATAATTTTCAAGACATTTGATGCTCCATTATTTAATGGTTTAATTAGAATAGCTATGACAGCTGTCTTAGTAATAGGCATTTTAATTTACCTGATTAACATTTTAAAGGTGTTAGTGGTATACTTAACTTCTATAATAGTGCTTTCTTTATTAATAATTATTACTCCAATCATCTTACCTTTCATGCTATTTTCTGCAACCAAAACTGTTTTTAATAACTGGGGTAAACAAATTATATCTTTTGTTCTACAGCAAATAATGTATTTTGCAGCAATATCATTGTTTAACTTTTTACTGATAATATTGCTAAAAATAATTTTAAATTTCACAGCTTGCCCTACTGGTGCATTGTATATAGATCTATCCTCATTATATGAAGCTTGTTGGATACCCATATATTACCCTGTAATAGTATTCATATGCCGTGGCGAGCCAGTGCTGAGCTTAGCATGCTTTTTAATGTTGTATCAACATCTTTAACCTTCTTAATTATAGTTCATAGTAGTTACGTATTTACAACATATATGTCTTTGATAGCTTCAACAATAGTTACAGGCTCTTCTATTAGAACTGCCACCGTAATTGGTGCTGTTGATAAAGCACGAAGTACAGCTATTGGTATCTTAAAAGTATTACCTTTAACGTCAGTGATTATGCAATGTCTGCAGTATCTAGAGAAGGCCCTGGTCAAGGATGCTCAAAGCTGCTATTTCTTTTCAGGAAGAGATAGCGACGGTGGCGGTAACGAGGCTAAAAGAGAGAGGATGGTGCTGAAAGTAAGAGAAGTAGTACTGATGTCTCAGAAACTAAAGGAATCAGAAATAACTGCATCGGTAGTTGGGGGTACTGGGAAGTTAAGTCAATTACTAATCTTCTTCATTTTTTAAGCAGTATAGCCTACTTATTTCTCTGCAGAATGTGATATAGCTAAGCCTTTATAATTTGACTAGACGTAGCTAAGGTACCTCATGTAGAATTCACTACACTTCACTCTTTGCTCTTATATTCAAATTAAAATCCTTTAGCTATAAAAACTAAAGCTACCTTATGATGGAGAAACGGGCTGACAATCAGGATGCTCTGCTCCTGCAATCTGAATACGTACAACATCTTCTTTTTCCCATTCATAACATGTATTTTTGTACTCTTGACTGCTACGTTCCTACTTGTACTTTGCCTACCTCTTTTTTTAAAATACTCTCATTCCATGATGGTGCACTTTTACTGTAGTTAAGTCCATAAACACTATATCTATTTTTAATATCTTTTCCTGTTTTAAGGCGTATAAAATCAGCCATAATAAACCATTTTCATTACGTTTTTAAAACCTGGTAATATCGTAGCCAGAGAGCGTATTCTTTGAGGACCTGCCTTTAATGGGCATCGTATGCTTTTCTATTATTGGTAATATCTCTTTGTTAAATAGATCTTCCGGTATTTGATGTAGACGATCTGGCATTTTTTCCTTTTTAGATGATAAATATATCACAATCCTTCCTTGGTCTAACCTATTTGTTAACACTTCCTAAGCGTTGATATGTTATCACTTGCTGTTTCCTGATTTAATAGTCATAATCACCTCCTTAATTATTGAACACATGTACATGCTATCAAAAAAGGTAACAGAGTAAATAGTTAATGTAGTATTTAATTACTGAAAAACAAATGCACTATAGAATGCTTATGGATCATGCTGTACCAGAGTATCCAACTAAGTTGTGGTAATTTTCAATTCCAAATTTTTTAATGATATCTCCCCACTTTGATTTAGAACGCTGAGAAAATAATAGATCAACAGATGCTGGTACTACAAACCAATGATTTTCACTTACTTCTTCCTCTAATTGTGATTGGCTCCAAGCCGCAACACCTTTTGCAAATAGTAATTTACTGTGGTTTTTTCCAGCGATATATTCCTTTAAGAAACTAACTATATCTGTATATAGTGTTATGTGTTGGTTTTCAGCAAAACTTTTTTCTTGTTCTTTAGCCAAACTCAAAACTACTATTTTATCTGAATATACTGGACCTCCAAACAAAACTGGATAATTTTTCTTTTTAGAGGAAGAATGTAATTTTTCCATTTGTTGATTAGTAAATTTATTTTTTTTAACTACTAAGTTTTGAAAATCTTTAATATAATTATTGAGATCTACTTCAGCAATTTTTCCTATCCTTTGATTGATGATAATTCCAACTGCACCGTTTTCATCGTGCACGCAGACATATACCAGAGATTGTTCAAAATTCTGATCGTTTATATGTGGTGAAGCTACTAATATTTTACCTTCTAATGATTGAAATGTGGTCCCTAATTTCATAAAAACTATTATCACCATTTAGCATAAGGAGGTAGCAACATCAAGATTGCTTCGATATTACCATTTGTCATTAATCCAAATCTCGTCCCTCTATCATATAGTAGATTAAATTCTACATATTTGCTACGTTTAATTAACTGAATCTCTTTATCATCTTCTGTCCAAGGTTTATCTACCTTATTTTCAACTATTCTAGTGAAAATAATAGGCGTAGCCTGCACAATATTCTTATTGAAAGCAAAATCCTTTTCCCAAGAGCCAGTATTCAAGTAGTCATAGAAGATACTGCCAACTTCTCTAGCTTCATTATGGTGAGGCAGAAAAAAGTAACAGTCACATTCTTCTTTAAATTTTGGGTAATAGCTGAGATCTGATTGATCACAAGCTTTTTTTAACTCTTGGTGAAAAAAATTTTTTTCTTGTTCATCATGAAAAGCTGGTGTCAAATCAGTACCACCACCAAGCCAACATTTTTCTGTAACAATAAACCTAGTGTTAGTATGAATTGCAGGAACAAATGGAGATTTCATATGTGCCACAATTGAAATTCTGCAAACCCAAAATACACTGTTATTCTCAGTTTCTGGTATTTCCTTAGCAAATTTTTCAGAAAGATTGCCAAAGATTATAAAGATATTGACCCTTACTTTTCCAAAGATGTCTCCGTGCATAATTGACACTTCTCCTCTGCCTCTGCTAGGCCTATCCCAGGTCTTGTATTGGAACTTTTTGCTAGAACCAAATCTTTTTTCTATATTTTCAAACTGCTGGCAAATAAAATCCCTTAAATGGAAATACCAACCTCTAGCTTCTTTTTTACATAAATCTATATTATTATACATGAAGTACTTACAAAAATTTACTGCTCTATTCTATTTAACCAATATTTTATTTTTTCCAAGCCCCTATTTGAATATATTTGCTTTTTATTTGCGCTACGCGATAAACCTTTTATAGGCTCAAATAGCCTATAATTATACTCATTGACTGGAAAGTTTTACTGTGAGCATCGAGAGTGATATGCCTTAAAAATGCACCAAGAGCTGTTTCTGTAGGTGGAGTACTAATTTCAATGTTTTTCATTTCATAAGCTGTAAAGATTCCAGCAAGTAAACCAATAGCTGTGCTTTCTAAATAACCTTCAACGCCTGTGATTCGACTAGTGACTTTGGATATTAGGATAATTTTTTAACAACGGAAAATGGTACCTGGTTTATTATCTTGCCTAAGTTGCACAACAGCATATGGTCTTTCTTCTACTCTTGGATCTTTTAAAGCCAACTGGTTTCATTGGACAAAAACGTAAAGTTTTTCTTCTGCTGTTAGCTATCACTTCTATAGGTAAACAACTATCAAAATGTGGAGTATTTTCCCCCATGCCTTAAATTCTGTCTTTTCACCTTCTAAAATTGCGTCAATAAATTTATTATATTCTTCTTTATCTAGGGGATAGTTGATATAGTCAAAACCCTCACCCTTATTATAATGAGATTGAAGCAAGCTTTATTAAAATTGATACTTTCTTTATAAATTAATTGGAGCTATCGCATCAAAAAATGATAAATATTGCTCTTGGGTTAATTTAGAAATTTCTGTAGTCAATGTATTACTGCTTAGAGAGCCGCTTGCTATAATGACTTTTTCGTGAAAGGAGATTACTTTTAACCTCTTCGTTTTTAATACTAATCAGTGGATGAACCTTAATCTTTTCGGTGACAAAATTAGAGAATAATACCCTATCAACAGCAAGCGCAGGGCCAGCTGGGGTTTTGGTACTGTTTACCGTTTCCGAGGACCCAGCTCTTTTCATCTCTTCATGCAAAAGCCCAACTGCAGTTTTTACATCGTCAGATCTCAAGGAATTTGAGCAAACAAGTTCAGCAAAGTCAGTGGTAATATGTGCAGGAGTTTGTTTGATTTCCCTAATTTTATATAAAATAACTGGAGTTCCATTTAGCTAGCTGCCTCGCAACCAGCAAGCCCTGAACCTTATTACATTTGCTTATCTAAGATATTATTTTTTATCAGCTGCTTCAGCAGTAATAGCAGAAGCTTCTTTTTCTTCTGCACGTCCAGAAATAGATAAGATAGCAAAGTTATGAGGATCGACTGGTCTAATCTCAGAAGGAAGCTGTAGGTCATTTATATGAAGATTTTGACCAATTTTAAGGTTAGCTACATCAACATCTATACTAGAAGGAATGCTAGATGGATGACAATAAAAGTTTATCGTACGCTGAGCAACGTTCATTACACCACCTTTTTTAATCCCAGGGCATTTATCATCATTGATAATCTTAACATGAACCGCGACCTTGATTTCTGTATTTTTGCTAACTTCTTGAAAATCAATGTGTTCAGGGAAATCTGTTACAGGGTTGGTTTGTACATCTCTTGGAATTGCTATTATTTTTTTATTATCTAAATGCAGCTTAACTAACCTAGATTGAATATTACCTTTAGAATATTCTTTAAAGAAATCTTTGGCTACAAGAGATAACATTACATCTTCCTTACCGCCATAGACAATAGCAGGAATTCGATCATTTCGGCGAAGCTCACGAGTTGCTCCTTTACCTTTACCTTTTTTTATTTCTGCAGTAAAAACAATCATCTCTGTCATAGCTTTATCAATATCAAATTTTAATTATAAACCTAAGTGGTACTACCAGCTTCGGTGGTGAATTTACTATACGATTTAAAATAATGCAATATGATATTTTGGTAAAAACATCCTTTGTAGCTAAGCCCTTATAATTTCTCTAGACATTGCCCAGGTAGCTCATGTAGAATTCACTATTCAAATCAAAAGGCTTTAGCTATATCATTTATAAGTTATAGTAGTAATTATGCAGATTTTATAGCTCATGATTATAGCATAAAACAAATAAGATATTGAAGTATCTCCGTAATCAAACATAGGTGCTGTTATTTCAGCAACTTTGCTATAGTATTTAGTATTTAAAGCAACATATGTATTACCATGATCTAGTTTTTAAGGAAGTTAATTTTCTAGGATAGTCTGTACTAATAGCTTGATATTATCATATTTATTATAATATTGAATTTAGCATCACCATATTTTATAGCCTCCTTAATAAGATTAAGAAGGATATTTGTTCCAGCTCCTACAACAACTATCGCCTGCTATTGCTCCAATTTATAATAGATTTATATTTAAGCTCCTGTCATTGCACTTGAAAGTGTTATCGGATTTAAGCACGGCATTAAGAGAGGGTTTACTACCTAATATAATGGCCTTGATAGCTTGTTTAGTAACATCATCTTCTAATTTGTTAAAATTTATGCATAGCTCCCTTATACCTAGTACTGCTTATCCCTAACTTGAATAAAGAATCTGTATCGGAATAATTTAGCATAAATAATTCCTTTCTTATAACATTAGTAAATTCTTGCTTGACCTCAAAATTTGATATTCTAAAAAAGTATTTACCATTCTCCTTTCTAATAGTTAAATATCCTGAATTTAATAACAAATATGAAAAAAGTTTTTCCGGCGTTCGATTATTTAAGTCGCTTTCTAAGAGTGAAGCAGACAATTTCCGTTTTTTATCCTGGCATAAGGGATTAAATTTTCTGCCAAATTGCTATCTACTAAAGATTTCAAAAGATCATGTGGGATAATACTCGCTCCACTCTTATCCTAATACAATTTATGATTGTAAAATACCATTCTAGACATTATGCAGATAATACACTACTGGGCAGGAGCTATATACCAGTATAGCTACATCGCTATATGAAGCTAGTATATACTCATTGTACCAATCCTTAATATTTTTCTTAATAGAGCTTGCTTGCTTTCTTAATAATAATTTATCAATTAGCTCTTGAATTTCGTTATCTGAAAATCTGAAGCTTTTGCTGAATTTAGGATGGTTGATACCCAATACGTCAACGTTATCAAATCCAGAGTTTCCTCCTTTCTTTATAGTATCAAATACACTTGTAATAATAGCTTTTTATAAGTATTCATTACTTTTACTGCTCTTTGATAGAATATGTATAACTAATTGCGCAACTTTTGTTATTAAATTTATATCTTTTTTAGTTCTATAATTCTCTAAAAGGTGCTTCACTTGCTCATCATATTCATCAACTAGTATATAAGGATTGACTGTGTTGCAGGTATTCAGAGTTGCTATAAAGTTTGATGATTGTTTGTTTAAATAGATTTTCTATTTCTTCAAAGGAGCTACCTATCAGGCCCTTAAAACTCATGAAAATTGCAAGATACTTACCTTGATAGAGCTGAATATAACGACTATTACTTACTTGAGAAATCTTTAACTGCTTTATATTTTTTATATTTGCCTGTTTCTAAAGCAACTGTTCCTTCAGTAAAAAGCACTCTGTTAGAATTTTCTGGTTTTTGCATTTCCATACTTATCTACCTTTATAGTTAAGAAAGCTTTCAACATATCCAAATTAGTTGTTTTGCTCCATCGTCTTGGATAAGTAATTAACACAGCTTCAGAGGTATTATCATAATCTCTTGAATAAAGAGGCTTTTACCTACAATTGCGTCACTTTCTAGCCTTAATAACTAATTACTTACCACGCTTTATTGCAGTTTGCAGTTAGTTAAGTGAACCAATAATTGAGAATTCAGTTGATGGAAGACCTGAATACCTTAAGAGTAGTAATACCAGTTTCTTCTATGAAAAGAGTTGGCTTCAATAAATGAATAGTAAATATGAATAATAAATTATTCTGTTTTATTATAAATACTATCTCTCTACTGATTATTTACATTTGTGAGAAACATTATAAAATGCTATATAAAGTAGGTTAGGTATGCCTTTTGATATATTATGAAATCCAATTTATCTCCTAATAATACTTGTTTAAATATCAATTTAAACAAGATCTTAGAGAATTATAGGATAGTGAAAAAACATTTAAAGAAGGGGTGCAAGGTAGGTGCTGTTGTTAAAGCAAATGCCTATGGGTTAGGTCAAGAGCAAATAGTTAGAACTCTATATCACGACGGATGCCGTAAGTTCTGTGTTTCTAATCTTGATGAAGCATTACAAATTGATCAAAGTTTGAAAAAAGATATTTATCTAATGCATGGAGTAGGATCTATGGAGATGGCTGAGTTAGCTATAGAAGAAGGTTTTATTCCTATACTCAATCATTTAGAACAAGTAGAAATTTGGAATTCAGCTTCAAAGAAAAAAGGTAAGAAATTAAAAGCTGTTATTCAAATAGATACTGGTATGGGGAGATTTGGATTATCGAATTTTGAAATTAAACAACTAATAGCTGACTCTAATTTGGTTTCTGATATTGAAATTGATTATATAATGAGTCATATGTCATGCGCCGAACAAGAGAACCACCCAGCCACGGCTATGCAATTACAAGAATTCAAAAAATGCTTAAAACTTTTTCCAGGCGTGAAAGCCACTTTTGCTAACTCTGCTGGAATATTTTTAGGGGAAGATTTCCATTTCAATATGGTAAGACCTGGATGTGCGTTATATGGCATTAATCCAACCTCTACAGATTATAATCCTATGAATAGCGTAGTTGAACTTCATGGGTATATAATACAAAAAAGAATTATAGAAAAAGAGCAATTCATAGGTTATCAAGCCCAATATAAAGCTGCTAAAGGAGAAAAATTACTTGTTATTGAGTGTGGCTATGCAGATGGGTATGTAAGAGCTTTAAGCAATAAAGGAATTTGCTATGCAGAAGGATACTTCTTACCAGTCGTTGGAATTATTAGTATGGATGCTATTATTGTTAACGCCTCAGCCTTACCAGAAGCATTGTTTAATAAAATAACTCATATTGAGCTGCTAGGGAAGCATATAACAATTGATGATATTGCAAAATATGCTAACACTATCAGCTATGAAATTTTAACTACTAGATTTGGGAATAGGTGTAAAAGATTTTATATTGGTGATAATAATCATTAATGTGCTATGGATTTATTAATAGAATAAAAGGGGTTTACGAGTGTGATAAGTATTGGTGTCATAGTCACTATTGGCTCTACCACAATTGGGTTTATAAGAAGCCTTGGGAAGCTAGGAATGTTTTTTGCTGAAATAATTAAATCACTTTTTTTCTTAAGGTTTTATTGGAGGGTATTTTTTAAACAGCTGATCGAAATAGGGTATTATTCGTTGCCTGTTATTGGGCTTACAGCTATATTCACTGGAGCAGTACTTGCGCTACAAAGCTACACTGGCTTTGCTAGAATGAATGCAGAAAGTGCTATAGCTTCTATGGTAGCTCTGTCTATAACTAGAGAACTAGGTCCGGTTCTGGCTGGATTGATGCTCTCTGGTAGGGTTTCTGCTTCAATAACAGCAGAAATAGGTAGCATGAAGGTGACAGAGCAAATAGATGCTTTATATACTCTAGGTACCAATCCCATACGCTACTTAGTTATACCAAGAGTTATAGCTGGTTTGATTGCGTTACCATGTTTAGTTTTAGTTGCAGATATAATAGGCATTTTAGGTGGATATTTGGTCGCAGTATATAAGTTAGATTTCTCGGCGCATGTTTACTTAACCAATACTATAAGTTTCATTCAATTAGCCGATGTTACTTCTGGTCTAATTAAAGCTATAGTATTTGGCTTTACCGTAACTTTTATAGGCTGTTATTTTGGCTTTTATTCCAAAGGTGGTGCACAGGGAGTGGGGTATGCTACTACTTCTGCAGTTGTAGCCTCATCAATCATTATCCTTTTGATGAATTATATTACAACAGGATTACTATTTTCTTATTAGAGAGAAATTTTTATGTATAGCAAAGTTAAAATATTTGTAAGGAATTTAAGCAAATCTTTTGATGAAAAGGTAGTGCTTCGTAGTGTGAATTTAGAAATAGAAGAAGGTAAGTCTCTAGTCATAATAGGGGGTTCTGGGAGTGGTAAATCTGTATTGCTAAAATGTATTATAGGGCTATTACAACCAGATAGCAGGTCAAAAATATTCTTTGACGGTGATAATATTGCTTCAACACACATAAAAAATCGTCAAGATTTGATAGGAAAGTTTGGTATGTTATTCCAAGCAGGGGCCTTATTGGATAGTTTACCAATTTGGTATAATGTTTGTTTTCATATGCTACATCAAGGTTTAATAACTGCAAAAAATGCTAAAGCTTTGGCTAAACAAAAACTAAAAATGGTAGGAATATCCTCTGAAGTGCTTGATTTATACCCAGCTCAACTTTCTGGAGGTATGCAAAAACGTGTTGGCCTGGCTCGTGCCATTGCAAACAGTCCAGAAATCATATTTTTTGATGAACCAACAGCAGGACTTGATCCAATTAATGCACAAAATATTTCAGAGCTTATAGCTAACCTTTCAAAGGAATTAAAGGCTACAACAGTTACTATAACACATGACATGGTCTGTATGAAAAGAATTGCAAATAAAATTGCTATGATTCATTCTGGAAATATAATATGGCAAGGTACAAAAGAGAATATAAAAAATTCTGGTAATTCTTTTGTAGATGCTTTTGTGAAAGCTGCTGGTAACTTTTAACTTATGTTACTTCTAATGTAAGTAGCTGTGCGAAGGCGCCTTCTTTATTTTCCATTTTTTGAACTGTCATTGAATTAAAATCATATAGATAATAACTTTGATTAGTTTCTATTAAATTGGATAAATTATTTGTAAATAGTTCCGTTAAAGTTTTACTTTTTTCTTTGATTATGTTGACATAATAATGTTCAAAAAAACTGATATACTTCTCTGATATTTTATATTGATAAGTACTTAACAATCTTTTCATTATTAATAACAGATACATACATGGATAAAATAATACTTGCCTCTAAATCATTGGTGCTAACGATAATCTTATTAATAGTTTTGATCAGACTTTGCTTTTCATATGAACCCATCAACAAAACAGCGGGTTTAATAGGATATGAGAATACTTGTTCCAATTCTTTCCTATAAATTTGATTGCTGCTTCATCATCAATAATTTTAATTAGCAACAGAGCATATAGATAAGTTGCGGGTTCTAAGAGGGATTTGATTTTTTCTATTAATACTATTGCTTACTTTAATGACTCAAAGGAAATTTTTGGCAAGTTTACATTACTTTAAGCTCCTGACCGTAAATTTAATTTTATCTCCAGGCCATCCAAGTAGAGGGCAAGCGATCACTGCATTATTTTTTACCATTACCGGTAAAATCCACTTTAATTTGTTGTGCACTAAAGTTACTGTATCATTTAACTTTCCTTTTAGTAGAGGAAGATATGCTTTAGTTAAAGTTTCAATTATTATTTCCTCATCTAAAGTAGTCTCTAATTCTATAATGAAGCGGTTGTCCCAAATTATTTTTTTTACCCCTTTACTCACAACTAAGCTTTTTATGGAATTTTTTTCTCTAATAAATATCAACTTATAAGGCTGTTTTACTTTTAGTATCTCACAGCCATGAAGTGTAGAATCAGACCATTTTTCAAAATGCCGGATTTTATTTAGTAAATTTTCTAAATTATTAAGTCTGATACTGTACTGGTTATTTAAACTTCTTAAGATACAAGATAGAACCCGAAGATGCACTTCTTCGTGCATAGCAAGGAATTTTTGTACATCTAGTTCAATATAACCTAGATCTTTTGCAATTGCTGCTTCATAAAGCGCTGTTAAGGTCATTTTTTCTAGATAATCCCTAGCTCTTGCAGCATTTTTGGCTAATAAATTTAATTTATCAATTGTTAAGAAACAGCTATTATTGTTTAATAGCTCTCTTACTCTGGATCTAGTGAACTTAAGGTTCCTATTTGAAGGATCATTAACCCATGACCAATTGTATTGTTTTAGGGTCTCTTCTATTTCGTACTTTGTATAATCTAATAGCGGTCTTACAACCGTTATATTTTCTACAATCTTATAACTTGACATCAGAGCTAATCCATCAATTCCTGTACCTCTGCCTATCCTAATTAACACATTTTCTGCTTGATCGTTTTTATTATGAGCTAAAGCTAAATATTGAATATTGTTTTTAAGGCAATATTCAATTAATAACCTATATCTTGCATCACGGGCTTTTTGATGAATATTACTTATATTCAATTTCTCATCGTAATCCAACCATTTTAAGACTATTGCTTCAATGCCTTGGTGATTCAGAAAAGCCTTTGTGTCTATTGCTTCTGTTTTGGAATCTGGCCTTAACCCATGATCTACTATTAAGCAAATTATATTAAAACCCAACATGTGCATCATGCAGGCCATATACATACTGTCTGCTCCCCCAGAGACTGCTAAGGCAATTTTTTGAGTTTTATCCAGGTTGAAATTAATTTGTAGAGTTTCTGCAAATTTCTTAATATTAATCAAAGTAATAATTAGAGATTTTTATTGTATTTGCACTTATATCAGTTATTAAAGCACAAATAAACAATTTTATAATTGGCTAAATTTCTACAATTATGATAATTTTTTACTGCAATCAAAATACTCAGAATGTATATGAGAAGAGAAGTAATAGTAGTTGGGTATGGACCAGCAGCAATGACAACTGCTGCTATACTTGGGCAACATGGGATTTCTACTACCATAATTAATCCTTTTCCCGCTTATCAAAAAAGACTGTCTGCAACAAGATTGCTAGCATTATCGCTCTCTTCTATAGATCTTTTTAAAGAACATAAATTAGTTGAAAATATTAAATCAATTGGCCAACCAATAAAGAAGATATATGTTTCACAGTACAAAAAGGACGGGTTGCTTGAGTTTGATCCTACCTATATTCAAAAAGAAAATTTTGGCTATATGGTTGATGAAGAAGATCTATGGAAATCCCTATATTTTGATGTAAAGAATGCAAATAATATAAATGAGATTCACAGAAATATAACTGCAATTGAGTATAAAAAAAATAAAATAACTTTAAAGTTATCAAATGGTCAAAATCCTGCAGCAGATCTCTTAATTGCAGCAGATGGTAAAAACTCTATAATTCGCAAAAAACTATATTTTGAAGTAGAAAAGAAATCTTATAATCAAGTTGTTTTAATTTGTGATATAAAACATTCTAAAAATCATCATGGTATTGCAAGAGAAGTATTTATGAAAAACGGACCTTTTGCAACGCTACCCAAGCTAGGAGGATTTTCATCATCAGTTGTTTGGACGGAATTAGCAGAATCTGAAAGCTTTTTAAGATCTTTAAGCAAACCTTTATTGCGTGAATTCATTACTTCAAGATGTGGCAAGGAGTTGGGTGAAATAGAATTAGACTCAAACCCAAGCCTTTTTCCTTTATACTTCACTTATTCTAAAAAAGCGATTGCAGAAAGAATTGCTTTAGTTGGAGATGCATGGCATGCAATTCATCCCTTAGCAGGGCAAGGTTTGAACCTCGGGTTAAGAGACATCAAAGCACTAAATGATTTGATTATTAAAGAAAAAAGTATAGGCCTAGATATAGGAAATCTACAAATTCTGAAGAAATACCAAAGAGCTAGAAAGGACGATATAACAATTTTGATAAGCACTATAGATATAATAAATAATATATATAAAAGCAAATTGCCTGTTATACCTGAAGTTGGCCAATTTATGATTAGAGCAGTAAGTTTTTGTAGACCACTAAAAAATTTGTTTATGATTTATGCTTCAGGAAAACACATATAATTTCACTTAATTGAGTTTTTGACGTATATTAAAACTTAGCAATTAAACATTTTTATTATGTATTTTATTACATTCGAAGGTTGTGACGGGTCTGGTAAAACAACGCAAATTTCTTTATTAGCAAATCATCTTCAGAGTATAGGTCTTAAATATATCATCACGAAAGAGCCAGGAGGTACTCCCTTAGCGCAGGAGATAAGATCCCTACTCCTTAAATCTGAAATTAAAGATCCCGTCACTGAATTTGCCCTTTTGAGCGCAGCAAGAAGAGATCATGTTACAAATTTAATTAGACCATCATTAGCACAAAATATAACTGTTATATGTGATAGATTTTTTGATTCTTCTTTAGTTTACCAGGGAATTAAAAAAGGCTTAGATTGGGATTTCATGGTTGATGTGCACAGAAAATTGGTTGATAACTTAGAACCCTCTCTTACTTTTCTTTTAGATTTAGAGCCAGAAATGATTATAGAACGACTGCAAAGGAGTAATAACAGAGAAATAAATCATTATGATGCGCAGCCAACTAGCTCTCACAACTTAATAAGAGAAGGTTTTTTGTTCTTAGCAAAGAAATTTCCTAGTCGTATAATAGTTGTGAATGCTAATCAACCTATAAAAAATATTGCCAAAGAAATTTTCGAAAAATTTTTGATATTGATAAACACTTAGAACACAATTACCTGTAAGGCTTTGTATTACTACCTATTACTAATAAATTATACGCTACCTAGGACAATTTTTTTATCAGAAAAATAT
This sequence comes from Candidatus Midichloria sp., assembly GCA_030060845.1. Classification (GTDB taxonomy): domain Bacteria; phylum Pseudomonadota; class Alphaproteobacteria; order Rickettsiales; family Midichloriaceae; genus Midichloria. The sequence goes on from CP094379.1 coordinate 37,501, forward strand.
ATTTTCTCATTACCAATAATTTGATAATTTTCATGGCCTTTTCCTGCTATTAAAATTACATCTTGAGGCTTTAGAAGCGATATGGCATAACGTATAGCTTCTTTTCTATTACCAATTTCTATTGGATTTTTCATAGCAGACATTATTTCTTTTCTAATTAGAGCTGGCTCTTCATTTCGTGGGTTATCGTCTGTTACTATATTAATATCTGCATATTCTTCAGCTATAACGCCCATTATTTGCCGCTTGCCCTGATCACGATCACCACCACAACCAAAAACCAGAATTAAGCGTCCGTTACACAACTGCTTTAAATCCATTAGTACTTTTTTCAGCGCGTCAGGAGTATGGGCATAATCTATATAAATATCATTCTGTAAATTAGTAGATATAACTTTTTCCATTCTGCCTGTAATTGATTTTGCACTAGGTAAGGTATTTACTATCTGGTTTTCATTTAAGCCACATCCAATACCTAGACCAATAGCACATGCTAGATTATATATTTGAAATTCACCAGTTAATTGCACTGCTGACTCTATTTTTTTACCGAATAAGTCTAGTTTCAAAATATTATTATGACTTATAATTCTTATGTCTCTGGCGTTTTTACCATATTCTATGACCTTTAAGCTGCGACTTTTGGCAATTTGATATATTTCATTAAACTCTGGGACATCTGAATTTAGTACCACTGTGGTATTAGCACCTATTACTTCAGAAAACAGCCTTTTTTTGGCATTGAAATAAGCAGCCATTGTTCCATGATAATCGAGGTGGTCTCTGGATAGATTTGTAAAACCTGCTGACTTAAAATTGATACCATCTAATCTATACTGGCTGAGTCCATGGCTTGATGACTCTATTGCAACATGTGTGAAATTATTTTTAGCTAAATGGTGTAGTATTTTGTTGGTTGTAACTGAGTCTGGACTTGTAAGCGTGCTGTCATAATTTAAAAAATCTTCAAGTCCATTTAACGAATCAAAAGAGGTGAGGCCAAGGGTACCTATTGCTGCACTTTTACAGTGATTTAAGTTTGTCAGCTGCACAAAAAGATTAGCTGTTAAAGTTTTCCCATTGGTACCTGTAACTGTCACAATATTTTCAGGCTGTGGAATATAAAAGGAGCTAGCCATTTGGCTTAGAGTTTGCCTCGGATTATTAACATAAATAAAATTCGTGCTACTAAAGTTTTTTGTAAAGATGTTACCCTGTAATATAATATACTTTGCACCCCTTGCTAAGGCTTCTTCTATAAAATTTTTGCCATTAAACTTTGCCCCCTTCACTGCAATATATGCATACCCATCTTCAATCAGCCTTGAATCTTCGCTAATTCCCTTGATCTCTGTTAGTATACTTTTAACTGAAATTTTCATAAGTAAATTTATCTCCTAGGTATAATTTCTTCACTTCTGGGCTATTTATTACTTTTTTAGTTGCACCACTCTCTAATATAGTTCCATTATACATAACATACACTCTATCCATTAAACTTATTGCTTCTTTCACATTATGATCAGTAATTAAAACACCTGTGCCCCTTTTTTTCAAAAATATTATTAATTCCTTAATTTCGTTAATTGAAATAGGATCAACTCCTGCAAATGGTTCATCTGACATAATGTATTTCGGATTTGATGCTAAGCATCTTGCTATTTCAACTCTTCTTCTTTCGCCACCAGATAACGCAATTGCAAGTGTACCTCTTAAATGATCTATAGAAAATTCCTCCAAGAGTTGTGCGACTTTCTCTTCTCTTAAATCTAAGTTTGGCTCAATTAACTCAAGGATACACATAATATTTTCTTCCACAGTAAGGCCTTTAAATATAGAAGGTTCCTGTGGTAGATATCCTATGCCTTTTCTAGCTCTCATATACATTGGTAAATCTGTAATCTCTTTTGTATCGAGATAAATTTGACCATAGTCTGGTTTTATTAGGCCAACCATCATATAAAAGGCTGTTGTCTTTCCAGCACCATTTGGCCCTAAAAGTCCAACTACTTCATCGCTATTTAACTCAACAGTAAAGTCTTTTACTATTTTCTTTCCTTTATAAGTCTTACCTAAATTTTTTGCTGTTAACATTCACTGATGCAAATAGAAATTCCTAAAATACGTATATATGGTTTTAAAGTATGGTCAAAGGTTTATGCTAAATCCATTAAACTATTTTGCCAAAAATTCAGCTCTTTAAATGTTGAGGCATTAAGTGACTAAGACAGCTCTTGTTGCAATAGTAGGTACTGTTCTGTTGATTCTAGGATATATGCCTGGCTCAATAGAACCGCCGAAGAATTCATTATATTTTTGTAATGGCAGTTATTGTAGCTTCATCAAATGGTAAAATTGATATTTCACAATTGCTTGCTGCTTCAGAGACTATGGTATTTGGGGCGCAGCTTACTATAGTTAAAACATCTATAGCCTTATTGCAAAGAGAACTTGTCTGCTCATCTAGCTTTATTGAATTGATACTTTTGAAATTACTATATTTCCAGCCTTTGACATTTATCAAGCCATCTAACATTATACTTATGCTAGAATTTGGATTAACACTTTCAAAACTTATTATGGAGCCTTTTAGTTGATCAATTGATTTAATACTAGAATTGCGGTGTACTAATAGCATTAAATCTTCATTGTGTAATGACATAATAAAATGCAGTTGATTATTAGCCTTAATTTTTTGAGAAGAAGTAGTGACTCCATAAAAACCATACCTTACCCAGTCGGATTGCACTAAGGCGAAATCCACTTCTCTATTTTGTAGCATTGATAAATTGTGAAGAGCTCCCATTGATAATTCAATTTTGCAACGTAATCCTGAATATTTTTCTATTGTGATTAATTAATCTACAAATATTGTTACCAATTGGATAATAAACTCCTTAACCAGAACTGGTAGCAATAGAGACATTAATATCATCAAGCAAATCTTATTTTCATATCAATCTTGTTAGCAGCGACTACACCTTTTATGCCTTTTATCAATATAAATAAGGTCAAGAGCAAAAATTTCAATATTTTCATTAACAACACCTTTTATCATATAAAATATATTAAAGCTGGTTTTATCTTGCGTCAAGTTTTGAAGTTTTATCATGATTACTTCTTGCTTTTTATATCACTGGCGTAATATATTAAGCTAAAATTCAAATATTTATTTTAAGATATAATGGCAGGGCATTCTAAGTTTAAAAACATTACGCACAGGAAAGGTGCACAAGATAAAAAGAGGGCCAAAGTTTTTACTAAAATCCTTAGAGAAATTGCAGTAGCTGTTGCAGGAGGGATAACCGAGCCTCAATTTAATCCAAGATTAAGGCTTGCTATATTATCTGCAAAGGAAGCAAATTTACCTAAAGATAAGGTTGAAGCTGCAATAAAAAAAGCATCCTCCACAACTGATTCTGGTAGTTATGAGAAAATTAGATATGAAGGATATGGTGCTGCTGGTATAGCTTTAATAGTTGAAACTTTAAGTGATAATAGAAATAGAACTGCATCAGGAATAAGATCAACTTTTACAAAATTTGGTGGTTCTCTTGGAGAAATAGGAAGTGTCAGTTATATGTTTCAGAAAATGGGGTTAATAACTTATCCAAGCAGCATAAAAAGCGCTGAAGAAATTTTAGACCTAGCAATTGAAGCAGGTGCGAACTACTGCCAGTTAATTGAAGAAGAGCATGAAATATATTGTAGTTTAGAAGATCTTCATACAGTAAAAGATTATTTGGAGGCTAAAATAGGTGAAGCAAAAAGTGCTAAATTGATTTGGGAGCCAAATATGACTACAACTTTGGATCATGGAACTGCGAAAAAAGTGCTCAAGCTAATTGGTGCACTTGAAGATTTGGACGATGTGCAAAATGTTTGGACGAACTTAGAAATTCCAGAAGTATTTTGAAGATGACAATAACTAAAATATTAGGCATAGATCCTGGGCTAAATAAAACTGGATGGGGTTTGATTCTTCTTAACAAAGGGCAACATCTATACCTAGATTGTGGCAGTATCCACACCTCTGCCAGTGAGCAATTGCCAACTAGATTATTGAAAATATTTAGTTCGATAAAAGAATTAGTTCTAAATCATCAACCTGGCTTTATTGCTCTAGAAGAAACCTATGTCAATACTAACTCTAAGTCATCTTTACATCTAGCGCACGCAAGAGCTGCAGCGATGTTAGCCATTGCGCGTTGTAATCTAAGTATTATTCCATATCAAGCTAAGACCGTAAAAAAGGTGGTGACTGGAAACGGAGGAGCTGATAAGGATCAAGTGGCTAAAATGCTAAGATTAAGGCTAGCTGGGCTTAATGAAACTAATGACAAGGATGCAATTGATGCTTTAGCTCTGGCTTTCTGTCATTCTAATTATATTTAGTCAGCCCCCCCCAGAGTGGGGGAGGTGGTGGGCCTTGCTTACGGCTTGCACTGGGCGCTTCTCATGGCCTGCAGGGGCAGAAGACCAGCCATTTTTAAGCGCAGGCTTGCTTTAGTTCTTCTCAATATTTTGGCACATTTTAACTTAAGTTAATGATGGTTAGTATACTTATCCTTATATTTAGGAATACTTTCAAAGAATTGCTGTTTAAAGGATTAGCAAATAATTCAAAATTTGCATAAAATTTATTATTTGTAACTATACCAATACATAAATTTCCATAATTACTCAATTAGATCTAAATTATGATTATATGGAGGCAAAGATAATAGTTCTATCCTGCTATTTTGTAGATATTCTTTTATTTTTTTGACTTACGATATCCAGCATTGTTACATATTAGGTAAATTTTGCTTTTATCTTGGTTTGTTACCTCTAATTTCTTTAAAACTATAATTCTAATAAGCACGAAGTTGGTACAGTAGGTAGAAGGAAGGAGGATTCGTAAAAGAGAACGGTTGAAAGTTCAAAAATCCAAAGCTATTATTGATGACAATCTGAGGAGTTATTAGGCTTAAAGTACCACTCCATCAATTTCGTTTGGACTTAGATAAAATAAGCCTAATAATCCCTTTATCAAAATTTCATCATCCTGTCAGAGGAAATTTCAATGCAGTCAAACACTACTTGAGAGATGGCGTTAACTGTTTATAAAAGGTTTTATCATTTTAAATATTTTTAAAACGTCAAACCACATAACTTTTTTTTGCGCAGGTCGCCGGAGCAAGTGAGATGGATGAAAAATCGTAGTTGCTTCTATGGTATTTGGACTGAGGTAGCAATTGGAGTATAGATGGTTTTTGGTGCGTAACGAATTCATAGAGAGGGGCTTGATTCTAAGTAAGGACTCAACAGCAGTACTACCTACTATTATAATTAGCTTAGGTTGCAGTAAGAAAACCATTTTTTCTAAGAAGGGACGACAAGCATCTATTTCTTCTGATGTTGGCCTCCTATTTCCCGGGGGACGCCAAAAGATAGTATTAGTAAGAAATAAATTTTCTTTCCTACTAAGACCAATTGATTTGAATATATTATCCAAAAGCTTACCACTTTGACCACAAAATGGGATTCCTTGCTCATCTTCATTAGCACCTGGGGCTTCACCCACAGCCATTATCTTTGCGCCAAGCTGACCATCGTAGATTACAGTATTGGTTGCAGCCTTTTTTATTTCGCAGCCATCAAATTTCTTTATAACCTCACACAACTCCTGAAAGCTGTTAGTACTATCAGCCATTACTCTAGAGATACTTCTTTCCCTTCCTGGTTCTGTGGATGGTTGTCCCTTTAATGATTGATGAGCAACATTAGACTTGGATCCAGCCTGCGTTAACTTTTTCTGGGTGATTGATGAGGAGGTAGCTGAACTTTGGCGGTTTTGCGGTATATCTTCAAAAAAAAGATCAGATCCTGAGCTTTGATATAAGCTCAAAAGTTCAAGATCTTTTTTAGAAATAGCCATTTCTTAAATTCTAAATTTGCCTTAATTCTTTAGTTAAAGAGAATACTTCTATTTTATCACCAATTCTAATATCTTCATATTTTTCAAAAGACACGCCACACTCAAATCCTGCTTTAACTTCTTTAACATCTTCTTTAAATCTTTTCAAGGCTTTTAATTTGCCTTCATGAATTACTATATTCTCTCGCAGTAATCTTGCTGAAGCATTTCTTTGGACTGCCCCTTCGGTTACAATACATCCAGCAACTTTTCCAAATTTGCTTAAATCAAATATTTGCCTAATTTCCGCATAACCCAGTAATTTTTCTTTTATAATAGGAGATAACAGCCCACTTACTGCGGCTTTGATGTCGTCTATCAAATTGTAAATTATTGAGTAATATTTAATATCTACTCCTAACTGCTCAGCCATATCACGTGCTTGATTGTTAGCACGCACATTAAAGCCAATTATCAATGCCTTAGAAGCAGCAGCAAGGGTGACATCTGATTCGGTTATTCCACCAACACCAGAATGGAGTATTCTTAAACTCACCTCATCACTTGGAAATTTAGCCAAACTATTGGCTATAGCTTCTGCAGAGCCATTTACATCAGCTTTTATTATTATAGCTAGTTCTTTATGAGATCCATCTTGTTTAGCTTTTGTAAATAACCTTTCCAAAGGATCTTTTCGTAAAGAAGCAGCTTTACGCTCTTTTTCTTTGTGTATTCTAAAATCAACTAGCTCTTTTGCAGTATTCTCATTGCTCACAACTGTAAAGGTATCACCAGCAACAGGCGCTTGGTTAAGCCCAAGAACTTCAACAGGGCAAGCCGGTAAGCATGATTTTATATTATGACCTTTGTCATCTAATAAGGCCTTTACTTTACCATAACATGCTCCTACAACTATGATATCGCCTATTTTTAAAGTGCCTCTTTGAATCAGTAAGGTGGCAACAGCACCCCTGCTTTTATCCATCCTTGCTTCAACTACTGCTCCGCTTGCAAGGGCCTTTGGGTTAGCTTTCAAAGACATTAATTCTGCTTGTATTAATATAGTATCTTCAAGAATATTAAGCCCTTGTTTGGTTTTAGCTGAAACATTAACAACAATTGTATCACCACCCATATCTTCTGGAACGAGATCATAGCTTAGCAACTCATTTTTTACTCTTTCATGGTTTGCTTCTGGTTTATCTATTTTATTGATAGCAACAATAATTGGTACATTAGCAGCTTTGGCATGATTAATTGCTTCCACAGTTTGCTCTTTGATACCATCATCGGCTGCAACTACTAGAATTACTATATCTGTAATCTTTGCTCCTCTCATACGCATTGCAGTAAATGCCTCATGTCCAGGGGTATCTAAGAAGGTTATATATCTGCCATTGGCTAGTGCCACGCTATATGCTCCTATATGTTGGGTAATCCCCCCAGCTTCTTTAGCAACAACATCTGTAAGTCTTAAAGCGTCTAATAAGGAGGTTTTACCGTGATCAACGTGTCCCATAATTGTGACAACAGGAGCTCTTGGCTTCATATCTGCTGAATTGTCAGGAGCTTCATTTAATAGGCTTTTTTCGACTTCTATATCAGTAACTCTCTTGGGGGTATGGCCAAATTCTAGTACAATAATTTCTGCAGTATCTGCATCTATCGATTGGTTAACAGTTGCCATTACTCCCATTTTCATTAAAGATTTTATTATATCAACCGCCTTCTCAGTCATCCTGTTTGCAAGTTCTTGGACAGTAATGAAATTAGGTATAGAAACTTTTCTAAATATCTTTTCCTGAGCAAAAGCTGGATTACGATTTTTTTTATTTTTAGATTTTCTAATTGAGGCTCCCCCCCGTTTTGTAAACTGTTCATCTTCTTCCTCATCGCTCTTTAATATGGCAAAGTGAGCTAAAGCTCTTTTATTACCATGACGTCCTGAGTTCTTTGTATCTGAATCGCCTAAAACTTTTTTAATTTGGCTTGAACTTTCTAATTCTTCATCAGTTGAGGTACTTTTTTTCTTTTTATGGGCACCTATTGAATGATGTTTTTTTATAGCAGTATCGGAAATAATTCTGATATTTTCTTGTTTTTCCTCAAAAGGTTTTAGTATTTCATCTACTTCATTATCTTCATTTGGTTGTGGGGAAGGAGTTAAAATTTGGTTCAGATTTCTAACTTTTCCTCGAGTTGCACTAAGAGATCTTATGAAATTCCGGCGCTCAGCTTTTTCTTCATTCAATATTTGAGGCTGGTTGCTACCCTCAAAAGTGTCCATTGAGGTTTGTTTATTAGTTTGTTTTTTAGAACAGCTTTTAGGTAAATTTTGGTCAAGCTCGCTGGTGTTGCTATTTCCTGTGTTTTCTTTTTTTAGGGTTCCTGCTCTAGTAATAACTTGTCGTTGCTTACTTCTTTCAGCCTCAGCCATTTTTAGTAAAAGCAGCCTTTTTTCTTGCTCTTCTTTACTTAAAGTTCCAGAAATGTTTTTAGTAGGGAAACTATGTGCAGGTTTGTTTTTAGTGATTACAATCACTGATGAGCTTCCTCTTAAGCGAGTAGGGGGAGATTTTGGACCTAAAGCATTAGCCTGACCTTTCTCAAGTGGTTGTTTACTTGATAGGCCAAGCTTACTACTTGATAATCCTAGCGGCTTCTTAATAGTGTTATTACTGTCATTACTATTAGTCATTTAGTTTTACCTCTTTTTTGCTGCACCTTATAATCACCAATTGGCACCAGTATTATACTATCTTATTACTTTTATTGAAATAGGATTTCTTTCTAGCATCCATGATAATTACGTCTATTACTTCATCATCTAATCCAGAATCAGGAATTATATCTTTAAAATCATCGCGAGAAAGATCAGCAACATCAATAATTTTATTAATGTTATTATTATGTAAGCGCTCAGCAAGCTCAGAGGTTACCATTTTGATTCTAGGTAAAGGACTATTAGCAATATCTTGTAAGTGCGACGGAGCAATAATTTCTTCAGCATCAGCGTGGGATTCAGAATAATCTCTCGCTCTATTTATTAGTTCTTGCGCTATTTCCACATCAAGACCTTGTATAGAGCTTAATTCGTTAATATTAGCATCTGATATGGATTGGATAGAATTATACCCTTCTGAAGCAAGTAATTGTGCCAAGATTTCCTCAAGGTCTAGAGCTTCCATGAATTTTTGTGTAATTGCACTGAATTCATCCTGCCTACGTTTGGCTTCTTTTTCTTCAGTTAGTACATCTAATTTCCAACCTATTAATTTAGAGGCTAGCCTTACGTTTTGTCCTTGTCTACCAATTGCTACACTTTGTTGATCTTCTGGGACTACCACTTCGATTTTGTGCTGTTCCTCATCAATTAAAACCTTGGTTATCGACGCAGGTGCTAATGCGTTCACTATTAATGCACCTAAATCTGATGTCCATTGTATGATATCGATTTTTTCACCTTTTAATTCTGAAATCACTGCTTGCACTCTGGCTCCTCTGATACCAACACAAGACCCAACAGCATCTATTGCAGGATCAGAAGAATAAACTGCAATTTTAGTTCTAGAACCAGGATCACGTGCAATTGCTTTAATTTGTATTATATTCTCATATATTTCAGGAACTTCTTGTGCAAACAACATTGCAACAAATTGCTCATGGATCCTAGATAAGATAACTTGCGGACCGCGTGCTTGCCTATCTATATCAACTAGATATGCTCTTACTCTGTCACCTTGTCTATAGTGATCAGCTCTTAATAAGTTATCTCTTCTGAGTAGAGCTTCTGCAGAACCAAGTTTTACGATAAGATTGCTGTATTCAACTTTTTCAACTACCCCATTAATTATTTCCCCAATGCGATCTTTGAACTCTTCATATTGTAGATCTTTCTCAATCTCTTTTACCTTTAAAGTAATAACTTGCTTTGCAGATTGTGCAGCAATTCTTCCAATATCCATTGCAGGAAGTGATTCGCATATTATGTCTCCAACTGCAACGTTGATATCTTTAAGCTTGGCATCTTCTAATGCGATCGCTTGAACTTTTTCTTCTGTATACTTAGTATCAACTTCCTCTTGATTAGCAACAACTAATACCTCCTTGTAAAGCTTTATCTCACCAGTTTTTCTATCAATTTCAGCTCTTATTTGTTGTTCGCTACCATACTTACGTCTTGCTGCAATTTTTAAAGCTTCTTCTAAAGCTCTAATTACACTTTCCTTTGGTATTGATTTTTCTCTTGATACAGCATCAACTATTTGTAAGATCTCAATTCCACCAAAACCTGCTATTGCCATAATGTCTCCTACTTAACTTTTTTATTTTTTGTACTGCAAAAAGCAAATTCGCTTCCATTATATTGTTTTTATTTATTTTTATAATTTCATTATTATCTTTAAGCTCAATACTTAGCTCATTATCTAAAAATTCTTTCAGCACTCCACTAAACTTTCGTCTATTACCTATTAGAATTTTTGTGGTTAATTTTATTGAATAACCAATATAATTAACAAAATCCTTGTTTCTTGTAAGAGGCCTATTAACCCCAGGAGAGCTGACTTCTAATGTATATTTGTCTTTTATTATGTCTTCAATATCTAGCAATGGTGAGATTGTATAATGTACTTTCTTACAATCCTCTATACTAACTGCTGCTCCGTTGACCTTATCAAACATGATTTGCAAAATATTATGTTTGCCTGCGCTAATTATTTTTACTCTAACTAGTTCATATCCCAGATTTTCAATTAGATCTATAATAACATTTGCTATCCTTTCTTCTGAATTATTCTGGAATATAGTCATTAAGATGAAAAATTTTTCAAATAAGAAATTATATAAATAAAAAAAGGTTGAGAAAAACTCAACCCTTCTGTGAGGTACTTTATATCATATATATTGAAGTGGTCAAGTGATAATCAAAAATAAAAATTAATTACTTTGACTTATTTCTCAAAGAGTATAAAAAACATAAATAATGTAATTAAGAGTGAGGCGTTATGTTTTCTATTACTTTAATTTGGGATCTTTCTAAATATCATTTGTTGAAACATCCTTTTTACCAAGCTTGGAATCAAGGTACCTTAGAGGTGTCAGCTTTACAGCGGTATGCCAAACAGTATTTTAAAAATGTTGAGGCTTTCCCTAGGTATGTCAGTGGGATGCATTCACAATGCCTCTTGCTAAACAATCGTCGAGTTCTTTTAGAGAATCTAATAGATGAAGAGAAAGATGACGAAAATCATCCAGAGTTATGGCTCAGGTTCGCAGAAAGCTTTGGTAAACATAATGCAGCTATGAGAGTAGCTGAGTTGCTTTGGGCATTTTTAGATAATATTTATAACTCGAAAATTAGTGGTGCTTTGCGTGGCGCTAATTGTTAGTTGGAACGTCAATTCAATTAATGCCAGAGTTACCCATCTAAAAAGGTTTTTAGCAGAAAAAAAACCTGAGGTAGTTTTATTGCAAGAGACCAAGTGTCAAGAAGAAAAATTCCCTTTTGAGGCGCTAGATGAATTTAACTATAATATTAAGGTTGCTGGACAAAAAAGTTATAATGGAGTTGCTATACTGAGCAAAAGCCCAATAGAAGATAGCATAATAGGGTTACCTACTCTTTCTACAGATTGGCAGCCAGAAGCAAGATATATTGAGGCATTCACTACTATTGATGGCTTTTCCTTAAGAGTTATATCAATCTATGTGCCAAATGGGTTAGAGGTGGGCTCACATCGATTCCTATATAAATTGGAGTTTTTACACGCTCTTAAGAGGCACTTAATTCATTTAGCAAAAACTGAAGAAAATATTATAGTTGGGGGCGATCTAAATGTTGCCCCAGAGGAGATAGATGTTTATAATCCAAAGGGCTTAGATGGCTCTATCTGCTTTCACATAAAAGAGCGAAGTCAATTCAGGGGAATTATTAATAACGGTTTTATTGATATTTTTAGAGCATTAAATCCAGGTATCCAAGAGTTTAGCTGGTGGGATTATAGAGGCAATGGTTATATACAAAATCGTGGCATGCGTATAGATCATATATTGGCTTCTCCTAATATTTTTGATATGATATCAAAAGCTGAAATTTTTAAAGAAGCACGAGGTTGGGAGAAAGCTTCTGATCATGTACCGGTGTTGTGTAAATTAGGTAATTAAAATGTGGCATGCTACTACTATTATTGCGGTAAAAAAGGATAACAAAGTTGTTATTGCAGGAGATGGGCAAGTGAGCCTCGGTCATACTGTTATGAAAGCAACAGCCAATAAAATCAGGAAGAGTAATAATGGTAAAATTATAGCGGGATTTGCAGGCTCTGCTGTCGATGCTTTTACTCTATTTGAAAGGCTTGAAGTCAAGTTGGAGAAACATAATAACCACCTTTTAAGAGCTGCGGTAGAAATGGCAAAAGATTGGCGTACAGATAAATATTTAAGAAAGTTAGAGGCGATGTTAATTGTAGCAGATAAGGACCTTATCTTAGTTCTATCTGGACAAGGAGACGTTTTGGAGCCTGAAGATAATATTGCAGCAATTGGTTCTGGTGGTAATTATGCTCGTGCTGCTGCCAAAGCGTTTTTAAGTAATCCTACACTTTCTGCAAGAGAAGTTGCTGAGAAATCAATTCATATAGCGGCTGATATCTGCGTCTATACAAATCATAATATTAAAGTAGAAGAATTATGATTTTATCCACTGCAATAATTAAAGTATGACCCGTATTGTCAATAGTCCGCTTTTGGAATTTGATTAGGAATGCTTGGGGAGTACACTTGGTAAGCCTGAATAACAGCTTAGAAAAAAAGTTAGAAAGGCTGAAGAAGGCAGAGAAACTAAGCTTACAAACAATATATGCACATAAAAAGAGTCATCACAAATTTTGTTTTCTTAGTGATTTTAGTAGAGGGTATAAAAAAGAGCTAAAGAAGAATGCTCTGCATGGTAGCTGGTGTCACCGAGCTACCTACGCTTTTTTTTAGAATTTTTAGAAGAAAACTGCGCAAGCAACTGTATAGATCCTCGCCTCCTCAAGTTAGAAAATTATATTTATACATTCTAGTGTCATAAGTAATTTAAGCGATTTGATATGGATAGCTTATTTCTATGCCCTCCTTATCTTATGCCTTAAAAGAGATCTAATAAACTGACAATCCAACTATTTCATAAACTTTCTTCAAATTAGTGCTTGCTAATTCTTTAGCCTTCTTTTGACCTTCTTTTAATATATTGACCAAAACTCCCTTTTCTTTGAGCATTTTTAATGCTTTATCCCGTATTGTCCCTATCGAGCTGATGATCACTTCGGTAAGCTTTGATTTGAATTGGCTTGTGGTACAATTCTTTAATTCTTGCACGGAGGATTCCATAGAATTACCTGAACATGCAGAGTATATATTAAGCAAATTACTTACTTCTGGGCGATTTTTTTCATCGAACCAAATTCCTTTAAAAGAGTCAGTAGTGGCTTTTTTAATTTTTTGTCCTATTAACTCATTACTATCGAAGATATTTATTCTCGTTGCATCCGAAGGATCTGATTTACTCATCTTTTTCTTTGCATTCCGTAAGCTCATTATACGCTTTACATTCTGGTTAATCAGGGCTTTTGGCATTTTAAAATAATCAATTTGGTATTGCCTATTAAAAGCTCCTACAATATCACGACAAAGCTCTATATGTTGAATTTGATCCTCACCAACAGGTATTAAATCCGCATTGTAAAGTAAGATATCGGCAGCCATCAAAATAGGATAAGAATATAGACCTAAGGAAGCTGTTTCCTTATTTTTTCCAGCCTTATTTTTAAACTGGGTCATGCGGCTTAACCAACCAATGCTGGTGTGATTACCTAAAATCCAAGATAACTTAAGATGTTCTGCAATAGAAGATTGTTGAAATATTATAGATTTTTGTGGATCTAAACCAGATGACACGTATATAGCCGCAACATTAAGTATATTTTGAGTTAAAATTTTTGGATCTTGATAAATGGTTATAGCATGCAAGTCAACTATGCAAAATAAGCACTCGTCACTTTCTTGCATTTTAACCCAGTTCTTTATTGCTCCCAAATAATTACCAAGAGTAATAATACCGCTCGGCTGTACTCCTGAAAAAACGACCTTTCTATCCTTCATAATCACACTACTTTTCTGAGGTTGATTTTTTATTGTAATAAAATCTATAATAATAAATTGCACTTATAGGTATAGACAATATATAACCAATGCCCATTAAAGGCAATATAAACCAAGGTTCAATAAGAATTCCTGCCATTATAACTCCTGTTAATACTAAAAGAGGAACTACATATTCTCTCTTGACGCTAATTTTTCTTCCGGAAAAAGTTGGTAATTGGCTAATCATCATCATTCCAATTAAAGCTACGTATACAGCTATAACTGTGTTGGGTAATCTACATTCTGTAATGTTGAAGGTTATTACCAATGGTAATAGCACCAAACCTGCAGCAGCAGGCGTTGGCACGCCGGTAAAGAAATTGTTGCTTTTCTTTTCAGCTAGATTACCAGCTTGGACATTAAATCTAGCTAATCTAAATGCTGAACAGGTTATATAAAATAATACAACAGCCCAACCTACGCCTTTATATGTTAGTTGGTGTAAAGACCATAGATATAATACCATTCCAGGAGCAACACCAAAGCTTACTAGATCAGCTAAAGAATCTAAATGAGCACCAAAATGACTTGTTGAGTTCAGAAGCCTTGCTACCTTTCCATCTAAGCCATCCATAATTGATGCAACTATGATTAAGGCTGCAGCTATATCAAATTTTGCCTCCAGGGCACACCTAATCGCTGTAGTGCCTAAGCATAATGCGAACATGGTGATAATACTTGGAATTAAAGTAACTAAAGGAATAGTGTTAATTTTATTTTTCTGTATCGCCACATCTCAAGTATATATCAATTTTTTACTTTTTTGATTCTACAAACATACAATTCTATTGTATAGCAAAAATATTCAAAATCTTGCTAATTACTTAATCTTAAATATATTAAGCAGCAATATATTAACTACACAGTACATTGCGATATACAATACCCCGCCTGCACTTAGGCTGATAAATGTGTTGGTATTTAATATATTAAGGAGGATAAATATGAATGTGCTACTAACTGTTGCATTAAAAATAAAAAGCATTAATTCCCTTAATAGCTGACTTCTAAATTGATAATAATCTCTTTTCTTAGATATTTTTATCATTACAATAGCAATAAACCATGATGCGATAGTTGAGGCAACCGAAACTGCAACATGCTTTAAGATGCTAATCAAAGCTATACTGATTGATACATTAATCAATAATGCCCAAACAGCTATTTTTACTGGTGTTTTTGTATCTCCATGAGCATGGAAGTTGCTACTGAATAACTTAATTAACGCAAATGCTGGTAGACCAAGTGCTAAAAATCTAAGGGCTGCAGCAGTATTTCTTGTTGACTCAGAATCAAATTTGTATCTTTCTAACAAGAATCTTATAATCTCATTAGGAAATAAACATAATATCATTGCCGAAGGAATTAAAAAAAATGCAGATATTTTAATAGCAGTCTCTTTATTGTGTTTTAATTCTATATGGTTATTATTTGCAATATGTCTCGAAAGGGAGGGCAGTAATGCAGTTGAAGTAGCGGTGGCAATAATAGCTAGTGGCAATTGCATAATCCTATCGGCATAATAAATATAGGATAAGCCTCCGTGTACAAAAGATACTATAACCATATCAATCCAAGTATTAATTTGCACTATGCCAGATCCAAAAACTCCTGCCCCCATTCTATTCAAAATAGTTTTTATATCTTGATTTATCACTGGAAGCCTAATTGGGATTGTCATTTTATTGATTTTTAAAAAGAAAGTCATCCACAAGAATTCCAAGATACCTGCAGCCAGCACGCCATATGCAATGACATGAGCTTTAGTTCGTTCATCATTAATATAAAGAGTAAATAATATTATGGAGATATTAAAAATTATCGCTGTGGCTGCAAATGGCATGAATTTACCAATACTATTCAATATTCCGCCATAAAAAGCAGCTAAAGAAATAAAGAATAAATAAGGAAAAGTAATACGGCTTATTGTAACGGCAACCTCAAAGTAGTATTCCTTGTTTATAAAACCTGGAGTAGTAATCTTTAATACATAAGGCATTAAATATATTACAATAGAGCAAAACAATATTAAGGTTATTACTAGAATAGATCGCACTAGTGCTGCCATTTCTAACGCTTTTTTCGTGCCCTCTTGTGATAATTTATAAGTAAAAGCAGGTATAAACGCGGCTGTTAATGCACCCTCTCCAAAAATATTTCTAAATAAGTTAGTGAACTTAAATGCTGCAATAAATGCATCGTTAAGGAGGCCAGTACCCAGATAAGAAGCAATAACTATATCCCTAATGTAGCCAAATATTCTTGATATTAGGATTGTTATTGAAACAACAGCAGCATTTTTAATAATATTCATTGAAAAAACAACTTATGCTGCAAACGCTTCTTCCCATGTCCCTTTTGTGGCAGCTTTAGCGTATTCAGTAACTCTGTTCTCAAAGAAATTTGTGTGCTCTGGAGAATTTAAAATTTCGTCTAGCCATGGAAGAGGGTTCCTCTCAATTTTATAAAGTTCTTGTAAACCTAGCTGAGTGAGCCTTCTATCAGCAATATACCTAATATATTGTTTAATATCAGATGCTGTCATACCTTCTATAGCTCCGTCAAAACCAAAGGCTAGATCTATAAAGGCGTCTTCATGTTTTATAATGGTCTCACAAGCTTCATATAAGAAATCTGTTAATTTCTTATTCCATACCTCAGAATTTTCAGTAATAAATGTTTTAAATAGCCATATAATGGCGTTGGTGTGTAGGGTTTCATCTCGCACTGACCAAGCAATAATTTGGCCCATGCCTTTCATTTTACCAAATCTTTGAAAATTTAGTAACATTGCAAAAGAAGCGAAAAGCTGCAATCCTTCAGTGAAAGCGCCAAACACCGCTAAAGTTTTTGCTATGTCTTCTTTAGAATTCACGTTAAATTGCTGCATATAATCGTGTTTCTCTTTCATTTCCTTATATTTGAGAAAAGCGCTATATTCAACTTCTGGCATACCCAATGTGTCAAGTAGGTGAGAGTATGCATCAATATGAATTGTTTCCATGTTAGAAAACGCTGCTAACATCATTTGTACTTCTGTTGGCTTAAATACTCTTGAGTAATGCCTCATATAGCAGTTATTAACTTCTATATCAGCCTGAGTAAAGAATCTGAAAATTTGAGTTAAAAGGTGTTTTTCTGGCTCAGTTAAAATTTTTTTCCAATCTTTTACATCGTCTGCCATGGGAACTTCTTCAGGAAGCCAATGAAGCTGTTGTTGTAACTTCCAGTAGTCATAAGCCTTGGGGTAGTGAAAGGGTTTATATACTGATTCTGAGTTAAGCAATGACATATTAAATAATAAATTTTTTGTGTTTCGTATCATTATACATCTTTATAATAAAAAAGTCCATTTAGATATCTATATAAAATGACAAGAGTCCCCCCATCTTTCCTAATTTATGAAATATATGGACAATAAAAATATGGATAATAAAAAAGATAATATGTATTTGTTTTACCTTGCAAAACATTACAAAATACAATACAAGTCTCCAGTTTATTGATAAAATATGTTAATGTAGTATTTGCATCGAAAGGTAAATAATTTTCAAGAAACTTTGTAATAACATATGAAGAATAAATATTATTTAATACTAGTATTATCATTTGCAGTAACTTTTAGCTTATTTAGCTATTTAAGACATTCAAAAAAACAATAACGATGTAGTTATATTGCAGATAGTTGAGCATGATGCACTAAAATTTGACAAGAAAAGGTATAGAAGACTATTTAGAAAGGTGCTGTAGTTAGTTTGGTATGGTTATGAAAATGCTCAGGGTAATACCACTTTTAATAGTTGCAATTGATACTATAACAGCACAAGTTCTTTTAAAGAACGACCAAATTCCAGTAATTTTTAGTTCAGTAACTGACCCTATTTTGGCTGGCTTGATCAAAGATTTAAAAAACTGCTACAAATTTTACTGGGGTCTTAAATATGATAAATATTGAACCTCAGCTTAAATTGATAGTTGATATTTTACCACATGCTGAGAAAATTGGTATGATATATAATCCAGCAGAAGCTAATTTGGTGGAAATATTACGCAGAGTTAAGGAAGCTGCGAAAGATTTTAATTTAGAGATAATAGAAGCAGTGATATCATCAAGCAACGATATAATAGTTATTTCAAATGATAATACAGCTTTATCTTCAATACAAGGCATTACAAAAATTGCTTCTGCTTTATGGTACCAGTTTTTGTAGTGATGTTGATACCATAAAAAATGCTGTATTAGCTGCGGTTGCTCCTGATCAGTATAAGATAGGTGTGCAGACTGGCAAAATACAAAATCTTCTATCTAGTATTATTTATAATGATTGGGTTACACTCAATTAACTTGAAAATCATGGGAAAACCAAATTTAGTGCTGCTAAGTCAAGTAATATATACTAATTCAAACTCAATAATGATTACAGCCTATATCGTAATTATTATAACTTAATGGCTCGCTTATTTTCTTTCTTCAGAAATAGGGTTTGGAGTAAGAGTATCAGGGCAAAACCCAATTATGGGAAATGCATATGGCGTTGATTATAATAAAGTTGTTTATTTGGTATTGATTCTAAGTAATGGTTTAACATCTTTAGCAGGTTCTTTATTGTCTCAATTGCAAGGATTTTGCGATATAGGTATAGGTAATGGAGTGATTGTAATAAGACTTGCTAGTGTTATAGTTGGAGAAAGGATTATACCTAGTCATAATATGTTGATGATATCTCTTGCTTGCTTATTTGGAGCAATCATCTATAATACCTTAATAGCAATATCTCTTAATGCTGCTGGTTCTATATTAAGAGCTTCAGATATTTATATTATCACTGCTGTTATGACTGTTTTCATATGCTAAGCAAGAGAGATAACGAAAGGTGGGGGAGTTAAAATGTCAATTGAGCTGCAAGATATTAGCTTGATTTATAATAAAGAGATACTGCTTTAAAAAGAGTTATTCTTGATAAAGTATCCATGAGTGTGGCCCAGGGGAAGTTTGCTGTATTAATAGGCAATAATGGAGCTTGGTAAGTCTACATTAGCAAAAGTTATTGCTGGAGAAGCTATAGTTACGAGGGGTAAAGTTATAATAGATAATCAAGATTGTGCTAATATTAGAGATTTTAATAGGGCGAGATTTATAAGCCGCGTATTTCAAGATCCAGCAAAAGGCACAGCTAGAAATTTAACTATTTTAGAAAATTTAATTTTTGCTAATAGGTGTGATCTAAAAAGAAAGCCGTTATTAACTCTTAAAAAAAGATTCTAGGGCGTTCTTTTAAAAAAAATTACAGGAGCTTAACGCTGGATTAGAAGATCAATTAGATGAATCAAGTTTTTGTGTTATTTGGAGGCCAAATGCAGATACTAAGCCTGTTAGTAGCTGATCACAAGGCCCTTAAAGATTTTATTATTGGATGAACATACAGCGGCTCTTAATCCAGAGGCTGCAAAATTAGTTATGAGATTTACTCATCATCTTTTAAAAAATCATAATATGACGACTATCATGATTACTCATGATGTGAATAAATTAGATTATTGCGATGAAGTGTATGCCATAACAAACTGTAGGATTAAAAAATGCATAAAAATTTTTAGCTGACAAAAAATGCTGCAAAATATACTTAAAACTCGGTTGACAATTATAATTTCAAATAACATCATTATAACAGATGGGTTGGCATAACTTAAATTTATTTGACCTATTTAAAAAAACGAGTTAATGGTTAGATCTATAGAGAGATCAATTAACTATCTCGATATTACTTATAGGAGTTATCATCATGAAAAAAACAATTTTAACAGTGTGTGCTTTAGCAATGCTAACAGCATGCGCGCAATCTAGTTCTGATAACAGAGCTGGCAGCTCAACTAAAGCTTCAAGAGCTCTCATTGAAGAGTTAACGCAAAAAGTGGGGAATAAAGTATACTTTGCTTTTGACACTTCTTCTCTTTCCGACGAAGCAAAAGCAACTTTAACAAAACAAGCAGAGCTAATGCAAAAATATGGTACAGCGACCTTTACGATTGAAGGGTATGCTGACCAACGCGGTACAGCTGAGTATAACATAGGTCTTGGTGAGAGACGTGCTAATGCTGTTAAGTCATTCTTGGCAAGCAAAGGAGGTGTTTCACCTAGTAGATTAACAGTGATATCTTACGGAAAAGAAAGGTTAGCTGATGATCGTACCACAGAAGAAGCCTATGCTAAAAATCGTAGAGCTGTTACTGTAGCTAACTAATAAAATATTATTTTTTTAGCCTCATATTAATTTTAAATGTGAGGCTTTTTTATTTGCTTTTTGAACCTATAAGTGTATCTCTGAATTAGAAGTAGAGTTTTCTACATGGAAATGAATTTTTTTAGTAAAGTAGAGCACTTAATAGTTAATAGATTATGGAGGCAGGATTTATTTATTAATAAGTTACTGCGACCGTTTTCATGGATATATATTATAATCCATACCATAAAAGTTTTTTTAACTAATAAACAAAAGACAAATGTACCTGTCATATGTATAGGAAACTTAACAGTAGGTGGTTCTGGAAAAACACCAATTGCTCTTGCAATAGGTCGCTTACTGAAGAAACATAAAAGAAATCTAGCCTTTGTTGGACATGGCTATAAAGCCAATTTGCTTAAGCACAGCATTTGCATTGCAGTTGATCTCAAGATGCATAACGTAAACAATGTGGGCGATGAAGCGATTTTATTAAGTAGTTTTGCTCCAACCTATATAGCTCAAAAAAGAATCCAAGGTGTATTTACGGCTCAAGCTGATGATTTTGATATTGCTGTATTAGATGATGGATTGCAAGATAATAGTATACATAAGGATTTATCAATAGTAGTTATAGATTCTGAGTACATACTTGGGAATTTGCTCTTATTACCAGCTGGACCCTTAAGAGAGCTACCGGTTTTTGCTCTAAAAAGGGCAGATTTAGTTATTGTTTCGGGTATTAATGAAGATAAGATTGAAGAGGCTATGAATTTTATTAATTGTAGGTTTTCAAAAAAGGTACCTTTGCTGAAAACCAAAACTACTTCTTGTCTTATTACTCCAAAAGATATAGAAAGATTTAAAGATAAAGATTTTTTTGCAATAATAGGTATTGCTCATCCAAAAAAATTTTTAGAAACAGCAAAAAAATATAATATAAAAATAAAAGAATCTGCTATTTTTTCTGATCATTATATGTTTAGCGAATCAGAGTTAGATGCAATCTATAATTATGCTAATGTCTTGAAATGCAGCGTTATAACCTCCTCAAAAGATTTTGTAAGATTACCTAAAAAATATCAAAATTTAACTCAAGTAATAGAAATAGAAGCAGAATTTCCAAACATTGAGCTAATAAAAAATATGCTGGCTAAAAAGTTTGATTTAAATTTTACTTCTTGACTATAAAATGTTGCTATACAGAATAAAAAAGTTGCGTGGTTTTATCACAATATTGTTAATTTTGCATGAGTACTAATTTTAATATTGTAGTTTTTTATATAAAGTTCGACACTTTTTCGAAGCGAAAGCTACAGCATATTGATATATGCTGTAAAGCTTCAATCATTTTTTATTATTCTTTTGTATATGTATTCTTTAGTGAGGTAGTTATGTATACTTCTATTGCTATTCTAGGAGCTACTGGGGTTGTGGGTCAAAAAGTAATTGCACTTTTGGCTAATAATCCACGTTTTAACATAATAGAGCTGGTTGCATCTGATCAACGCATTGGGCAAGCTTTTGGTGAAGCATGTGATTGGCGCGAACCAATTATGCCATTACCGGAAAAAATCTCTAAAATAAAACTAAGTTCAGATCAAGATCTAAAGGCTGATTTTATTGTCTCTTGCTTGCCTTCAGATATCGCTGAAGTATTGGAGCCAGCATTAGCAAAACAGGGAAAAATAGTTTTTTCAAATGCTTCTGCCTTTAGAATGCATGAAAATATACCTTTATTAGTTCCAGAAATTAATTTTGATCACTTGTCACTGCTGAGAAAGCAGAAGACAAAAGGTAAGATCATTACCAATCCTAACTGTTCTGCAGTTGGTGTAACCATTGCACTTGCACCACTTATGCGTTTAGGAGAAATAGAGCATGTAAGCGTGGTAACCCTTCAATCTATAAGCGGTGCCGGGTACCCAGGCGTGCCTTCTCTTGATATACTAGGCAATACCATACCTTATATTTCTAGCGAAGCAGAAAAAATTACAGAAGAAACTAAAAGGATTCTAGGGACTGCAGAAAATTATGCAGAATTCTCTATAACAACACATGTGCATAGGGTTCCTGTAATGTATGGGCATACGGTAACCATGCATGTAATGTTTAAAGAAAGTGTTAGATCTGAACAAGCAATTGAGTCTTACTTAGCCTGGAATAAAAAATATTCTGAGCTCTTCCTTATTCATAACAAAAGCGGACGGCCACAAAGTACAAAGGATTTGGCCCATAATGATATGCGTGCTCATATAGGACATTTACGCCAAGGGGATAAGCCTAATATTATAGGACTTGTGTGCTTAACTCATAATCTTGTTCGGGGAGCAGCAGGTGCGGTTGTTGCTAACATAGAGAGTTACCTTAACTTTAGGGAAGGGATCCAGCATTATGGCTCATAAAATGTTGCAAAATTTAGGGGCGTAGGCGTTAAAACTCCAGAGGCAATCAAGTAGGTTACTAGGATTATAAAGGCCAACCCAGAAATTCGAATGGTAGTTGTTAGTGTGGTGGGGGGTGGTGTTATAAATTTATTAGTTAATCTAGTGAATGCCGCACAGGACCAACGTTGTGCTTTAATTCAAGAACTCCTGGATATTTATTTGAAGATTGCACGTAAGTTAAACTTATTTACTGATGACAAAATAAAAAAAGAAGTTGCAAGGTTAGATCAACTGTTAAATACAAGTGGTATTGATAAAAAAAATTGATTATATCTTGTTCTTAGAAGAAGAAAGAGCAGACCCAAAAAAATCTTACTGCAAATATTTGCATTACTCAATGGTTTATGGGGGGCACGTTGAATAGAAAAACAACAATACTTGGCCAAGGCAGAAGTGATTATAGTGCAGCACTCATAGCAAAAGCTTGTAAATTGCTGATAAATTAATAACTGATATTATGCAGTAACTAAGGAGTAAGTAAATTAGTAGTCATACTTTTAAATTCTTGAAATGTAATTAGACACTATTTGCCATTATCGTTTGTGAAAACTTTCTTGAATAATTTGACTAAAAAATCAATCTCTTTAAGCTAAACTGTTATAATACTATTATCTTCCATATTTAATGATTCAATAAATACTTGTTTAATTTATCTGTTAGTATATAAGCAAAATTTATTTCATTCTTGATAGTTTGTTTAACCAGTTTACGAAATAATTCTTTATAACCCACAGGAACACTAACATCACCGTAACGTATTAAGCAAGACAAAAGATTAATTATCTTCATATGCCTACCTTTTAATATAAGATAATGCCAACAAGTTACTTCATTTCCGTCTGTATACGCTTTCTCTTTAACTGAATTGTCAATAACCAATACTCTTTCATCGATATTTGCTTATGCTCTTACTGGCCATTTAGCATATAATCATAATTCTTTGGAAGCATATGCTCCGCTATGCAAAAATCTAGTAATTTGATTGTGACTTAATTCTCCTGATAGTCACTCTGATAATCCTGTTGCTGTCGCTTGTTTATTCTGACTAATTAGATAATCAGTATAAATATCTAGTAACTTTTCTTTCAATCATTATACTTACCTTAGTTTTCTTTCTCTTCTACACAATTTCTTCTCTCATTTCAATAATTATACTAACTGCGTAACATCAGTTCATATTAGTAATAGGGCATGACGGTCAATTTCAGTAGTTTGGTGATATAAATGGTGCTGGCTTGGATGATGTGGTGGGGGATTGGAGCTCCTTCAGCTGATCCAGTGGCAGAAGTGATGCTGGACAGGCATATATTGCGCTGGGCTTTTGGCCGAGAGCTTTTCGTCAAGTACGACTACTACTATTACTCTTGCAGAAACATCAGCAGCTCGAAGAAAAAGTGGCGGCATCAAATTTCGTAGTGTGTCTATATAGAAAGAAAATTTAATGCTGAACAGACACATAACCTGCCACAGCAGAACCTGAAATTCAAGGAAAGACCTGAGGCATTTAAATCGATCATAGATATCATAGATAGCTTTTCTCATGCCGTAAGGTAGTGATCAGTGGTCGTGGTGGTGTTTGGTAAAAGCCAATTAGCTAAATTTTATGATCATAAAAGCCTAAGTGATAAGACCTATCAACTGCTATGGCGGATGGAAGCAAGGTTAGAGCAGAACGTTAATATATGGTATCATGTCTTAGCTGAGCTTAGGATATTGACACTGAAAAAGTTCCGTTTATAGAGGGGGGGAGTTAATAAATCGTATACATGCCTTGACAAACGACCCAAGGTTAAAAGACCGGCTATTTGATCTATGATGATCCAAAATCAGAAAAAGAATTTATTTCAATATTCCTCAATGAATTACCTGAATGTCATGGAGAGTTTAAAGGTCATATTACTTCCAGGAGTCCAAATTGAAATATCGCAACAGTTGCAAATCTTGGCGTATTTACGAAAAGAGAAGCAGTCAAATATATTGTAGAGATTTTGCTAAAAGAGTCAGATGGTGCTAAGTTAAATCTTGCTAAAAAGTTGGGTTATCACTCACTTGGTATAGTGCAAGCATTGTCATATATGAGCAAAACTAGAAAATTTATTGATATTTATCTTTCTGCGCGAGATAAGTTAATGACAGTCAAGGGCTATAATAAAGTTAATAGCTTGCTTGATGATTATACTAAAAAACAGGGGATAAGGCATAGTTTTGGCAATTAAACTGGTTAATGCTATGTTATTAATTGCAGCAGAGCCAATTTAAGGATTCGTTAAGAGCAGTATCAGAAAACAAAGACAATTATGGCGAGGGTGCCTTAAGGATTTGTGAAGATTATGGCCTTTTAACACATTTGGAAGAAGGAGAAAGTGCTATCATATACACGAATTACCAGCGAAAGTGAGAACTGCTATTTTATCAGCTGCCGTGGCTATATTAAGGAGATCTTTGGAAGAACTAGTAACGAGGTGGCGTTTGTGTATGGTAATATGGTTAAGTTATATAAAGCCCAAGATAATTATATAGAGGCATTACCATTATATGCCAAATCTTTAGCTATATATAAAAACATTTAATTGCCAACTTGTTTATCTCCCTATGTCAGCAATTAGATTACGCCAAAAATATTGATGAAGCTAAGAAGTTGGAATATACCTTCCTTCAAGATCCATATGAAATAGTTGCAGGCAGTGCTGATGGCCTGCAATTTGCTGGCTTCCTAAGGCACTACCCAAACTTTGATCCAGATGACGATTGCAACCTATACTGGCTCTTTTTTAATGATGTGCATTGGATTGGATATTTACTGCATAATCCTTCGCTTCCCATGTAACCCCAGAGTAATAATTCTTTATGTAACTTGGCCATAAATTTTGCCACCATTAATGGGGAAGTTTCAACTTCCCCATTATGATAAGCAGTACTGCCGGTAAATGGATAAGTAGAGCTCTGGCATCCTACACATCAAAACATCACGTCATTAGAAAGATTATCAGGACTAGAGCTCGTACAATCAGCTATACATGAGTTTTGAGCAGCAGTATTGCTAAATAACAGTATATAGCACTTTAGCATCATCTGCCCATAATGGGTCAAATTCAGTTAAATAAGCAACATCCACCTGTAACATCTCTAAACAGGCAAAATCCATTAACATCTCAAGCCAATGAATTACTGGATATATATACCAATGTACCATGGTAAAAGGCTGTATCCTCTATATTATCCTTTACTTCTTTCTGGCTATTTGTGCTAAAACTAATACCCCCAAGGCTTATCATACAGCATTTTGGATTGTGGATTTGTTACATCTACCAACTACCAGGTCCAAAAATCAACTAGAATGCCAAGAACAGGTAGAGGAACCCCTGGCTTTAGGCAAAAACAAACTACTTGCTTTGGGGATTCACTATCCATCATAGAGCTTGGTACTACCTTTATCCCCTCCTATCGTAATTGGAAATAAACATTCTAGCACACCAGCACACATCTGTTATAGGATTTACAAGCCTTCCTGCACAGCCAACAGAGCCACAGGTATGATTCTTACTGTAATAACTATTAAACTTACCCAAAGAAGTTTCTTGCAAGCATTACGCATATCTAATTCTATCTATATTACCAGCCCAGGTTGATGTGATGGTGCAATATTCTTGACTTCAAAGCATTTATCTTTCTTTTGACCTGGTACTAAATATACTGATTCACCACTAGGTTTTACTATAGTTTGGATCTCTCCTTGTAAAACATTTTCTATTATTTTTGTTAGATGCTTCTTTGCTTCTTTTAATTGCCACTCTTTCATATAATAACCTCCAATTTAGTTAATCTTTACTTCGCTAATTTTCAGTAACTTACCTTCTTATTTTACCACAGCTGGCACAGATTTTATATTAAAACGTTTAATTAAAATACCACCTTGATCAAAAAACTTGCTTATTGAGTTCTTCTATCAATTCTATAGGGCTACCATTAGTTAGCACTAGTTTTCTGCTTTTGGCTGTTGCCCAAGCAACTTGAGTTTTATCATCTCCATCAATTAATATTAATAGCTCACCCCAGCTTGTTTTCTCTAAAGGATTTACCTCTGCTCCAGCTTTTACTATGATAGTGCTAGCTTGATCTTTGATATCTGTCTTTTGCATAAAGCTTGAATCATAAGTCCAACTTTGTGGTTTACTAGCTGTTGCTAATCCTTGCGCTGGACTCATTTAACTATACCTCTTTCATGCAATATAGTAATTATTGCATTTATCACACTCATCCCTTGATTCGTCCCATCTTCTATAGCCTGATAAATTCCTAGCATTGGTTGAGGTGAGATCAGAGTAAATGTGTCTATAATTAGTCTTACCACCATTCCGTTAATATTAGGCCCATAAATTGCTGCTTTGCTATAATGAGGAAGGTTTGAATGGATGGGGATTGTAATAAATTTAACTTCTAATAAATTTAACTTCTAATCCTCATCGACAAAACTTGCAAGCTTAGGGTTATACTACATCGCTTTAAAGCTTTCAGGATTTTGCTTGAGGATAATTTTATGCGATGAATTCTCGAAAGCCTTCTCAGCAGCTAATCCGGCTTCTCTAAAGTAATTAGTTAATTGCTGGGTAGCCAGAGTTATTGAGCCATTATATTCCCTTGCAATTCTTCCTGCTTTTTCTATAAGTTCTCCTGATCTTTTATCAGGCAGCAACTTCCAAGCTTCGTCATCACGATTTAAAAGGGCAGCTTTCTATCTTCTTTCACCATTGGTTGGTTAATATAGATAATCATGATTTGTACGATTACTATAAGTAGTGCTGGGCTGCTGCGCAGGTGATCGTTTCAATTACTACTATATCGGAGTTTAATGGTAATTTTCCCTTGCCACTAAAAAACTTGCCATACTGTCCTTGGCACATAAATGGAAGCAACATATTTATTTCCCAGCTTATGTGCATATGGTTCTTTCCTTGCCAGTAACCAGTCTGCTATGTCAGTCATTTCAGCTTTATTTCCTTTTTCTTGCCACACAGCTATTAAGGCTTTTTGCAGCATTGGTGTTATAAATCATTAGGCCAAATTGTGGAGCTGCCATGGTGGCTAAAATAGAGGGAAAATTTGCTAAAATCTGCTTTTGCTTCAACAGCCCTCTCACTATTATCTTCTGGTACTTCTGAAAATGGATTAATTGATGTAAGATTTTTAACATCAAACTCAATATAACTGCCACCCAATAACAAGCATGTTCTTTTAAATGATCTGCCATAATCAAGCATAAATGCTTTGCCACTAACTCCTAAGATTGATAACATTAATTCCTGCATAAATACTGATTTACCAGAGCATGGCACTCTTGCTATGCATAAGTTAAAGTTTCCGGTTGGAGCAATCCCATTAGCTGTTACTAAAGCACAAGGTAAAATACCAGCAGCTTCTTCGTAGTATTGAGCAAAACTGCGGTGCTGATTGTTTAGCCTGCTCCTTCTGATCCCACATAATTGCATTTAAGTGGACATTTACTACCCAGTCTCCACCTTGCAGATATTGCGCCGCTCCTGCTAAATCCTCTGCTTCACTTTGCAAATTAGGAAAGAATTGAGACATTCTTGCATTAATGTTTCTCTCTACAGCTTCTTCTTTTAGTAATAGCTGCAGTTTTTGCTATCATTTGGTTTGCTATGATCTGCAAACCAAAATATTTCATAGGGGTTGATTTTAGGGTGCTCTTCTTCTCTCTAGTCAAAGATTATGCGAAGAAACTTTAATAACAATTTAATAACAATTTAGCATCAACGTTGCGAGTGGCCAATCCAATTGGTATCTTGTAAACATTCTCTTCTTTTGCTTATCTCATGAACGTCAATATCAAGGGTAGGTATGGTGACTGAACTCAATAATACTGCATCTTTTACTATTCCCTCTTTTTTGCTTTTTGCTGTAAAAACTTTGCTTATTTGGTTACTAACTCCACAAAGGTTTCACCTTTCCTATGCAATTGCCAATTGTCTGAATATTCCTTAATATGATTGGAGCCAATCATTAACACTTGAAAACTACTTTCTGTGGGTAAATTTCTCATCACTTTTTAAAAATCCAGCTATTTTTCCTTGTGCTTGTAGAGTTGCTCCAACTAGTGGCCAGCTAAGTAATACAAATCCCACTGAACCAAGGTTAAAGAATAAGCCACTATTTTCATCATATGATATAAACAAAATATTTGGTGAGCTTTTCCCGGTCGAAACCTTTATGGATTCTTGCTTTCATTGGTCATGCCTAGTATATTTACTTCACATCTCTTCTGTTTGGCATTATTGTTTGGATCAAATGCACCTTGATCAGCCATCTGATTTACTTCATAGAGAGACTTACATTGTAACTCCTCAAAAACAGGGTAATCAAAATTATCCTTGTACGGCATAAATTTACATCTACTATGTTCATGCTTAGTAACGGTAATAAATTAAAAGCCACTTTCCTGCTGCGGTATACCATGATTTTCATCATTATCTTTAATCAAATGCTCTCTTAAGCTTTGATTTGCTTTATAGAAGCTGCTAATTCTATTTAAACCTTTGGTAATTACTATTGGTGAGATAGCCTGTATTAGTTCTAAGTTGAATCTCTTCACCATCTTGACTTAAATCAAAACCTTTCCTAAACACCACATCTACTACTTCTGTCTGATCCTACTACTACAATTACTAGACTCATGCTTTTTCTGCAATTGTAAAATCAGCTAACTTCTCTAAAGCATTGCCAGCTTCTGAAATACCTCCTTTTAATGCGCTTTTAGCCTTTAAAGCGTTTTGTCGACCAGTAATTGGCGATATGGGAAATATTCCATTAGTTGCTTGGGTCTGAAAAAACTTAGCTATACCACCTAGCACCCTATTAAATACTGCCACTCTTGTTACATCTGATGATCTATCTATCACTATTTCTTTTATTTCAGGTCTGCCATTCTTCCCCAATTAACTAGCCTTCTACTTTCTTTTCTATAAATCTCCCTCATTATTTACCAATGATACTACCTCTAACCAGCATCTAGCCTACTCTACTGAAATATCTCCACCACAATAACCTATTAATATTGCTTCTTTTATTTGTCTTGTTTTATAACACTTAGAAAAATTTGCTGTATCAACAAGCCTGAGCATGATTGACTCTCAGGCGAGGCCGCATTGTTCATACCAGTGCCAACTACAACTCCAGTAAGCAGTATCCCCCACGAGCAAAACTACCTGTAGTGATATAATCTTTAACTTTTTTCTTCACCCTAGAACTTGCTCTCTTAATATAGCTAGACTCTCTTTTAAGTAGAGTGAATTCTTGCTTCTCCTGGGTTAAGTTTGGTATTTGAGGATCTGGAGAGAGCATCATAGAGTATGGGCTTTTCATTTGCTTTATTCTCTAGTAATTCCAGTTTTTGATCAACATCATCAATTTAGATTTACTCTATAACTGCTTGCTTTCTGTCAAATTCTCTAACTAAGCCTTAGTATCTTGACTTCATTCAAAATCTCCTAGTCCATTTTGCTCTTGGATTTACTGCTTTTTCTACCCCAGATATTTCCTCTCTTGATTCACGTCCTACTCAAATTTTATATTACATGCTGTGATTCTTCAGAAAAACAGTAAAATATTAAGGCTATTACTATGTTTAGACAGGTTAAAGCTATAAAAGGTTTGTTTTCAATGATATCTAGGAGTGCTAATAACCTTTGATTAAGCTTATTTTTAATAAGCTGAAGATGTAGCTTATTATTATAGCAACCTAAAAGAGGCACAAATTGCACTCTTGGAACAGACAATACTATCTTAAGCTGATAATACCTTAAAGCATTTAAATAGATGGCTATGACCCATTTTAAATAATGATTTCAAACTTACATATAATAATGATAACATTCCAGCACTCGCTCCTAGCTGTCAAGCTTTTTAGGAAAGGGATAGATAAAATTAGCTTTATAACAGATGAAGAAAAGAGCTTAATAGTTGGCTTAGGATCAAATTTAAATAAATCTTGAGCATACCTTAGACTATAAGCCTCTTTCATATTTTAATTCTTTACTGAAAGGAAACATATCTTCATTCCTATTATCAATGCGCGATTTTGCCGCCCCTATTAATGATAATAAAGTAGCACCCATTATGAAAAAGGCCTGTGTTTATTAGTCTGCTCCAAAAGAAAAGTTACCACTAAAGGAATGGTTCTACCAAAAATTGCCATACTTATATTATGAGTGAAAGATATACCAGAAAATCTTACATAAAGTGGAAATTTGTGATACTAAAGGAAATAATAGAGGATAACTGCTATACTGAATTAATTCAAACAAAGTGTAAAAAGATAATAAAAATAAAGCACAAGGCACCACCATTACTCTTTTAATGCCAATTTTATCAGACAAAACCACACCTATTACAAGTAAAAATAGCAAATAGAATCATGTTAAAAGTATTAATATATGAGTGGTACTGCCTATATTAGTATATTTTTGAAAAATAGGATGCAATAAAAATTATCACCATAATAAAAACCAGCTGCAGTTAAAAAACTTATAAAAATAACATGCAACATTTTATCATATATCTATAACAGATTACCAATTAATAACTTAATTGATCTATTCTTACTGCAATTTATAGTGCTTTGGATCCACAAGACTCTTTCTTATGTAGCTACCAATTACTCTATCGGTAGCGCTGATTAAAAATTCTTATTTTAATATTCTTTTTTTACGTTACAAAATACTATATACTACTTAATATATAATAATTTTCTACTGTTTAAACATGCTTTTTGATGAAAAGAATAAACAAAGCATAAAAATAGACACAAATTACATAAAAGATTTATTATTAGACAAAACAAAATTGATAACTATAGATAGCAACTGAGGCCGTCTTTTTATTGAGATAGAAATTCAAAACTCTGATTTAATACAAGAAGCCTTAATCAGCGCCACAGATACAAAGCAATTATTACAAATCTTTAGAGAAGACAATTTAAAATTATGGATAAATTGAAGACTAAAAAAGATAATACCGTAGTAGGGATTCAAGATATATCAATAGAATTTGGTTTAAACAGGTTTTTTGATATTAAAGAAAAGTATAGCAGTAAAGACCAAATAGAATATTATTTATTTCAAGAAGATAAGCTAAAATCCCTAAAAATCAAGATAGAACTATTTAATCAATCCCTTTTTGGTGAACCAACAGTTCGTTATTTTCTTCAAGAGCAAAGAGAAGGCAGCAAGAAAAATAAAAATAATTCTCTTAGGCGCGAGAAATACCTAAAATAACTGATTTCGTTTTTCAAAATGGTAAAGAAAGTGGAGCAAATGATGGAGGAAAAGAAGGCGGTACATATAAAAGAAATAGTGATACTTGACTAATAAAACAAGGAAATACCAAATATGGAGTATCAAATCACAACAATATTTCTGAATATTTAGCTGGACAAATATTTACTAAAATTGCTCCAGGCTATGGAGCAGAGATAGAGTTAGTTAGCACGCTACCAGGAATAATAGTGCCTGATCAAACAGGAGAAAATGTGTATGTCGCATCTAAATTCTTCAACAATTATAAAGGCTTATATGTACACGCATATGAAAGCATGGATTTAATTGCACCAGCTGAAAGACCGAGGAATGTAGGAAACATAAATAGCAGGATCTTTGATAGTAGGTTACGATGTACACTGGGGCAATACTGGAGTTGTCTCAGAAAATGGACAGAATAGAATTTTTTGGTGGGCATTTAAAAAGTTAAGTCCTAAATCCAACCCTCATTCAATTATCAAACACTTGCCAAGATTTGGACCAACAAACCACTTTAGAGAATATCCAAATAAAATGAGAATAACCCAAGAATTTGCTGATGAATTAAAAAGAGCTGCAAGCGTTGATTGAACAGAGTGCCTAGCAAAATCTTTTGATACTTTTAAGCAATTTTATGGAATAGACCCACTAAAAAAATTTGCATACTCAATTGGTATTGACTATCAGAATTAATTTCTACTTCTCTATCAGATCGATTAAAAAATCACCCAAAAGAAGTGAAGCTATTTGCTACTAAAATAGAGCTCTCATTATGTATTGATATAAACAAAAAAACTTTGATAGGCAAAAGGTAGAAGAATTTGTGAAAAATAATGCTTAATATTGTAAAAATCTAATAGAAGGTAACCAAACAATATACCTAAGAAATACAGAAAGTAAAAGTTTCTTTATAGAATTACTTGAAATGATAGGTATTATTGAGCTATTAGCAAAAGTTCTTGCAGCGAAAATACCGGCCATTATACAAGAAAGACTAACTAAACAAGGTATTACTTGTAATACCGACTTAAAAATGATGCTGATATTGTCGCTAGATAATAATTGTTAAGCAGGTTAGCAGTATATGCTTTTGTTATCAGAGGTTGCATGCCAGCCATATTGCAATATGTAAAGTATTTTCTTCTTGCATAAGAACTAAAATCTGTTAATGCTTTAGCACGCACTTCAAAGTATAGGCTGTTTAATTAGTAATTTATAGGCAAAACTCGATAAAGCTATAGTGCAATTTCTTTTCCTCCTTTTACTTCATTTTGGATACCTTAAATCTTGTTAATTAAAAAATTTATAAAGCTTGCTTATTGCAATCTTTTATGTATAAGTGCCTATGTTAAAAAGGGCGGTTAGCTCAGTTGGTTAGAGCACTACGTTGACATCGTAAAGGTCAGAGGTTCAATCCCCCTACCGCCCACCACCTTACTTTTCAGCATTTCTGTAATTTACTAATTTTACCTCCAGACTCCATATGCCATGTATATGCTCATCTCATTTTTAAAAATGGTGTTATTATTCCCTTGATTGCCTCTTCTAAATTGATGTTTAAGTTTAGGTCTTATGCACACTATATGCTGCTCACATTTTACTCCTGGTTGTGTAACACATGATCATGGTGCTCAAAATTCAATAATCTTCTATCATTTTGTTGGTAATTTTGTTCCTCCTGAATGGGGTAATCTTGCTTCTAGTAATGGCA
Organism: Candidatus Midichloria sp.; assembly: GCA_030060845.1. Classification (GTDB taxonomy): domain Bacteria; phylum Pseudomonadota; class Alphaproteobacteria; order Rickettsiales; family Midichloriaceae; genus Midichloria. The sequence goes on from CP094379.1 coordinate 71,277, forward strand.
AAATCCTAAGCAACACCGCAATACAGCTACTATCTCTAATAGTCTTTCGCTTACAAATTTATTATAACAATTCTATAGATGAACTAATTCTAAATCAGTATGGTACCAGGTAAGGAAATTTCTTATTTAACGTTATAACAAATGTATTGATTTTGGTGTATTAAGTAAATTAGTAGTGGTAGATGAGGATACGGTCAATAAGAAAGTAACCCTTAAATCAATATCAGCTTTTAATGATTACTATATTAGGAATAATTGTATGCAGGATCTAGAGGAAGCTTTTGCAGCTCAAGGCTTTTAGCTTTGAATTGATTAGGTTTTAAGGTAATTAACTCCAAACTATGGATAAGAGGTAATAGGTTTATTAGGTTTGATTTGATGGGCAAATTGAAGCGGCAAATAGAGAAGCAAAGAAATTAGTAAGGGATCAATGTTTATTAGGACTTATTGCTTCCTAAGCATTATTTTATCAAGTAATGGCATTAAGTAGTTTTTTATATTTTACTTGATACCAGTTATCAATAATAACCCTTTATGATATTTTTTTCTTAAAAGGTTTAACAGCTCCTACTATGGTTTATTCAATATTTAATTATTCCACTTTCTCTTTTCCTTGTCCATAGTAGGCGTTGATTAAAGCTTTAGAATAATGATATAGACAGGAAATAAAACCCTAGTAGTTGGTTATTATTACCTCATTAGACATTTTATTATTACTTGTCAAATACCAGTAAAATTAGCATCTTGATTAAAAAATGACCAAAGTTCTATAGTTATAGTGAAAGTGGTAATACACAAATATGCATTGTCATAGATTTAATAATCGTATACAATATTTATGTTTTATAACCAATATAATTTAGTAGATAATGAATAAAAGAAAATTTAATGACATGCAAGCTGACTCAATAAATAAGAGAAGTAACCTAGCAGATAATACTGCAAAAGATATGGGATACCAAGCTTCTAGTTCATTAAACACAATTTATTCTAATAAAAGTATTAAATCATTATTAAAAAGTTACTTACCAAATGTAAATATAGAAGATATTTACTTATCTAAAGTAACAGGGGATCATGTATATTATAATTTTGTAAATAATTTAAAAGGCAAATTAATTCATGAAACTAAAGATAAAGTAGTATCAGATGATAAGTTTTATGTCATAATCGAACAATCTATTAATAGTGATCTACAAGTATCTTCTGTAACTGTATTGAAGTTGTATAGTAAAAATAATAAAAACCGAATTAAAATATTACCTATAGTAGGTTCTACTTCTGGTTTATTGATAAGTGAATTTCAGAACACCTCAGAATTAAAGACAGTGCAAGTAAAACTTGGTGTAATGCTGGAATGGTTTTGTGAAAATCAATCGATTAATGTATATTTAGATAATCTCATAGAAGTGATAAAATTAAGTATAGAGTATAAAACACCTGGTAAAGTACCAGATGATATGGTAGAAAAAATCATGAATACTCCTTATACAGAATATGAAAAATCACATCAAGAATTACTAAATACATTAAAAGTAACTGATGGCAAAGAAATAAATGAATTAAGCTTAGCTGATAAGGATCAAGGTGAAGTAATAGTAAGTGCTAGCATAAAAAAAACAGTATCCTGGGATCCTTTGGTAGAGGATAATGAAGGCTATACAACAAGGAGAGAAAAGCATAAATTTAAAACTAAAACAGAAGAATGTAAAAAAGAAAAAGATGAGGTTGAAGAGTATTTTGAACAATGTATTACATCTTGGCATTGGGATCAAAAAATATGGGAAAAGAGATACTTTCATACTAATAAATTAAATTCTGATAAATTTCAGCATTTACTTGATAAGCATTGTGATCGAATTAGAGGTAAATTTGGTGGTCATATTTTAAAGAAGCATCATTATGATTGCCCTGGTTGTTATCAAGGATGCAATCTGATAGAAGGAAAATTATTGAATAAAATTATTGATGGATATACTTTTTTAATGAGTTATTCTCCAAATTTGCTTAGTCTTTTAATGGAATATCAAAAGTCTATGTTAGAATCCTTTTCTCAAAATGATATTGATATGCTAGCATTCTATAATGCTCATCCTGAGCTAAAGCTAATAAATTTAATTGAAAAGAGAATTAGTAACATAGATATAGTTGAGAAGGGTCATGGTAATATACCTGATGGCAGAACTGATATTGAGGTATTAGTTGATGTCACAAATCATGATCAAGAAAATTTTGAGTTAAAGTTAGCTGGTAATAGTCTAGATAGTTATGAATAATACTACTTTTTAAATTGGCTGAATCACATAATATAGGAAAAATGAGTCGTGATTTTTTAGATATATCATTAACTTTAGCTGAGTATATTAAAGAATATTTTGATAATTCAAGCTTAGATCTATCTGATATAAAAAGATGGTTTAAGAACAATATTCGTGGTAGTGATCAGTTAATAGCTAATAAGAATAAAGTAAGTGCTATATGGTTATATAAACAGTTAAAACAATATAAGCCAAATATATTAGGTCAGAAATTAGTTAAAGACGCTTTAGATCAGCAATTAAAATTAGAAGCAGCACAAATAGTAGATTATTTTACAAATCAACAAGATAGTGAAAAAATTATCCTACTATATTATAAATATAAGCAAGGATATAAATCCTTAAAAACTGGACAAGAAGTTTATAGACAAGTTAGCCAACTACGTAAAACTATAAACAAATCTATCGCGGAACATTTAAAAATAAATCTGGATATAGATAACATTAAAGAGATTACTGATGCTCAGTTTAAACAAACAATATCTAAGAAAATACATGAACAAAGATTAAATATAATTAAAAATTATCTAAAAGATATAGGATATAACAGTCAAGTTACTCCTGGCATTACTGTAGATGAAATGAAAAACATAATACAAAATAATGGGTTAGCAGGTAGTAAGCTAGGAGAATATGTAGAACAAATCTATAACCAAGAAGTAATTAATAAGGTTATTAGTGATACTGAAAGTGAAGATACAAGTTATAGAACCAGTGATAGTAGCATAAGTGATCGGACAGAATATAATAAACTAATTAAAAAGATTAAACATAAAGCAGAAGAACAATTAAAGAAGCCTATTAACAAAGTATTATTAGAAATTAATAATAATGCTACTCAAAAACATGGACTTAGAATAATAAAATTATATGGTATTAATAATCTTAATATAGATCTAGAAGTTAATAAACAAGGAATTATTAATAGAGTATCAATTAAAAGGAATGTAGGTGGTAATAAACAAGACAGTCATACTGTTCCTGTATCAACATTTCTTAAATCTTTAGAAAGAAATCTCAAAAACAAAGAACTTACAGAAGATATTGTCAGACATTTAATACATCAATATGGAAAATATGTACAAGATAGTGTATCAAATCCTCAGCAACAGAGAGACCCTCAACAAACATCAGAATTTGATTGGGTAAAAGATAAAATATCTGGTTTTGATAGCAAAACTTTAGATCAGAAATCAACTATACTTGAGAAATATATTATACCTTTTATATTTTATGAATGGAATACTAGAGCTGAAGCTACCTTTAGAGCAATAAAAGAAGCTACAGCTTATGCAGCAGAGGGTAATTTAATAAAGAAAATAAACGAACAATTCAATAAATTAGTTAAAGGTCTCAAGAAGGGAGAAATACAATCAATTGATAATTTGAAAGAAGAAATTAATAAAATATTACCTGAATATTGTAAATCTATAGATCTACCTAGTGAGAATCAATTAATTTCTAAAAGGCTTGGGGTTGTTATCAGTGATGCAAGAAGATTATTTAAAATATGGTTTTCATTACTGGAGAATGTGGATGAAAGTCTAGGACTGCGTTCACTCTTAGATAGTAATGGGTCAAATACCTATAAATCATTTAAAGAAGAATTTTTTGATAGGCAACAATTCGGCGAACAGATAATTGACTCAAAGCAACAATTAACTAGAAAACAAAAACAGAGTTTAAAAAATGAGTTAAGTGAATATATAACAAATAACCCAGAAACAATAGATTCAAGGTCAGAACATAGTGAATTTGATCAAAGTTCTTTATCTGGTGGTGCTTCTCCAAAAAGACATGAAGATGTTGATGTTATAATGGAAAGTTCAGAGCAAAAACCAATTAAAGTTAAATATACATCTGATAAAATCAAATTAATACTTGAGCATTATTTGCCACAAAAAAATATAGAATATGTTTATCTAATAGATAATCCAGATCAGTATCACAATTGTATAGATAATTTAAAACAACAATTAATACAGGAAACTAAAGATAAAGTAGTATTTAATGATCAGTTTTATGTTGTAATAGAAAGACCAGATGATCAATCACGTGTATCTTCTGCAATAGTATTAAAACTATTTAATAAAAATAACAAAAACCAAATCAAAGTATTACCTGTAGTAGGTTCCACTTCTGGTTTATTAATAAGTGAATTTCAGAACACCCCAGAATTAAAGATAGTACAAGTAAAACTTGATATAATACCTGATTGGTTTCGTGAGCATCAGCACACTAGCATATATTTAAACAACCTAATAGAAGTAGTAAGACTAAGCATAGAATGTAATGCTCCTTGTAAAGTTGGAAATAATGAGATAGAAGAAATAATGAGTGAATCTTCTATAGAATATGAAAAAATACATAAGAGTATTTTAGGTCAAGTAAGTAGAGTAAGTATTGGAGAACAAGCTGGTACGAGCGGGATATTAAAAAGAAAGGAACAGATGGCAGTGATTCACCTGTAAAGAAAGTAAAGTTTAACCTAGAAAATCGAGAAGAACAAAGAGGTAATATAGGCATATCTTGTAGCTTTAGAACAACTAGAACCTACTAATCAGAATATCAAACCTTTTGGGGATAATGTTCTTACTTATGTGACTAATATAGGAGATGTAATTAGTGAGGAAGAAATAAACCATAGCCTATGAGAACAGGAATTACTACAAATTCATTATCGGGAAGTACAAGACTTCTTTAATAAATACTCTAAGAATAAGCTATTAGATTTAGTAGGAGCAGAAATTGATTCATCAAGTCGTGCTTGGATATTTGATAATAGTAAACAGTTTTTATTAGTATCATATGATAGTAATCGTTATCAGATATATAGTCCAGATTTAAATTGTAGATAAAGCTTCCAAAGCTGAAGCATTTTTAAATGGTGCAGTAATAGTATAGAATATGATTTGTTTGCTTTAAAACAAAATATACCAGAGGAAATTACCAATAAGATAAAGCAAGCTAAGTTCTGGAATCTTGATCAAGTTGTTTCTGATTTAGTATTACTTAATAAAGGATCTCAAACAAGAAGAGAGGCTATTTATCTAAGTGATAATATTATCTATAGCCTGAGTAGCTCTGAACAAGGCGATGCAAAGATGGCAAAGTCTACATCAAAATAAAAGAGGTTTGACAAAGGAACAGTTTTTATTAAAAAAATAAGAGCTGACGAAGCAAAAAATAATATAATAGAGGAATTTATTCAGTCAGCTACCATGCAAAGGGAGCAAGGTTTAGACCGTAAGTTGTAATCATAGATAATTATAGCCTTTAACGCAAAAATGATGTATTAATAAAAGTGCAGGTAGTTGGATGGCTGCTGTAGCTTTTTGCTATAGAGGAAAGTCCGGGCTTTACAGAGCAATGATGCCGGATAACGTCCGGCGAGAGTAATCTTAGGGAAAGTGCCACAGAAAATATACCGCTATTTATATAGTAAGGGTGAAAAGGCGAGGTAAGAGCTCACCGTACATATAGCAATGTATGTTGCATGGTAAACCCCATCATTAAGCAAGACTATATAGGCATATAGCGATCAATAATCGCGCACAAGTTCTTAAGTGTAGATATGCGGGTGAGTCGCATGATCATAGGTAGCAATACCTAAGACCAGATGGATAGCCATCGAAAGGTTTTTCCTTTACAGAACCCGGCTTATAGGCTACCTGTATATCTAAAGCATATTAATTAGGTTCCTTTTATGATTCGGATTTTAGTTGTTATATTAATCTCCTTAATACCAATATTTATATATTGTGCGCTGTATAATAAAGCTAAAAAAGAAGCGATTGCAAGATCTCTTCCTATACCGTCATTTATGAACGAAAATCTATTGAAAGCGTTTATACAGTTTCTAGTGCTTGCTAGTATATTCTTTATAATTTTCATCATATTATCTCTGTATATTGATTCTGCTGGAGAATATGTGCCTGCAACAGTAATTGATGGTCAAATTGTAAAAGGTCATGTTATCAAAAAACAATGAATTAATTATATTTTATACTACTATTTCCTCAAAAGAGGAAGCGACTTTTATTGCTAAAAAAGTTATTGAAAATCAGATACCTTCCTGCATTAATATTGTAGATAATGTCAGTTCGATTTATAAATGGGATGGTAAGCTGGAGAGTGCTGCTGAAGTTATTATGTTAGTTAAAACTTTAAAAGTTAATTCTGATAAAGTTTATGAGATAGTTAAAGAATACCATTCATATTCTGTACCATGCATCATTTCTTTTGATGCAGAGTCGCATAACCCAGAGTATACCAATTGGTTAAGAGCTCCTTTTTAACATGGCTGGCATTGGTGTGTGAAGCGGTAACTTTAAGGTAAACAATATATTAGCATCTTCGTTATAAAATAATGTAGAAATGTTATTAATAATTGTTGACATAATTAAAAAATTATACTTGTTGAGAAAGGATGAAATGTGCTGGAGTGGTGCTATATGTGATGTTTTATCAAAAATAGCCTAGAGATTTTTAATGGGAGGTAACGTGGCTAATAGGGAGAATGGTTATTGCTTTAAGTTAACCTCTTTATAGTTGTTAATCCCAACAATTTATTAAGGTATGAAAAATGTTTGCAAAAACAGTAAATTATAATGTTGGAAATCATCCTCATGGACTAGCAGTAAGGGATTTTAACTGAGATGGTAAATCATCCTTATGTGTACCATTATCAGAGGTGGAGGCCCGTATTTTCTGCACATTAACTCATTATTGGATTAATTAAAGCGATTATCTATGGCGAATATGGACTTGAATACCAAAATGAGACTTTAGCCACAAGCTGTTGTAGATAATACAATGAAATACTTCCTTGATGTTGTGCAGTTCTGGAAAAATCATTGATTGTACTAATGAAGAGTCATGTAGCGAAACTATTAACAATCTGGATGTGGAATTTATGTATCTCTGATAACTTGATATTATGAGTAGTGTTGAAAATGTGGCAGCTTACTTAAGCTGCTAAAGCAGCATATGCTGATTGCATTTCGTGTATAAGGAATTAGTAAAAGTTGAGCCACCCGCACTTCTTCATTTATAAACAGTATATTCTTTACATAAATTAATTTTCATTACCGCCCTTGCAGATCACTATAGCTTGAACTATATGAGCAGTTAAGCAATTATTAATTTGGTAATAAACATGAGTAAAATCATAGGAATAGATTTAGGAACAACAAACTCTTGTGTAGCTATCATGGATGGGAAAAATCCAAGAGTTATTGAAAATGCTGAGGGTGCAAGAACAACCCCTTCGATAGTAGCATTTACTGAGGGCGGCGATAGATTAGTCGGTCAAGCGGCAAAAAGACAAGCTGTAACTAATCCTCAAAATACAATTTTTTCAAGTAAGAGGTTAATGGGGCTAGCCTTTTCTGATCATAAAACAAGTGAGCTTGTGGCCAAATCTCCTTATAAAATAGCAAAAGCAAAAAATGGTGATGCTTGGATTGACATTAAAGGTGAACTAATGGCTCCTAGTCAAATCGGTGCCATGGTCTTACAAAAAATGAAAGAATCTGCTGAGAATTTCTTAGGAGAAAAAGTCACTAAAGCAGTAATTACAGTACCTGCATATTTTAATGACGCACAGCGCCAAGCTACAAAAGATGCTGGTAAAATAGCTGGTCTTGAGGTGTTGCGAATTATAAATGAGCCAACAGCAGCAGCGCTTGCATATGGACTTGATAAAGCTGGCAGTAGAACAATTGCTGTATATGACTTAGGTGGCGGTACTTTTGATATTTCTATTTTGGAAATTGGTGATGGGGTCTTTGAAGTAAAATCAACAAATGGTGATACATTTTTAGGTGGTGAAGACTTTGATCAACGTATTTTGGATTATTTAGTAAAAGAATTTAAAGCAAGTTCTGGCATAGATTTAATGAAGGATCCTCTTGCATTACAGAGACTAAAAGAAGCTGCTGAAAAAGCCAAAATAGAGCTTTCAACCAGTATGGAAACAGAAATCAATTTACCTTATATTACAGCGGATGCAAGTGGTCCTAAACACTTAAATATTAAAATGACAAGATCTAAATCAGAGAGCTTGGTTGATGATTTGATAGAAAAAACTATTCAGCCTTGTAAGGCGGCATTAAAAGATGCAGGTTTAGATGCAAGCAAAATTGATGATGTAGTACTTGTTGGTGGGATGACGAGAATGCCAAAAGTTATACAAAAAGTTAAGGACTTTTTCGGTAAAGAGCCTCATAAAGGTGTGAACCCTGACGAAGTTGTTGCAATAGGAGCTGCAATTCAAGGAGCAGTTTTAAGTGGCGATGTGAAGGATGTGGTATTGCTTGATGTTACGCCTCTTTCCATTGGTATTGAAACTCTTGGTGGGGTATTTACTCCACTTATTGAAAGAAATACAACAATACCAACTAAGAAGTCACAGATTTTCTCAACTGCTGAGGACAATCAAAATGCAGTAACAATTAGAGTATTCCAAGGCGAGCGTAAAGTAGCATCTGCTAATAAATTTTTAGGTCAATTTAACCTAGAAGGGATAGCACCAGCGCCTCGGGGCTTGCCTCAAATTGAAGTGGCTTTTGATGTTGATGCAAACGGTATATTACATGTATCTGCTAAGGATAAAGCAACTGGTAAGGAGCAAAAAATTACCATTCAATCTTCAGGGGGATTAAGTGATGAGGAGATCAATAAAATGGTTAAAGATGCTGAAGAAAATGCCAGTGCAGATGAAGCTAAGAAGATATTAATAGAAACAAAAAACCATGCTGATTCTATGATTTATTCCACTGAAAAAAGTTTAAAAGAGCATGGAAATAAAATACCAGCTCCAGATAAGGCTGCAATTGAAGATGTGATTAAATCTCTTAAGGAAGCTATGGAAGGGGAAGATGTTGATTTTATTAAACAAAAAACCGAAAATTTAACTGAATTTGCGGTCAAAATAGGGCAGTATGTATATTCTCAAGAACAACAAGGCGGTGCTGAACAAAATTCTTCTGCAAGTCCTCAGGAAAAAGTTGTTGATGCTGAATATGAAGATTTAAATGATAAAAAATAATTTATGAAATATACTCCCTGGTTCTGTGGTATAACATAAGCTGGGGGAGATGTTTTAAATTTTGATTTCAAAAACATAAAAATTAAATTGTGGTTATTTATTAAAAACAATACCATGGATCTATAAGGGATTTCCATACGTATGAAAAAATTTGAGGTGCTCTGCTTTTTTGGAGGAAAGAAATCTATGATGCTGCTCTATATAGGAAATCCTGAACCTAGCCATAATCCAATCCACTTCCAAACTGATTGACTTAGTAAAGAGCGCAGCAGGCAGGTTCCTTCTCAAATAATAGAAAATTTGATAAAAGTACAAAAACTTGCAATGGATAATGGTGTTGAATTTGAAGAGTTATGCCATTATGCACTCGAAGCTGCCAATAATAGGCTTAAACAAGAAAGTGAAGATAAGTAGAAGCATAGCGCCTGTGTCTTCTAATATAGGAGGTAATATACAAGCTCAGCCTTAGATGATACTCCTCTCCTGAGGCAGGACCTAATAATTTGAGCCTTGAATCACAGCACAGTAGCGAGTGAGGAAATAAAAATTAAAGACTTGGCTTTTTTCTATTCTCATATTCTCTTATTTACTCTTCATTCATAGACAATATATAAAAAGCTATTGCTTTCCGTAATAATTTCTGCATGCTCTGAGCTGTTACAGTACAAACACAAGTTTAGGATAAGAGATTAGAAGAATGCTTCAAAAGAGGTGAATTAAAGATAGTTTTGTTAATATTATAAACATTAACACAAGCTAAGATATATACTAAGAAGTTTAGTGAAGCTCTATGTTTTGTATGTTCAAAATTCATAGACTTTTTTAGAATATTAAACACTGATTCAACTAATGATCTTTTTTTAAGCAGTATTTTCTATTGCAAGTAAATGGTTTTCCATATCTTTCCTGATTTTTGTCAATAAACGTAATCCCTGATTATAAAGTTTAGTAAATAAATTCTTCAATAAGTATTCTTTACTGCCAAAGATTTTGCCTTTTGTAAAACCCTGAGGGATAGAGCAAGCTGTTGATATGTCACTACCGTTGCCTTTATTATTAATTGCAATACCATCCATAACTACTCATACTTAATTTAGTTATATTGCCAAATACTCAGTTGTTGTTTGTATGGTTTCCATGGCATATTGCGGATGTAGTAAAATCAATGATACCTGTATAATCTCCCTTAAATTAACTGTAACATTATGGTTAGCGGTAATATTAATCTTGATCATAATTGTATTGTTCTGTTGTAGCTTGGTAATTTGAAATATCCTCTATATCTACATGATAAATGACATAGATAATAATTTTTAAAATCTTTGTAAGGTGATAAATAAAAGTATAGAATGATGATCAGTAATCCAGAAAACTTTAATTTTCCTTCTCCTTAACACTTTGTGAGTTGGTATTAATCTTCTTCTCTCTCATTCTTCTTATATCTGGCAGAAATTATCTAGGGTATAAAATGTAAGTTATGATACATCTCTTCATGTTGAGTATATATTTCTTAAGCAAATCTATCTCAACACTTAGCTCCTGCAAAACTCTCTCTCCTCAAACTTGCTACTCTCTTCTTATCTTTAAATTGCCCTCTTGTTGGTTCAACTTCTTCTGTATCTTCTTCTAAGTGCTTCTACTTGTTGTTGAACGGACCGCCCCTCAGCTTTGGGCACAATCTCATGGTAAAGCAAGTTTCAACTGACTTTTATAAGATTCTGAAACTCTTTTTCTTTATCTTCAACTAGTATATTTCCTTCGTAAGCACCCAGAGAGTGTTAACAACCCTGAAGTTTTAATAAGAGATAAAGCAATAAATCCAAAGAAAGTAGTATCAAGCTTCGTACTTTATTCGTATCACAGCCTTTATTTTCATCTTCTTATACCAGCACAATTTAGCATCTCCACCATCTCACTTGTTAATAAACAGGTTGAAACAAGAAAGGATTGTGATATATTATCACCTAAAAAGGAAAAATGTTAGATCGCCTATACCAAGTATCAGAAGATCCATTTAACAAAGATATATTATCTACTAATAGTAGAAAAATTTATTATGGCTGATTTTATACGCCTTAAAACAGAAGAAGATATTGTATGTATTCAAGATTACAGGGGCAGCGCATTCTGATTGTAAGATGACAAGTGAGATGATGGAGATGCTAAATTGTGCTGATATAAAAAGATGGAAATAAAGGCTTATGGTATGGATAAAGTACGAAGCTGGTTAAAGATAATGACATTGAGCTTGAGATACCTAATAAAAGGAATAAAAGAGTGAATTTTAGAGGTTGATAAAGACCATTTATTAAATGGAGGCATAGAAATAGAGAATTTATTTGGTAAAGTTAAAGAAAACCGTAGATTAGCTATGTGATTTGATAAACTTGATGCTACTTTCTTTGGATTTATTGCTTTATCTCTTATTAGAACTTCAGAGTTGTTAACACTTCCTGAGCTCGTGTTTATAGAGTATATTTCTGACTTTACTTTTTCATGCTAAGTCTTTATAATTTGACTATACATCACTCGGTAGCTCATATAGGATTCACTACACTTTGCTCATACATTCAAATTAAAATACTTTAGCTATAATTTAGATTAAGAAATATTATCTATTAATTTCAGTATATTAGATTGCTTTTGAGTTATGGTATCTTCTATAAATCCAATTGTAGGTGCATGTTTTAACTGAAGCTTACTGGCGATTAACTTTCTTATCTCTGTTGTTAGTGATTTTAAAATTTCTAAAACTACTTTAATTTTATCTTTATTGAGGCAATCTACATAAATTGTAGCTATTTTCAAATCTGCAGTAATTTTTACGAAAGGAAATACCATCATTGTGTCTTCTAAATTAGGATGATAAATCTCTTGGATAACAAACGCCTTAGATACAACCTGTTGAATGGAGGAAGCAATAATAAGCTGTCTTTGTGTTGGTTGTTTAGAATATAGCAAATTCATAAAAATTAGTTAATTATTGGTTAATTTTTGATTTTATTACTTGAAGTATTTTTGGATGTATAAACAAAAACCTGTCCACAATATGGGCACTTTATGTGTTCATCTGTTCCTATTTCTAAATAAATTTTAGGATGGCCATAATAAGGTCCGCCATCGCAACAAACATGTTTAGAATTCACAATATTTTTTCTACCATACTGGAATCTTTAGTCATAAATAAGTACTTAAATCAACTCTTCTTGTTTAAAAGATAAAAGTATTTTAAACCAAGTAAAGTTAAATTTGGTTCTATAAAGTCTATTTTTGAAGTTGAATCTTCCATTAATACTGAAAGCCCACCAGTGGCAATCACCTTTAAAGGATATAGATATTCTTCTTTCATAGTATCTATCAACTTCTCAATCATACCAGTAAACCCGAAATAAGAGCCTGCAAGCATTGCTTTGGTTGTTGTAGTACCTAAAACCGTATTAGTTTTTTGAAAATTTAATGAGGGGAGTTGAGCTGCACTCTTTCTCATAGATTGCAATATGGAGTTAAGGCCTGGCGCTATTGCAATTCCTAAATAATTTATCTTTGATTTATTATATTCGAGAAGGGAAAACGTAGTTGCTGTACCGAAATCAACTATTAAGCAATGATCTTTAAATAATGCGGTTGCAGCTATTGCGTTGACAGCTAAATCAGACCCTAAATGCGGAGCTGGGACTCCTGCTATCAATACATTATGTTTGTCATGACTTACTATCATTGGACTTATCTTACAATATTTCTGAAAAAATCTTTGTACTCCAGACAATGCCATTGGCACTACACATGAAATTGCTGCAGAATCTATTTTTTCTATAGCTAGCTGATTTTGTATTAAAATCAGAATTAAGAATGCAAAAAATTCATCCTCAGTTCTAGTAATATCAGTTTTAATTCTAGTTTGCAGTATTAACTCATCATCTTCAAAAAAACCAAATACTGTATTAGTATTTCCAATATCAACAACAACTAGCATATACACTCCTTCTTATAAAAAAACGTCACCAGCACATAATAATTCAATCTTTTGATTTCTAAGCAGCTGAAGATTACCTTTATCATCAATCCCTAGGAAGATACCAGATTTCTCTTGATCTTCAATCTTAATAACAATTCTTTTATTTAAATTAGCTGCTCTAGCTAACCAATGAACCTTAATTTTTTGAAAGCCAAATTGTTCCCAATGCGCAAAAAGCTCAAAAAATTCTTCTAGTACTACTTGTAACAGCACTTTGGGAGTAATAGGGTTGGGTAATGAACTAATATCAGCAATACCTATTGCGTTTAAGCCAGATATAAATTTTTTAGACAAAATATTAATGCCTATTCCAACTAGAACAAACTTATTTTGATATCTTTCTAATAAGATGCCAGAAACTTTATGCTTTTCAACTAAAACGTCATTTACCCATTTATGCAATAAATGTGCAGCAGGAAAAAATCTTTTAATAGCATTACTAACTGCAATTGCAGCTATATAAGTAATCTGAGAATGAGAAATTTCTTCAGTATTCGGACTAAGTATAATTGTGCAGGCCAAATCGCCTGGTTTACTGCTCCAAGTCCTTATATTTTTTGCTCTACCTTTGGTTTGTAAAGAAGTAAACACTACAGTGTTTGGATGAACCTTACTCATATATAGAAGATTTTTTGCTTCGGTCTGAGTACTATCCAGTTCATCATATTCAATAACTAAAAAATCTTTTTCCATATCTACTAAATGGTTCCAGATAATTTTAGTAAAATACGCCTAACACTCCTTATTTTATCATAATGAGTGGCAGTAGACCTAATCAAAAACAAAATCTCACTCATCAGGCTTTAATTTAGCTTTAATTCTCTTTCTAAAGCTATAACTTCCAACATATTTACACGAGTTGTGGCTTCATGGTAATTTCAACCCTATCTACCATTCCCGCAGCAAACTTCTCACATTCTTCTTCTACTATATCAGCTATTTGTCTATATAACGAAAGTCTTAATGTGGCATCTTCTATATAATTTTCTAGGGTCTGAATAAAGATGCCTAGTTAAGTACAGAGCTCCATTTCCTATTAGCCTCAAGCGCTTCACTTTCTTGCATTTGAGCTATAGTATATGCAAGCAGTATACGCAAGCATTTTTTGAAACTCTATTCCAACTTCTTTTATATGCCCTAATTGTTCCCTCACTTCTCCCAACCTCTCTTCGCATTTGATAAAGCTGAGAAAGGCTAAACACATGGACTTAATCAATTATTATGGCATTGGCGCTCATAATATTTAGGCTAGGCTCTATAATACTAGTGCTTAACAGGATATCAAGTTTATGATCATAAAAGTCATTCATAATTTGCTCCAGCTCGCTAAAAGTAAGAGAGCCATGAGCCTTCACTACTTTAAGTTCTGGAACTAGCTTTTGTAGTTGTTGATCAAGCTCATCTAAATAATTAATTCTTGGAGTAACATAAAAACTTAAGCTATTTCTTTGTTTTTTTAAGTAGTGCTTCCCTTATAGTAAGAGTGTCATATGCTAGTACTTAAGTTTTAACTGGTTTTCGATTAATAGGAGAAGTTGTAATAATACTAAGGGATTTGAGGTTCACTAAAGCCATCAGCAATATTCTAGGTATTGGGGTTGCAGAAAGGGTGAGCATATGAATATTGTCCTTTAGATTTCTCAGCTTTTCTTTTTGTGCTGCTCCAAAATGCTGTTTCTCATCAATAATCAATAACCCCAAATTTTTAAAGTTAATCCTTAGAAGCAATGCATGGGTGCCAATATGATATCAATTTTACTGCCCTTTAATTCTATCCTTTATCTCACTAACTTCACTGAGCGAAGTAAATTTTGAAAGTTGTTTAATACTAACAGGAGAATCATTAAACATTTCTAAGAACATTATATAATGTTGTTTTGTAAGCAAAGTTGTTTGAACAATTACTGCGATTTAAACTGCAGCTCTTAATGCTACTTTTGTTTTACCAAAACCAACATCGGTGCATAGAAGTCTGTCCATAGGTTGACCTGATTTGAAATCTTCTATTATATCCTCAATAGCGCTTTCTTGGTCAGCGGTAGTAATGTAAGGAAAATTATCACTTTGATAATTTTCGCTGATAGATTCTAAAATAAGTCCGTGAGCAGTTAATCTTTTAGCAGCAGTTTTAATTAATGCTGAAGCCACTAGTTTTATTCTTTCTTTTAGCCTGACTTCTCTTGCCTGCCAGGCCACTCCACCTAATTTATCTAGAACTACATTTTGGTTTTCTTCACCTTCCACCTAGCGAAAAATTGTTTCTAATTCTCCACATGCAGATAAAGCTTGTCATTATCTGCATATAGAATTTCTATAAAATCAATGCGTATAGTATTTACCGACAATGTCTTTAATTCCTGAAATCTGGCTATTCCATATGCATTAGGGGATCACCAATTTTTATGGAGATTAAAATTTTAGCTGCTGTACCTTCTCTTTTTTCTGTTCCTTGAAAGCTTGTCCTATAATATCTTTATCTATAAAGAAAATGACTATTTCAGTGTCAAACCCATTTTCTATAGGCAGTATAGCAAGGCTTACAACGCTTTTTGATTTAAAATTTCTTTGTAAAAACCCTAGAGGATCTAATATTTTTAATGGTGGCAGCAAGTTGTATATTGGGTACAAAATTTATCTTTTATGCATCATATATATTAAAACCTTCAAGTGCTGTTGCTACATGACTCTCCTCTAAATAAAGCAAAGATAGCGCTATAGCATTATAAGATCTATCATTTTTT
Organism: Candidatus Midichloria sp.; assembly: GCA_030060845.1. Lineage (GTDB taxonomy): Bacteria > Pseudomonadota > Alphaproteobacteria > Rickettsiales > Midichloriaceae > Midichloria. The sequence goes on from CP094379.1 coordinate 87,402, forward strand.
CGTGGAGTATAATTTTGGTTGATTAAAAGACAATAATTGTTCAGAATTACTTTTAATTGATTGCTTTTGATAATTAGGGCATCTTTTGGAATATAATTAAATATACTCCTTAATTCTTTAAAAATAGAGGTAGCCAGTGTTCTGCACCGATATATTTTGAGCCCTTTATCAGCTCATAATATAATGAGTCGTCATTAATACCAAAAAACTGCAAATATTTTTCTTTAAAGTGATTTATTGTTTCATCGGTTATGATAACTTCACTAATTGGATATAGTGTTATTTCTTCTACTTTTTGTAAGGTAAGTTGGGTAGTAGTATCAAAGGTTTTTATGCTATCAATTTTTGAACCAAAAAATCTATTCTATATCCAATTTGTTATAGTTTATAGTATCAATTATGCTGCCTCTAACTGCAAAATCGCCTGCAGATTCTGCTACACTATTTCTGTTATAGCCAAAAGTCTCAGTTCCATAAGATTTACCAACTACTAAATTAAGTATATCAGCACTGAAGTAACCCAGTAGCGGCAATCTTTGAACTGAAGCCTCAACAATTGTAATTAGGACTTTATTTTCTAGCATATAATTTACTGTTGAATTGTCCATAAAATAAATAGAACAACACAATAAAGCTAACCCAGATAAGGGCATAAAAGTAAGTAATAGTAGGAAGGCTTGACATAATTTGAAGCAGAATCAGCATCCCAGCAATTGGTATAATAGGCATAAATGGACATCTAAAATTACGTTTTAAGTTTGGCTGACTATATCTTAAAAATAGAGCTGCAAAACAAACTATGGCAAAGGTGCCAATAATTCCAAAATTTGCTAATGGTACTAGCGTATCTAATGATACTGTAGAACTTGCAATAGCAATCATGAAACCACAAATAATAGTTAGTATATGCGGTGTTTTATAATCTTTATGTAATTTAGAAAAAAAAGCAGGTAATAAGCCATCTTTTGATATCACGAACAATACTCTGATTAAGCCATAAAGCATTACTAAAACAACAGACGTAAGCCCTGCCGTTGCTCCAACTTTAGCTAATAAGGAAAACCAAGGTAAACCCATTTTATCAACAGCGATTGCAATTGGCTGCGCAACACCAAGCTCAGTATATTTTACTAGCCCCGTTAAAACTCCAGCTACCAAAACATAAGTCAATGTTGCAATAATTAGAGAGCCCAAAATTCCGATTGGTAAATCGCGTTGAGGATTTTTAGTTTCCTGGGCAGCAGTTGCAACAGCATCAAATCCATTATACGCAAAAAACACCATAGCAGATCCAGCTATAATACCAGAAATACCATATTGGCCAAATTTTCCTGTATTTTTAGGTAAAAATGGTTCCCAATTAGTAGTATCAATATATATAGACCCAACTATAATAAACCCGAATAAAACTAACATTTTTAAGAAAACTATAACTGCATTTATAAATGCAGAGGTTTGAATACCTTTATGTAAAGTATAAGTTATTAACATCACAATAAAAAATGCTGGTAAATTGAATATAGCTTCTACTTGCGAGCTATTATCAAGGTTTACTATACAACCTGTAGTAGCAGAAAATTGAGCTGGTATATAAATGCCAAAGTCTGCTAACAAACTTTGAATATACCCAGACCAGCCACTAGCAACTGAAGCAATACTTAAAAAACTGCCTAAAGTCATAAAGCCTGCCATGATACAAGCTGCTAACTCTCCAAGAGTTGCGTAAATGTAAGTATAGGCGCTCCCAGAAACAGGAATCATAGAAGATAGTTCTGCATAACAAAGTGCGGCACATACACACGCTAAGCCACTAATTGCAAAAGAGATAGTAACTGCAGGTCCTGCATAACGGCTTGCAGCTTCCCCGGCCAGAACAAAAATTCCAGCACCAACAATAGCGCCAATTCCAAATAAAATTAATTGAAAGGCATCAAGAGAACGAACTAAATCTTTCGACTCTTCAGCTTCACTTACAAGTTCATTAATTGACTTGCGTTTAAAATACTTTGATATATTCATTACGTATCCTATTAATTGATGATATAAAGGAATGCTATAGATTATCAATCCGAATTTATCAACAATAAAATATCAAGTTAAGATTTTTTATGATTAATTCCGATAGTAAAATAGTAATTTTAAAACAAAATTATGAATAAATTGAATAAGTTACTTTATGACATTACAGAAATAACCTCAAAGTCAGCTATTGCTTGTTATTCTTGGATAGGTCTTGGTAATGAGAGAAGCGCAGATCAAGCAGCTGTTGAATCCATAAGAGCTTCCTTAAATAATTTAGAAATCAGTGGAAGAGTTGTAATAGGCGAGGGAGAGAGAGATAATTCTCCGATGCTATACATAGGAGAATTACTTGGAAAGTCTGGAATAGCTATTGATATAGCAGTTGACCCTCTTGAAGGTACAACAATATGTGCTCATGATAAACCTGATTCTATATCAGTGCTTGCTATATCTGAGGCATCAAATATGTTAAATGCTCCAGATGTTTATATGGAAAAGATTGCAATAGGTAGAGATTTGCCTCATGACTTAGTTGATTTAGATGAACCAATTGAAAAGAACTTAAAATCCTTAGCTACTGCTAAAAAATGTTCAGTAAAGGACTTAAATATATGTTTATTAAATAGAGCAAGACATACTGAGCTTATAAAAGCTTTAAGATTTCAAGATGTAAGAATCAAATTAATGGATGATGGTGATGTTTTAGCTTGTCTAAAAATTTGTTTAAAAGGAGGTAATATCGATATGTATCTTGGAATTGGCGGAGCCCCTGAAGGAATATTAGCAGCAGCAGGTCTGAAGTGTTTAGGAGGTCAAATTCAAGGTCGTCTTATTTTTAATACTCAAGAGGAAATTGATAGAGCTAATTCATTTGGGATAACAGACTTGTCGAGAAAATATAATATCCATGAAATGGTGAAAGGAGAGGTTATTATGTCTGCAACTTGGATTACCGATGGGTTTTTTAAGGGAGTTAAGAAGACAGGCGATAATCATTATATTACTGAAACACTTCTTTTAGCTCCTAATATAATTAGGGTTATTACAACAGAATACAGATAGTAGGATGATTATAGAAGACCAAGGCATTGTAATTTCTGTGAGAGATTTCGAAGAGCGTTATGTTATAGTGCAATGCTTTTTAAAAAATAATGGTTTGATGAGTGGATTGATGAGAATTTCTAAATCCAGTAAAACAGATTGCTTACCAGGAAATATTGTAAATGTTACTTGGAATGCACGTCTTAGGGAGCAACTTGGTCATTATAAATTCGATCTGATAAGAAATACATTGGCTGCTACGGCTTTTGATCGAACTGCAGTAACTTTTATTAGGGCTGCTATAGCTATGTCTTTGCTTGTCTTACATGAAAAAGAAAAGCAGATAGAATTATTTAATGAATTGGAATTGTTTTTATTAACTACTTCACAACCCCATTCAGAATTTTTTTATAGTAAGTATCTATCCTTTAAACTTTGCATACTAAAAGCAGGAGGTTTTGGTTTAGAGCTGAATAAGTGTGTGAGAAGCGGTAAAACAGTAGAGTTAGTATATATTTCACCAAAGTCAGGTGCCGTAGTCAGCAAAGAAGTAGGTGAGCCTTACCATAATAAGATGATAAAGTTGCCTCAATCTATGCTTAATTTCCAAAAAGGTATATCAGAGCAGGAGCTATATGAATGTTTACAAATAACAGGATATTTTATAGAAAAGAACATTTTAAGCACAACTGGAAAAAAAATGCCTTTTGAAAGAGAATTAATGTTAGAAGTTCTGCGAGCAAATTATGAAAATTAATATACAACTATGGAAGTCTAATTAATGAGATTTTTTTATGTCTGTTGTAAAGGACTATAGTACTAAAGTTTTTCAGTTTTATAAAAAGCAAAATCAATTGATGCTGGTTGTAATTGCAGCTATTATAGAGATATGTCTTTAGATGTTATCAGGAATATTTCATAAAAAAGTTAAAATGAATGAAAAAGTTGCTCCTCAAGCTTCTTATAAAACTTTAAAGCCAGTCTCTCAACTAAGGCATAGTATATTAAATATCGGTGGAGTTGCAGAGTCAAAGAAGAAAAATAGGGGAAAAGTTGTAACCTGTAGAACAAAACAAATGGACATAACTAACTTTGAATTTGGCAGTGAGACCTTTTTAAAAGTATCTAATTTTCTTAATAATTTGAATGCAGGAACAGTTATAGTGGATTGGGCAATTGCTAAGAATTTAAACGTAGATCAAAAGCATACAGTTATTACATCAAATTCCAAAGTGGTATTTAGTCAGGCTATTAATAATATTTATCTTGTATTACCTAATTTTGGTATAGATTGGAATTTTATTAACGCTGTTACCATGAATCCAAAAAATAAAATTTTCACTATAGGTTATGGAGAAAAATTAGAATTCACAAGTGTATTCAAGATTGAGGGTCAGGTAGTTAACTTTAATAAGCAGAAAATGCTAGAACTTTTATTTAGTTCGAATAAAGATTTTTTAGAGCTACAAGGTAATAAGGCCTTACTAAAAGAAAAGTTTAACATTTTAAATGCTAAATCAAAAGTTGATGAAAGTGAGCAAATAGCAGATTTTATTGTGCAAAATCCAAAGAAAAAAATTGCTATAATGGCTAATCAGGAAATTGCTTCAATTTTAGATGTAGCTTTAAGCGCAAGAAAAATTAAATTTCATAATGGAGTAAATAAAAAGTTTACTATAGAAGAAAAGAATTTTCTTAAAATTGCTTACTATTTATCAAAAAAGGAAATCAATGAAACTTCAGATATAAAAATGATGAGGGAAGGTGTTAATATAATTAAAATTAAAGCCCTGCACCAAGAATTTCAAAAATCTGAATGTATTCAAGAAATGTTTGAGATTAATTTAAGGGCTTACGAACAAATTACCCAAGAGATTTTTCATTTAAAAAATCCGGAGTTAGAAAATTTTGAGTTACTGGGCGCTAATTATTTTGAACTATTTTTAAACCTTTTGGGTAACAAAGGTAAATATGCTGGTAGTAATATCGTGATTGTTAATATAAATGATATCATTAATAATTTTGATTTTTGTATTTTTACTCATATAACTTTGGAAGAATATTATCAACTTGAGAAAAAAACTTTAGAATTTCTTACTAAGCAAGAAATTAAAACAGTGCTTGCATATAAAATTGCTGCAAATATTTTTTGTAATAAGGAAGTTTATGTGAGCTATAATACTAATATAAATAATATTTTATATTGGTTTGAGTTAATACATAAGTTGTTAGAGTGTTCTCAAAGTACTCAAAATGAATATAGAGAAGAAATTCAATATAGAAGCCCTGTAATAGCAGTAAACAAAGAAGACTTGCCTAAGGAAATTTCAGTTACCGCAGTTGAAAAGTTAATTAGAGATCCTTACCTGTATTACATCAATCATATACTTGGGTTAAAGATGCCTAAGCTGAGCGAGGAGGAAGATTTAGAAAAGCTTTTCGGTATAGTTCTTCATGAAATTTTATCAATTATGGTTTATAAATTTAAAGCAGAATCAACCGAGTATATAAGTCAGTTTATAGCAATTACTAGAGATATCCTTGCCAAATATAACTTGACCTCACCAATGGTTCATCACTTATGGGTAGCAAAATTTGAAAAAATAGCTCACTGGTTTTGGCAATATGAAAGCTCTGTAGTTTTTGCTAGGGATAAGATATTAACAGAAGTTGAGAGTTGGATGATAATTAACCTTGCACAAGATACAAATATAAAATTGTCAGCTCAGATTGATAGAATTGATGTGATGAAGGATGGCAGCATTCATATTATAGATTATAAAAGCGGGAATTTACCAAGCAATAAAGATATTGCTACAGGTTTAAGTCCACAAATGCCACTGGAAGCTTTAATTGTCAAAAATGGCTATATCAATGGTGGCAAGATGAAAGTACAAAATGGTAAACTGCGTCTGTATTATTTGCACTTGACTGGTAGACATAATATCGGCTCAGTAAAAGAGATAGAATATGATTTAGGGACTACCCAAGAACAGTTAACTAAACTATTACACAAGTTTTGGATTGATAGCCCACGCTTTTTCTTTAATAATACTGATAATAAAAGTTATCAAGCAGATTATTATAGGCACTTTGTACGTTTTAACGAATATTAGCTATTACAAATTTTGATATCATAAAATAAAGCGAGTTAACAATGAAAACCGCTGGCCTTCGGCCAGTTGGACACAAAGCGTCCAAGGCTAACTGTTTAAAAAAAGCAGCAGAGTGCCATTTCTAGTAACCTATACTATTATCAAAGTTCTTATCTTTACACCTTGCTTAAGCAAGCCTTTCCAGTTAAGAAAGTGTATATATATCTTCTGCTACAAAGTTGTTTGATACAACCATTGAGCTAATCCCTACAACTTGCTGAATTGAGGTGAGGCTTGCAGCCAAATTCTATCATGCCTTGCAATGTTCCATAAGCAATACCAAGCAGATTGGCAGTCATCAGTACAAAATGATATTGCCATTAGTCCTCCAAATGTTGCATCATAGGCTATATTCAATAAGTAATAGCTAATACCAGTGTTTTCTTCTAAAATAAACTGGTTTTAAGATATTATGATATGCATGTCTTGAAGCATAGGCAGCAGAACTTAAAATTAGAGCGCACTTTTACTTAAACATGGATACTTCACCTTGTGCTAGGGGAGGCTATAGTAAACAATAATCCACCAATAAAGTATGCTGGAATCTATGGTATTTCATTGCTGAACTTCTTAGCTGAAGATTGTCTTTTAAGTGCAGGAATGACTTCAGTGAAGATAAACTTCATACTACTTTCTTTAGATTTATTGCTTTATCTCTTATTAAAACTTCAGGGTTGTTAACACTTCCTAACATATATGTGGCTAATCAAAACAGAGTAGCTGATATAACTAATTCTGCCCTGCCTTCATATGAGGTAGTAATGCCTGCTGCTTTTTCAATGACTGATATTGCATAGTTTAATCCAGAAGTAATAAAGGCTAATTCTTGAGATTAAGCTATTACGATGGTTGACACTCCTCTCTTTCTTATATAAACTATCTTTTTGCAGGTGCTTTTGCTATTAGGCTTGTTGAATTTTATTAAATATGATAATCAATATACTAAAACTGGTAATTTACAAGAGATACTATGTCTTATCTAGGACAAATCATAAAAGGTAAAAGAGAGTGGGAAGTTGTAGTAGGTTTGGAGGTTCATACCCAGATTACTTCAGAATCAAAGCTATTTTCAAGAAGCAAAACAGAATTTGGTGCTGAACCAAATTCACAGGTATCTTTTACAGATGCTGCAATGCCCGGAACGTTACCTTCTATAAATGGAAAATGCGTCGAACAAGCAGTCAAAACTGGCTTAGTGCTTGGTGCTCAGATTAATCTTTTTTCATATTTTGATAGAAAAAATTATTTTTACCCAGATCTACCACAAGGCTACCAAATATCTCAGTTCAGACACCCAATAGTTAGTAATGGAAGAATTACAATAGAGCTGCCAGATAAACAAGTTAAAACTATAGGGGTAACCAGGATACACATCGAGCAAGATGCTGGTAAAAGTATCCATGATCAGAGTCCTGATGAAACTTTTGTGGATTTAAATCGCTCAGGAATAGCTTTAATGGAGATTGTTACAGAACCAGATATGAGAAGTAGCAAAGAAGCAGCAGAGTTCTTAAAAAAACTGCGTTCAATACTACGATATTTAGGAAGTTGTGATGGAGATATGGAAAAGGGTTCTATGAGGTGTGATGCAAATGTTTCTGTTAGGCCATTAGGAAGCGATAAATATGGCACAAGAGTTGAGATAAAAAACGTCAATTCTGTAAAATTTGTGATTAAGGCAATAAATTATGAAGCAATGAGGCAGGTTGAATTAATTGAATCAGGGAGGGAGGTCCTACAAGAAACAAGGCTTTTCGATTCAAATGAAGAGGTGACAAAGCCAATGCGTACTAAAGAAGATGCAGTTGATTATAGATATTTCCCTGATCCAGATCTGTTACCTCTGATTTTGTCGGAAGAATATGTTGAAAATATTAGAAAAGTATTACCAGAATTACCAGATGCAAAAATTGCAAGGTACATAAGTACAATGGGAATCTCTCTATATGACGCGAATGTAATTGTTGCAGATAAAAATATTGCGGATTATTTTGAAGCAACCGCAGCTTTAACAGATCCAAAGCTCGCAGCAAACTGGATTATAGCAGAATTATTTGGCAAACTTAACAAGACTAACCTAGAAATCACTACCTCACCAATAAAACCTGGTGATCTTGCTGAATTAATTGAGCTTATAAGAAAGAAAGTGGTTTCTGGGAAGATTGCTAAACAAGTTTTTGAATTGATGTTTGAGACTCAGGAAGAACCGAAAGCTTTAATAGAAAAACATGGGTTAGTGCAGGTTACAAACAATGATGAAATCGAAAAATTTGTTGATCAGGTTCTTGCTGCTAACCCTGGAAAAGTTGCCGAATATAGAGCTGGTAAAGAAAAACTTTTTGTTTTTTTTGTAGGTCAAGTTATGCAAATTTCAGAAGGTAAAGTAAACCCTTCTATCCTTAATAAGATATTAAAAAAGAAATTACGACTCATAAGTCATGATGAAGAATGAGAGTACTTAAAATCCTCTCAGTAGTCCTTTGTATATTATCTTTGTTTTATAGAACCTGTTATCGCAAAGGAAAAACCAATTAAAGATGGAGATAAAGTTGATAAGATATCAGTTCTTAAAAAAGGAGTAGTAAATGTTAAAGTAAACTTCATAAAAAGTGCTTATAACATTAAGGGAGAATACTTTGATAGTGGATTTTTAGTAGATAAAAAATTATGGTTAGTTCTAACAAATGCTCATATAGCAAAATCTTCAGAATTACAGGGATTACTTTTGACTTTTTTGATGGCAAGGAGATACAAGCAAAACTAGTTTACCAAGATTCCTGGCAAGATTTATCTGTTTTAAAAATAGATCCAGCTGAATTACCTCACGATTGCTTTGAACTTGAGTTGGTTAACTATGAACATAAGACCGAACAAAAGATTCTAATTATTGGTAATAATCAGAATAATAATTTTTCTATCCAAGAAGGAGTAATTAATTCTTTGTATAATACTGCTTCATTTTCCCCCAAGACAGCATTTGACAATTAGCATCAATGTAAAAGAGGGAGCCAGCTGCTCTCCGATTTTTAATAAAAAGGGCAAGTTATAGGAATTGTTTTTAGTGGCAATGATGCATTTGTTAATGGCCTTCCCGCGCAATATATCAACGATGTATTATCCGTATTAAAGGATAGTAAGATTCCTAATAGAAAAGACACTGGTACGATTCTAAATTTTTGTTCTCTAGGCTGATTAGTAAAATTTTATAACTTTCCAAAAAAGATAGCAGACAATTATATAATAAAAAATCCGTCTTACATGAATTTAGCTCTCATAGTAAGAGGTTCTTTACCTAAACACCAGCTGAAAAATTGTTAAATTCTAGTGATGTAATCTGGGGGATTAATGGTAAAGAGATTGGAGCTAATCTTTTTTATTTACTTCAAGAACTAATAAATGAAGCTAGTGATAAGGTGAGCTTAACTATATATAGAAATGGTCAAAACAAGATATTAATGTAAATTTATACGACCTTAATAAAGCAAAATTAAAACGCATGCTATTAGTTGTGAATACTGTATTTTTGAAGCGGATGATACCATGCGTGCTGTCTATGGCACTTCTCTTGATACTGTATTAGTTTAAAAAACATCAAATAAAAAACCAAGCTTTGATGCTCTCCCCTATGGAAGATTCCAAAACTTTGGTTATATGCAATTAGCTCAAATATTAAATATTGATCATCAACTGGTTAATTCGGTTGATGATATAGCTAATTGTACTCAAGCTGGTATTACTGGAATTTGATGATAATACTCTTGAATAGAAATCAAAATTTATATTAAATCAAGATAGTATAGAGCAAAAATAAAAAACCATGCGTAAACATTATTTTCATCTACTTTTGGCGATATCAATATTGGTGCTTAGTAGCGCTTACATTGGTGAATTTTTTTTAGAAATATACCCCTGCCAGCTCTGTTATTATCAACGCTATGTCTATTTTATGCTATTGGTTTTCTCATTAATCTTTATATTAAAGCCAGATATTAATAAGATTATTTCCTTGTTGACAACTTTTTTGATTTTGTTTACGGGTTTTATTATTTCATTTTTTCATTCAGGAGTTGAAAGACATTGGTTTAAATATGATGCTGTCTGCACCAGTTTTTCAGAATCTCTAAATTCAGTAGAACAGATGGTTAGAAATATAGAAGGTTCTCTAATAGCAGCTTGCAGTACTTTAGGGCCGCAATTACTTGGATTAACTATGGCAAACTGGAATACTATATTGTTAGGGTTCTTGTATTGCGTGACATTTTTTATATATTGCAAAGATCAAAAATAGAAGCTTATGTCAAAAAAAATAGCAGAAATTATAAGAGTAAATCAGGCAGGAGAATATGGTGCAAAGCGTATCTATGAAGGGCAAATGGCTGCTTTATCTGAGCCTACCTCTTTGAGGAAAATAGAGCATATGTATAAACAGGAATTGGAGCATTTAAACTACTTTAATCTGGAAATGGTTAAAAAAAGGGTGCGCCCAACATTTATGTTGCCTATTTGGAATATAGGCGCATATGCACTTGGATATATTTCTGGTAAATTTGGGATTAAAGCTGCTATGGCTTGCATTGCAGCAGTTGAAGAAGTAATAGAAGGTCATTATCAAGATCATATAGATTATCTAGAAAACTATAAAGAGGAGCAAGCTTTAAAAGAAAAAATAAAAAAATTTCAAAGTGATGAAGTAGAACATAAAATCACTGGATTAAATAGCTCAACTGAAGAACTGCATTACCAAATATTTAAAGTTGGAGTTAGATCTTTAACTAGGGTTGCTATAAAAATCTCAAAAAAGATTTAAATAGTAGCAGTAACTAGATTTACTAATTATAAAAAAAGCCTTATATTTTATACTTGGGGTATTTATGCTAGGGCAGTGTAGTTGCTAATCTGGTCAGATCCAAAAAGAAGCAGCCATAACAATCAAGTTGGGTCTAGCTTTTCCCCCTTGTATCTTTTAGTGAGTTGCTTAATCTTGGGTTTTGATAAGTGTACAAAGCAGTTTTGAATTAGAAAAGCATGGTTTTGAAATAGCAGTTATTGAAACAAATAGCGATGCAAATGTCTCTGCCTCAAAAGATTTGCCTGAAAATTAGATATGCACTCTATCATGGCAAACGCAGATACTAAACTTGACTAAAAAATCTTTAAAAAATGTGCCGTATGTCATACTGTTGAAAAAGGAGGAGCTAGTAAAATTAGTCCAAATCTTTGGGGTATAGTAAATGCTATTACTGCATAAAAATCAGACCTTGCAATATTCTGCTGCTATGCCTGCTCGTGCTCAGCAAAATCTAAAGTGGGACTCATTATATAGATGTTTACATGCCCCTAAAAAACTAGTTCCTGGAACGAAAATGGCTTTTGCAGGCCTCAAGAAAGATGATGAAAGAGTAAAATTTAATAGCATACTTAAGAATGTTGTCTAACTCCCCCTCCTAAATTACCATAAAGGCTTCACTTTTTAAAAGTGTATTTTAGTATAAATACGATATGTTAATGCAATTTGGTGTTGCAAAAAAGTCATTATTTGTTTTTTTTAATCTTTAAAAAGATATTTTTATATACTTAAAAATAAAAAGATTTTAGTTAGCTTTTTATATAAACAAAATAAGAGATTTTTATGCTTAAAAAAACACTGCTTGCAACTACATTTATAGTTGCATCTTCTTCTATAGCTTACGCAGAAGTTTCTTTCAATGCTGAAAACGATAAAACCTCCCTAAATATTGGAGGTTCTTTGACAGTGACATCTCCAGCAGTAACCCAAACTGGACAATTCAAAAAATTAGGTAGAAACCAAAACGGAAATATTATTGTTAATGAGAATTTAAGTTTTAATAAATTTGCTGTTTCAGCTAATCTATCTTTTGATGTCAATTTCAAGCCAGATGAAGATAGTTGTTACGGCTTTTTTACAAAATTAAATACCATTACCTCAGCATTAACTGCTAGCGGAAATCCAGAACATTCTGATAAAACTATGATCTATTTAGAAAATAAGACATTTGGTAGGTTAGAAGCAGGGAGCCATAATAGCGCTTATGACAGAATTAAAATAGCACCCTCTGCCCTAGCTATTGGTACTGGTGGTATTGATGGGGATCTTTATAACTTCTTTATCAGCGGAGCTTTTTTAGCTAAGAATAATCCTTTAACTTATTCTAATGCTTCTTGTGCTTTCCACACAAGCGTTAATTTACCGGCCTCAGATGCAACACGCGCTAATAAAATTACTTATTACACACCAAATTACAACGGACTTGCAATTGGATTGAGCTTCACTCCAGATACTGAACATCAAGGTACAATTTTTGATGTAACAAGCGGGCAAATAGGAAAAAAAGGCCTAGGATATACAGATACTATAGAAACTGCTATTAGATACGAAGCTACAACAAACGATGTTAATCACGGACTTTCTTTAGTTGGAAATTTTGGCAAATCGAAGGATTATCAAGAACCAAATGGTAATACCTTCAAACGTAATAACCTTATGGCATTTGAAGTTGCTACTAGTCTTGCTTTCAAAGGATTTAAGCTTGCTGCAGCGTATGGTTACCTAGGTAAATCCGGTACTATCAAATCTATTACTGATAACAACAATCATGGTGTTGCGGTAACTGATTACTTAAAAGGTAAACCTGCAAATGATTTCTATTCATTAGGTGCAGCTTATGAGTCCAATAAAGTTGGAACAAGTGTTACTTACTTAAATTCTTCTGCTTTAGGATTGCTAGCAAAAGATGAAGGTCAGAATATAATTAAACTTGATCAAGATGGTAATAAAAACAGGTTCCAAGCTTTGTCAGTTGGTGTAAGCTATAAGATATTTGAAAACTTAGCTGCATTCGTTGAATATGCTCACTTTCAGTATACTAAAAAGAGTGGCGCTAGCGTGGGAGTTGTTCCAGCTTACAGACCAATAACTAATAAATTTAGCTTAAATAAAGGTAATGTAGTTTTGGCTGGCTTAAAAGTTGGATTCTAATTAACTGAAAATTTAAGAAGTTTAAAAAGCCAGAGGTAATAGTCTAGCTTTCTTGTTTGTACCTAGGACACCATCAGAAAAAACGGAGTACACATAAGAAATAACCCAAGATAAGTGGATCAAGTTTATCAAATCGCATAGCTAATCTACAGTTTGTTTTAATCCTAGCAAATAAACTCTCTATTCTATACCTCTCCATTTATAAATGGTCTTTATATCAAATCTAAAATTCACTCTTCTATTCCTTTTATTAGGTATCTCATGCTCAATGTCATTATCTTTAACCAGCTTCGTATTTTATCCGTACCATAAGCCTTTATTTCCATCTTTTTACATCAGCACAATTTAGCATCTCCGTCATCTCACTTATCATCTTACAATCAGAATGCGCTGCTCCTGTAACCTGAAATATCTTCTTCTCTCATTATAACATGTATTTTTATACCCTTAACTGCTACGTTTTTACCTATACTTTGCTTACCTATCTTTCTAACGCTCCAGTTCCATGATAGTGCACTTTTATTGCAGTTGAGTCCATAAACACTATATCTATTTTCAATATCTTCTCCTGTTCTAAGGCGTATAAAATCAGCCATAATAAACCATCTTCATTACGTTTTTTAAACCTGCTAATATTCGTATGCCAGAGACCATATTCTTTAGGGCAATCTCCCCTCCAGGATACTGATATGCTTAGTATCTTCAGCACCACACAAAAACAACTGATAATGACTAATTTTTAGGGCCTCACTCAAATGGGTGTCGTATGCTTTTCTATTATTGGTAACATCTCTTTGTTAAATAGATCTTCTGATATTTGATATAGACGATCTGACATTTCTTTCTTTTTTAGATGATAGTATATCACAATCCTTTCTTGGTTCAACATGGTTGTTAATACTTACTAATACAGAAAGGCAAATAGTTACAGTGCTGCTGATTATACTACACACAATTGCACCATTATAACCATTCCTACAGCTGGTTGCAGAGTTATAAATTAACGGTTCGGTAGTTGGTAAATTGGTGAATGTGATAGAAGATTCTATTGTTGAGTATAGTGGTTCAACCCAGTTGTTGATAATGTTATAGTATGATTGTTGTGCTAAAAGTTGGAATGCTAAACAACAATTTCATTGTTGTTTAGCCAAGGTTAGCACTGACTATGTTTAGTTTTCCATCTTCATTAAGACCTGCTATTGCGATTTGGGCAGTACAACTACTAATACTCTGTAAGAGAAAAGCAGCGAATTTGAAAAGCCCCATCACCGTTTCCTAATAACAGGAAAAGCATAGTTGAGCCATAGTTACCACTTACTATATCATCTTTATTATCACCATTAAATCTACTTTTTTACACTTATAGGACTAGAGCCAACACTGTAAAAACAGCAGGTTAAAAAGGTACCATCTTTATTCCATATCAGCACTGGAACTGTAGTCGAACCCTGATTAGTATTACCTATATCTTTTAATTCCATATCCCTGTTGAGATCAGTAATTGCTGTTTCCCAATAACACAAAGATTGTGTTTGAACCTCTATTAGTATTTGCTATATCTAATTTTCCATCGTTGTTAAAATTTCTAACTGCAACTTCTACAGGGTCGCTGCCAACGATAAGGCTTAAAGCTAACGCAAAGGTATCGCTCTTTTTCCTTCATTTATTTATAGCATTATTGTACCAAGACTATAATGCATTTTATCAACTATACAATGGACTTCTTTGCAAATTCTAATTTATGTTGGAAATTTGTAAAGTAGTAATACTCGTTTGTTTTTTCTAATAGGGAAAGTTTTGAGGACTTATGGATTGGAAAGCCAGCTTTTCTACTACAAACTTATTTTAGTTTTTAGCTGATAACTTAAACGCGGTTCTTGCCCGTTCTAAGTTTTCAGGAGTATCAACAGATATAGGTGCACTATCAACAATTGTAACATGTATTTTGATACCATGTTCTAGGGCTCTAAGTTGTTCAAGCCTTTCTCTCTTTTCTAGCAGGGTTTGTGGGGCTTTTACAAATTTTTCAAGGGACTCTGGAGTATAACCATAAATTCCAATATGTTCATATAACTTGCCTGGACCAAATGGAGCTGTTGCTCTTGTGAAATATAAGGCTTGATTACTTTGAGTTAAAATTGCCTTTACAATATTGGGGTCATTCTCTTTATTATGTTCTGTTATCTCAACAGCAGCTGTAGCTATTTCAATATCTTGTTGAGCCAATAGATCTTTTGTGGCTGAAATTATCTGTGGATCAATTAAAGGTAAATCACCCTGAAGGTTAATAATATACTTATAATTTCTACTAATATCTTTAAATGCTGCGTAAACTCTATCAGTGCCAGAAGCTAAAGTTGGTTCAGTTTTTATTGCTTCAAAATTATATTTTTTAGCAATATTATAAACGGCATCTTCACAAGCGGCGATAAAGACATCGCCAGCATTAGAAGATTTTGCTTGATTTGCAACTCTGATTACTATGGGTACATCACCTATATTGGCTAGCGGCTTGTTTGGTAATCTTACAGCAGCAAGCCTCGCTGGGATTATTATAGCAGTATTAGAGCTCATATAGCGTTATTTAGAGAATTTATCATTTCCAAAATTAATTGATAAATATCATCTACATCAAAAGCAAGCTTATTTTTATCTTTTATCTTTTATACTTTTGCGATATTGGATAACAACTATATAGATTTATAATATTTATCTTTTGTTAAGATTTTAGGCTTAAAATCTTCATGTAGAGCTTCCAGTAATTCGTATTCTCTTAAGTTAAGATATGAAATCATTTGTTTTAAGATACGTTCAACTTCTTTCTCGTTTAAGGTGAACTCTTTATTTCTTATTGAATACATTGATAACTTATATCATCTTTAAGTAAGTTAAGCACATCCTTGCCCTTTCCTAATTTTTGCAAGGCTTTTGCAACTATATATTTTCTTTCCCTTTCCATGAATTTTGGTAAATGAAAATTTGGAGATTTAAAATTCATGATATTGATGGCATTAATTGGCTGAAGATTTTTTGTGTATGCAGTAACTAATGTATTAATAGCACGTTTTTTTAAAGCCTGTTAACCTGTTCTTTACCTGCTGTTCTAGCAACACTATGTATCTGTCTAGTAAGTCTAATTCATCTAAATAATCGGCTACCCTTAGTATGATTTTGTCACTGATAATACCGATTGGTAATAGATGCTGAAATTCAAAAAATATCTCTAAGGCCTAGATGGAGTCATTGTGAGTAGTATCCTTTTCTAGGAAAAATCTTATAAAAGATTTACTCATATTATGAGTTATTTGTATTGCTTCTAAAGAAGCAGGATAATTATTTAATATAGATTGTCCAACTCTTAATGCCTCTAGTTGTGGTGTATATCTCATACAGTTTTTTGGAACTCTGATTTCAAAATTATTTCCTTTTCAACGTAGTTTCACTCTTCCTAATATTTCTATTTATTGTTCTTCGCTAATCATATTTGATTTTTTGAGCATTAAAGCTCTATAATAATGACAGCGATTATAGTGAAGGTTATCATCAAACCACTCTAAACATCTATTAAAGTAGTTTAGCGCATTTTTAGTATCATGATTTGCTAAGTAATATCTTGCTATATCATAATTTAACCTGCAAAGTTTTGAATTTCATAAAGTGCTTTTTGATGATTTAGTGTGAAAAATTCAAGAGCAGCTAATAATGTAATCATTTAGTATTTTTTGTTTAGCATTTTGTCTTCTTTCCGGGCTAGATTTAATACAGCTTTGGCTTTATTGTAAAAAAACCATGCTCCAGGTAAAACATAGTAAGTTAAAGCCTTGCGCGTGATTTAAAGACGGCATAGCTGTTATAATCTTTTTGATTGATTTATCTTCTGTGTTTATAAAGGATTCTCCTTTAGATTGGAAATATCTTGGGTTTAATATAGCCTTTTCGGAAGATCTCATTAAATTATAGGATAAATCATCATGCTGAACTAAATAGATTTCAGGGGCTATACTGAGAACGGATTTTTTGGTTATTGAAAAAGATTTATTACCTAAGGGATTAAACGTAATGCCATTAGATATTCTCTCCATAACGACTCCTTGGATGGTGTCTAATATATTGAGATCAATAAATTCTCTTTTGGTTGTTGTTGCGATATTGTTGTTATAAAGTGTAGCAACACTAATGTTTTGCTGGGTAAATTGGTCTACGTAATCGATAGTATTATAAAATCCTTCTCCCATTCTTATTATTAAGTAAGGATAAATGTTATTAAATTTTGCGTTAACTTTATGCTCTTTAATTTTTCATAGCGGTGTGCAACCTCGATGATCAAGCTATTATCTTGCTTATAGGCTGCAATAATTGTACTTTCGATTTCTTTAGGGAGTTTTACATCAGAGATTGTAAAAATTTTCCTTTGCATCATATCGGCTACCTTGATATAGCCTTGAGCTTTGGGATTAAGAAATTGTTGAGTGTCATCAATAAAGTGTATATTAGAAAATTTATCGAATATAATCCATAATTTTCTATTATTAATAGATGCTGCTGCTGCTATAGATTGATCCAATAAAAAGGTTATGGTGGTTCTCGATAAATTCTGTTCGATTTTAGCAACTGTTGAGATGGTTTGAGCAAATTAGGAGTTAGTTATTTTGGAGCATAGCTTAAGCCTTTATTTTCAATAATATTGTCTAATTCTGTAGGCGATATTATTTTTGGTTTGTTATTCATTTTATTAGTTGGAGTTATTTTTATAACATTTTTTGGAGCTTTTTGAGCGGTTACTTTTGGTTTTATATCTTTTGCTTCGTTAAGAGGAAAGTTTAATTATTTGGTTTAATGAATCAATTAATGCTTTTTTCTCTTTAAAATGATATTGGCTCTTCTGCTTTTACTAATATGGAAAAAGGTACTATAAATAAAAGATAGGTTATTATAAAAAAATAGCTAATTTGTTTATACATTTTTGCGGTAATTTATAAATAATTAAAAAATTGCTTTGATTTTAAAAATACCTAAAATGCGGTTGTAGGTTTTGGTAAATAGCATGATAAACAAAGAAATTTTAATTAATAGATTGAAATATAGGCTAATGATAGTAGGCTACTCAATTGTATTAATTTTTATTTTCGTAGTTTCTGGCTTTTATTATTTTAAGTGTTATATAAAAAACCTTAGTGAACAAAATAATTTGTGTGATAGCAACCAAGCCATAGTAGTGATTACAGGAGGTGTGGGAAGAATCCAAGCAGGAATGGTTTTGTTAAACCGAGGTTGTGGTAAAACTCTTTTAATTTCTGGCGTTAGCTCAACATTTAGTAAAAGCTATTTAAAAAAATCTACTCCAATTAATAAAGTGTTTCTAGGGTATGAAGCAAATAATACTGAAGGTAATGCTAAAGAGGCTTTAGTATTTTTAGTTATGCACGAAATTGAAAAGGTATTACTCGTAACAAATGATTATCATATGCCAAGAGCAAAGTTTTTATTTGAAAATTTTATGCTTTCAAAAAATATTAGAATATATGTGGTGAAATCTGATGAAGACTTGTTAATTGAGCTAATAGAATATATAAAATTTATAGGGACCTATGTTATATATAAATTTGAAGCTATTAATAAATCTTATATAACCTATTTATACAGTATAATTTCTTTTTGGAAGAATCTTTAGTATGGCTTCAGCAGCTATTTGGCTTGGCTTACTATCATTCTCTAGTTTTAATTTTTGCATAGTTTCACTTAATTGATCAATCTGCTTTTCTCCCCCTCCTCCAAGTAACTTGTCCATCTCTTTAAAGAGATTATCAGCAGTAAAATTCTCTTGAATTAACTCTGGAATGATCACCTTATCAGCCATTAAATTTAATATGCTGATATACTTTATTTTAATTTTTTTCCTAATTATCCATGCTGTTATTCTAGAAATCTTATAAAATATCAACATAGGTACTTTCATAAATGCACATTCAATTGCAATGGTTCCAGATTTTATAAATGCAGCATTACTGGCATATAGCAAGGCTCTTTTTTCTTCATTATCTGTTTTTAACAAGATATATTTTTTAAATTTGTAGTAAGATAAAATTTCCCGGCATGTTTGCAAGAGGTGAGGGAAGGTAGGGAGAATAAAATAAATATCATTGTATTTATTAATTAATTCTGATACAGCTTCTAGTACTATTTTTAAATGATATTTGATTTCTTGCTTTCTGCTTCCTGGGGTTATAGTGATTAATTTATCTTGCTTGTTGAATCCGTATTTTTCCTTGATTTCTTCCTTACTTAAAGTAATCTCTTCATCTTCTAAAACTGGGTGCCCAACATAGGTGCAGGAGAGGTTTACCTCATCAAAATACTTTTTTTCAAAGGGCAATATAGTTAATATATGGTCATACAGCCCAGCAAATTTTTTGGCTCTTTCTGGTTTATATGCCCAAACAGCAGGAGCTACATACTGTACTATAGGAAAATTAACTTTTCTCTTTTTTAATTTATTAACTAATCGCATATTAAAGCCTGGTGAATCTACCGTAATTAAAATATCTGGATTATAAGATGTAATCCATTTTGCTATTTGATATAGCCTTATTAGTATTAATGGTATCTTAAAAAGTGCTTCAAAATATCCCATAATAGAAAGATTTTCCATTGGAAATATAGTCTTAAAACATTTTTTAATCATACACTCTCCTCCAACACCTCTGGCATCTATAGGGAGCTTTTTTTGTAATTGATTTAAAAGTTTTGCAGCGATTAAATCACCTGATGGTTCACCAGCTATTATGGCTATTTTATAGCGATCTTCTACTCCATTCTTGATTTTTGTCTCTGCCATTCCCTTTCTTTGATTGTTTCGCGTTTATCATAATTTTTTTTACCTTTACCCAAGCCCAGCACTACTTTGATTTTATTTTTTTTGTTAAAATATATAGCAATAGGCACAAGAGTATAACCTTTTTTTTTAATGAGGCCGATAAGTTTCCTTATTTCTTTGGCATGAAGTAGCAGCTTTCTAGGTCTTTTTGGATAATGATTATATTGATTGGCTTCAGTATATTCTGGAATATTAGCATTGAGTAAAAAAATTTCACCATCAATTTCATCAGCATGTGATTCTACTATGCTGATTTTACTGCACCTCAAAGATTTTACCTCAGTTCCAGTGAGAACAATCCCAGTTTCATAAATATCTTCTATGAAATAATCATAATATGCTCGATTATTTTGAGAAATATTTTTTAAAATATTTTTTTCGTAAGCATTGCTCATGAATTTCCAGGATACTTTTTAGCTATTTGATCAAACTCCATTAACTCATTCAGTAATCCTTCCAATTCAGGTAAAGGCAACATGCAAGGACCGTCACTAGGGGCGCAATCTGGATTTGGATGGGTTTCAATAAATAGGCCAGCAATACCAACCGCAACAGCAGCTCGTGCAAGTGGTCTAATAAATTCTCTTTGACCACCGCTTGCTGAGCCGAGACTAGCTGGTTGTTGGATAGAATGAGTTGCGTCAAATATAACTGGGTAGCCAGTCTTGGCCATAATTGAAAGTGCTCTCATGTCGTTTATTATGGTATTGTATCCAAAAGAAACTCCTCTCTCTGTTAGCATGATATTCTGGTTACCAGTTGAAGCCACTTTGTCTGCAGCATTTTTCATGCTTTGTGGTGCCAAGAACTGCCCTTTTTTAATGTTTATAGCTGTTCCTATACTTCCTGCTGCGACTAATAGGTCAGTCTGTCTACAAAGAAGTGCTGGTATTTGCAATACATTTACGCAACTGGCAACAATCTTGCATTGGTCTGGAACATGTACATCGGTGAGGATTGGGCATTTAATCTGTTTTTTTATTTCTTCAAAGATTTCTAATGCTTTTTCTAATCCAATACCCCTCTGCCCTTCAATAGAAGTTCTATTGGCTTTATCGAACGAGCTTTTGTATATGTAGCTAATACCTAATTTTTTAGCTATTTCTGCAATAGCATGGGCGGTTTCTAATGCGTGTTCTTTAGATTCTATTTGGCAAGGGCCGGCGATTAAAATAAAAGGCAAATTATTGGCGATTTTTATATCATTAATTTTTATAATTTTATGCATCTTTTCGAGAATTTTTCTTTCTTTATATTATATAATTCATAGTATCTCAATAAATATGCTTTAACTTAAGAAAAGTAATGAAGAATGAAACTGCCGCATTGGCCAGTTCCCTATGGCAAAAAAGCCATAGATTTAGGCTTGAGTAGAATTAAAAAAATGCTCTCTAAAATAGGTAATCCACATTTAAAGCTGCCGCCAGTGATTCATGTAGCTGGCACTAACGGTAAAGGATCAACTATTGCTTATCTCAAAGCAATATTAGAACTTGCTGGTTATAAAGTCCATCAATATATTTCTCCGCATTTGGTGAGGTTTAATGAGCGAATAATGCTTGCTGGACAAGAAATCGAGGACGATTTTTTAACGGAAATTACAGAAGAATGCTGCGTTGCAGCAAGAGATATGCAATTAACCTTTTTTGAAGGAACAACAGCAGCAGCTTTTTTAGCATTTTCCAGAGTAAAAGCTGATATATTGCTTCTAGAGACTGGGTTAGGTGGAAGGTTAGACGCAACTAATGTTATAGATAACCCCTTAATGTCAGTTATTACACCTATTTCATTAGATCATGTGGAGTATCTTGGAAATACAGTTGCATTCATTGCTAAAGAAAAAGCAGGTATCATAAAGAAGAACTGTGTTATAAGCTGGCAACTTTCTGAAGCGATGGAAGTTTTAGTACAAGAATGTGAGAGAGTTGGTGCTAATTATTATGCTTGGGGTAAACATTGGGACTTTTCTGGTGACCAAAATCACTTTTTGTTTAACAGTAATGGCCTTACTTTAGAATTTCCAATACCATCTCTTTATGGTTTGCATCAAATAGTAAATGCAGCAACTGCTATTGCAGCTGTTAATCTCTTAAATGACTTTAATATTAGTAAACAGCATATAGATTATGGTTTAACCCATACTGTTTGGCCGGCAAGGCTACAAAAAATCACATCAGGAGTGCTATTTGAAATGCTAGAGGCTGGCTCTGAAATGTGGTTAGATGGAGCGCATAATATAGGAGGAGCACAAATGCTTATTGCAAGTATTGAAAACATGCAAGAAAAGCTTCCTTTATATTTAATAAATGGGCGTTCAAAAGACTGGGATATTGCTGGGTTTTTAGAATGTTTTAAGGATAGAACAGCTTTTTTTTGTGCAACTTACGTTAAGTCTGAGCCACTTAGTGAAAGCTCTGAAAAGATTCACCAAGTTGCTGTTGAAATGGGTTTTAAAGCTGAATGCTCGGAATCGATTAGGCAAGCAGTTGAAAAATGCTTAATGTATGCTAATGGAAAAAGGGTTAGAATATTGATTTGTGGTTCTTTATATCTATCTGGGGATGTTTTGGCAGTGAATCAAGGTATTATTTAACTTTACTTTGCTTGACCAATATTTATTATACAGCGAAACTAACTAAAGAAGATAATTTGAAGAGGATACATAAATGGCTGATGCAAAAACAATAGTTGTCGCAAAAGGAGATGGGATTGGGCTGGAGATTATGGATTCAGTGCTAGATATATTTAAATTTGCTGGGGCAAGACTTAATTTTGAATTTATTGAAATAGGTGAAAAGCTTTTATAGTCAAGGAATTTCAACTGGTATATTAAGAGAAGCTTGGGATGCTATAAAAAAGGCACAAGATTTTATTAAAGGCTCAGATTACTACTCCGCAGGGTAAGGGATATAAAAGTTTAAATGTTACTTTTTTAAGAAAAGTATTAGGTTTATTTGCTAACGTTAGGCCTGTTGTATTGTTCCAGTCATTAATAAATGGCCTTAATAACAAGATGAATATGGTGATCATAAGGGAAAATGAAGAAGATTTGTATGCTGGCTCAAGTATCGATCAACAGAAAGCAGCTATCTATCTCTTAAGCTAATCTCAAAAGCAGGGTATGAGAGAATTATTAATTTACTGCAGATAATTATATAGTTGATATAGTGATTACTAGAGTTGCAAAAAAACCACAGTTGGTTGATGTAATTGTGACTTTGAACCTTTATGGTGATATTTTATCTGATATAGCAGCAAGAAGTATCTGGCTCTGTCGGGCTTACTGGAAGTGCCAACATTGGGGCAGAGTACGCAATGTTTGAAGCGGTATATGACTCAGCTCCAGATATTGCAGGTCAAAAATATATCTGGTTTTTTAAATGCTGCGATTTTGATGCTGGATCAATATATGGCAACAGAATATTGCTGCTAAAATTCAGAATGCGTGACTTAAAATTATTGAAGATGATATGCATACTGTTGATATATTTAATCAAGCAAGCAGAAAGAAGCTTTCTACAAGGAAGTTTACAGAATTGGTGATTGCAAACTTAGGTTCCATTCTAACTCAGATTAAAGCTATTGAGGTCAAATTTTCGGAAAAAATACTGTGCGATTAGAGCTAGCAAGTCAGGTAAATAGAAAAATGATGGAAGTTGATATTTATTTGATGAATCATAAAAAATCAGTGAAAGATTTTCAATCTCAGAGCCTGAAATTGGATTTAAATAATTATGATAGCATTGACGGTTTTTTAAAAGCGCAGGGTGGAGTAACTAAATTCCAATAAATTTGATATGAAGCCTAATAAAGCCTAATCATACCATTTTTACTGCTTTTATCTACGCTTAAAATTAGTCCTAATCCCATTAATACTGAGACTAAATTCGAGCCGCCATATGATAGCAAGGGTATTGGCGTACCAACTACTGGTAATAATCCAGATATCATGCCTACATTGATAAAAACGTGCAAAAATATCATAGTGGCTACTCCAATTGCAATCATTTTACCAAAATGATATAAAGAATTGAAACCAATGCGATAACAAGTAAAAAGTAAGACTATATACATAAACATAATTATACAAAAGCCTATAAAGCCCCATTCTTCTGTGAGAAGAGTGAATATAAAATCAGTATGCTTCTCTGGTAAGAAACTTAATTGATTTTGGCTACCTTTTAAAAATCCTTTGCCAAATACTCCACCAGCTCCTATTGCTATTTTTGATTGGGCTATATTATAACCTGCCCCTAAAAGGTCATCTTCTGGATTTAAAAAAGTTAGAATCCTCTTTTTCTGATAATCATGGAGAAAGTTCCAGGCAAGAGGTAAGGAAGAGATAACGGCAATTCCTGGTATGATAAAAAGCCATTTGTTTACCCCGGAAGCAAAATATATTGTGATAGAGATCATAATTATAATTAGGGTAGTACCCAGATTTGGCTGTTTAAATATTAAAATGGCTGGGATAAAAATAATGATAGTTGGAATAATTAAAAAACTTACCTTTTTTATATCAGTGTAAATGCAAGCATGAAAGTATCTAGATAACGCTAATATAACCCCTAATTTGGCAATTTCTGAAGGTTGGATGTTAATTATACCAATCCTTAACCATCTTTGAGCTCCCATGGTGGTATAACCTATCAATTCAGCAATAATCAGACTTAAGATACAAAGGCCGTATATATAGTAAGATAAGCTATATAGGGTAGTAATTTTTACGAACCTTAAGAGTAGCATAACAAAAGTAAATATGATAAAAGTGATGCCTTGTTTTAGAGCCCAAGGGCTGTAATCACCATTTGCTGCTGAGTAAAGCATCGTAAAGCTTGTAATGGCAAAAAAAATTACAATTGATGTGATTAATAGGATAGTTGGATCAAAAAATGTGAGATCAACTTTGCGTGTCAATTTTGAGTCTTTCCAATGAATTGTGTAAATTCTCATAAGCTACTAAATTCTACCTTCAAATTTTATCAAGAAATGAAGCATAGCTTCATTCCAATTTTGAATAGGCATATGCTATTTTCATGTAATATAATCAATTGTCAAGTATAGGATTTTAAATACAGATTCAGCAGTAAGAAAAACCTGTTTATTTTTGTAAGCCTTGCGTAGCTGATTATTGACAGATTCAAGGCTGTTAGTTGTATAAATTACCCTTCTGATGGCCTTTTCTGGGATACTGCAAAAAATCATCGAATTATTCTAATGAGGATATCAGGATTTAGCTATTTGTGTATATTGTTTACTTCATTTAAAATCAAAAGATTCCAATGCTAATTGAGCTTCTTCTTCAGCTTTGGCAGCATAAATCGGCTTTAAATTAAACGCTACTTTCTTTCTATCTTTAATTCACTTCTTTTGAAGCATTAGTTTTTTGGGGGGCACTATTCATTAAAATACTTCATAAAATGGCTATCAGAAGATATTACAACCGATGTATTAAGCTTAAAGGTATTTTTATATGCCTCTAGTGACCTATAGAAAGAGAAGAATTCTGGATCACTATTAACAGCACTTGAGAATATTTTGATTGAGGCCGCATCACCACTCCCTTTGAGAATTTCTGATTGTTTTTTAGCTTCTGCTAAGATGATAGTTTTTTCTTTATCAGCGTTAGCTTTAATAGCTAACGCTTCTTCTGCTCCTTGGGCTCTGATTTCCTTGGCTTCTTTTAATCTGTCAGTTCTCATTCTATTATAAACTGCATCTCTAGCTTTGTCTGGTAAATTTACTCTAACAATTCTTACATCAATTATATCTATACCAAAATTTTCAGCTTGTTTTTTAACTAATTCAGTTATATTATTGGTAATAATAGTTCGTTTACTACCAAGCACATCAATGAAAGGGAAAGTACCAACTACTTCTCTAACGCTTGATTCTATAACAGAACCAATTCTCATTTTAAGTTTTTGATCGTTTTGTACAGATTGGTAAAATTTTAGTGGATTAGTTATTCTATATTTAGCAAAAGCATCAAGTTTCATAGTCTTTTGATCCATTGCCATTAATTCACTTGCATCACCAGGGCTAAATGTAAGATGTTGAATTCTTTTATCAAATTTTATTACATTTTGCAGTAGTGGAATCTTAAACTTAAGACCAGGAGTTAAGCGCTGCCTTATTGGTTCACCAAATTGTAAAACCAAAGCAGTTTGTCTTTGATCTAAAACATAAACAGAATTGACCATTACCACCAAAAATAATAATAATGCGCTGATAATTTGGTACATTTTATTTGTCATATCTTAACTATTTTTTCATTAATTCATTTATTGAGAAGAAGGGAAATGATTTACCTGCAACCGATTTATCAACAATTACTTTATTTAAATCTTTTAACACTTGCTCCATAGTTTCAATATACATGCGTTTTTTTGTGACCTCACGAGCATTTTGATATTGAGAAACTATATTCTTAAATCTTTCTGCTTCACCAGTTGCCCTTGCTACAGCACTCTCTTTATATGCTTTAGCTTCTTCTATTACAGCTTGAGCTTCACCTCTGGCGCGTGGTATAATATCATTCCTATAAGCAAATGCTTCATTGATTTCTCTTTCTTTATCAGCTTTTGCAGATTGAATATCACGATAAGCATCTCTCACTTCTGGTGCAACATAACTATAAAGTATACCAACATTAACCACTTCTATACCTGAATTATAATTATCTAAAATTTCTTGTAGAATATTTTTAGCACGTTGCTCAATTTCTTGTCTTTGCTCTGATAAAGCCTCAGAAATTTTAACTCGTCCTACAACTTGCCGCATAGCGCTCTCTGCTGACACTTTTATGGTGCTTTCACCTATATCATCCTTAATATTAAATAAGTAATCCTTGGCGCTTTTGATATACCACTGCACAAAGAAATGCATATCAATTATATTTTCATCACCGGTTAGCATCTGGCTTTCTTTTGGATTGCTTGAATCAGTTTCATCTAAATTGTTATTAATATTAACTTTACCAGAAAAAGCTTTTAGTCCTATCATTTCTTTATTGATCCTGGTCACACTGATTTTATCGACTGTTTCAATAGGTGAGGGGAGCTTATAATTAAGACCAGGTGTTGCTGTTCTATTATATTTGCCAAACCTCATTATTACACCCTCTTCATCAGTATCTATTGTATAAAATCCTGTTGCGAACCATATAAAAATTAATCCGATAAAAAATGCTATCACCACTGGAGAGGGGTTAATAGGAGTATTATCTTTTAAAGATTTATTACTGCCTTTAGTCAGAAAGTTGATGATTTTTTCTTGCCCTTTTTTAATTAATTCATCTATGTCATTACTAGCGTTTATTGGACGAGCCTTACCTTGATCTTTATCCTTGTTGGGTGTATTATTTCCCCAAGGGTTTTCAAAGTTTAGTAAATTATTAATAAAGAGCATAATGAAAATCTTAAAATTGTCCTGTACATAAGTTTATATAAAGAAATCTTTTTTATCTTGCAAGTCATGTATTCAAATGAATTAGTTTTAAATTTACTAAAAGAGATTAAATACCAAGGAAAAAATCTTATAGAGGATGATACTGTTCAAGATCTTTTGGTACATCAAGAAAAAATAATTATTGTGCTAAATGCTAATAAATTTGATATTGCAGTACATAAAGGTATTAAATCTTTAATAGTAGATTATTTACTAAAATCTTTGAAAATCAATGAGAATTCCTTAAAAATTATTTTCAGTAAAGAAAAAAAAATTAAAAACCAAAAGGAAAAAATACCCAACGTAAAAAAAGTTATTTTAGTTGCTTCAGGTAAGGGAGGGGTAGGAAAATCCACTGTTGCGGCTAGCCTTGCTGTTGCATTAGCAGAAATAATGAAAGTAGGTTTGCTAGATGCTGATATATATGGCCCTTCAATACCTCATCTTTTTGGAATTAAACAAAAACCAAGTATAACTGATGATAATAAAGTCAATCCTATTTTAAGAGTGGGAGTTAACTTGATGTCTATGGGTTTCCTAATTAATGATGAGCAGCCAACTATTTGGAGGGGGCTAATGCTTAGCAAAGCGTTATTTCAAATGACTCATGGTGTTGATTGGCGCTTAAGCAGTACAGAGTTGGATATATTGATTATTGATACTCCTCCAGGAACAGGGGATATTCATTTAACATTAGCAACAAAATATTTTATAGATGGAGTAATTTTTGTTACAACACCTCAACTATTAGCAGTAAAAGATACTATTAAATCAATTAAAATGTTTATTGAGTTAGGGATACCTATTATAGGAATTGTAGAAAATATGAGTTATTTTTTAGAATCTACTGGCATCAAGAAAGATGTTTTGGGAAATAATAAGATAAGGCTTGATGAATTGAAATATCTTGCTAGAATTCCATTAGTGGAATCAATTGCTCAAGCCGAGTATATAGATAACAATATCTTTTCTTTAAAAGATTATTTTAGTACGTTGGCTTTTGCAGTAAAAACGTTTATAGAGAATTAGCTATGAAGTGTATTAAATTTTTTTGCTAATCTTTTTTGCTAATCAAATATAACTAGCTATTAACAGTAATAAATTTTTAAGCTATATGGAAATAAAACCTATAAAAAAAGAAGGACTACTTAGAGAATATACTGT
This sequence comes from Candidatus Midichloria sp., assembly GCA_030060845.1. Taxonomy (GTDB): domain Bacteria; phylum Pseudomonadota; class Alphaproteobacteria; order Rickettsiales; family Midichloriaceae; genus Midichloria. Next base: position 116,104 of record CP094379.1, read on the forward strand.
TATTATTCCTTCCGAAAACATCAAGAAAAAAGTTGATAAAATCATAGCTAAAGAGGCAGAAATATTTAAAATGCCTGGATTTAGGGAAGGTAAAGTTCCTATTAGTTTAGTCAAAAGGCAGATTGGCGGAGAAGTACTACAAAAGCAATTGAGGCAGGTTATAGATGATGCCATTAAGGCGATCCTAAAAGATTCAGAAGAGAGGCCAGCTATGTCTCCAGAAGTTCAAATGAATAATTTTGATGAAGATACTGATTTTAAAATCACTATTAGTTTTGATGCGTTACCTAAAATTCCAGAAATTGACCTAACTAAAGTTGCGGTTGACTGGTATGAGATAGAAGTCCTTGATAGCGACATGGAAAAAGCTAAAAGTGAGATTTTAAAACGGTCTAAGAATTTCCAACCTGCAGAAGCAGGCCATAAAGCACAAGTAGGCGATATGTTAAAAATAGACTTTGTTAGTAAAATTGATGGAGTTGAATTTGAAGGAGAAAAGGGCACTGGAATTAAATTAGAGATTGGTTCTAAACAATTTGTACTTGGTTTTGAGGAGCAATTGGTTGGAGTAGCAGTTGGAGAGGAAAGAACTATTAACGTTGTATTTCCACAAAATTACCCCAAATACCCCAGTAGGGAAGTTACCTTTGATATAAAGATTCACGAGATATTTAAAACTCAAGATAATTTAGAATGGAACGATGAGCTAGCTAAAAAGCTTGGTTTTGAAAAAATTGAGAATATTGAGAAAATGATAAAAGATAGGATGTTTACTGATTTTGCTGTTATGGCGCGTTTTCACACTAAGAAAGAGCTCTTTGATATTCTTGATAAGGAATATGAATTTGAAATACCTCAAAAGATGCTACAGGCTGATTTAGAGCAATTAATAAGAGAAGCTGAATCCAAGGTTTTAACAAATAATCGAGGTAAGTCAGAAGAAGAATTGAAGGAAGAATTTAAAAAAATCTCTTCTAGAAGGGTAAAATTAGGGCTTTTGTTGGCTGAGCTTGCTAGGATTAACAAGATTGAAGTTAGTGAAAATGACTTGAGAGAAACAATAGCAGCTCAAGTCATGCAGATGCCAGATAAACAAAAAGAAATCATTGAGTATTTTAGCAAACCTGAAAATTTAAGAATGCTGGAAGGTCCTATTCTTGAAGAAAAAGCAGTTGATTTTATTTTAAGTAAAGTGAATTTAAATAAAATAAAAATTACTGCTGAAGAATTTAGCAAAAAAATCTCATTATGTAACTGAAAAGTGGCCTGTAAGATGTCTGTTATACCTATTGTCATAGAACAAAGTTCTAAAGCTGAAAGAGCTTTTGATATATATTCTCGTTTATTGAGAGATAGGATAGTATTTGTTAATGGTCCAATAGAAGATAGTATGGCTGCAATTATTGTTGCACAATTGCTTTTTTTAGAATCAGAAAACCCTGACAAAGACATTTATATATATATAAACTCTCCCGGAGGAGTTACAACTTCTGGTATGTCTATATATGATACTATGCAATATATAAAACCCCGGGTTGCAACAGTATGTATGGGGCAGGCATGTTCAATGGGCTCAATGCTTCTAACAGGTGGAGAACCTGGGATGCGCTATTCATTGCCCAACTCTAGAATTATGATCCACCAGCCACATGGGGGATATAAGGGGCAAGCAACTGATATAGAAATACATGCCAATGAAATACTGCGCATTAAGCATAATATGAATTTGCTTTATGTTAAGCATACGGGCCAACCTTTAAAAGAAATAGAAAAAAGAATCGAGCGTGATAGCTTTATGTCTGCTTCTGAAGCTAAGAAATTTGGTTTGATAGACGATATTATTGAAAAAAGGCATTTTATTGATAAAGAAAAACTTGTTAAAGTTGATAGTAAAATGAAAGGTATTTATGCTAAAATAAAATAAGTAATATAGGACTTTTTGTTAATATGGTAAATTCGCATCCCTCTTCACATTCTCTTCATTGCTCTTTTTGTAGTAAAAGTCAGGAAGAAGTAAAAAAACTTATAGAAGGTCCTACTGTTTATATATGCAATGAGTGTGTCGAGCTTTGCAGTGAAGTCATAAAAGACAGTACCATTACAGATACTGAGGGGTTTTTATTACCAAAGCCTGCCCAGATATATAATTATCTTTCTCAGTATGTTATCAGACAGGAGCATGCGAAGAGAATTTTATCTGTTTCGGTTTATAACCACTATAAGAGGCTGTTTCATAAAGATTCAAGTAATGATATTGAAATTGCTAAGTCAAACGTGTTACTTATTGGCCCAACTGGCTGTGGTAAGACTCTTCTAATTCAAACATTGGCAAAAATTTTAGATGTTCCATGTGCAGTTGCAGATGCAACCACTTTAACAGAAGCTGGCTATGTTGGAGAAGATGTTGAGAATATAATAGTGCGCTTGTTACAAACTTCTGATTATAATATTGAAAGAGCCCAGAGAGGGATAGTATATATAGATGAAATTGACAAGATATCTCGTAAGTCAGATAGCCCCTCAATAACAAGAGACGTATCTGGGGAAGGAGTGCAGCAAGCGTTACTAAAGCTAATGGAGGGATCTATTGCATCTGTGCCACCGCAAGGAGGGAGAAAACATCCACAGCAAGAGTTTTTACAGGTGGACACAACCAATATTTTGTTTGTTTGTAGTGGTGCTTTTGAAGGATTGGATAAGGTTATTGCTAGAAAAAACAAAAAAACTCATATTGGTTTTAGTGGTAATGTTAAGAACTTAACTGAGGAGCAGGTTGGAGAATTATTGACTCAAGCTGAGCCAGAAGATTTATTAAAATATGGTTTAATACCAGAATTTATTGGCCGCTTACCAATTATTGCAGCTATGGAAGAGCTGGATAAAGAGGCCTTAGTTGCTATTCTTAGTAAACCTAAAAATGCTTTAGTAAAACAATATGCAAAATTGTTTGAGATGGATAATATAGATTTACAAATAACAAAAGAAGCGCTGGAGGTGATTGCTGAAAAAGCAATGAACCGCAAAACTGGGGCAAGGGGCTTACGTGCTATTTTGGAGGAGACATTGCTTGATATAATGTTTGAAACTCCTAGCCAGAATAATATAGCTAAAGTTATTATTGACGAAGAAGTTATAAAAAAGTGGAAAAAGCCTAAGGTAGTTACCAAAACCAAGGAAAAGAAGTTAGCAAATCGTTAATGATTTACCTAATATGTAATAGTGCTGGATATCGTAAATCAAAAAAATAAAAGAATATCTACAAAATAGCAGGATAGAACTATTATCTTTGCCTCCATATAACCATAATTTAGATCCAACTGAGTAATTATGGAAATTTATGCATTGGTATAGTTACAAATAATAAATTTTATGCCAATTTTGAATTATTTGCTAATCCTTTCAGCAATTCTTTGAGAATATTCCTAAGGACAGATCTGCTTCTTTAATAAACGATAATTTTCAGTCTATTAGAGAAATGGGTACCAAAAAAATAGAAAATGCGCAAAGTCATACAAGAGGAGATCAAATTGACTCAAGAACCAAGTTCTATTGATGTTAATGAACAGAGCCATGCTGATAATAAAAAACATGTTAATGCTTTAGAAGAAAGAAGATCGAAAAGTGGTCCAAGTATTGGATAAGAAAATTCTTATTTTGCAACTGGGAGAGTAATGAGGAATTCCGTATATTTCCCATGTTCAGAGTTACATTCTATGATGCCACCCATGTTATGAATTAGTATACCACAAAACGCTAACCCAATACCTGTGCCTTTAGTGCCCTTTTCATGAAAAGGCTTAAACAAGTTTTTCATGTACTCTGGTTCAATCCCAATACCGTTATCTTTTACACGCAAAGAGTTTCCTTCAACTAATATAGTGATTTTTGCATCCTCTCCGGCATACTTAAAAGAGTTGTTAATAAGGTTCTTTAAGACCTGCTTCATATATTGCTTAGTTCCAAAAAACTTGAAATCATTTACCTGTTTCAAAATAATTCTGTTCTTTTTCTCAGCTTCAAGCATGTAATCCTCTAAAACTTCTTGGATAACTTCAACCATTGAATAAATTGAGCCATATTCAATGCCACGATGCTTTAAGAGCATTAATAATACATCAACAACTTTTTTAGCCTCTTTTGAAGTTTTCACTAAATCATATGGTAAACTTTCAAATATCATCTTATATTCTGCTTCTGGTATGGTAAGTACATAGTTAATGGATCTGTCTTCTTGCTCCTTTTTTACTACTTCTTTACTTGAAATTGCAGCTAAATCAGATAAGGTCATTGCAATCATTTGAATTGTGGCGATAGGAGTGTTAACTTCATGTGCTATAGCGCCGCCAAATAGCTCCATATGCTCTAATCTTTTTTCCTGGACCCTTTCCTTATCTCTAATAAAGAGGAACATTATTATTAATAAAAATCCATAAAGGTAAAATAAAAGTAAAATATCTCCTGAATGAGTATAGTATGGGTAGACTTGATAAGATAGGGAAGTATATAGCAGGTAACCCACAAAGGATCCAGAAAGCATCAATACACCAAAGCTAATCCAATCAGTTATGATAAATAATAAGATAATAGATAAAATTGCATTTAATAGCCAAAACTCACTAGTATAAGTAACGAAAATGGTGTAACTTGCAGTAAATGGTATACAGAAGAATAAGCAAAAATACCAATAGAGTGCGTAATATCTGTTTTTAGATTTTTTCGTCCAATATTCGGCAAATAGTAATATAAGACACAATAAAATAGATAAAACACGCAAATAAATAATAGAATCGTGCAAAACATTTCCTGTTACATTCACTACAATCAAAGGCATGAAATAATTTACAGCTATGAATAAGCAAAAAGAATGGCTTGTGGTACCACTTTTTTCAATTTGACTCTTCATGAAGGCGGCAGTTACGCTATAAATTTTTTCTATTTTTTTCTTGGATACTATATTAAGTCTCTCTAACTGCTCATAACCGTATCGTTTTTCTCCATATTTTTGTAAATAGTGAATAGCAAATAAACTAAACCCACTCCCTAGAATTCCTAAAATTAAACTAATTATTGAAAATTCACCGGCTATCAAATACCATACTGAAATAAAAAATATAGCTAAAATTGTTGAAATAACAAAAGATAAGGTGCTTGCTTGAAAACCTAAGAAGCCAGCAGCTAAAGGAACCAAAATAACTGGTTGCCAAAAATTATCTACCATCCATAGCAGTGAGAAGATATTGCCTTTTGATAACGCTAAAAGTGTAGCTAAAATAGTAATTATAAATATTGAGGTATATATTATAGATAATTCTTGCTTTATAGTAACATCTGGGGATATTTTTTTTATAATATTCTCTGTACATATTAAACTCGCATAATTAAGCCATGAATTAGCTGAGGACACTATAACTGTAATTAGGCCTGCAATCATTAAGCCCTTAATTCCAGTACTGATATAACTTGAAATAAAGTGCATGAAGGCAAACTTTGAATCTAGTTCTGGAAACTTTACTTTTATTAGAAAGGAGATACTGCAAGTCATTATAGTAAATGGAACTGCTAGAGCCATTACTACTTTCAAAGATCTTATAAGTTGGGCCTTGTTATAAGTCATTAAGAACCGTTGTACATGCATGCTTTCTGCAGCAGGAAGCATGCTATAAAGTACTAGACTTAAAAACACCCATATATTCGATAAATTGAGATTTAATTTGAATAAGTTTGGCTGAGTGCTTTTAGTTATAGCTTTATATCCTCCGATATCATGATAAGCTGTATAGCAAGCCAGTGATAGCGCGATTAGAAAAATACATAAGTAAAATACCTTTATGAAATCAACCTGCTTTATTCTACTTATAATTGAGTAAATGGTCATTATCAAAAAGCTTATAGCAATGCTTACGCTATAGGAAAAATCAAAAAAATAACTAAAAATATATCCAAGAGCTGCTATTTGGCAGGCCACTATTCCTTTTCCAAAAAGTACTGTCGCAATATCTGTAACCCATTTACCAGGAAGCCCATAAAGCTTCTGCATTACATCACTTATTGATAGGCAGCCCTTAAATTCTCTGATACGCTCTCCGTATACTTTAAGTACAAATAACCAAGACAAGGGAGCTATGATTCTAGGAATTGCGAAAAATAAACCGTATAGATAAATATTTTCTATCGCACCAATTGTAATAGTGCTTATTAAGACAGCAAGTATTGCTGAGATAACAACAATATTATGCCATCTACCATGGTCACTAATTGAATATTCGTTAATATTATTGATGCTTCTTGCTTTATAAAAAGCTATTGCTAAATAGCCAATCATATAAACAAAGATAATAATTCCATCAATAAGTTCTAGAGATCCCACAAATCCCCCTATTATATAGTATAGCAGCCTGTTTTAAAAAGCCAATGTTGTAAATCGTACTCAAGATTTATTTTGTATAACTTGTAGAAGAGTTTTGTCTATTAAGCCAGGAGATTCTGATATAGTTATTCCTGCACTTTTCATAACTTCAATTTTACTTTCTGTAGTATCGCTTCCTCCAGAAATAATGGCACCAGCGTGCCCCATTCTTTTACCGAGCGGAGCAGTACGTCCAGCAATAAAAGTAACTACAGGTTTTTTTATTTTGCTTTTTTTTATAAAATGGGCTACATCAGCTTCAGCATTTCCACCGATTTCTCCAATCATAATAACTACTCCCGTATTAAAGACTGGCAAATTCAAGTGGGCAGTATCTACTTTTCCAGGAGTTACTCCCACAACCATTTTTATTCCATATTCTGCTTGTTCAGAGTGAAATGTACCTTGTTGTCCGGTAAAACCCTGGCATATTACTTTGGTTGTAGCATTAACTCCGATTGCCTTAACTATTTTTTCAGCGGCATCATTTAAGTTATTAGCAGATTCAACAGCTAACCTAGAATTGTTGATGATCTCTTTACTTTTTTCTGCATTTGTGTCTTCTAAACGCACTGCAACTAGTACTTTAATCCCGACTTCTTTTGCAGCAGTTACAACACCGTTAGCAATTACGTCACAGTGCATTATACCACCAAAGACGTTAATTAAAATACCTTTAACTTCCGGATCAGCAGTAATAATTTTAAATGCTTCTGTAACTTTTTCAGTAGTTGCACCTCCTCCAACACCAAGGAAATTTGCTGGCTTGCCCCCATGCAGTTGTATTATATCCATAATTGCCATTGCAAGACCAGCACCATTGACTATGCACCCTATATTACCGTCCATTTTTACATAGTTTAGATCAAAATTTGCGGCTTGAACTTCTAAAGCCTCTCTTCCATCTGGATCGCCCAGAAAGGTAATATCTGGATGCCTATAAAGGGCATTAGAATCGAAGTTAAATTTTGCATCTAACGCTACAAAATCTCTTTTGTTAATTTCAATTAACGGATTTATTTCAATCTGGCTTGCATCATTGTATAACGATTTAACAAAAAAAGTAAATTTCTTGCCTTGGGCAGAAGTAAATTGGAGTGCTGAAATAATATATACTCTTTTAACTATTTTACCTTTTGGTTCAGTTTGATGCGTAACCAGCTTCATACTTAACATAGATTTTGCAGTTGGTTTTACTAAAGTGATATCATTAAGTACTTTTACTCTACCAGCCTTACCACCTCCGCCAGCATGTATCTGTGCTTTAACTACCCAAACTTTTGTATTTAATTTTTTAGCAACAGACTCTGTTTCAGAAGATGAGAAAACTACATATCCTTCAGGAACTTTAACTCCATATTTTGAGAGAAGATCTTTAGTTTGATATTCATGTATGTTCATCAAAATATCCCTAAGCTTCACATTTCATCAACTATGATTAATACATTATTTTTATATTAATGACAACTAATTTTAACTTGATAAGAATATATTTTTGTATGAATTTTTTTATATTTAGTACCATTTTATATTTAGTACTATTTTTTGTATTTGCATTGATTTTTTGTAAAATTTCTGTAAAATAAGGTGTGCCTGAATAGGCTATGGTGATAAACATAACTTATAATAAATATTTTGGACTCGGGGGCAGTACCCGGCACCTCCACCTGTGAAATTTATGGGGGTGAACTAGCTTCGACAGATATTAAAAAAAGTTACTTTTACTCGGCAAGATACCGCCGTAATGGATCAAAAAAAGTAAATGCAAACAACAAGTTTGTACCTGCTAACAGCAACTTTATGCCAGCTCTTCAAGCAGCATAATATACGCTAATTAGCGCGGTTTGGGCTTACCGGGCAACAGAAAAGCCCGCAATTTTTATGTAAGTAGAACATGGTTTACGATCAACAGAACATATTTGCAAAAATATTACGGAATGAAATTCCTTGTAATAAGGTTTATGAAGATCAATATGCTTTAGCTTTTCATGACCTAAATCCATCAGCACCAGTACACGTCCTTTTTATTCCAAAAGGAGAGTTCATTTCTTTTAGCCATTTCATCGATACTGCTAATCATAATTTTATAGCTAGCTTTTTTACTTCTGTTCGAAGAGTCATTGAGATATTAGAAATTGAAAATTCTGGATACCGTATTATTTCTAACTGTGGGAGTGATGGTATGCAAACAGTATACCATTTCCATATACATATTTTAGGAAAAAAGAGGTTAGGGGCTTTGGTTTCTGGAGACAATTTTCATGCTTGAAAGTTGATAACCTTTTAGTATTTATAATATTACAAAATTATAAGTTTGCGTTTTTTCTGCAATTTCATATAATATTTCCGTTTTCCAAATAAATTTGGAGTCTTTGATTTTATAATAGTATTTATAAATTACGGATGCAAAGAAGGTGAGGGCACAGTACCTTATTATTATGTTTATAGTTGATATAGAAAGCTCCCTTATTACAGACGTCACCCGAGGTAATAGGGCATAGCTGTTAAAGGGGTTAGAAATAATGTTAATAAGGACTAAAACTAAGTTCGAGCTAGAAGAAAACAGTTGCTCTTGGACGCTGAAAGTATATATTTCTAGTAAACTAAAAGTTATAAGCGTTTTGGCAGAAGTTCAGGAGTGCGAGTTAAACTTTTTGATATAATTTGTATTTTAAATCTAATTTATTGCAATAAAGGGAAAAAGTTATTACCATTGGGATAACTTTACTGAGCTTAATGTTAAAGAAATTTTAATAAAATGCAAGATTCATTATTTATTCAAGAAGAGTTAAATAAAAATAAATCCTATAAGGTGTTGGCACGAAAATATAGACCAAAATCTTTTAACGAATTGATCGGTCAAGATATTTTAGTTAAAACTTTAACTAATGCCATAAAAATGAATAGATTCCCTCATGCCATATTACTGACTGGGATTAGGGGTACGGGGAAAACTACTACTGCAAGAATTATAACCAAAATAATGAATTGCCATGGTATTGATTTGCAAGGAGGAAGCCTTAGCCCTTGCGAAAATTGTGATAGTTGTATTAATATTGCAGCTTCCCAACATACAGATGTTTTAGAGATGGATGCTGCAAGTCATACTAGTGTTAATGATATAAGGGTTATAATAGAAAATGCTTATTATGCTCCTGTCTCATCTCGTTTTAGGGCATATATAATAGATGAAGTACATATGCTTTCAACAAGTGCATTTAATGCACTGTTGAAAACTTTAGAAGAACCGCCTCAGCACTTAATTTTTATATTTGCGACTACTGAAATTCAAAAAATTCCGCTAACAATTTTGTCTCGCTGCCAAAGGTTTGACTTGAGACGTGTCCCAGCAGAAATTTTAAAAAGTCATTATTTGAATATCTTAAACCAAGAGAATATCAGCATAGAAAATGAAGCAATTGATCTCATAGTAAAAGCAGCTGATGGGTCAGTAAGAGATGGTTTATCTATCTTAGATCAAGCTATTGCTTTAAGCTATGGAACTATAAAAAATGAGTTAATAAGGGATATGCTCTGTATAAACAATAAAGTACAGATCATTAGATTGTTCATGTATTTGATTGAAGGGCAGGTAAAAGAATTACTAAATTTAGTTAATAATCTTTATAATTCTGGCGGTGATCCGGTAATGATTGCAAATCAATTGTTGGAATTAATTTATGAAATATCTAAATTTAAAACTTTAAATGACAAAAATTATATTACGGGTTTTAACCAGCTGCAGCTTGAAAAAGTACAATTGCTAAAAATATCTTTTTTATCAAGAAGTTGGCAAGTTATGCTCAGAGGTCTTAAAGAGATCAAAATCTCTATGATGCCTTTACAGGCCCTAGAAATGGTATTAATCAGGTTGTGTTACTTAAATTCTTCCATAACGCCTGAAGAAATATTGAGTAAGTTAGATGAGAGTACTCAAGCAATAATCTCCAATACTGAACCTAGCCTAAAAGTTAGTGATATAAATAACTTATTGGCTATTTTATATGAAAAGAACGAATTAGGTCTTTATTATATGCTGCATAATGAAATTGCGATAGTAGAATTTAAGGAAGGAATGATGAAAATTAATCCATTAAATTATTCGCCTTATGGTTTGGTAAATATGCTAGAAAATAAGCTAAAAGAGATTACAAAAATAGATTGGCATATTGAATTAGTTAAAAACGATGCTTTAACGATTGGGTTACAAAATAAACAACAGCAAGAGGAAAAAAAAGAAGCCATTGCTAGCCATGATATGGTAAAAGAAGTTTTGAATCACTTTACAGGAAGCAAGATAATTGATATTAAAGTTCGTTAACTGTTAAATCTAAGAGAAAATATGAATATTCAACACATGATGAAACAAGCACAAATGCTTCAAAAAAAAATGAATGACATACAACAGCAGCTTGAAAATGTAGAGGTTACAGGATCAGCAGGGGGTGGCCTTGTTACATGTGTGACAACCGCAAAAGGTGTGATAAAGAAGGTTAATATCAATAAAGATTTAATGAATCCTGAAGAAGTTGAAGTCCTTGAAGATTTAATATGTGCATCACTAAGTGATGCAAAAAGAAAAGCTGATGAACTTGTCAATCAAAATATGAGCAGTTTTGGGCTTCCTCCGGATATGATGAAAATGATGTCTTAATTAAGTAGATTATCGTTGATGCTGTATCTACATTTATATAGACTTGTATCCTTTTTATTATATCCGATCTGGCTGTTAGTGCTCAAGAAAAGAATCAAAAAGGGAAAAGAGGAAGAAGGACGGTACTTAGAAAAATTAGCAGTGATATCAGTTAAAAGGCCTAAAGGAAACTTAATATGGTTTCACGCTGCTAGTGTTGGTGAAATCAATATTATCATACCTCTTATTAAGCTTTATCATGAAAAATTTCCTGAGGATAATTTTTTGATTACTACTACTACAGTCACTTCAGCAGAAGTTTTTAAAAAAGCTAAGATACACAATGCTATACATCAATATTTACCAATAGATGTACCATGTGTTGTTGAAAAATTTTTTAAATATTGGAAACCTAACTTATCAGTTTTCACTGAATCAGAAATATGGCCTAATCTGTTGATAGAAGCTAAGAAGAATAGCCATGTGTTATTAATTAACGGAAGACTTTCAGATCAATCGTTTTCTAAATGGAAGAACGTAAAATCCTTAATGGTTAGTTTGCTTAAAATGTATGATCAGGTGCTACCTGGTACTTCTATTGATTTAAAGAGATTTAGCTTTTTTTATCAAGACAATATACATTATCTTGGGAATTTGAAAAATGCTGCCCCTCCAATGTCATACAATTCTTCTCTATTTAAAAAATTAAAGGAAAGCATAATGGATCGCAAAGTAGTCGTCTATGCAAGTACTCATAGGGGAGAAGAAGAAATTATTATAAGTGTGCATGAGCAGTTGAAACAGCATTACAAAGATCTCTTAACCATTATAGTTCCACGGCATATAGATAGAACTGCTGAGATACTTAGAATGACTGCTCGCCATAAGCTAAATGTTTCACTATATACTGACAATAATCATGTTATTGATAATAAAGATGAAATATATATTGGTAATGCTATAGGGGAGTTAGGAACTTTTTATAGATTAGCAGATATAGCATTTGTTGGTGGGTCTTTGGTTGAAAGAGGGGGACACAACCTATTAGAGCCGGGCAAACTTGGATTAGCTGTGATAGTTGGACCTCATACTTTTAATTTTACTGAAATTGTGCAGAGTTTTTTAAGAAAAGAAGCAGTGATCATTGTTGCTAATCAAAAAGAACTTTATGAGAAAATTAAGAATTTATTTAATGATAGTGAATATCTCAAAAAGGTACAAAAAAATGCTTTGAAGGTCTCAAAAAGCCAAGATGAAGTAATGAATTTATATATTGAAACTATTAATAAATACCTAATCTAACCCTAATCTATATTCATTCATTGGTATTTGCACAAAAAAGGGTAGGAATGTCAGACCCCAAAAGTTAAAGTCTATATAAAAACATGATAATATATATTATGGAAAATGAGATTAGTTACAACAGTTACAACTTGTAGCCTCGGTGTATTGCTACAATTCCAAATGTTAATTTAGAGAAAGTAACAAATTCAAACCCAGCTTCTTCAACTATATAAGCAAATTTTTGTGCTCTAGGAAAAAGTTTTATACTTTCTGAGAGGTATAAATAGTGATCTTCGCTTCTTGCAACTAATTTACCTATTTTAGGAATTATATTAAAGGAATAAAATTCGTAAAACTTGCGTAAAACCTTGTTATTTATCTGAGAAAACTCTAAACATAAAAATCTGCCTCCTGGCTTTAAGACCCTCCTCACTTCCTGCAGAGCTTTTGGAATATTGCTAAAGTTTCGAATCCCAAATGAAATAGTGCAACAATCAAAGGTATTATCTTGAAAAGGTAAATTTTCAGCATTAGCACAAACGGTTTCTAATGGTAAGTTATAAAGCCCTTTATTAAAACGTTTCTTGTTTCCATGTTCCAGCATTTCGTTATTTAGATCACATATAATAGCTCTTTTACCGCCCCCCTGGACAAACTTAAGAGCAATATCGCCAGTACCTCCTGCCAGGTCTAATAATATTTTCTCACTGCCTGGTCTTACTTCTGATATAAATTTTTCTTTCCAAATTCGATGCACTCCAAAACTCATCAAATCATTCATTAAGTCATATTTTTTTGCAACGTCACTAAACACTTTTTGTACTTTTTCTTGCTTTTGGCTTTCTTTAACAATTTGAAAGCCGAAATTTACCTCTTTTTCTTTTGTTTCTTTTATCATGAACTTAATTGGAAAAGATTTTTTCTAGGATTATATGTTTCCAGCTAAAATGATTACTTAGGTCTGCCTTTCTAGTTGGAGCTATTTCTGCATGTCCTAAAAAATTAAAGAAGTTAATATTATAAGCCTTCTTTAAACTTTAAGAGAGAAATTCCTATACCACTAGAAAGGTTATTAGAGTTAATATCTACCAATTTCAGCTTATTCACTATTTCCTGTATACCAAGCTTTTTGATCATCGTCCACTAAATTATTTTAGCAATATGGATTTTTCACTGAAGTTCAGTGATGGAATATGAAGCATTTAATATTTAATTTTTTAGCAATTTAACTTAATAGGAAAAATTTTCTTGCTCATTTTATTCTATTTTAATAGAATACGCTGGTGGTATTTAATATTTTGGGTAATAAGTATGATGAGTTTATTCGTTGTTGAAGCTTTTGCTGCAGAGGCTACTGCATTATCAAGTAACTCTCTATTAAGCAATTTAATGCCAATTGCTTTAATAATGATTGTTTTTTATTTTTTATTACTACGCCCTCAACAGAAGAAGATGAAAGAACATCAAAATATGATTAATGCTTTGGAGAAAGGTAGTACAGTGGTTTTTGGTAGCGGCATAATTGGAACCGTAAAAAGTGATGAAGAGCATATATTAGGTGTTGAAGTTGCTCCAAATGTTAAGATAAGAATTCGTCGAGAGTCTGTTACTGAACTTATTAAAGATGAAGCAGTGAAGAAACCTTTAGAAGAGAAACCTGTAGAGAAAAAAGCAAAAAAGTAGACATGGCAAAAGTTAATTTTATAAATAAGGATGATTCCATTTCAACAGTGGAAGCTCCTATAGGTCTTTCTATATTAGAAATTGCCCACAAGCACAAAATCAACTTAGAAGGAGCATGCGAGGGATCTTTAGCCTGTTCTACCTGTCATGTAATAATTGATGAAAAAGATATAAAAAAGCTTGACCCAGTGAAAGAAGAAGAAGAAGATATGTTAGATCTTGCCTTTGGATTAACAAAAACTTCTAGGTTAGGTTGTCAAATTATAATGACCGAAAAGTTGGATGGAATAACTGTTAAATTACCTGCGGCAACGAGGAACATAATGCTTGATTAGAGGTGAAGCTTATATGAATAGTCTGCTGTATCAATATATGCCGATATTAATATTTTTGATTATAGCCCTAGCCCTAGCCTTTGCTTTATTGGTAGTCCCATTCTTTGCATCTTCAATAAGGGACGATAGGGAAAAGTTATCTCAATATGAATGTGGATTTGAGGCTTTTAATACTAATGAACAATCAAGATTTGATATAAGGTTTTATTTAGTTTCTATCCTTTTTATTATATTTGATTTAGAAATTGCACTTTTGTTCCCGTGGGCGTTGGTAATGCAACAACTTGGAATTGTAGGGTTTGTTTCTATGATTACATTTCTTTTTATTTTAACAGTAGGTTTTATTTATGAGTGGAAAAATGGAGCTCTGGATTAGGAATAAAAATTAATAAGCGGTTTTTTCATGTTAAATCCAACAAAAATTTTTATTCAGAAACAACAAGATACAGTACTGAACCAGGCAGCTGAAGAAATACAAGATCGTGGTTTTATTATTACTCAAATAGATAAAGTTACTAATTGGGCAAGAAGTTCCTCGTTATGGCCCATGACCTTTGGGCTTGCATGTTGTGCTGTTGAAATGATGCAAGCTGCTGCAAGTAGGTATGACATGGATAAATACGGTATGCTTTTCAGACCAAGCCCTAGACAATCTGATGTTATGATAGTCGCTGGTACGTTAACCAATAAAATGGCATCTGCACTTCGTAAAGTTTATGCTCAAATGCCTGAACCTCGTTAGGTTGTTTCAATGGGAAGTTGCGCAAATGGTGTAAGCAAGGGAGTTGCAATTGAAACCATGCCCATACCAACAACAGTAAACCATATACTTGATTGAGCCCAAGATACTGCTTTTTTTGTAATTCATATGAGGTTTTCATTATTAGCCAGCTTGATCCAACAAACAAATAACCAGCAGCAAGACACACTGCCACCAGCAAATTAAACGATAAATAACATATATCACTTTGAAATCTAGTAATATAAGAGCCCAACATATAACCTTGAGCCAGCGAAGTTAGAGTTGACCCTATGATGAAGCAATTGTCCCACCTATCTTTATGGTTAGCTTGAGCTTTTGCTCTAAAATCAAACGATACACCACGCAGAATTAACCCTATGGACATTATAACCGCTGGTAAATATAAAGCCGTTAGTATGGCTCCATGAGCCATTGGAAATGCAACAAGAAGTATACCGACACCAAATACTAACCAAGTTTCATTAGCATCCCAAAATGGTCCAATGGAAGCAATCATAATGTCGCGTTCCTGCAAAGTCGCATATTTCATTGCCATGCCAACCCCAAGATCATAGCCATCTAGGATAACGTACATAAAAATTGACAACCCCATTAAAAAGGTAAAAATTATTGGTAACGACTCACTATTAGAAAAGAACTCCATTTTAACCCCCATCCTTCTTAGGCAGTTCTATACCCACATATATTGATTTTCTTGCTAAATAAAAAACTAAAAGAATAAAAAATATTACTAAAGAAACATAAGTAACAATGTAAAGAGTAAGCGATGAAGCTATCATACCTTCCGTGACAGTTTGTGCAGCTGCTTCTTTAGTGAGAAGTATATTATAAACAACCCAAGGCTGGCGTCCAATTTCTGTTGTATACCAGCCAGCAAGAAGTGCAATCCAACCACTAAAAGTCATATAA
The DNA here is from genome assembly GCA_030060845.1 of Candidatus Midichloria sp. Lineage (GTDB taxonomy): Bacteria > Pseudomonadota > Alphaproteobacteria > Rickettsiales > Midichloriaceae > Midichloria. The sequence continues at coordinate 132,117 of CP094379.1, forward strand.
GTAAGTGCTTTCAACTTTAAAGTTGATAAGTGCTTATTTTTAAGCAAACAAAAGCTACTAGTCCAAGATACTAGTAGCATTAACAGGCCGATACAGATCATAGTTCTGAACGCAAAAAATACAAGAGCAACCGGCGGATAATATGCAAAACTTTTTATTCCTTTAACTTTACTATCAAGTTTGTGAGTCAAGAGTATACTGGAAAGATGGGGGATAGTGATTTCAAAATCATTCTTTCTCTTCTCTTCATTAGGTATAGCAAATACTCTGAAATCAGCACCTTTTTCATCTTCCCATATGGCTTCTATAGCAGCCATTTTAGCTGGTTGATGTTCAAAAGAGCTTAAACCATGCAAATCTCCAATCAAAATTTGTATGGGGATTAATATGGCAGCAGTATATATTGAAGTTTTCAAGGTATAGAAATGAAAGCTACTAGTTGATCTATCTCTTAAATTACAGTATGCAGAAATTCCAGCTATTAAAAAAGCTACTGTCAAAAAAGAAGCAAGCATCATATGAAGAAATTTATAAGGCATTGATGGATTGAATATGATTTCAAACCAACTTACTGCATATATTTTATTTGATATTATCACAAACCCACTAGGAGTTTGCATCCATGAGTTCAATGTTATGATCCAAAAAGCTGAAAGAGTTGTCCCTACCGCAACTAAGAATATCGATAAAGTGTGTACTCTATTAGATACTCTTTTAAATCCATAGAGCATAATGCCAAGAAATGTTGCTTCGAGAAAGAATGCAGTTAAAATCTCATAAGCTAAAAGGGGCCCCGCAATATTACCAACCTTCTCCATAAATCCTGGCCAATTTGTACCAAATTGGAATGACATTGTAATGCCACTCACTACCCCTAACGCAAAACACAGAGCGAATATTTTGACCCAAAGCTTATATGCATTAAACCATTCCTCATCACCAGTTTTAGTGTACTTTATCTTAAAAAATAATAAAAACCATCCTAACCCTATGCTCAGGGATGGAAAAAGTATATGAAAAGAGATGTTTACTGCAAATTGTATGCGCGCAAGAGTCAGTGCATCCATGTTAATAATTTTATCCTATGTCAAGTTACTATATAGATAAATTATATTACTCCAGCAAGACTATTTTGAAACCCCTCAGTTATTGAAACATCAACCACCTGCCCTTCTTTCTCCTTTGGCGCAACTATAAAAACTGATTGCATATAAGGAGACTTACCAATAAGTTGCCCCCTTTTTTTTCCATCTTTTTGCAGCAAAACAGGCAATACCTTCCCAACCATTGATTGGTTAAATTCTAGTTGCTGTTTTGCGAGCAGTTCTTGTAGTATATACAAGCGCTCAGACTTAACATCCTCTTGTACTTGATTTTCTAAAACTGAAGCTGGAGTCCCGGGTCGTGGACTATATTTAAATGAATAACATTGAGCATAACCAATTCTTTTTACTAGATCTAAGGTATCTCTAAAATCTTGATCTGTTTCTCCTGGATATCCAACTATAAAATCTGAAGAAAATGCTATATCTAGTCTATGTTCTCTAAATTTATCTATAATTTTAAAATAAAAATCTCTACTATGCTGCCTATTCATTGCCTTTAATATCTTATCAGAACCAGATTGCACCGGTAAATGTAAAAAGGGCATGAGCTTAGGCTCATTCCTGTGCATGGAAAGTAAATCAGAATCAAGCATATCTCTTGGGTGGGACGTTGTATAACGGATGCGTTGTAAATCTTTAATCTTAGCCAAATGTTTAATTAACTTTCCTAAATTCCATTGCTGTCCTTCGACTTCTGTATGATAAGCGCTAACGTTTTGTCCAAGTAAATTAATTTCTTTAGTACCAAGGCTAACTAATTTTGAAGCTTCCCTATATATTACAGGCACTTTCCTTGAATATTCACTACCTCGTGTGTAAGGAACAACACAGAAATGACAAAATTTATCACAACCCTCTTGGATTGATAAAAAAGCAGAAGGGCCTTTTAGCTCGTTATGCTCTGGTAACAAATCAAACTTATCATTTTCTTTAAATTCAAGATCAATTGCCCATTTTTTATCTCTTCGTACCTGTTCCAATAAAACAGGTAAATTTTGATATGATTGGGGGCCTACTACGATATCAACGTAAGGGGCACGTCTAAAAACTTCCTCCCCTTCTGCTTGAGCTGTGCAACCAGCTACAACAATTATCATCTCTTGACCATTTTTATTTTTTATAGCCTTCTTTTTTTTCACTTTATCTAATTCAGAGTAAACTTTCTCAGCTGCTTTTTCTCTAATATGACAAGTATTAAAAATGATCATATCTGGATCCTCTGAATAATCATGAGTATCTGTAACTACTTCAAATCCATAAGGTTTTAATAGATCACCCATGCGAATGGAGTCATAAATATTCATTTGGCAGCCATAAGTTCTAATGGAAAGCTTTTTCTTCATAGTCATAAAAAAGGTGGTGGGACCTGCAGGACTTGAACCTGCGACAACACCGTTATGAGCGGTGCGTTCTAACCAACTGAACTAAGGTCCCATGGTGTTGAATGTATGGCTCCTTATAGCAATAAAAGCTTATACTGTCCAGCAATAAAAAGCGCTAATTATTAACAGTTTTTACTTTTAGTTTAAAGCTATTGTAAAAAGTGATACAAAAGAGCCTCAGATAATGCTTCTTAGCAATAAAGGTAGTATGGAGTGGCATTAAATTAATAGGACTGAAATAAGAGCTTGTTTAAACACTGCAGATGATATAATGAAGCTATTACTGATTGTTGATGCAGTACGTAGCGTGGATAACACTACAATGATCACCCTAATTATTCCTTATCTCTCCTATTTTAACAAGGTAGAATAAATAACGCAGGGAAAGCCTTAGGAATCAAAGTAGTAGTGAATTTAATAATTTTGATGAGTATAAAAACTGGATATAGTAATTCTATAAGCAAAAATTGATTAAAATGCACAAAACAATTAGATATCTTATCAGCAACTTGTATGTAAGGGGAGTTATATACAAATAAAACCAGATATTCTTTAACTGGAGAAATAATACATTTGCAAGTTTTTTGGACTGCCCAGGGAAAAATTATATTATATTAGATGATATATGCAATATTAGTAAAACCTTTATAGAAGTTGCTAGAATATTGAAAACCTTGGGAGCTGACAAGATATATCTTTATGCAACTCGTGCAGTACTATCAAGAAAGATCGATGAGTTAGCAAAATACTTCAACCATATGTATTGTTATCATATAGCTTACTGATGTGAGTAGAATTAACAATCAGAAGAACTCTCAAGTAGGATTAATAGCTTACACCATAATGCAATAGAACTTAGAGCTAATTTGTGGAATCATAGTTAAAGCAAGCTGAGCCTGGTGCGGTAAATTCTATAGGACGAGTTGCTCCAATATTAATAGTTACACACGGTTTAATCAGTGTTTTGCAAGATTTTAAAAGAAGTTCTAGGAGATATAACTATGATGAGATAGATATTTCAAATTTAACAAAAACGAGAAAGAATACGAAGATAAATTTAAAGCTGGTAGTACCGATTACTCATCTATATTACCTGAAAATTCTTTAAAATTAAGCTTAGATTCTTAGGAAGTGCTTAACCCATAATAGCAAAATTATTTTCGAATGATACCGATACCACTGCAAGCTATAAATCTTGACTTGCGTTTATTTATTAATAGTTATATAATTGCCCATGCATTTTTTTAATGCAAATTCACATGCGGGTTTTTATGTTTGGTGCTGCTTTTAAAGTGGTGATTTGACTTGCAGAGGAATAAACCAAAATTTTATGGGAATTAAAATGAATCAATCAAAATTTACAATCCAACAGCTGTTTGAAGTTGGAGTCCATTTTGGTCACAGGAAAAATCTTTGGAATCCAAAAATGTCTCAATACATTTATGGAGTTCGCAACAATATGCATATAGTTAATCTTAAGGATACATATTATATGCTAAATGTTGCTTTAGATGTTTTAAAATCCGTTGCTACCAAAAATGGTAAAATCCTTTTTGTAGGGACAAAAAGGCAAGCTACTGAGGTTATTGCAGAAAACGCTCAAAAATGCGGTCAACATTATGTTAATTATCGTTGGCCAGGCGGTATGTTAACAAATTGGCATACTGTTTCTAGATCTTTAAAAACATTAGAGAAATATGAAAAGCAGCTTGCTGACAAGGATTCATTGTTAACCAAAAAAGAAAGATTAAATCTAACTAAGAAGAAAGATAAACTAGAAAAAATGCTTGGCGGTATACGAAATATGAATGGTGTTCCTGATCTCATATTTGTTATTGATACCAATGAACAAAGGATTGCTATTGAAGAGGCAAATAAATTAAATATACCGGTAATTGCTGTTGTTGACACCAATGCGAGCCTTGAAGGGGTTACTTATGTCATTCCTGGAAATGATGATGCTTCAAAAGCCATTAAGCTTTACATGAATTTAGCTCAAGAAGCTGTTCTTGAAGGTATACAGCAAAGCTTGATTAAAGCAGGCATTGATATAGGTGCTGCAGAAAAAGCTCTTATAGAAGATTTAGCTATGCAGAAAAAGAGTAATGAGGTAGAAGGTATTTTATGACAGAAATCAATGCAAGTATGGTAAAAGATCTGCGCGAGAAAACTAGTGCAGGTATGATGAATTGCAAAAAAGCTCTCATAGAGTGTAATGGAAATATAGAAGAAGCTATGGATTGGCTTAGAAAAAAAGGATTAGCTGCTGCTGGCAGGAAGTCTGGTAGGGTTGCATCTGAAGGAGTAATCGTATTAGCAGCTGCCCCTAATAAAGCAGTTATTCTCGAGCTTAATGCAGAGACAGATTTTGTGGCAAAAAATGATAAATTTCAGGCGCTTGCTAGAAATTTAGCTACTGAGGCTTTAAATCATGATATAAAAAGTATGGAATCTTTATTGACTCTTAAGTCTTCTTACGATAGCTCTAAAACAGTTCAAGAAGAAATAGTTGAGCATATTGCAACAATTGGAGAAAACTTAACGTTAAGAAGGCTGGATTATGTGTCTCTTAATTCTGGTGTTATAAGCTCTTATATACATAGTGCCATAGCTGAAGGGATGGGCAAAATCGGTGTCTTAGTAGTATTGGAATCCAATTCTGCTACAGAAAAAGTTAAAGCGCTCGCTAAACAAATTGCTATGCATGTAGCTGCAGCAAAGCCTGAATCGCTTAATATTGAGCAACTTGATCAAGCTTTGATTGAAAAAGAGAAAGCTATTTTTGCAGAACAAGCTTTTGCTTCAGGAAAGCCAGCAACCGTGGTTGAAAAAATGGTTGAAGGCCGTATGCGTAAATTTTATGAAGAAGTAGTATTGCTTGAACAAGCTTATGCAATTGATAATAAAATAAAAATCTCTCAACTGATTGCTGATGTTGCTAAGAATGTTGGTTCTGAGATTAATGTTACAAAATTTATTAGATATGAACTTGGAGAAGGGATAGAAAAACAGGAAAGCAATTTTGCAGCAGAAGTTGCTGCAATGGCTGGATAAAAAAATTTAAGGGGCTTTTTAAGCTCCTTTTTTACTCATATTTCGTTGTTATTAATATTATGGTTGATAAATATCATCGCATATTGATTAAGTTGTCAGGTGAAGCCTTGATGGGTAAAAACAAGTTCGGTCACGACATCGACATCATTACTCAGATATGTAAAGATATAAAAGCTATTCATGATTTAGGTTATCAAGTTTGCATTGTGGTTGGCGGTGGCAACATTTGTAGAGGCACCACGTCTCAGAGTCTTGGTATAGAAAGAGCCAGTGGTGATTATATGGGCATGCTTGCAACCGTTATTAATGCTATTGCTCTACAGAGTAAACTTGAAAATTTAGGAGTTTTCACAAGAGTACAATCTGCTATCTCCATGACAGAAATAGCAGAGTCATATATCAGAAGACGCGCTATAAGACATATGGAAAAGGGCAGAATAGTGATATTTGCTGCTGGAGTTGGTAGTCCATTTTTCACAACTGATACAGCAGCAGCGCTTAGGGCAGCTGAAACTAATTGCGACGCAATTTTAAAAGGTACGCAAGTAGATGGTATATATTCAGCAGACCCTAAAACTGATATAACTGCTAAAAAATACGATAATATAAGCTATAAAGATGTGATTGTAAATGATTTGAATGTAATGGATACAGCAGCAATTACTCTTGCTAGGGACCATAACATTCCAGTTTTAATATTTGATATTCATAAAAAAGGCGAAATATTAAAAGTATTAAATGGTACTGGAACATATTCTATTGTTAAACGAGGAATAGCACAATGACACAACCCAAGGACATTATTGTAGATACTAAAAAGAGAATGGATGGAGCGATTACTTCATTCAAACATGTTTTGCTTGGCCTTCGTACTAGCCGTGCTTCTGCTTCATTGCTTGACCCTATTAAAGTGGAAGCCTATGGAGATTTCGTGCCAGTTTCTCAACTAGGTACTGTGACTGTTCCAGAACCAAGAATGCTCACTATTCAAGTTTGGGATAAATTAGTAATAAAAAATATTGAAAAAGCAATAGCTAGTTCTGGCCTTGGATTAAATCCTGTTAGCGAAGGGCAAATAATCAGAATTCCGATGCCAGATTTAACTGAAGAACGGAGACGTGTGCTAAGTAAAAAAGTTAATGAATATGCAGAACAATCAAAAATAGCACTTAGAAATGTTAGGCGTGATTCTATAGATAGCTTCAAAAAATTAGAAAAAGAAAAAGAAATATCTGAAGATCAATTTAAAAGCTATAGTAACGATATACAGAAAATCACTGATAACTTCAGCGCCAAAGTAGAAAAACTTGCTGCTCAAAAATCTAAGGAAATTTTATCCATTTAAGCTATAAAGCTATTATGAATAAGGGTTGCATGGGCCTGTGCTAATTTTCTAATTAGATCTTCTGATATTTGATATAGACAATCTGACATGGCTAAAATTATTTCGAGCTTAGTAAAACAAATAAAGCCTTCCACTACGCTAGCTATAGCAAAAAAAGCTATGGCCATGAAGGCAGCTGGTATTAATGTCATCTCATTAAGTGCAGGAGAACCAGATTTTGGATACACCAGATAATATTAAGTTAGCTGCAATTAATGCAATTCAAAACGGAACCACTAAGAGTATACTATGTCTAGTGACTTTAAATTAAAGCCAGAGGATTTGGAAAAATCTATTACTTCAAACACTAAATGGTTGATTCTTAATTCTCCAAGCAATCCAACAGGTGCGGTTTACTCAGCTCAAGAACTAAAAGAAATCACAAACCTACTTTTAAAATATCCGCAAGTTTACATATTATGTAATGACATATATGAGCATATAATATTTGATCAATTTCATTTTAATATTCTTAGGGCTATAGAACCAAAGTTATATAGTCAGAATATTAACCCATCAATAGTTTATCAAAAAGATATGTAATGACTGGCTGGAGATTGGGGTATGCTGTAGGGCCTAAAGAACTTATAGCTGCTTTCAAAATTGTTCAATTTCAAAAGTACCTCAACCCCTTGCTCTATTAGCCAAGCTGCAGGGGTTGAAGCACTTTTAGAGCCGCAAGAGTTTGTAAAAATACTAATGTATTTCAGAAACGTTGAGATTTAGTTTTGAATAGTATAGCTAATATCCCAGGCTTATCTTATTCTAAGCCATCTGGAGCATTTTACTTATTTCTAAATCATTTAGGATTGCTTAGAACAAAAACTCCAAAAGGCTCTTTAATAAATTTATCAGTTGATATAGCAGAGTACCTTTTAGAAGAAGCTTTAGTGGCGGTAGTTCCTGGCTCTGCTTTTAGCATGGAAGGATTTTTTAGAATGTCATATTGCAACTTCTGAGTCAAATCTGAATGTAGCATTAGCTAGAATAAAGAAAGCGTGCGAGAAATTAATTTATTAAGGAATTGCCAATAGATAAAAAATGCAATAGAACAATTAAAAAATATATAATAAATCCATTATGCCTAATATACTGGACATAGTAGTAGAACCTGACCAATTACTACATAAAAAGTCTTTACTTGTTGATTCCATTGATGGCAAGTTGAGAAGTTTTATGGATGATATGCTTGTAACAATGTACCACAATAATGGTATTGGTCTTGCTGCTGTTCAAGTAGGAGTTTTAAAAAAGATTATCGTCATAGACTTAGGAAGAAGATTAGCTAATAGTATGCAGATGCCTCTTTTTATGATAAATGCTGAAATAATAAAAAAATCGGAAACATTAGCAGAGTTTAGAGAAGGATGCTTATCAGTGCCAGGCTTTTTTGCAGAAGTATCACGTTCTGCAGATATTACAGTGAAATTTATTAACTATGAGGGAATAGAAGAAAAGCTTGATATTCAGCATGGTCTTCTTTCAGTTTGTGTACAACATGAAATAGATCACACTAACGGAATAGTATTTATTGACTATCTTTCAAAGCTAAAAAGAGACTTTGCCTTAAAAAAGTCATTAAAAACTAAAGAAAAGGCTTAATTCTTTGAAAATCAATTTTAGAGGTGTAACTTCCAAGATTTATTTCAAGTATCTAAATAAAACAATGCACTAACGTCAGCACTATCAATTAATCTCTAGAAGAATATCAATATATTTACCGGTGTTATTTATGAATAAGTTTAAAAATGCAGTAAATTATTCTGTTAATAACTGATATTATGCAGTAACTAAGGAGTAAGTAAATTAGTAGTCATATTTTTAAATTCTTGAAATGTAATTAGACACTATTTGCCATTATCGTTTGTGAAAACTTTCTTGAATAATTTGACTAAAAAATCAATCTCTTTAAGCTAAACTGTTATAATACTATTATCTTCCATATTTAATGATTCAATAAATACTTGTTTAATTTATCTGTTAGTATATAAGCAAAATTTATTTCATTCTTGATAGTTTGTTTAACCAGTTTACGAAATAATTCTTTATAACCCACAGGAACACTAACATCACCGTAACGTATTAAGCAAGACAAAAGATTAATTATCTTCATATGCCTACCTTTTAATATAAGATAATGCCAACAAGTTACTTCATTTCCGTCTGTATACGCTTTCTCTTTAACTGAATTGTCAATAACCAATACTCTTTCATCGATATTTGCTTATGCTCTTACTGGCCATTTAGCATATAATCATAATTCTTTGGAAGCATATGCTCCGCTATGCAAAAATCTAGTAATTTGATTGTGACTTAATTCTCCTGATAGTCACTCTGATAATCCTGTTGCTGTCGCTTGTTTATTCTGACTAATTAGATAATCAGTATAAATATCTAGTAACTTTTCTTTCAATCATTATACTTACCTTAGTTTTCTTTCTCTTCTACACAATTTCTTCTCTCATTTCAATAATTATACTAACTGCGTAACATCAGTGATTTATTGTTACATAGCCTTTGGTCTTAGATAGGCGGAAATTGGAAAATCTGTCAGGACGTATTATAAGATATTATAATTAAATTAATACTACCAAAATTTCTGCCAATTTGTATGTAAAACCTCTAGAAAAACACTGTATTACTGCTAATCATATTATTGTTAATATATTTATTTTACTTAAGGGAATATGAATAAGGTAGAACTTGTAGCAATAATTGCTAGCCACACAGAGTTGAAAAAACAGAAATTAAAGAAAGCATTAAGAAGTGGAGGAAAAGTTAAATTAATCTAATCTGTTTTGATTCTCTCAAGGTAATAGAATACATAGTAGAGAAGTTACAAGTCCAAGGAATGGTAAAAGAATTATGGTTCCGGCAAGCAAAAAGTGCAATTCTTAAGCAAAGTTAACAAAATAATCATCAAGAGATATCATAGGTAGTAGTGTGATAGATTTGTGTTTTGCAAATACCTTCTTAAAAACTAATCTTAGAACCAATTAGAAAACAATTAAATCTTGACGATTTAAAAGGGGTAGTTGTTTTGTTAAATAGTTCAATTTGTGAAAGTTCTGTAAATAAGTGTATTCCTTTTTTTATATGATAAACAGCTGTTAAAGAGCTTTTTTGTAAATCTCCGTTTATATTCTGACTATTAAAATGAGATAAAGATACGGAAAACCTAAAAATTGAATATGAGATTCCTAAATTCCAATATACTCCGTTTTGGCAGTTATCAATATAATATTGCCCACTTTTATAGTTATTACCATAAGAAAACCCTAAATTAAATCCTGTATACGCTGCTTGAGCACTTAAATCCCAAGATTTTAAATTTTCTTGTTGTTTAGCATTGATGAGTGAACTTTCATCGGGCAAAAATAATAAATTAGTACTTTGCGCATTCTTAGCCTTGCCACTTTCAATTCCAAAAGCAAGCCTAAAATCAAGATCATTAACTTGATTTCTATATCCGAGTGTTAATTGAACCACGTCCTTAAAGGCATTATTTTTACCAAAATTATAAGTATTGTGGATCTTAATAGATTCGCCTGTATCTGGTATAAAAGAAGCTGCAAAAATTAAGTTATATTTTAAAGAAGATATATAACTTATCTTACTAGCTATTCTGCTTCCTTCACTACATTGATTTTGTAAATGTAGTTGATCGCTCCAAAGCCCTGGCGAATATATATAAAGGTCTGGGGAGTAAGCTTCATTACTTATTATATCTTTTATGCTTAATTCTAAAAAATTTATGCTTTGAGAAAAATTCGGATTTTTAAAATCATCTGCTTGAAACAAATAATGGGCTCCAAAATTATTTCCTATTTGGATAGTACCATACTCACTTTCAAAAAACCCAAAAGCTCTAGCTTGTATCCTACTAAAATTATTAGAATCGCTAGCTAAGAAATTACTATTTAGATTTACTTGAATACCATAATCACTTTGATCTTGCTTAATTTGGTGCTTAAACTTTATATCAACTAAATTACTAATAAATTCACTCCCATCAAAAGACCCAATTGTTGGATATAGTGAGATATTAAATTGATTATTCGCGGTTGCTTTAGTTGGTAAAATGAAAAATAAAATAGAGCAAAATATTAAAGAGTTAGGGTAGAGTGACACATTCTTTTATTGGAACACATTTTTAATATATAAAGCCTTCAAAATAAATGAACAATAATACTCAAGGCGTTATTTTCTTTTATAACCTAGTATTAATCACAATATCTGCGTATAGTCAATTTTTTAGGTTTTGGCGTGCGAATATTTTTTGAGGCTCTTTGATTATTTCTGGTTTATGGCCTGATATTTCTTCTTGTATCTCTGCTGTTTCTAATGCATCAACAATATCTTTATAACCTGACATCTTGCTAATAATGCTGCTGTATCTCCTCTAATGTTTATTTTACCTGGCGTTGCACCTTTATATAAAAGCCGATTAATAACCTGCTCATCACCATTTTGTGCAGCTAAAATTAATGCAGTATTCCAATTTTTATCCACAGCATTAATATCTGCTCTGCGCTCAATAGCAAACTTAACACACTCTAATATACCTAAATTCTGAACATGATAGTAATGCTTCATTCATGTTATTATAGTAAAGAGCAAGTTGGAAGGCCAATTTTCAAGCTCGTTATACATTGGAGTGCTCTTTTATCTTCTGTATCTGTATATAAGTATTTGTTCCAGCCTCAATGAGCATTTTAAACATTTCCGCATCATTGACTATGCTGCTATAAGTGTAAAAGCAGCTTTTTCCATCATTTGCCTGCTGATTAAAATTTGCCCCCTAGTTATTAAACAGCGTGCTACATCTATTTTTTCTTGAGTACTGACTGCATCAGAGGAGTATATCCTTTCAAATATTTGGAGGTAGATATTGATCTCTATAATCATACACTAATCTAGGATTTAAACCAAGATTATCAACTTCTTCAAAAGACATAGGCTCCGGTAACTCTATTTTAGAGCTTATTATTCACACTATCTTTTTTGCTAACTCTAGCTTTCTTTGGAGATGCTTCTTTTTTTAATCTTGGTATACATTTTAACTGTTGCTTAGAATTTACCTAAATCAATACAATAAGTTATATTTGCTATAAAAAGAGCACAGCAAAATAATAAAATAAATTTCTTATATAATAGTAATAATACTATTTTAAAAGGCATTTTTATCCTCTCATTTCCTATTAGGCTCGTCCATAGTCATTTTGATTTGACGTTCAACTACTTCTTTAACTATACCAGGTAGATTATCATTAAGCCAAGTTTTCAAATAAGGCCTCAATATTTCCTGAAGAGTAGAAGTTAGCTGACTCTCCGTCACCTGGAATTTACCTAAGACACCTTTAACTTTTTTGTTAGGAGTGTCCTTAGTATTCTGATCAATATTTTCTTCAACAAGATTAGTTAACTCTAATATGTCATTCTTCATACTTGTTAAAGTACTGTTTTGCTGCATTAAGTTTTTTATATCACTTAAAGCATGGTACATGTCGTCACTCTTTGACATATATTTCCTCTATTTTTAATATACTTATAAAAACAATTCTATAGAAAAAATATTAATTATCATCCTAATTTTATCGCTACATAAATTATATCAATTACCAAATACGTTAATTTTTATTAATCTCTCTAATTGGTTGAATAAGTCTCTTCTTTTTGATTTTTGTTTATTAACAATAACATTAACATATTTTGGAATAATTCTATAAAAAGGTAACTTAATGGTAAGATCAAAAGTGCGAAGTGGAAGTATAGATTCATGAGGAGATACTGTAACTTGCATTAATTGTTGCTTATTCTTATCCATAGCCACTACTTGTACAGTTTCTAAGAGCTTAGTTACATCTGTAAAATTCTCAACAGATATAGTCACTAAAAGAAATCTCTTATATCTATCAAGGGAGTCATGTGCTTCATAAAAATCAATAAATTTGTATGATACGTCCTGTATAGCTAGTTCTTTAGCCCAATTTTTTTGAATGTTTATTATATCATTAGGTAACTGAAATTTCTCAAAATAATAAAGGAACCCTAATAACAAAAATGAACACAAAAGAAGTATAACACTGTATAAATACTTTTTATTTTTTTTCAATAGAACTATATTTTGTTCAGTCTTATTCTCTATATTATATGCAATAGGCACATTTTCATTTGCTTTGACCAACCATTCATGTTCACAGATTGTACACCTTACAAATCTTCCAGTACTGTGTATTTCCGAACTACTGACATAAAATTTCGCACCACAACTCTCACATGAAACAATAATTCTATTTAAATCTGGCATGGTACTTCATTGAAAAAATGCAACTTAAAAGTATTTTTATCATATATAAGTCTCGAAATCATTATATATTGTATCCAATACGAGAAATAATGTCTCAATATTAAGTATCATTGTCTATACATTATATCTTAACATAATAAACAGTGCTAAAAGAAAATCTATTGAAGTTGCATATTTTTATATCATATAGTATATGTAAACCACTTGTGTAAAGTATACTTATCAATATGGGGAAAATAATATCTATAACGCTTTTTTACAGCATTTTTTGCTTTAAAATTTCTTATGCAGTATTAAAGATCGATATAAATCAATGTACTCTCGAGCCTATGCCCATAGCTGTTGCAGCATTTGCTGCAGATAGCTGGGATGAAAAGCAAGTAGGTAGAGACATAGTGGATGTGGTATTAAATGATCTAGAAAATTCAGGCTTATTCAGGGCTATAGATAGGGCTTCTTTTTTAGAAGAGGTTTTGATAGATAAAACACTAAGTTATCATAATTGGCGGAAGATTAATGCTGTGGCAGTTGTTGGGGGAGCACTTCAGTTTATAGAACAAAACCAAATTTCTGTCCAATTTAAGATATGGGACCCATACAAAGAAGCTGTTATTGAAGGTATGTCCTACAAGGTACAAAAAAAATCTTGGAGAAGGCTAGCACATAAGATAGCTGATAGAATTTACCAGAAAATTACCGGAGAAAACGGTTATTTTGATACCAGGATTTTATTTGTATCTCACCTGGGTAGAGGTAGGAATATGAAAAAACGCTTAGCTATCATGGATCAAGACGGGGCAAATTTTAAACTGTTAACTGACGGTAGGTACCTAGTTTTAACGCCAAGGTTCGACCCTAAAAACCAAAGAGCAATTTACATGTCATATGAAAATAAAGTTCCTCATGTTTATATATTAGATATAGAAAGAGGTTGGCAAAGATTAGTTGGGCATTTTAAAGGTATTTCATTTGCACCGCGCTTTTCTCCTGATGGCAATTTTGCGATTATGTCAGTTGCTAATTATGGTTCCACAAATATTTTTGAAATTAACCTAGATGATGGCAAAACAACTAAGCTAACCCATGATATAGGCGCAATTAATACCTCCCCTTCTTATTCGCCAGATGGCAGTAAAATAGTTTTTAATTCTGATCGAGCAGGAAGGAGGCAGATTTATACAATGAATAGAGATGGCTCTGATATAGCAAAAATAAGTTCTGGCAGCGGCACCTATGCAACTCCAGTTTGGTCTCCAAGGGGAGATTTTATAGCCTTTACCAAAATTGAAGGTAGTACATTTTACATAGGAGTCATGAGGCCTGATGGTAGTGGAGAAAGACTTTTAACTACAAGCTGGCTTGACGAGGGCCCTACCTGGTCGCCAAATGGCAGAGTTATAATGTTCACCAGGCAAAAGCCAGACGGGACTAGCAATATTTATTCTATTAATGTAGCAGGTTATAATGAACATTTAATTCCTGTTAAAACTAATGCGTCTGACCCAGCATGGTCACCTTTGTTGAAGTAAAATCTTTTTAGGTATTATTTTAGTATTTTTGATTGCAAGAGCATTCCAGTTTCAGTAATTGCCCCTTGGCTCACTAAAAAAACATCTTCAATTGTATTAATTGGAGTATTAGGAAGTCTATTTAAAGCCTCTTCTATTATTTCTGGAATTTTTAAAAATGGTAATTCGCCGTTTAAAAAGGAATTAACCACAATCTCATTAGCTATATTGAGTTGAATGCACCTGTCCTGTCCGCTTTTCAATGCATCTTTAGCTAACTTCAAGCACTTAAATTTTGACTCATCTGGCTCAAAAAATTGTACTGAGGACAGCTTTTTCCAAGTTATTTTCTGATGCTTGATATCAAGTCTTTCTGGATAATTTAAAGCCAAAGAAATAGGGGTGCGCATATCAGGAACAGACATTTGAGCCAATATTGAACCATCCAAATATTCAATTAAGCCGTGTACTAGGCTTTGCGGATGGATTACTGCCTCTAGCCTGGTTGGCTCAATATTAAAAAGATAATGAGCTTCAATTAATTCTAATCCTTTATTCATTAGAGTTGCAGAATCGACAGAGATTTTAGCCCCCATGCTCCATATCGGATGAACTACTGCATCGCTTGGTTTAACTAACCTCATTTCTTCAATCGAGCTATTTAAAAATGGCCCACCAGAAGCAGTTAATATAACTCTATTGATTTTTGCGGCATTTTCTTTTTCAAAAACCTGAAATATAGCACTGTGTTCAGAATCTATAGGTATGACCTTAGTATTATGCTGCTTCGCAAAATCTATTAAAAGGCTACCAGCACATACTATACTTTCTTTATTGGCAAGGCCAAGCATCTTGGTATGCGGTATGACTTTCATTATTGGCTCAAGGCATGCCATGCCAACAATTGTAGCTACTGCAACATCATATTGTTCCTTTAAAAGATCATTAATAGCCGCTTTTCCGCTTACCACATTAATACTTGGAAAATTGAGCATCATTTCTTTTAGAAGCTTATAACTAGCTTCATCACTTATTGCTATATTTTGCGGCAAATAGCGCTTCGCCTGTGCTACTAATTTATATATATTAGACCTGGCAACTAGAGTTTTGATCTTGAATTTATTAGGATGCTGATCTATTACGCTCAATGTGCTTTCCCCTATAGAGCCAGTTGAACCAAGTATTAAAATTTCTTTTTGCATTAAAAATTAAAAATTATAGATAAAACAAATACAATGAACCACATTATACAAACCATTACTAAGCCATCAACTCTATCCATAACCCCACCATGTCCCGGTATAATATGGCTACTATTTTTAACTTGAAAGTGTCTTTTAAATGCTGATTCAGCAAAATCCCCTATTTGCGATATTAGAGAGGTCAAAATGACTACCCCCCATGTGACAAAAATATTGATTTGAGGATTAAATAGTTCGGTTACAACAGTCCTGATTGCAACTTCATGGCTCAAAACTGAAAACACTAAAGCCCCAAAGCAACCTGACCAAGTTTTTGAGGGGCTAACTCTTGGCAGTATTTTGGGACCTTCTACTGTTATACCAACAAAATATGCTGCAATGTCTGTAGTCCAAACTATAATACATATCCACAGTAGCAGTTTATAATCAAAAGCAAATTTGATGCTGGGCTGATTCCTTAAAAACAGTATAGATATAGCTGTAAGGAGGCTATATATAATACCAAAAAAATACCACTTATATTTTTTTTTTGGCTTAATAATATTACTTTTGGCTCTGTAAACTATAGAAAACCACTCATAAATTATAATAAAGCCTAGCACTATAATCAAAATGCTATAAGGTAAACCGCCTTTATATAGAGCAAATAAAAAAAGCGGTAAAAGTATTAGTGCAGATAAAGATCTTTTTAAAATATCAGCTTTTAAGAATTTTTTTATCACTTCAGGCATTTTCTTATTTTTACTATTTACCATATCTTCTTTCTCTTGAAGTAAAATCCTCTATGGCCTTTATCAAATCATTTTTATCAAAATCTGGCCAAAGCTTTTCAATAAAATATAATTCACTGTATGCGAGTTGCCACAATAAAAAATTACTTAATCGCTGTTCACCGCTAGTCCGAATTAAAAGATCAGGGGTTGGTATATTAAAAGGATTAATAAAACGTTCAAACATGTCATCAGGCACTTTGCTGATTTTATTACGTAAAATATAATCTGCCATATTATAAGCAGCCCTTCGAATCTCATCACGTGCTCCATAGCTAATTGCCATAATTAGAGTAAAATTATTTTGCTTGGAAATATCTTCAACTTCTAGCATCTTTTGCTGTATATCAGTGGGCAATAATTTCCTATTCCCTATAAAAATTAATCTGATACCACTTTCAACTAATTCAGAGATCCGGTTATTTAAATAGTCCCGCAAAAGGTGCATTAAATCATTAACTTCTTCTTCTCTCCTCAACCAATTCTCGAGGGAAAACGCATATAAAGTCAGGTAACTTACACCAATTTTTTTACATTCCTCAACAATCTTCTCAGCAGCAACCATTCCTTGCCTATGCCCTAATTTCTTGGGAATCATTCGCTGTTTGGCCCACCTGCCATTACCATCCATAATAATTGCTATATGGTTTGGGATAATTAATTTGTTACGCATTACAGCATCTCAAGAAATTCTATAGAGATTTTTTTAAAACCATATGCATCAAACATCACTTGTGCTATATTTCCTTCTAAAACAGCTAAAACTTTGCCATTTCCAAATTTCTTATGCTTAACTGTTTGTCCATATTTAAAGTAGCTGCTGTCTTCTTTCGCTTTCTCTATTGACTTATATAGTGTGGAATTTACTTTCCCGTAGTCCCTGTTGAATTGCTTATCAAACTTAATATTACTACTATAGTCAAAGCGATTTTGATTACTAAAATTATTAATAATTTCGTAACTCTCCTTAGGTAATTCATCTATAAATCTAGAACTCTCGCTTGATTGGTAAGCACCAAACAATCTCCTATTACATGCATATGATATATGCAAATATTTTTTTGCCCTAGTTATTGCAACATAAGCGAGCCTCCTTTCCTCTTCTAGCGCACTACCATTATTTTCCGAAGCAGATTTAGAACTTGGGAATATACCTTCTTCCCAGCCTGGCAAAAATACTAAATCAAACTCCAAGCCTTTTGCAGCATGCATGGTAAGTATACTCACTTTATTTTCATCAGCCATAGAATCGTTGTCGGTGACTAAACTAACATGCTCTAAATAATCAGCTAAAGAAGGAAACTCGCCCACTCCCCTCATCAATTCTTTTATATTATCAAGTCGATCTTTAGCCTCTTCAAGCTCTTGAGCTTTTAACATTTCTTTATACCCGCTTTCTTCCAAGACCCTTTCAACGACTTTCATATGATCCAAACTACTAAGAAGCCCAGTCCAAGTGGATAATTTAACAATGAATTCTGCAATAGCAGAAGCAACCCTTCCTTTAATCAAGAAATTTTTGATTAAATAATTTGCAGCTGTAAACATCGAAATTTCTTGTTCTTTAGCATGTTGCCTAATTTCAGAAACCGTAGCATCTCCAATCCCTCTTCTTGGCGTATTGATAACTCTCTCAAAAGCAAGACTATCATCATTGTTTTGTAAAAGGCGCATATAAGCCAACATATCTTTTATTTCAGCTCTATCATAAAACTTAGCCCCTCCTATTATTCTATAGGGGATTTTCATATAATTAAGACTCTCTTCAAAGCTTCGAGTTTGATAACCAGCTCTAACTAAAATTGCTATGTTGCAAAGAGGAAGATTATGGAGTCTATTTTTGGCATCAATTTCATCTGCTATTTCTCTTGCTTCCTGTTTATCATCATGAAAAATGCTAAGTTTCACAGGTTCACCAACTATACCTTCTGTCCAAAGTTTTTTACCATGACGATTTCTATTATTTGAAATTAATTCACTCGCAGCATGCAATATAGAAGGGGTAGACCTATAATTACGCTCAAGCCTTACAACTTTAGCACCTGAAAAGTCTTTATTAAAACGTAAAATATTTTTAACTTCTGCCCCTCGCCAGCTGTATATAGATTGATCATCATCCCCAACACAACATACATTGTTATTACCTTGAGCTAACAATCTCAGCCATAGGTATTGAGATGCATTTGTATCTTGATATTCATCAACTAGAACATATTTAAATTTCTTTTGATAATATTCCAACACATCTAAATTATTATTAAATAACTCTATGGTCCACAATACCAAATCGCCAAAATCCATAGCTTGCAAAAGTTGTAGTCTTTTTTGGTATTCTAAATATAAAGTTATCCCCATACCATTTGCAAATTGTCCTTCTTCTGAAACTGGCACTTGGTTTGGTAACCAACCTTTATCCTTATATCTACCTATTATATAAGCTAGTACTTTAGCAGGATTACCTTTTTCATCTATATTATAATCATTTAAAATTTGCTTAATAAGCCGAGTTTGATCATCAATATCAATAATAGTGAAATTTGAAGAAAACCCAATTCTGGCCGCGTTTTGTCTTAGTATCTTTGCAGAAAGCGAGTGAAAAGTTCCACACCAATATATAGAGCTACCAGTTAAAGCTTCAATTCTATTAGTCATTTCTTTAGCCGCTTTATTAGTAAAAGTAACAGCTAATATTTGTCCAGGAAGAGCTTTACCTTGTTTTAATATATGTGCAACTTTAGTGGTTAAAACTTTAGTTTTCCCCGTTCCAGCGCCAGCCAAAACTAACAATGGACCATCTAAATTTTTCACCGCTTCTTTTTGCTCTTTATTTAGACTTTCAATATAATGAGTAGTTTGATCCATCATATTACCCTAATATATTTTTTAATATTTCTTTTAAGGAGTTAGAAAATTTGCTATTTTGCAAAGAAAATCTTATATTGGCTTCTAAATATCCCATATAATTTCCGCAGTCTATTCTATAAGCATCAGTTTTATATGCTCTAAACTTACTATTGACCAACATTTTTTTCATCGCATTAGTTAACTGTATTTCCCCCACCTTTATCTGCTTCAGTGTTTTTCAGATAATAAAAAATATCTGGTTGTAATATATACCTTCCAACTATAGATAAATCAGAAGAAGCATCACTTACTTCTGGCTTTTCTACCATATCTTCAACAATATCTCCATCCCCAATTTTAACTATACCATATTTTTTACTTTCGCTTATCTCAATTTTAGAAATACCAATAACATTTGCATTAATATCATATTGAAAGTACTGAATCATTCTTGTTAAGATGCAGCTTCTTTGATCTTTTATAAACATATCATCAGCTAATATCACAGCAAAAGGCTCGTTGCCTATAATATTTCTTGCACACCAACCTGCATGACCAAGCCCTAAAGGCATCTGTTGTCTTAAGAAGACTATACTACCAGGCTCAATCAAACAATCTTTAGACAGAAATAACATATCTTTATTATTTTTAAATTCTAAAAAGTTCTCTAATTCAATAGCGTGATCAAAATGATCATTTATAGAATTTTTATTTCTACCTGAATAAAAATAAATTGTTCAATCCCTGCATTTCTTGCCTCTTCAAAAGCATGATGAAGGGCTTATTTAACACAGGAAGCATCTCTTTAGGCATTGATTTGGTTACTGGTAAAAACCTGGTACCAAGACCATCAACTAGAAATACTGCTTTCCTGATTTTTTTGTGCATATATTTTTAATATAATGACTCATTACTAATAATCAAGCCGTCATCAGTTAATATAAGGATGGAGTACAAGTGGTGCTAGTTTTAAATTTCTACCCTTAAGTTGATCCAAATAGTAATGTTGATATCAATCTTAAATTGAAAATTGATCCTAATAACCTTGACCTAAAGTCTAATCTTTAGTCTATTCCTTCTCCAGACCCTAATGTAAGATATGAATTTATAGTATATATCCTAAGGTTTTTGCTCATTAATCAATCGCTTATTATATATTATAATTACTGGTAAAAACTGGTAAAACCCTAAGATTAGCGCAATCTTGCAAATAACAAGCTGGGTCCTTCTTATAATTGCTGAAAATATGGTAGGAATGCACTTATTATATAGTAGTAGAAGAGTTATTAAACTTGAAAATCTATTGAGTAACTGCTATACCTTAAAGAAAAGTCTTTATGTCTTTAAATCTTTTTGGAACGGATGGAATAAGGGGTTTAGTAAATCAGCATCCTATTACGCCTGAGCTAGTGCTAAAATTTGGTATAGCTGCAGGCATTTATTTTTCTAATCCTGATCAACGAAGCAAAGTCTTGATAGCAAAGGATACAAGGTTATCTGGTTATTTAATAGAGCCTGCTTTAACTTCTGGCTTAGTTTCTGTAGGCGTTGATGTGATATTGCTGGGACCAATTCCAACACCTGCACTTGCAATGTTGATTAAGTCTTTGCGTGCTGATTTTGGAATTATGATTTCAGCATCCCATAATCCTTATTATGATAATGGATTAAAGCTATTTGATAGCAGAGGTAATAAATTAAGTGATAAATGCGAAATAGAGATCCAAAACTTAATTTTAAGTAAAGAGCTAAAAAATAATTTAGCTGCACCTGATAAATTAGGGCGAGCTGCAAGACTAGATGATGCTCTTGGTAGATATATAGAATTTGTAAAAAATTCTTTCTTAAAACACAAAACTTTAAGCGGACTTCGAATAGTTATTGATTGCGCTAACGGTAGCGCTTATAAATTAGCTCCAACTATATTATGGGAGCTCGGTGCTGAAGTCATTGCAATCGGCTGCGAGCCTAATGGCTTTAATATTAATGAAAATTGCGGCTCCACTCATCTCCTTACATTATCTCAAAAAGTCACAGAAACAAGGGCTGATATAGGAATTGCACTTGATGGAGATGCAGATAGAGTGGTGATATGTGATGAAAAAGGAGAAGTAATATCAGGAGATCATTTAATGGCTGCGATCGCATTATATATGAATCAAGCAGGATCTTTAAAATCTGGAGTTGTTGTAACTCAGATCTCAAATACAGCTCTAGACGATTTCTTAGGTCGACATGGTATAGCGGTCTATAGGTCTAAAGTTGGTGATCGTTATGTGGCAGCTGAGATGAAAAAAAGAGAGTGTAATTTAGGTGGAGAGCAATCAGGCCATATCATAATTAGCGATTATTCAACTGCTGGTGATGGTGTTATAGCAGCCTTACAAGTGCTTTCTTTGCTTGTACAATCTGGGAAGAAAGCAAGTTATATAGGAAAAATGTTTTCTCTTAATCCGCAAGTAGCAAAAAATATAAAATTTACTGGAAATAACCCTTTAGAAGATCAGAGAATTTTATCTTCAATAGAAAAGATACAATCTGACAATAAAGATTTACAAATTATTGTCAGAAAATCTGGTACTGAGAGATTGTTGCGAGTTATGGTTGAAGGGAAGGACATTAATATCGTAAATGAAGTTGTTAATAATATAGAACAAGTATTATTAGTTAAATCTAGTTGAGTGAATTTTCTTCTGTATATGAATTTAGTTCAATATGTAACTTGTTGATTTGACGACAGTAAAGTTACTACTAACTCTTTTCCAAATGAAACCTTATCTACTAACTCTTTAATTGCAGTATACTGTTGAGATTACCAGCTGAACTTATAATACAAAACAAATTTGATTTTTTATATTGACTTTTATTTCAATATGTTCTTGCACTAGATAAGTGAATCATTTATTTACATTAGGTTAAGGTGATGAATAAGGAAGCTCTAGTTCTATTAATGAATAGCAAACATGCTTTTTTCTATAAGCAAGTGTTAAATAAAAAGATCACTAAAGTTAGACTACGAATTAAAAGCAAATCCTGGGCGGCCCAGGGGCACTACAAGGCATATAATAGAGCTATATATTGATGATAAAAACCCAAGAAATGTAAGAATTTGCCAGAGAAGTTATCTATTATCTTGAAGATTTATTCATGAAAAGAATTTATAATAAATTAATTATAGCCGCTCCTCCTAGGATTCTAGGAATGCTACGCAAGAAGTTAAGTAAAGATTTAAAACAACACGTTATTTTGGAATTAGATAAAGGTTTAATGCAATCTTCATTAGTACAAATAGAAGCTCAGTTTAAGGATTAAGTTAATCTTTTTTAATCATTAGGCAGGATAATAAAAACGCCAAGGCTTATTAACTGCTTTTTTTATGCCAATTCTTGGAGTGGTAGTATATTGTTCCACCTTAACCCCTTTTTCTATATGAATTTTATTATTATTAATCAAATCTATACCGTTCTGTAATTTAGTAATTTGAAGATATTTACATAACTTACCTGGACCATTTAAGTGAATCTCTGGCAATTTTAATCCTCTTATTAAAACTGCACCCGCTTTGCCAACATCCTCAGCGGTAACATTTAAACAATAATACATACCATATGTCATATAAATATAGGTGTATCCTGCTCTACCAAACATAATTTTTGACCTACTAGTTGATCCTTTAAATGCATGAGAAGCTTCATCATCAAAACCTCGATAAGCCTCTGTTTCTGTTATAATTCCCGCTATATTTCCAAATACTAGTTTCTTGCCTAACAAATCTTTAGCAACTTCAACTACATGCCGATTATAAAACTCATAAGGTAATTTTTTAGACATTAAATTTATTTAACTTTTTTATCTTGATATTAACTATTAATAGCACTATTTAAAGCAAAAAAATATTAATTTTCTAAAAGCAATTAGAAACAATGAGTAAGAAAGATTATTACGAGATATTAGGGGTGGCAAAAAATGCTAACCAAGAAGAAATCAAAAAGGCTTATCGTAAATTGGCAATGAAGTATCATCCTGATAGGAATCCAGGAAATAAAGAAGCTGAAAAAAAATTTAAAGAACTCAATGATATGTATGAAATTCTAAAAGATGATTCAAAAAGAGCAGCATATGATAGGTATGGCGACGCTGCAGTTGGAAATGGTTCTACTGGAGCTAGTCACGGTTTCCAAAGTGGATTCAGTGATGATTTTTCTGATTTTGCTGACGTATTTAGTAACATTTTTGGTTCTGGTTTTGGAGCCTCAACAAGAGGTGCAAGGAAAAAGAGTAATGCGATAAGAGGCTCTGACCTTAGATATAATTTGAGCATTAGCTTAGAAGAGGCATACCATGGTAAAAAATATACTATAAAATATAAAACAGGAGTTAAATGCGAGCTTTGTGGCGGAACTGGTAGCACTAATAAGTCTGCTTATACGAGTTGCTTAGCATGTGGAGGCACTGGTGCTATAAGGGCCCAACAGGGATTTTTTACAGTAGAGACCACTTGTAGAACCTGTAATGGAACTGGTTCGGTCATAAAAGACCCATGTAAATCTTGTCATGGTCAGGGCAGAATTGAAAAAGAAAAAAGTATTGCCGTTTCAATTCCAGTAGGCGTGGAAGATGAAACAAAGATCAGAGTAAGTGGTGAAGGAGAAGCTGGCTTAAAAGGAGGCCATTCAGGTGACCTATATATTTTTATATCTATTAAGAAGCACACTATTTTTGAAAGAAAAAATAATGACCTATATTGTGATTTACCAATTAAATTCACCACAGCAGTACTGGGCGGCAAAGTTGAAGTGCCTTGTATAAATGGTACTACTGCCATATTATCTGTACCTGCTGGTACTCAATTTGGATCTCAATTTAGGCTAGCTGGTAAGGGAATGCCTATTATGAAGTCAAATAACATATTTGGTGATTTATATGTTAAAGCTGCTCTAGAAACTCCAATTAACTTAACAAGTAGGCAAAAAGAGTTACTTGAAGAGTTTGAAAAAGAGAGTTCAACTGGTTCAAGTCCTGAATCAGAAAGTTTTTTTCAGAGAGTAAAAAATTTTTGGGGTGATAAAAAAGATAAATAGATAGTTTATAGATTTAAGAAGCTGATGTTTCCCCATTTAATAATTTGATAAATATATAGTATGTTATAATTCAAGGATGTTTTTTTATGAATGTAAAATTATCTTTATGAGATATTATAAGATAATGATTTGCATAAAGAAGAAAAACAGTCAATAAACAACTTTACAGAAAAATTTATTGCTTATAGGTATTACGATCTAAATCCCAAGGGTGAATCTACTATAAATAGTAGAAAAGTTTGATTTATCTTCTTGGCAACTAGAAAAAGTAAGTACTATCCATGAGTAATTTTGAAATGGTAGTAATTTTTTTGCCTAGGTAAAGTGCTGATATTGATGCTAATATGGTGTAAGGATAAAATGAACTTGCTTTAAGTTTATTGATAGTTTATAAGCTCCATAATTCAATGCGTGATTTTTTAATATTATTTTTATGAATATAAGTAAATTAGTTATATTTGTAACATGTTTAAATATTTTGGGTATTTCTGCTAATGCTAAATACACTGAGTATAAAATTAAAGATGCTATCGAGGATGCAAAGCTTAATAATCAGGAACTGCAAATTATAGACAAAAACCTTTCTGTAAAAAAGTTAGATAGATATAAAGCTGCTTCAGGTTTTTGGCCTGTAGCTGGCGCTGAAACTTCTAAAACTGAAAGTAAGGTTAGCTCTTCTGCGATTACATTTTACAGCGATATTAATAATTTTGATAATACTTTATATGTTCAGCAAGAATTATTTGCAGGCGGCAAAACTTTAGCTAAAATGAAGATAGCAGACAGTAGTGTAAATGCTGCAGAATTGGACTTTAATTCTAAAACTGCTAATGTATTTTTAAAAGTTGTCGATGCTTATCATGAAGTAATCTTGGCCCGTAGGATTTATAAAATTAGCCTTAATAACGAAGAAGGAATGCGTAATAGGTTAGAACAAATTAAAATCAGATTTAGGGTTGGCGAAGTAACTAAAACAGATGTATCTTGGGCTAAACATAGCTTAGCTAAAGCTATTACAGAAAAAGAAAAGGCTTTTGGTGATATGAAAACAGCAGAAGCTAACTTTGCATATGTAATCGGCAAGGTACCTGGGCATGGCTTAGTTTATATACAAGCAAATAAGATTAACACTCCAAAAGATTTTGAGAGCTTTGCAAGTGCTGTAAGACAAGCTAATTTAAATCTTAGGATTGCTCAAGAACAATTAAATGCATCTAAAACTTCTGTTGCCATTGCGGCTTCAGCATTAATGCCAACCGTTACTGCTAGAATGAGTATTAGCGATAGCGAGTCATCTAATGCAAAAGGTAGAACTTATGCGTTGAGAGTATCAATACCACTATTCAATGGTAACAGCTATATTGACATAAAAGAGGCTAGGTATAAAGCTAAAGGCGCTGAGGCTATTTTGAATAACACGCTAGGCGAAGTGGAGCAAAATATAGTTCGGATTTGGAATCAGAATCAAGTAGCAATTTCCCAAATTAATTCTGTAAAAGAGGCTCTTGCTGCAGCACAGGATGCGCTAGAGGGAGTACAACAAGAATACAAAGTTGGTACAAAAACAACCCTTGATTTGTTAGAGTCAGAGCAAAGGTTATTCGAAGCACAAATTAGCCAAGAAAAAGTTAACAAAGCCTTAGTTATCTCTACATTTCAAATGAAAGCGTTAATGGGGGAATTACATTATTTTGATTTCCAAAATCTATAACAAAAAAATTATTTTATAGGGATTATTTATATAACTTTGTTGCAATTATAAGAAAAGTATGGTTGAATGGCCCAGGAAATTGGAGGGGTGGCCGAGTGGACAAAGGCAGCAGACTGTAAATCTGTCCGCGTATGCGTTCGTAGGTTCAAATCCTACCCCCTCCACCACCTTTTAATTAGTTATAAGATTACAGGAATTTGACATTATGTAATGATCGTTGTAAGCATAATGGAAGTTCTTGAGGGTATTACGCGGGTGTAGCTCAATGGTAGAGTCCCAGCCTTCCAAGCTGGTAGTGTGGGTTCGATTCCCATCACCCGCTCCACTATATAAATAAAAAGGAGCATATGGCAAAGGAGAAATTTATAAGAAATAAATCACACATGAATATAGGGACTATAGGTCACGTAGATCATGGAAAGACGAGCTTGACAGCAGCGCTGACGAAGATATTTGGAAAGTACGTTAAATATGATGAAATAGACAAAGCGCCGGAAGAAAAAGCAAGAGGAATTACAATTAACTCAGCGCATGTTGAATACGAAACAGAAAGCAGACACTATGCGCATGTTGATTGTCCAGGGCATGCAGATTATGTAAAAAACATGATAACAGGAGCTGCACAAATGGATGGGGCAATACTTGTAGTAAGCGCAGCAGATGGTCCTATGCCACAAACAAGAGAGCATATATTGCTTGCTCGTCAGGTTGGAGTACCAGCGCTAGTTGTGTTCCTAAATAAAGTAGATATGGTAGATGACCCTGAACTATTAGAGTTAGTTGAAATGGAAGTAAGAGATTTATTGAATCAATATGGATTTCCAGGGGACAAAATTCCTGTTATCAAAGGATCAGCATTAATGGCATTGGAAGGTAAAAGCTCAGTTCTTGGAGAAGAGGCAATTAAAGAATTAATTAAGCAAGTTGATGAATATATTCCACTACCTGTTCGTGATATAGATAAACCGTTTTTAATGCCAGTAGAAGATGTATTTTCAATATCTGGTAGAGGAACAGTGGCAACAGGTCGTGTAGAACAAGGAGTTATCAAGGTAGGTGAAGAAATAGAGATAGTAGGGCTAAAAGCTCAAAGTAGCAAGACAACATGTACTGGGGTAGAAATGTTTAGAAGACTACTTGATCAAGGAGAAGCTGGAGATAACTTGGGATTATTGTTAAGGGGAATAGAGAAAGATCAAATAGAAAGGGGGCAAGTATTGTCCAAGCCTGGAACAATTAAGCCGTATAAGAAATTCAGAGCAGAAGTATATATCTTGAAGAAGGAAGAAGGAGGAAGGCATACACCGTTTGTATCAAATTATAGGCCACAGTTTTACTTCAGAACAACTGATGTGACTGGCACCATAACCTTGAAAGCAGAGGTAGAGATGGTAATGCCAGGAGATAATACTGAAATCGCCGTAGAATTAATTTCACCGATAGCGATGAACAAGGGGTTAAAATTTGCAATTCGTGAAGGTGGTAGAACTGTTGGTGCGGGTGTTGTTGCAGAAATTATTGAATAGGTTAAAGCTATGCAGCAGGAAATAAAACCAAATGTATGGGGATTTTAGATTTTTTGCAATACTATAAGTAGAGAAATATTTTTGCTGAAATTTAAATCCCTATTATGTTCTAGGAGTGTAGCTCAATTGGTAGAGCACCGGTCTCCAAAACCGGGGGTTAGAGGTTCGATCCCTCTCGCTCCTGCCAAAAATTTTTTACTTTTGTAATTTACTCCTTTTAAATTAATTGTAACATTATGGCTAGCAGTAATATTAATCTTGAACATAATTATATTGTTTTGTTGTAGCTCGATAATTCGAAATATCCTCTATATCTACAGGATAAATGACATAGATAATAAATTTTTAAAATCTTTCTAAGGTGATAAATAAAAGTATAGCATGATGGTCAGTATGTAATAATAAAGTTATAATAGGAGCTGTTAACAAATAGGTTAAACTAAGAAAGGATTGTGATATATTATTATCTAAAAAGGAAAAAATGTTAGATCGTCTATATCAAATATCAGAAGATCTATTTAACAAAGAGATATTAGCAATAATAGAAAAGCATACGACGCCTATTGAAGGCAGGCCCCAAAAAATTAGTCTATAAAGTGTTTTGTGCAATGCTGAAGATGCTAAGCATATCAGCTATGTGATTTTGATAAACTTGATACTACTTTCTTGAGATTTATTGCTTTATCTCTTATTGAAATTCATGTTTGTTAACAGTTCCTAGGATATAAAAGAAAGTTATGATACATTTCTTCATATTGAGTATATATTTTTTTGAATAAATCTTATATATTTCAACAACTAACTCCTTGCAAAACCTTCTTTTCTCAATTTTCTACTCTCTTCTCTTCTTATCCTAAATTCGTATTTTTAGTTTCTAAATGGTTTTTATTAAGTCTTTAAATACTGGTAATGAGTATTTCCATAACACAAAACTAACAAAATTCATTATAAACATATGGCTTAAAGAGCTTTGTTTTCACTCCATAAGGCACGCTTTTACTTCACCCCTTGTATTTTGCTATTAATAAATTTCACAAACTTTTTACTGCTTGCATGAAATTCTAGCATTATAAATTCTAGCATTATATAGTGCGGCCAGTATTATGAGGTTTTTCTTCACAGACTTAGCTGGGGCTTTTATGTTTTCAGCTTTTGAAAGAGCTTAATTGGTGGACAATAATAGGTATAATATGAGTACCATGATCTAAGAGGTTGACCTAGATCTCCTTAAAACTAGCCTTAACTTTTCTAACAGCTTTTTGATTTATTCCGTATTTCTTCATTATTTTTTAAATAGCAAATACTAGCAGTAGCTGCAGCAGCTATAACAGAAGGTAAAGCAGTAGTAAATATAAAGCCGGATGGAGCTAAAACTTCTTATTGCGTCCACTATAACCAATTTGGCTGCTATATAACCAGCAATCACTCCATAAGCTTTTGCCAAAGGTTCACTTGGATAATGTCTTATTTTATCCATAATTTTATCCATAACTTCCAAGCTTTTCTGCCATGCAAGTTCCACCTTTACCATATAAGTCTACAGAGTGAACTTCATCTATATAGGTTAAAGCTTGATATTTTTAGCTAAATTACATACTTCACCGATTGGGGTCATATCACCTAACATTGAATAGGCAGATTAAACACCATCAACTTAGGTTTTCCTAACGGATATTGACCTAATAAAGACTTTAAGTAATTAAGGTCATTATAGGAAAATATTTACTTTTCTGGCCTACTTTCTCTTATACCTTGTATTATTGAAGTGTGATTTAACTCGTCAGAAAATATTATGCAGTCTGGCAAATTTTAGCTAAAGTAGTGAAAGTTGCTTGATTTGCAACATAATCAGAGGTAAAAACTAATCCAGCTTCTTTATTGTGAAGATTTATAAATTCTAACTTTTAACTCTACTATATATGAGCTTGTTCCAGATATGTTGCGAGCTCCACCAGCCCCAACGCCACATTTTTTAGTAACCTCAATTAGTGATATCGACAACAATTAGATGCTGGCTCATACCAAGATAATCTCATTACTACAAAAGACAATAATTTGTTTATCAAATTTTCTACTGACCGACTTTACACCCTATTTCTGTAAAAACCCTATACCTTCCCCCCTTCCCTCACACTTCTAATAGCTTTTTCGAATATGTGAGTGTAATTAACCAAATTAACCATAATTTGTTATAATTTAATACAAAAGCTTAAAAAAGAGAAAAGCATAAAACTTCTCACTTATCATTTTTCAATTAATAAAGGCTATTAAGCTTTTACTTTAACTTTAAATCTAACTAAATTAATTACAATACCTATCAGTGTAGCTGCATAACCAAAACACGGATCTAAAAAACTTAACATTTCTCCGTGATGAATATGATTACCAGAAACTATACCAACCGAACACAACACTAAAAGGAGCGATGAAAGCAGATTAGTATTGACTGGTTTTTTAGTAAAAGTCTTGTAAAATTGAGTAGCAATAACGGTAACCGCAATTAAAGCTAACGGTCCAAGATGCAATAAATCCATAAATTCTCCATGCATAATAATAAATCCTAAAAGAATGAGTCAAAAATTAACTATTGTTGTTAATACAAAAAGATGCGGCTTTGGTCAATATAAATTAATCAAAAAGAGACTTTTCTAATGACTGCTTACCAATATTATTATAATCTAGCTTCAAATACGTTAAAAGTAATACAAAATTAGACAAAATAAAATAATATGAGTTTCACATTTCAACCTATACGCGGCACACGAGATATTTTAAGGGGAGATTTATATTTTTTCAATAAAGTTATTAATTATGCCAAGAATATTGCAAATTTGTACTGCTATGAAGAAATTATTACTCCAATTTTTGAAAATTCTTCCGTTTTTCACCACACACTTGGAGAAACATCTGATGTAGTTTCGAAGGAAACTTATACCTTTATAGATAGGGACAAAACTAGTATCACATTAAGGCCTGAATTTACAGCAGCAACAGTAAGAGCCATAATTTCAAACGGGCTTACTCAAAGCTTACCTTTAAAATTCTTTAATTATGGACCAGTTTTTAGGCATGAAAGGCCTCAACATTGTAGATATAGGCAATTTAACCAAATAAATTTTGAATTCTTAGGACCAAATGATCCTAAATCAGACATAGAGATCATCTCACTTGCTGTACATCTATTAAAAGAGTTAAACTTAGAACATTTAGTCAATCTTGAAATTAATACAGTTGGTGACTTAGAAAGCCGTAAAAATTACTCTCAATCTCTGATCTCTTATTTACAAAAACATAAGCACTCTTTATCAGAAGATAGCTTGCGTAGGCTAGAGTTCAATCCTTTGCGGATTTTAGACTCTAAGGATCAAAATGATAAACACATTCTAAAAGAAGCTCCTTCTATCTTAAATTATCTAACCAAAGAAGCAGATAAATATTATAGAGAAGTTATCAGCTTATTAGAGTTTTTAAGCATAAAATATAAAACCAATACTAACTTAGTGCGGGGTTTAGATTATTATACTCACACCGTATTTGAATTCACCACAGAATCGCTCGGCAGTCAGGGTACAGTTTTAGCTGGAGGTAGATATAATGGATTAGTTAAACTGATGGGTGGTCCTAATATCAATGCTATAGGGTTTGCTGCGGGAATAGAGCGTCTTGTTGAGCTTCATAAAAAAGAAAACAGTGAAGTAAGCTTGCAAAAAAATTTCCATCTTATACCAATTGGCGAAGAAGCGGAAAAACAAGCGTTAAAAATTGCGGAAAAATTAAGAAGTTGCAGCTTTAATATATATTTAAATTATAACTCCTCTCTTAAGAAAAGGATGCAACAAGCAAATAAGCTTAACGCTTTAGCTGTTATTTTATTTGGAGATACGGAAATGCAACAACTACAATATAGGGTTAAAGGTATGAAAACAGGTAAAGAAGTCTTGGTTGATTCTGATAGTTTAATCAGTTTTTTATTAAAAATATAAATATGGCACATATTATTGTCTCAGGAAACGAAAAAGGTGGATCTGGCAAAACAACTTCTGCAATACACTTAATTATTAGCTTATTAAAGCTCGGCTTTAAAGTTGCTTCTATTGATCTAGACTACCGTCAACAATCATTGACAACTTATATCGATAATAGAAAAAGATTCACCATAAGTGAAAGAATAAAGCTTACTTTACCAGATCACCATGTGCTCGAAAAAAGTAAAGAGCGAAATCTTCAACAAGCAGAACCTGAGGAAGGGGCAAATTTCTCTGAGTTAATTTCTAAGCTTCAAAATCAAAATGATTTCATAATTATAGATACCCCAGGAAGTGATACTTTTTTAAGCAGGCTAGCTCATTCTTATTCTGATACCGTCATGACTCCGATTAATGATAGCTTTATTGATGTTAATTTACTTGGTAAGATAGAAGTAAATGACTTAGAAAAAATCAAACCAGGAATATATAGTGCCATGGTTTGGGAGCAAAAACTAAAAAAAGCAGCTCGTGAAAACAAACAAATGGATTGGATTATTATGCGGAACCGTACATCTTCAACGGATAATATTAATAAACGCAATATAGAAAAGGCAATTAAGAAATTGTCCAAAAACTTTGGCTTTAGGATAGTGCCAGGATTTAGCGAAAGGGTGATATTTAGAGAGCTGTTCTTACATGGACTTACTTTAAATGATGCTGGCTTTACAAATAAAGTGCGCTTTAATGCTTCAATTGTAGCTGCAAGGCAGGAACTCCGTGCATTTATTAAAGCATTAGGACTACCTAATGTAAATTTAGATAGTAAACTATAATGAATTACCCATACCTTTATGAATCAAATATTAAAAATGCTACTAAAATAGATACAAGCATAGTAATATCAGATATATTACCCTTATTTGAATCCCACCTAGCTCAGAATTTTGATACAGTATTAAAGTTAAAGGATACTATAAAAAAAATTTTAATGCTTTAGTAATAATAGGCATGGGAGGAGCTGTTAACTGTCCTGCCCTATTATTAGGATTAAGCAAAAGATTTCTTTTTCAAAATTCACATCTTAGACACTCCAGATCCACATAAGAATGAACTTATTAAGGATATTTTATGATCTTAAAAGAGACTGCGTTTTTAGTAATCAGCAATTCTGGTAGCACCCTTGAAACTCTAATTATAACTCAACAATGGATTAAGGAAGTTTTAAATCAAGATTTACTCCCATATAACCATTTCTATTTTATAAGGCAGCAATAAATTTTCTCCATTACAAGAATTAGCTACCTCTTATAACTGCCAAGTTCTTCCTCATATAAATTTCAGTGGCCGTTCGCTGTATTTTCAAATATGACAATATCACCCACAATTTTGGTTGATTTGGATATTCAAAAATTCTTTAGAGTAGCATTCAATGCTATAAATGATCTAAAGCACAACCAAACTGAAAGTATTATAGCAAAGTCAGCATTTGATATCCTCGACCTTAAGCATAATAGCTTAACCATGTGTTAATAACGTATAGTTCTCTGCTGATAAACTTCTTAAACTGGAAATGCCAAATTATCGCAGAGCTTCATCATAAAGTTTGGGTAAAAATGGACATAGTATAACTCCAATACAAAATCCAGCCCCACAATGTCAGCATAGTTATTTCCAACTTTATATTGATGGGCCCAAAGATAAATTTTTTACTTTTTTTTAGTAGAGCAATCTCTTAAAGAGCAAGAGGTTTCTTCTGACCATCTTTTTACCTTACTTTATGCTCCTTCAGTTACTGATTTGATTCTGCCTTTGCTCATATTATACTTATAATATTAATGTTTGATTCATCAACTGAGTCGTTGCTTGTGGCATTTATAGCATTAGCTGCTTGCTTTCTCAACTAACCTATCATGATATTACACAGTGACTAAGAAGTAAGTATCTGCATGCCATCTTTATTAAAGTCTGCTATTGCTATCTCAATGGGCTAGAGCTAACATTATAATAAGTAATAGATAAAAAGCTCCCATTTCCGCTTCTTAATAATAATACAGAAATTGTATTTGAACCTGCATTAGCCGTCTATATCTTGATTACCATCATCTTTATCTTAATATATTTTCCAACGCAGTAGCAGTGGAAGTTCTTTCATCTCTATACTTTATAATAACAGCACATGCAATTGATAGGTTTTGTTTTTTGGCCCAATTGTTGGACAAAACAGGCCTAGTGCCAGGAACTACAACGGCAAAAGCTGGGATTTCTCCTTTGATTATAGTTTGATTGATTATATCATATATAGGGACAGAGGCAGATAGCTTAACTCCCAGTGCTAGAACTGCTTTTTCTCTAACTATGATGCCTTCCGTTATTATAACTCCTGCTCCTATGAAACAATCATCTTCTATGATAACAGGCCTATTACCAATGGGTTCTAGAACTCCGCCTATTTGTACAGCGGTTGATAAATGTACTCTTTTGCCAATCTGGGCGCAAGAACCAACTAAAATATGGCTATCAACCATAGACTGCTCATCAACGTAAGCTCCTATATTAATGTATGAAGGTGGCATAATGACAACGTTTTTACCAATATGAGCACCTGCTCTTACAGATGTTCCGCCTGGAGCCATTCTTACATTATCTGCTTCAGTAAATGTTCTGGTAGCTAAGGGTTCCTTATCTCTAAAGCCACTCATTTCAACTACTTTAGTATTTTTAAAAATCTCTAAAATTTTTTGCTTCACTTCAATATTGACCTGCCAATCTCTGCCAATTTTTTGAGCTACCCGAGTTTTGCCTGACTCTAATGAATCTAAAAATTCTCTATAAGGCATAATGCTTCTCCCAGTTAATGATTAATTGATTTATTAAAGCTAACTCATCTATTGATGGTAAATCAGCAAGTGCAAGCGGCAAGCGCACGGTTGCATGAGATATTAATCCTAAGTGATGTAACAATGCTTTAACAGGAATAGGGTTGCTTGCTGTAAATAATGCTTTACAAGCTTGACACCATAATTTGGAGTCTACACATGTACCCTTTAAGCACATTTGAAC
Organism: Candidatus Midichloria sp.; assembly: GCA_030060845.1. Classification (GTDB taxonomy): domain Bacteria; phylum Pseudomonadota; class Alphaproteobacteria; order Rickettsiales; family Midichloriaceae; genus Midichloria. The sequence continues at coordinate 167,023 of CP094379.1, forward strand.
GTATTTGCTAGTTGCGATAGGCCATGCGTTTGATGCAACTGAAATAAGACCACGAGCAGATTCAGCCGACATCGCTGGCATCATATAATCATCTCCGCAATAAATTGCAATATTTGGTGATGCTATTTTATATTCAACTAAACTATCAACGGTACCACTTGAGTCCTTTATGGCAGCAAATTTTTTGTTAGTAGTTAAGTTCTTCACTGTTTCTGCATGCAGCTTAATACCTGCTCTGCTTGGTATATTATAGAGCATACAGTTATGCTCTGAAGCTTGCATTAACTTTTCGAACCATTGTGTCTGACCTATTACCCCAGGCTTAGTGTATATTGGAGTGGTCATTAAGTAACCAGCTAGTGGAAATTGATTACAAAATTCTAGCCATTCTAGACCTGCAACTAAATTATGACTTGGCACTCCAGACATGAGAGGTATTTTTAGCTTTAATTTAAATGCAAATTCAATAATTTGGCGTCTTTCTTTATTGCTAAGAGAAAGCCCTTCTCCAGTGCTACCAAGCAAGATTACACCATTTCTTGTCATTTCTTGAAGTTTTAAAAGTTTTTCTAAGCTTTTAAAATCTATATTCCTGCCAGCTTCATCAAAAGGAGTAACAATTGCAGTCCAAAGCGATTTATCTAACATTTCTACCTACATTGAGTTCAAGTACATCACGCATAGAATATATGCCAGGTTTTGGTTGATATTGTTCAATCCATTTAATAATTTTTATTGTACCAAGTACAAATAAATTTCTATTAAATGCGATATGTTTAATTGAGATTAGCTCGCTATTACTAGTAAATACTACTTCATGCTCACCAGGCAAATTCCCACTTCTTTCAACATGCATCCCTATAAAGTTTTCGGGTCTTGGTCCTTGATTAATTGGAGTAGATATATACTCAATATTAAAATGCTCTTTCTTTGTTTTTTTTATTTCATTAATTAGTGATGTAGCAGTACCAGAATGGATATCTATCTTGTTTCTATGGTGTTTCTCAGTAATATCAATGTCATAACTTGCATCTAGCATTTTAGATAATAGTGAAACTAAGTATTGTTGTAAGTTTGCTCCTAAGCTAGTGTTTGAAGCGATCACAATAGGTACTATTTCCGCTAAGGTTTCTAATTCTTTCTCAAATTCATTTTGTTTCCAACCTGTGGTACAGATCGCAAGTGGCTTCGGATTTTTTAAGGCCTCAGAGAGAGTAGCTTTAACTAAATTTGGCGAAGAGAAATCAATAACAAAATCATTATCTACAAATACTTCTTGTAACTTATATTCACTATTTCTATTGAAATCTTTACCAAGTTGATAATTCTCCATTTTAATTGCTTGAGAGACTAGTAGCCCCATACGGCCTGAACTTCCAATAATGCCTATTTTTTTCATTTATTATTTATTTTTGATAATATGCACTAAAATAGTTAATCATAAATGGTTAGTTAATAACCATATATTATTAATATTGACTCCGAATCTGCAGCAGTGGCACTAACTATAAATGGCGGGGATGACGGGGCTCGAACCCGCGACCTCCGGCGTGACAGGCCAGCACTCTAACCAACTGAGCTACATCCCCATCTAAAAAGATGGACAAAATGGTGGGCAATGACAGGGTCGAACTGCCGACCTTCTCGGTGTAAACGAGATGCTCTACCAACTGAGCTAATCGCCCAAAATCAAAACAATAACATGGCGCTTATTGTTAAAGCCTAAGAGTTAAAAAATCAAGTTAAATTTCATCATTAATAGAATTATTTTTGTTTTGTATATAAAATATAGTGAATAGGATGCTAACAAAAGTGTTTGCTAAGCAACAAAGTATTATATAAGCGATTGAGTTTTGTAGAAAAGCTAATGATATATATAAAATAGCAATCATAATAGAAATCTTCATACACGCTGCTAAGTTTTCTTTAACAAATAAAAAACTCCTCTTTATCGCTTGCATAATGGAGGATTTGCTAAGTAGCAATTCCACGTCAGCAACTAGCAAAATTGGAGTGAAGTAGAATAATGTTATAAAACATATACTAATTAAGGCAAGGATAGAAGATGAGCTAAGCAGCTTTATTAAAGTAAATACCAATCCACATACAGTAATAGAGATTAGAAAAAGGTTGAGGCGTAGTAAAATAATTCTAAATATATTTTTGAGGATAAAATTCAACTGATTGCTGAGCTTATAACTTTCCTTGTTTATAATGGTAACATATATATTAGAGGTACTTATATAAGTAAAAGTTAAAAAAGTTAAAAATACTAATAAAAAGAAATGGGAAAAGTCAGATGCAGTTAGTATCCTGCTAGTTATATGGTTTCCGTTAAGTAAAAAAAAATCTATTGGTTGAGAAGACTTAGTTGAAGAAAAAAAAGTAGTTACCAATAGTAACAAAATTACTTGAATATAAACAAATAAAAACAATCCAAATTTAGATTGAATGATAGACTTGGTTGTTTTTATTAGATCAAGCATACAAGACAAATACAACCTTCTCCTTTAGTTTATGCCTAAATTTATTAAATTGATATTAAATGTTTAATCTAATTATTTATTTTCAAGTTTAGAGTCTTTTAGAGCTTCCGCCCGTGCCTTGGCTTGACCATATACTAAATTAAGTTCTGTTTGAGAGCAAATACCAAGCAGCACTGGATCTTTAGGACGTATATTAGCAATATTCCAATGAGTTTTATCACGTATAGAAAGTACAGTGGGTTTTGTTGAACCAACTAGTTTAGCAATTTGAGCATTGCTTAATTCTGGACAATTTTTGAGTAGCCAAGCTATAGCTTCAGGTTTATCTTCTCTTCTTGCAATTGGTGTATATTTAGAAATTTTTTTCTGCTTTTGTTCATGAATAAGTCTTAAAGCTGACTCAGATAAAGATAAAGTAGCTTCTGGATTTGCTTCACAACGTTTTATTTCTTGTTGAGTTAACTGTCCCTGAACAATTGGATCCAGGCCGATAATTCCTTTTGCAACATCTCCATCTGCTATACCCTTGATTTCCAGTATATGCAAGCCACAAAAATCAGATATCTGCTTAAAAGTTAGGGATGTATTTTGGATTAGCCATACTGCTGTAGCTTTAGGCATTAACGGTGTTGCCATATTTAAATTCCTTTAATAGCTGTTAAAACTTAGTAATTAAACCAAAGGAATGTTACTTTATAACTACTAAGTTGTCAATTGCTGAGGCTAACAATTTTGTTAAGGATGGCTGCCAATAAATAAGTGGTGTTGTTGGCATTTTAAGTAATCCAATGGCCATAGGTATAGAAAATCCTACTTCCCCACACAAAAATAAAAGCTATGCATGACTATGTGGACAATTTCTATTTCAGAAAAAAGCCATAAGTACTGCCAGCACTATTATAATAAATCTCAATACTATAATTTGGGCCCTGGGTTCAGAAATATCAAAGTGTTTTGCGATTATATGCTTAGTGATTAATACAGAAGCAGCATTTAAATGTGAGTCAGCAGTTGACATTCCAGCAGCTAAAAATCATTGAAACAATTAAGCTTCTAAAACCAATACCAAGTATCTCATTGATTTAATATTGTTAGAACTTTTAGCCATGAGATAACATTGTATGAGCAGCGGGTGTATCCATAGAAATAGCGTACAGCCAGCAAAAAATAACGCAAGATGTCTAATTATCAATAATTTTTCATTAGGAATATTTTTAAATATTTCAGATAATCCTCCAGCTTTTTGGCTAACTATAAAAACAATAATAGGTAAAGTAATAATAATTATGATCCATTGGTAAGATTATTAGTAATAGCTACTACCCTTACCACCTCCGATAGCAGTATAATAGGGCAACCATTATCCCAGCTATAATTATGACATAATATTGATCCAATTCTGAGTAATGAGATACAAAAACAGATATTTCCTTAATCTGTCCTGCCACTACAAAAATTGAGGCAAATAAACTTAAAATTCTAACAATAAATTCTGCTTTTGATCCATAAAAATATTTTATTATGTATTCTGAAGATATCATATTGATGAATCTAGAATCTATTATCAAAGTATTTTGCTAAAAAAATCATAATAAGGCAAAATATTAAAAATCTCGATATACAAAATAAAAATTATGTAAATACAAGTTTTAGCAGATTACTGATAGCTAATAACGCTTTTTAATAGCAGTACTTGATAGTAAAAAGATTGGTAGCTCTAATAAAAAAATAGAAGCAAGTATATTAATATAAAAAGTCTCATGTATACTAAAAGAAGCAAATATCATAGTTGGCATTACAATTGTTGAGTTCTACGGGAATGGCGTATCTGCTCTTTCACTTGCAAACCGCACAACAATAGCTAACATGGCGCCAGAGTATGGTGCTATTTGTGGGTTTTTTCCAATAGATGCTGAGACTTTGAAATATTTAGCCTTAACCGGAAAACCAAAAAACATCTAGAACTAGTAGAAGCTTATGCTAGAGAGCAAGGTCTATGGTATAATCCTGATGAGCAGATAAAATTTAACGAAGTGTTAAGAACTAGATCTTGCAACTATTGAACCAACTATCGCTGGCCCAAAATGCCAGCAGGATAGAATGAGGCTTGCTGAAACTTCTGCAAATTTTCGCCAATCTTTACTAGATTTGAATAAGAATGAGACAAATGTTGGTAAGTCATTTCCTGTAGGAGAGAGGAAATATAGCATAGGTAATGGTGATGTGGTGATTGCCGCTATTACTAGTTGCACAAATATTTCAAATCCGTATGTGATGATTGGAGCAGGATTGCTTGCACGTAATGCTGTGCAAAAAGGTTTAAGCAGCAAGCCTTGGGTCAAAACTTCTTTAGCTCCAGGTTCACAAGTTGTTACTGAATACTTTAAATTAACAAAATTGGATCAATATTTAGCTAAAATTGGTTTTTTCAGTACTTTCTGGTAATAGAAATTTTGAAGGTCTGGTACATCCATTAGTACGAGCAAATTATTTGGCTTCTCCAATGCTATGTGTGGCTTATGCAATTACTGGGTCTATTCATGTTAATTTAATATCAGAACCAATTGCTAAAAACAGAAATACTAAAGATGTGTATTTAAGAGATATTTGGCCAACAGATCAGGAAATAAATGAATTTGTAAGTAAATATTTAAGCTCTGAGGTGTTTTAAAACAAGTATGCTGATGTTTACAGGAACAAAAAAGAAGAGTGGCAGAAAATTACTGTTAATTCGAGTGCGAATCATAGCTGGGATACAAATAGTACTTATATAAAAAATCCGCTATATTTTAAAGATATTAATAAAACTAATACAATCAATTATAATATTAAGAATGCTAGGATATTGGCTATATTGGGTGATAACATCACAACTGACCATCATATAAAGCCCAGCCGGTTTTATTGCAAAAGACAGTCCTGCAACTAAGTATCTTGATTGAAAATAGTGTAAGTAGCACTGAGGTACTAATTTACTTGGAGTAAAGGCGGTCATTACTGAAAATTTCGAGCGTATCCATCGTTCTAATTTGGCTGGCATGGAGTGATTCCTTTGGTTCTTGAGAAAGGAAATATTGAGGATTTAAATCTTAATGGTGATGAATTATTGATATTGAGGAATTAAATAACATTACCCCTAAGAAAAAAGTTAAATTAAAAATTAAAAAAGAAAATAATCCTATAATAGAGGTAGATCTGATTTGCTGTGTTGATACAGAGTCAGAAGTATTATACATACAAAATGGTGGTATATTGCAGTATGTTCTTAAAGAACTGAGGGAATAAAAGTAATTCCTTGGTAATATAATTATAAATTTTGCTTATCTTCAAAAATAATATTTACTTCCTGCTCCTGTTTTTTCTGGGCAATGCTTAAAAACAGAAAATTATAATATAGCTAATTGACTTTTATATCGAAATTACTTTAGAATTTCCGCTCATCAACTCTTATATGCCCTTAGCTCAGCTGGACAGAGCAACAGCCTTCTAAGCTGTGGGTCGGAGGTTCGAATCCTCCAGGGCATGCCACTTCCAGTGATTTTTATTAATTTTAAAGATATAAAGTACCTTGATTATACTAGAGTTTATGAGGGTATTGCCACATTAATAATGGAGTTGTATGGAAATCATCGATATTTACTTGAGGATGATTTATTACATGAAGATGAAAAAATAAGATTTACAGCATTACTATACAAGAATACTGATCCTGCAGATGTAGAAAATGCAATAAAACAGCTAGCAGTATATGTGTAGAGGAAATTGAGTAAGCCAGCTATAATCTTGATAGATGAATATGATACTCCAATACAAGAAGCTTATCTAGAAGGATATTATGCCGATATGATTAAATTATAACGTGATATTTCAGGATAGACACTTGAAGATAACTCTCCCTTAACCAAAGCAGTTTTAATTGGTATTACCAAAGTACCACAAGAAAGCCTTTTTTTCTGGGGTAAATAATGTAAGAGTTTATTTAGTGTTGAAAGAGCAGTATGGTCAATATTTTGGCTTTACTGAAGGAGAACAATAATAAATTGTTTGAGTAATCACGGTAAACTGCTTTCACTATGTTTAAAACAAACCATGTATGCCATGCTTTACAAAGTATTGTAGAATATTTCACAGTATAATTTAAAGTAATTTAAAGTTCAAATACTTCTAACACTTATAAATAGTTTCTGAAGTACCATCTTTAGACCAAAATGCTTTGAAATCATTATTCTGAAAATGACTGTAATTATTTTTATACAATAATGATTGCAATATTATAATCACAAAGCTAATCTTTTTTATAATTCATTTTGTAGTCTAACAATCACCTGCCGTAATTGCAATATTTCTCATATTAATCTCTTAACAATTATTTAACCAGGAGGCCGAGCAAGCCCTTGCAGCATCTCTAATTTTAGCTATATAAGCTTCTCGCCCTGTAACACTTATTGCACCTCTCGATTCAAGTAAGTTAAACACATGCAATGCCTTCAAGCAAAGATCATATGCTGGCTGTGGTAAATCAGCTTCAATTAACCTAAAAGCTTCAGAAAGCATATCTAAAAAATGTTTTTTAAGCATTTCAATATTTGCTTGATTAAAATTGTAATGGCTATACTGTTTTTCTGTTTCCAAAAAAATATCGGCATAAGTAACACCAGCATTATTCCAAGTTACGTCCCATATACTGTTTACTTTTTGTATAAATATGGCAAGTCTCTCTAAGCCATACGTCACTTCTGCAGCTACTGGCCTACAGTCAACTCCACCTAATTGTTGCATATAGGTAAACTGGATAATTTCCATGCCATCACACCAAATTTCCCAGCCAAGGCCCCAAGCACCTAAGGTTGGATTTTTCCAATCATCCTCAACAAATCTAATATCATGATTTTTGGCGTATAAGCCAACTTTTTCTAAGCTCTCTATGACTAAGTTCTGTATATTATCAGGAGAAGGTTTCATCAAAACTTGAAATTGATAATAATGCTGCATTCTATTCGGGTTTTCACCATACCTACCATCATTAGGCCTACGGCAAGGCTGCACATATGCAACATTCCATTTTTCTTCACTTAAACACCTAAGAGTAGTCGCTGGATGTGAAGTGCCAGCCCCCACTTCAATATCGTAAGGTTGCAGTATAACACAGCCTCCATCTCCCCAAAATTTCTGTAAATTAAGTATAATATCTTGAAAATGCATAAACTTAGTCATCTGCTTGGAGCTTTCTGCCCTTTTACCTGAGGACTTGAAATAGCATTAATTCTTTGAGAAAGCAACATATCTCCATCACTATAATATATACTTTATTTCGGCTGCGGGCTTTATTGCACCCATTGCTTGTACAGCGATCTCCTGTGAGTTAGAAATCACCTTATCTTGCAAAAACTTTATCAAATTTTCAATCGACATTTATCACCTACCGCGGTTCTGACCTTTGCCCTGAAACATGGACTGCCCACTTTTATCAAATTAATTCAAAAACTCTTGCCTGATTGTTGAGCAGCCACTCTTTTAATTATATATCCCAATTCTTGAGATATTATAAAGTTAGACCAAAATTCTTGTGGTTCAACAATACCAACTATTTTAGTTCCACTCTCTTGTTTATCATTCTCCAGCCCTAAATCATTCAGATTATACTTTGTTACTTCATTTTCTTGTAGTCTTTCTTGCTCTTTCTCCTTATCACGGTTTTTAAAAACTCTGTATTTAGCCTCAGCAGAGGCTTTTGCTTTCTATAAGGAGAAGAATTGATCACTGCTTGGAGTTTTTCTTTTGATTTTTTTCTATTACTCCTATTCAATACTAAATTAATAGTGATTAACACAGCAATAACGGTTACAACTATTCTAATTTTCAATAAATTATAATATGTAATATGTTTAATGATATCTCAAAAGAAATGTTCTTGAAAGAAATGCTTAGAAAAATCCTACATTTAAGTTCAATCCTATTACCTATCTTATATTACTTTACAAATAAGTGGATTATGTTTGTGTTGATTTTAATCTTTCTTTTAGTAATGTTTTTTTTCGAGTTCAGCAGATTTTCGAATGGCAAAATTTATAATATTACTCAAAATGCCTTGAATCTTTTAAAAATAGATATAAACAAAATAATACGACCCCATGAAATAAACACCTTAACAGGTGCAAGTTATATGGCTATTGCGATGTTCATTACCTTACTATTTTTCCCAAAATTTATTTTTATAACAGCTTTTTCAATACTAGCTATATCTGATTCTTTTGCAGCACTAGTAGGGGTAAAATTTAGAAAAATTCCGTTTTTAAATAAAACATTAGAAGGCTGTAGCGCATTTTTTATTAGTGCAATTACAATTTATTACTCAATTACATCAATCTACGGAATAAATTATATAAGCCATTATGCTATTTTCTTAACTTGCTTTATTACCACTCTTGCAGAATCGTTTGCTAAAAAGATTCAATTAGATGATAACTTGCTCATTCCCTTAGTATTTTGCATATTAACTTCAATTTTTTATTAACTAAGAGAAAGCATGCAGAAAGCTCGGTAGTATTAACAAAAAGATAAAAAGATAAATATATTATTTTGATCTTAAATAAAAACACCTAATTATATCTTTGACTTAATCACAACTCTAGGCAGTATAATTATCATTAATCGAGTTCTATACTACATATAGCTATGGCACAGAACAATATAAAGAATAAATTTATATCATTTTTACAGAGTCACACCATGAACTTGTACTCTCAAACAAAAGAAAAGTTGCTCAGATCAGTGTTTTACATAAAGCAAGCCTTAATTAAAGAAAAAACTGCAATGGATTTTCAAAAAGAAGAATTAAGTGAAATTATAAAGGTATTAGCACATTCAATTGTTTCAAATATCAAAGAAATTGAAATAGATAATCCAGAGTCAGCTAAAAAATATTTATTTTTTAGAAGAATTAGAAATCCCAACCGCGCTTTTAGAAAAGGTAAAAAATGAGCAAGAAAAACAAAAAGCTCTACAGACAGTACACCAATTAGGCCAAAAACATTCTTAGATAATTTTGAAATAAAAATCACAAAGACCGTTCAAAATTTCTTATCTTCTTCCAAGAATTCGCTAAACCAAGTTTCTGATCAAAAACCACATTTACTTGAAATTAACAATATTGAGGATTCATTTGTAGAACGTATAAAAGCAGAAAGAAATACACCACCAAGTTACACTAAGTCTCATAAATAATATACTACCAACAACTTAATTCACTACTTATAAATACTCAAGCAAGAGCTTGACAGAAGAAAATAGCCATACTTCTGCCCTCAACTCTTAAAAAAGTTACTAGAATTAGAGATAGCACTCGCTTGCTTTTTTCACATGGCTGGCCTTAGAGGTTTTGCACCTAGGAAGCGAAAGGCCAGCCTTTTTCTTTTCACGTAAACTTGCTCTTCAAGTGAAGGATAAGGAAGTACATCAACAACTTAGGAACTGTTAACAACCCTGAAAGCTTTATAAGAGACAAAGTATCAAGCTTATCAAATCGTATAGCTAATCTACGGTTTTCTTTAATCCTACCAAATAAATTTTCTATTATATGCCCCATTTATAAAGGGTTTTATCAAATCTAAAGTTAGCTCTTCTATTCCTTTTTTAGGTATCTCAGGCTCAATGTCATTATCTTTGAGAGCCTGCCTCCAATGGGTATTGTACGCTTTTCTATTATTGGTAATATCTCTTTGTTAAATAGACCCCCTAATATTTGATATAGACGATCTGACACTTTTTCCTTTTTAGGTGATAATATATTACAATCTTTTCTTGTTCAACCTGTTTGTTAACACTTCCTAATACCAAAGCAAAACAAGCCTCACCCCGCCTATTAATACCAAATACTATTGGCACTTGCTTCTTATTTTGCCGCACACTTTAAATGTTATCCTTTTATTTGTTTAGGAATTAATACTTTGCCCTGACTCAATCAAATTATGAGCTTTAGAGGCATCACCCAAACAAAAAGAAGCGGACTTTAGTCATACAACTAATTTATATAAGCTTAATATAAAGTAAATTTTGCTCTTATATCTTCATAAGGCATCAACTTTTTAAGTTTACCAATCGCAGCAACAGTTGGCAATTTTTCATTTGATAATATTTTTAATAATGTACTTTTTATATCATAAATCGATATTGCTTCTATTCTATCAATAATCTCTTCTAGAGGTATAATTCTGCCATATGCAGCATAATGCCAAGCAATTCTTTCAGCTCTCGAAGCAGAACTCTCCTGAGACATTAATAAACTCGCTCTCACTTGGGCTTTAGCTCTTTTTAATTCCTCTTTCGTAATTGAATTTGCAGCCAACTTCATTTGCTCAGCCGTTGCTTTAATTAACTCATTAACCGAATCTGGATTAGTTGCTGAATATATAGAAAATATACCAAGGTCAGCATAACTCATTGAAAAAGTTGATATATGATAAGCCAACCCTCTTCTTTCCCTTATTTCTTGGAATAACCTTGAAGACATCCCTCCTCCCAGGATCACTGCTAAAACCTGTTGCTCATAAAATTTCTTATCAAGATAAGAAAGCCCTGGAAAGCCAATTGTTAAATGTACTTGCTCTAAGTCTTTTTCAGCCCTGACTTCACCTCCGATATAAGTGGACTGCTCAAAATTAGGTTTTCTACTTTGAGGCAGAAAAGCAAACTTTTCTTTAATTAAATTATGAAACTTTCCATCATCAAAGTTACCAGCACAAGAGATAACTATATTATCTCTACTATAATTTTTATCTATATAATTAATTAAATCTTGACGTGTTACATTATTAATAAACTTTTCTGTCCCAATAATAGGACGTCCGAGCGCTTGATTCGGAAAAAGTTTCTCCTGGAACAGATCAAATATGTAATCATCTGGTGTATCAATTATTTGAGCCAACTCTTCTAAAATGACTTTTTTTTCTTTTTGGATTTCATCTGGCTCAAAAACTGAATGCTGTACTATATCAGATAATATATCTACTGCTAACGCTAGATCATCTTTAAGCACCTGTGCATGATAGACAGTTTTTTCTCTACTAGTATAAGCATTAAAATTACCACCAATCATGTCAAACTCTTCCGCAATTTGTACTGCTGTACGTGTTTTGGTGCCCTTAAAAGCCATATGCTCCAGAAAATGAGAGATGCCATTATTCTCATTATTTTCATACCTGCTGCCAGCTTTCACCATAACTTTAATAGAGACCGTTTCTGCTGAATGCATATAATCAGTTACTATATTGAGTTTATCAATTACACAATGCTTCATAAAAGTGTTTAAAATCCATTTCGATTGCTATTATGCCAAACAAAATCAATAGCGCAAGCCAAGATTTTTTAAAAAGCAGTTTTTCTTAACAAGACCCTTTCTATTCTTCTTTTATCCATTTTGACTATACTAAAAGACCAGCCAATACTATTAAAGTTATCACCTATCTTTGGTAATTGCCCGATCTGGCTAAGCATAAACCCAGCAAGTGTTCTATAATCCTCTTCTTCATCGCCAGGAAGCGATGATACTCCAAGCAGGCTCATTACCTCTTCTGTTAGTATATTTCCATTAACAGTATAAGAATTATCAGAGTTTTTAATTATATCAGGCGTCTTATCACTCATACCAATTGCAAGATCACCAACTAAAATTTTTAATACATCATTAAGCGTAACAAGCCCTTCTATATCACCATATTCATCAACAACAAGGGCTATCCTCACCTTCTTTTCTCTAAATAAATCAATAAGCTTACTAACTCTTGCTGTTTCTGGAATGTAAATAACTTCTGAGTTTTGAGCTTTTAGAGAGATTTTTCGGTTATTTAATTCATCTTTAGATATATTTTCAAATGTTGCTATGCCAATAACATTACTCAATCCACCTTCAACAACTGGCAAATAATGAAAAGGATGCTTAATCATTTTCTGTATATTAACCCTTTCCTTATCCCTAATATCAATCCAAATCATTTTATTGCGTGGAGTCATTATAGCACCAACTTGAGTGTTACTAAGGTGAATAATACGGCACAACATATCATGTTCCGTTGCAGCAAGCATACCGGCAACTTCAGCCTGATTGACCATTATCCTTAATTCTTCCATAGTAAGCTGGGCTTTTGGCTCCTTAATTTTCAAAATTTTTAACGCATATTTAGTAGAAAGCGCCAGTAGCTTCACAAATGGATAAAAAAGTTTAGTAAAAAATAACATTAAATATGAGGTTAAGGAAGCAACTCTTTCTGGATAAAGCATTGCAATCCTTTTTGGTATTATTTCTCCAAGAACAGTAAAATAAGTTATAAGAATCACAACCAATGCATAGCTAATTTCTTCACGGTATGGATATAAAATCTCAAGTTTGCCCACTAAATTGGCTATATCAGCAGAGATCGCAGCACCGCCATAAATACCTATCATCACATTAATAAGGGTTATACCCACCTGCACTGTTGAGAGAAAGTCTTCCGGGCGACTAGCAAGATCAAGCGCTTTTCGAGCAGCTTTATTTTTTTTACTTAAAGAATTAAGCCTGCTTTTACGAGAGGCAATGATAGCAATTTCCGCACTAACAAATAAAGAAGTCATCATTATTAAAATAATTAATATTGATGCGTTTAAAAGAAAGTGAGCCATAAACTAACTATTAGTTGGTAATAAGCCGTTCATCAAAGGTAACTCTATCATCAAAAATAAAGCATGAGCCTTCCCATATGTCAGATTTATTGTTTTTCAAATAATTAATTATTCCACCTTGTAAATGATATACATTTTTATAACCTAGTTTTTTCATATAAACACTAGATTTCTCACAACGCACTCCCCCGGTACAAAACATAGCAATTGAAGTTTCCAGATCTTTTTCGTCCAAATTTTTTTCAATCCATTCAACTAAATCAGTAAAGTTATTGGTATTTGGGCTAATTGCATTCTTAAAAGACCCCATAGCCACTTCGTAATAATTCCTAATATCAATGACTTTAACATCACTTCTACTGATGAAAGCATCCCAATCTTCTGGTTTAATATATTGTCCAGTGTTCGACATATCTAAATCCTGCACCTTAAAAGTAACAATTTCTGGCTTTATTTTGACCTTTAATTTTTGAAACGGCATAAACTCATAGCTACTTTCTTGAGAAAAAAGATCGGTAAAGTGAGGTAAAGAGCTTATAAAAATATGGAACTCTTTTATTGCAACTTCCTTCCCCACAATCGTAGCATTTATGCCCTCTTTAGCAATAAGTATAGTACCTTTTATTGCCTTTTTAGTACAAAAATCCTTTAACAAATTTTGTATAGATAAAGTATCTGAGATACGGACAAATTTATAAAAAGTTGAAATTATGTACATATTATTTTCTTCCCCCGTTGAATTGCTTCACTAATAATTTTTTCTGCCGCTGCAGGGCCTTGCCAACCACTAATTTTAACCCATTTTCCTTTTTCTAAATCTTTATAATGAGAAAAGAAATGATTAATTTTCTGTATTAGAATCTCTGGAAAATCTTCATATGACCTTATGTTAGTGAAAAGAGGATCTATTTTAGCTGTTGGAACTGCTAACACTTTTTCATCACTTCCCTTCTCATCTTCCGTAACTAATACCCCTATTGGCTTTACACATATTATAGCCCCAGGAACTATTGGATGATTAGTATATACAAGAACATCAATAGGGTCACCGTCGCCAGATAAAGTATGAGGGATAAAACCATAATTACATGGATATTGCATAGAACCTTGCATAATACGATCAACATTCAACGTGCCAGTTTCCTTATTAAACTCATACTTTATGGAACCAGAATTTGCTGCTATCTCTATCATTACATTAACTTCATATGGAGAATTCTTACCAATTGCTAATTTGTCATAATTCATAATTAAACTCTTAAATATTTTTATTTTGCATTTTATAAAAACGTGCAATAGTATCAAGCAATTTCTATTACCAAGACCTGCCTACCGATACACCTACCTTAAGAGGGGCTGATAATTGCACCACATTTTCCATAGCATTTACTATTTCTTGAGTATAGATTTCAGATTTAGCTTCTGGTACATCAAAAAGCAATTCATCATGTATTTGCAATACCAAATACTTTGATAAGTGTTCAGACAACATCACCATCGCTTTTTTAATTATATCAGCTGCACTACCTTGCAGAGGCGCATTTATTGCTGCTCGCTCTGCAAACAATCTTAAAGTGTAGTTACTACTATTTATCCCCCCTATAAAGCACCTTCTTTTAAAAATTGTCTCAACAAAGTTATTTGCTTTTGCAAAATCTAATATTTTTTTCATATATTCCTGAATGCCAGGATAACGAAGGAAATAATTCTCTATATATCTCTTTGCCTCGCGTTGAGAGATTCTTATACTCTTTGCTAACCCAAAAGGACTAATACCATATATGATACCGAAATTTATTCCTTTTGCTTTTCTACGTAAATCGCTATCAACATTGTGAATTGGCACCCCAAATATCTCACTAGCAGTTACTGCATGGATATCTTGATTATATAGGAATGCCTCTTTTAGCTGCTTTATATCTGCAAAATGTGCAAGCAACCTCAATTCTATTTGAGAATAATCGGCAGAAATTAACACATTACCTTTTGAAGCAATAAATGCTTGACGAATTCTCCTTCCTTCTTCTGTTCTAATCGGTATATTTTGTAAATTCGGATTGCGTGAAGACAATCTCCCAGTTGTTGTAGTGTTCATTTCAAAGGTAGTATGTATACGAGTAGTATTTGGATCAATGCTTTTTTGTAAAGCTTCAGTATAGGTATTAACCAGCTTGGTCAAATGTCGCCATTCTAATACTAAAGATGCAATTTCACACCCTTGCATGGTTAGAGTTTCTAAAATATCACTATCAGTGGAATAATTCCCAGATCTACTAGATTTTTTACTCTTTATCGGTAACTTTAATTTTTCAAATAGAATCTCTCCAAGCTGTTTGGTGGAGCCTATGTTAAATTTTTGATTTGCTATTTTATAAATGGAGTCCGCAGTTATTTTAGCGCGGGTATTTAAATCAAGAGAAATTTCGTTCAAAATCTGCTTATTAACTAATACTCCTCTACTTTCCATATTGCTTAATACCTTGATCAAAGGCTTTTCTAGCTTTTCGTAAAGGTTAAGTATTTTAAGATTAATCAACTCATCTTTTAATCTAGTATAATATCTAATCATCCCAAAGGCATCAAGATAATTATCGGAAATTAAGCTAACCAAGTCTTTATATTGATTTTTAGTACTAATAGTGTAGGACATAATTGCTAAATCTTCAAACGCAACTATTGTTATAGCAAGTGTATGCAAGATTTTAATAAACAATTTCGCGTCAAATAATATTTTTGTTATGCTATCAGATTCAAAAATCGGCTTTAAGAAGAACAAGATATCATTTAAACTAATAGCATGCTGCACACCAAGAAGATTTGTGTGTATATTATCTTCGTAATCTATTATGAGATTTAAATCATTTGTCGCTAAAAAAAACTCTCGGTCATTAAAATAGCAAGCTATGACTCCACCCTTTTCTATTTTTCTTATAAGATTTTCTGTGAGATCACTTTTATTGATTTTTTTTAGTTCAATTTTTTCATAACTAAGGGAATGAGTTTTAGCAGCAACTGCTGCACATTTGCTCATTAATGATTCAAAGCCAAATTTTTTAGCAAAATCAAACAAACACTGAGGATCCACCTGCTGAACTCTCATTTCTTCAAAATTAAGATTTGTATCTATATCCACTCTTAGAGTAATTAAATCTTGAGATAAAAAAGCATTCTCCTTATTATCAAGAAGTAATTCCCTTATTCTTATAGACGCTATCGATTGTATATTATTATAAATTTCATCTAATGATCCGTATTCTTTAATTAAAGCAGCAGCAGTCTTGGGGCCAATACCGTACACCCCTGGTATATTATCACTCTTATCTCCAATTAATGCCAATGCATCTCTTAATTGATTAGAGCTAACCCCAAATTTCTTTTCTACATCTGCTTCAATAATAGGCTTATTTTTTATAGGGTCCTGCATATGAACCCTATCATAAGATAGAAGTTGCATCAAATCTTTATCTGAACTAATAATGGTCACATTATTTCCAGATTTTACAGCTTTTACAGCATATGTAGCGATAAGGTCATCAGCTTCATGACCATCAATCTCAATAATTGTAATATTTAAAGCTTGCAACGCTTCTCTTATAATTGGAAGCTGTACTTTTAAATCATCGGGAAGTGTAGGTCTATTTGCTTTATATTCAGGGAATAATTCATGCCGATGATTTTTACTGCTACTATCTAATACTACAGCAATCATATCAGCTTTATGAGAATCACGTAACTTTATCATCATATTAACAAAACCATATACAGCAGAAATTGGAGTGCCATTCGGGCTGGATAATGGTGGAAGTGAATGATATGCCCTAAAAACAAATCCATAACCATCAACTAAATATAAATGCATAATAAACTCTCTTTAGTGATTAAATTTTCTTGGCTTCACACAAAAAACTGATACCCTTTCTTTATACAGCATGTTTAATGAAATGTAACGAACCAATTATGTAGCACATAATAGAATCTTTTTTAGGAAGAATCTGCAAAATTATTCCTGAAAAAAGGATACGTGAATCCTGTAAAACACTACACAGTGATGTCACCTTAGATACTATATCTTTAATAATACTCATGACCTAGCTTAAGCATGTACTTCTGTATTTAACTCTTTACAATACAAGCCTTATCACTCTACCAATATTAATTTTTACCAAACTGCAAAAAACCCTGATTTAATAGTATTAGAAATCATAACAAAAGAAATTCCTTTTTTAGTTGAATCAATTAGCAACGAGTTAAAAAACATGCTATTACTATACATTTGATAGTGCATCCTACTATACCTGTTGAAAGAAAAAACTGGAGAGTTAATTGAGCTAGAAAAGATAAGCCTGATAAAGAATCAGTAATGCAATTTTTTATTTCTAACTAATTTAGCGATGATTACCATAATAAATTAAAAATTTGCACAAAAACTTTGTCATTGAATGTGTTGAAGCAGTTGTAGAAGATTGGCAACCTATGCAACAACAAATGAAAGGCGCAATTAAGAATATTATTGCTAAAAATTGGTATCAATCAACTGCTCCAGAAAAAAGAATCTATATAATTTTTAGAATGGTTATTAGATAATCACTTTATTTTCCTTAGAAATTTACTGCAATAGGTATTGGAGATATGTCAGGAGACGTATTTGGTAATGGTCTATTACTTGTCAAAACAGTATAAACTTATTGCTGCTTTTAATCACATTTACATATTTATTGACCCTAATCCAGATCCAGCAGAGTCATTTAAAGAAAGAGAAAGATTATTTAGTATGCCACACTCTCAATGGACGGATTACGATACAAAGCTTATCTCTAAAAGAGGAGGCGTATTTTTAAGAAATGCAAAAAATATTATAATATCGGAAGAAACATGCAAAGTACTAGGAGTAACAAAAAATAGCTTTACTCCTGACAAACTAATAAAAGCCATTTTAAAAGCGCCAGTTAATATATTTTGGAATGGAGGGTTTTTGGAACCTATATAAAATCATTAAAAGAAACAAATGCAACCATTGGCGATAAAAACAAATGATAAACGTTAGAGTAAATGGTGCAGATTTACATTGTAAAGCAGTAATAGAAGGTGGAAACCTTGAAGCTACTCAACTTGGAAGGATAGAATACGCTAGTAAAGGTGGTAAAATCAATACAGATTTTATAGATAACTCAGCCGGTGTTGACTGCTCAGACCACAAAGTGAAATATCAAAATAGCACTTGCTGACCTAATGCAAAAAATGCTATTAAGCTTGAAGAAAGAAACAAAATACTGTCTAATATGATTGAAGAAATATCTGAATTAGTCTTAAAAGATAATAAAAATCAAACCTTATTAATCAGTTTAGAATAACACAAAGGTAGAAAACGTTTAGATGAACATTTTTGGTTAATCAAAAATCTAGAACCAAGAAAAGAATTGAACAGAGAATTAGAAAAGTTACCTGCCGCAGAAGATTTTACTGAAATTGCAAATCTATATTGTAAATTAACTAGGCCAGAAATCGTAATTTTAATAGCATATGCTAAAAATTCAGCTATATTAACATTAACCTCCATGGCAAGTAAAAAAAATTTAGATAAATATCTGGATTATTACCTAATTAGCTACTTCTCAGAAACAATGCAGCAAAATTTCAAGGAGGCTATTTTACATCATAAATTAAAAAAAGAGATAATTGTTACTATTCACATATTTGTCATTGCTTCCAACTTGTTTTCTTTAGAATCAATTTGGAATAATACTGCAAAATTGGCCCATACTATATCAGCTAACACCCAGCTTAGTTTACTTGATGATATTAACAAAAGTATAGAAAAATTAGTACTTTGGCTTTTAAATCATAAGCACTTACTCGATAACATAAGTAGAACTATAAAAGATCTGAAACCTACTTTTGATGATCTCTTAAGGCTTCAACAAATAACTGTACAGACTTCTTTATACAATAAATTCAACAATGATAAAACTCATCCTAATGAGTTGGATAAAATTACTAATAAAGATCTATTAAACTCTATTAGTCAAATATCTGCCCTAAGTAATCTATTAGATATTATTACTATAACTCAGAACTCTGGTAAATCTATCAAGATTGCAGCTAATGAATATATGAAGATCTATAACTTCTTGGGAATTAACCACTTAATTGCACAGGTTAAAAATGTGGAAATTTTTGATTATGTGGAAAATACTGCCATAAAAACTATTCTAGCTGAATTGAACGAATTAATGTCTTTTATAACAATTGCAAATATTAAAGAGGATAAATTAAGTCAACAGTCTAAAAAAATTTATGAACATAACAAATTCTCAAATGATATAACCAAAAATATTGTTCCAACCAATGTAGTATCGGTTCTTGCCATTGCTTTAAAAAGATTAAAAGAAGTAATAAATAATGGTCCAGGTATACATATATAAGCTCTCTGCAACGCCACTAGTAAGAGGTATTGCTAAGCTTTTAGAAACTATAATACAAAAAAATTTCAGAGTACATGTTCTCTGTGAAAATAAAAGTGAGATGTATGAGCTAGATAATAATCTCTGGACATATTCTGCATTAGCATTCCTGCCTCATGCCACTGAAGAAGATACTTTTTTAGATCAACAAAAGATTTTACTTACTACACAAATTAACAACTTAAACAATGCGAATGTGCTTCTAGCAAATTATGTAGTGCCTGAACTAATCAATAATTATGAGAGATTTGTTAGCATCTATGATGCTTCTACGGATGAGACGCTAATTCGAGAGCAGATAAAAAATTTAACTGCACTTAATATTCCCATTACAATTTTTGAAGAAGAGAGAGGAGCTTGGAAACGCGTCAATTAACGCTTCGCAAGTTTAGTGGTAACATGCCTTGGAATATAATCTAAATACATAGCTTGTAGAACTTCCTTATCATTATGATCTAGATGCATAATACCAAGCACTTGAGCCATCCTTCTAATAACATTGCCCCCAGCTGGAGCTGCTATCATACCACCTGTTGTATATCCATAATTTATACTATTTTGCTTTGCTTCATCAATCATAACAACCACCATATATTCTGGCTTATTCATCGGAAAAGCTCCAGCAAAAACAGCTAAATTTAGTTTTTTGCTATAACGCCCATTTTTATTCTTTTCAGCAGTCCCAGTTTTTCCTCCAACAAGCAGCCCTTCAACATCTGCTCTCTTTGCTGCCCCACTTTCAACCACCAATCTTAAAAGCTTTCTCATGGTATAAGAAGTTTGTTCTTTTATAACCCTTTTACACTCAATATTAGCAATATCTTCTTGTTTGATTAAAGTCGGCTTATAAAGTAATCCTCCATTTACCAAAGCAGCCATGGCCTGTGCTAAGTGAATGCCTGTTACAGCTATGCCATGACCGTAACTTATTGTAATTAAGCTTACCTCAGACCACTTTCTTTCATTTGGAAACATTGGTTTAGCTTTCCCAGGTATATTTTCTTCTATTTCTCTTAACATACCAAATCTATTTAAATAGTCTTTTTGCACTTTTGCTCCAATAAGTTTGGCTATTTGTGCAACACCAAGATTAGAGGAATACATTAAAATTTCTGGCACCGATAAATAACCACCTTTACCCTTATAATCATGAATCTGAAATTTACCTATTTTTAAAGGCTTTGATACATCAAATGCATCATTAAGAGTTATTTTATTAGTGTCTAAACCCATAGCAAGTGTAAACGGCTTAAATGTCGATCCCATTTCATAAATTCCAAGTGCAACTTGATTGAATAAGCTTTCTTTTTTTATGTTATTTAAGTTATGTGGATTAAAATCTGGCAAACTTGCCATGGCTAAAATTTCGCCACTATTAACATTTATAATAATTCCAGCCCCTCCCACTGCAGAATGTAAATCTATAGCATTTTTTATTTCACTGCATAAAATAGTTTGAACCCTAACATCTAAGGATAATTGCATATTCTTAGATTCTAAGCCTAACTTGATAAGTTCATTATTGTATAATCTTTCAATTCCTGCTATACCAACCCCATCGATATTTACATACCCTAAAACATGCGCAAAAAGATTTTCATGGGGATAAATACGCCTTTCATCTTTCACAAAATAAATGCCAGGAATTCCAAGATCATGGATTAATTGTTGCTCAATTGGAGTTATATGCCTTTTGATCCAAACAAAATCCTTGTTTGACGTCAATTTTCCTAGTAAATCTTTCTCATTCAAACCTATTCTTAAATTCACTAAGTACTTTGCTGCAGCTTTTGCATCTATTAACTGTTTTGGGTGCGCATAAACAGAAGCTGTTTTAACATTTGATGCTAAAAGGATTCCATTTCTATCAACTATATCAGCTCTTGAAATTATATGCTGGCTATGCAATTGCTTTTTATAGGCTAAATTCATTTCTTCTACAGTAGTAAAGCTTAAATCAAACAATCTTAAAATGATGGCAACAAAAGCAAAAGACATCAACCCAGTAATAAATTTCCATCTAATGATGGAATTTTTTAGTGACTCTTCGTAAATATCATTTTTTGATAATTCATTCCAATACATCTCCTATCTTACCTTTTCAAAAATTTTAGCTTTAGAACCATTGCTTATTTCAATATTTACTAATTGCTCACTACTCATGATTTGAAGATTCAAATGTTGCTCAGCTAATTTTTCTATATTTTGTGGTTTAGAAAGATATACAAATTCTGCTTTTAAAATATGAATATTATCTCTTTCTTTGATAATCTCAGATTCAATAAACACTAATTTCTTACTTAAATCCCGAACTTTTGATTTAATAAAAAATAAAGATACAACCACTATAATAATAGAATGAATCAAAATGGACCTAACAAATTTCATTCTTTAACCTCCATCATGCTCTAATACGTCCCATCATGCTCTAATACGTCGAATTACTCTGAGTTTTGCTGAACGCGATCTAATATTTTCTAAAACTTCTTGATCACTAGGAGTAATAGGTTTTTTAGTTACCAACTCAAATTTGGTCTGCTTATCATTAGAAATTTGTTGCTTAGAAAAGTGACTATATTTATTTCTTTTGGATGGCTTCACTACCAAAGAATTAAAAAATTCTTTTACAGTTTCATCTTCTCCGGAATGAAATGTCACCACTGCAATTACTCCTCCAATTTTTAATAATTCTATAGAAGACTTAAGACCTACCCTAAGCTGCTCCAATTCGTCATTTACAGCAATCCTCAAAGCCTGAAAAGTTCTTGTTGCTGGATGAATCGTATCATTATAATTACCAACCGCTTTTTTTATAATATTTGCTAAGCCAACCGTTGTAGAAATAGGCTCTTGTTTTCTACTATTAATTATTGCTTTAACTATGCTTCTTGCTTTTTTTTCATCCCCCAAATCTCGAATAATTTTAATTAGTTCTTCTTCTGAGTAATTGTTAACTATAAAAGCAGCATCAATGTCTTGGTTTTGATCCATACGCATATCTAAAGGGCCATTTTTAGCAAATGAGAACCCTCTATACCCTGAATCTATTTGCATTGATGAAACACCGACATCAAAAACAATGCCATCAAAAAATTGATAGGGAAAATACTGTATAGTTTCTTCAAGATTAGCAAATTCACTAAAATTAACACTGAACCTTTCACCAAAATTTTTAATCAGTTTTTCCGCATAAGTCATAACCTTTGTGTCTCTATCGATCGCACACACATAACAATCCTCTTTTTCTAAAATTGCACTACTATACCCACCTGCTCCAAAAGTGCAATCCAAATATACCCCATCTTTTCTAACACTGAGTCGCTCAATCACTTCATTTAATAACACTGAGATATGAGGATTTTTCATGGCCTTACTTCACTATTTTTTAATTTATTTGTAAACAAATTACTATTACGAATGTTACTCTTTGCATAATTAAAGTAATTATTAAAATCCTGCTTATTCCAAATTTCGAAAACCTTGCCCTTCCCAATAAACACTATTTCTTTATCAACTTGAGCAAAGTCTAATAATCTATCTGAAATAGATATACGCCCCCTTGCATCAATCTGCATAGGTTCACATGCTCCAAGTATGGAAGTAGCTAAAATATCCCTTTCTTCTGAAAAAATATCGAAACTCTCTATATGGCTTTCTAACTCATTAATCCTCTCAAATGTGCACACTTCCAGACATTGATTCTTTAAAGAAGGATATGCATAAATTATATTACCCCCCTTCCCTTCAATTATTGAGCGAAACTGAGCAGGAACTGAGACACGTTTTTTATCATCAATTTTATTCTCATATATTGATAAAAATATTTTTATATTAGCACTCATTGATAGAATTAAATAAAATATAAATAAATAGCGATTTTATGCATGTTATAACATTAATCTACTACAATTTTATGGGAATTAATAGTATTATTTTGGGAAAATATGGGATATAAATGGAATAAGTGGGAAAATTTATTTTGTAATACTCGGAGTTGAAATATAAGTTATGGACGTATCTAAATACGCTAGTAATCCAGTAGATTCTTTGGGGAGAAGTCATAAAGAAGAAGAGAATCTAAAGTTAATTTTTTTAAATGATAAAAATAGAATTATATTTTCAGCTTCTTTCCGCAGACTAGAGTACAAAACACAAGTTTTCGTCAACCATTCTGGTGATCACTACCGCACCAGATTAACCCATTCTCTTGAAGTAGCAGCTGTAGCTAAATTGATAGCAAGGTCTCTTCAGCTAAATGAAGATCTAGCTGAAGTCATAGCTTTATCTCATGACTTAGGCCATCCACCTTTTGGTCATGCTGGAGAAGATGGGCTTGCTGAGGCTATGCAAGATCTTGGAGGTTTTGATCATAATTTTCATACATTAAAAGTAGTTGCTCAGTTGGAAAAAGGAATTTTTTTCGAAAATGGTTTGAACCTCTGCTATGAAATTATTGAAGGCCTTGCAAAGCATAACGGTCCATTAAATCTAAAAAGTGAGTTTGCAAAAAAAGTGAGCAAGCTCTTTGCTAAGTTTAACTTGCAATTAGACAAATATCCGACTTTAGAAGCTCAAGTGGCCTCGCTAGCTGATGATATAGCTTATTGCGCGCACGATATAGACGATGGACTACGCGCTGGCTTTGTCTCATTCGAAGAATTAATGCAGGTCAGTATAATAAAAATAGCTGCTGGTACTAAATCATTTGATAAAAATAACTATCAATACCTTATTAATAATATTCGAGAAATAATGATAAATGACTTATTAATCGAAACCAAAAAACGTATTACTGATAATCCATTCTATAATATCCAAAGCATAAGAGAACATAGCGATTGGGTTGTAGCCTTCAGCTCAGAGATGGAACAGCAAAAAAACAAAATTAAAAATTTTCTGATGAATAATGTATATAAAAATTACAACATCAACAGGATGCGATACAAAGCAAAAACCTTAATGCATGACCTCTTCTATTATTTTATGGAAGAGCCTAGCTGTTTACCAACTAACTGGAACAAAAAAATTACTAATACTGATTCAAAAGAAAGAGCCATGATAATTGGTGACTATATAGCAGGCATGACAGATAGATTTGCAATCGACGAGCACAAAAGAATTTTTGATCCTAATATTTTAAATAAAATATATAACTAAACCTACAGTTAAGTATTTATGAATATTTTAAGGAAATTTAATCAAATATTTAAGGCGAATGTAAGCATTCTTAGATGAATTTTGAATTAATAGCTACATAATAACACTAATTTCAATTTAAAATTGTACAGATTTATGGATTTCATAAAAGATATTTTTTTTATTATTTTCAACCAAAGTATTTGCAAATGATTGTATCAAGAATAAATATGTTTTTGATTTTGGATCTGGGTCTTTAAAAGTTGCTGGCTATATAGTAAATTACTGCAATAATACTATAGAAGAATATTTACCAAAATATAATATAAGTAGTAGATATACAAAAATGTACCTTACAATCAAAAAATGACAGAACTTTAAATCAAGATTGTAGAACAAAAAGCATTGTAGTAGTTAATGCAATTAAAAAATTATATAATATCGATTGTTCTAACAATGCATGTATCGGTATTGCAGCAGCTTGGGCTAAAAATATAAATAATAGTGAAAAGGTTTTCTCTCAACTATTTCAAAAAAACAGAAGTAAATTTTTCAGTTGTATCTCAAGAAAAGGAAGAAATCCTAATATTAGAAGCAGCGAAAATGTATCTGCCGAAAAAGAGAAATAATATTAATGATGAAACTATAATTTTTGATTCTGGAGGAAGAAGCTTTCAATTACCTAGATTTAATAAACAAGACGTTTACAGCCTCAGTGGATTCGTGCAATACAGCATAAAACGTAACTTAAATTTTAAGAAGATACCATAACAATCTCAGATTTAGAAAAAATGATCGAAGAAAGCACTACAAATAACTTTTCACAAATGAAAGAAGATATCCAAATTATTTAATCGATAACCAAGCAGGATTGTTATTAGTTTACGCAGTGATGAAATTACTTTAAAGTAGATAAATTTATTCATATCAGCAAAGATGCAAAAGACTATCTAGCACTAAACTCAAGCGGAGTAATAAACTAATACAAAGATACAGTTTGCCCCGCTAAGAAAAGCTTAGTGTCTTGAATATACATAATTTAAATTAATTTAAATTAAAAAACTTCATTAATCTCCCCCCTTACAACTATGAAGCAAGTTTGTAAAAAGCAGCAAGCTGGTCATGATAAGAATGCAAATGAACGTTACCTTTAAGCAGCACAAATCGTGCTGGATTAAGCTTCTCGCAAGAGACGACAACTAACACTCCAGGTTAAGGAAGTATGCTTCTTTAACTTGAAGCATTGGCTTTCTTTTACTCAAGCTTACAAGATAAGTACTTTAAACGCGAGTTTAGGATAAGAGATTAGAAGAATGCTTCAAAAGAGGTGAATTAAAGATAGTTTCGTTATTATAAGCATTAACACAAGCTAAGATATGTGCTAAGAAGTTTAGTGAAGATCTATGTTTTGTATGTTCAAAATTCATAGACTTTTTTAGAATATTAAACATTGATTCAACTAAAAGTAAATGGTTTTCCATATCTTTCCTGATTTTTGTCAATAAACGTAATCCCTGATTATAACATCTTTCAAACCTGGTATATATTGTATGCTAGGAACCGTATTCTTTGGGGCCCTCTCTAAAGTACTGATATGCTTAGCATTTTCAGCATCGCACAAAACACTTATTTTTTGGGGCCTGCCTCCACAAGGAGTGTTGTATACTTTTCTATTATTAGTAATATCTCTTTTTAAAATAATTAATAATACAATTAATTAAAGGTAAGAATTATAAAAAATGTAAAAATTTGTAAAAATATATTTCTTTTAAAGAAGTGTCTTATCTTATATATACAATTTGCAAATGAATTTAATTTATCTTTATGTGTGGTATAATAGGCGTTGTTTCGAATGATCAAGTTGTTTGGCGTATTTTAAAAGCTTTAAAACTATTGGAATATCGTGGTTATGATTCTGCGGGTATTGCCGCTATAAAGGGTAATAATATCAAAGTTCGCAAAAAATTAGGTAAGCTTAATAATCTTGCTAAAAATTTAGAAGAAGAGTCGTTAGAAGGTAATATCGGTCTTGGTCATACAAGATGGGTAACGCATGGGGCTTCTAAAATAGAAAATACGCATCCTATTGTGACTAAAAATAGTGCAGTAGTTCATAATGGTATTATAGAAAATTATCAGGAATTAAAAAATGATTTAATGAAAGCTGGATATAAATTTCACGGCGATACTGATACCGAGGTTATACCAAATATCATTGACTTTTTTCAAAATAATGGTGCAACTCTGATAGAAGCGGTATTACTTTGTGCTAGCAAGTTAAAGGGCGCATTTGCAATTGGTTTATTATCAAAAAGTAACCCTGACCTTATTATAGCAATTAAACAAGGGTCGCCACTCGTTATAGGCCTTGATGAAGAAAAAAAAGCTTGTTACTTAGCTTCAGATGCATCTTCAATTTCTGAATTTTGCCGAGAAGTGACCTATCTAGAAGATGGACAGATAGGGATTTTGGAGAATAACCAGTATAAGATTATCGATTTTGATGGGCAAGAAGTTGCTATAAAAAAAGAAAAAGTGGGCAATGAGAAATCTTCTGATTTAAGCGGTTTTTCTAGTTTTATGCTTAAAGAAATATACAAACAGCCTAAAATCATAAAGGGCATAATTGCAAAGTATGATGAGCAAGTTAATCAAGTTGATTTTTCTGAAGTTAATCACATTAAAATAATTGCTTGTGGTACATCAATGTGCGCTGGACACATTGCAAAGCTATGGCTTGAGGAAAAGTATAATATAAATACTTCGGTTGAAATCGCTTCAGAGTTTAACACCAAAAAAAATCCGATTATTAATAAAGGGGAGGTATTCTTCTTTATTTCTCAATCTGGTGAAACCGCGGATACACTAGCTTCATTAAAATTAGTAAAAGAGCATGCTGGATACACAATTGGCATTATTAATAATGCGCACAGTACCATGGCAAAATTAGTGGATAAATTGATTTTGATCAAGGCAGGAATTGAAATTGCTGTTGCTGCTACTAAGACCTTTTTAGCCCAAGTAGCAACTTTTGCTTTTATAAGTGGAATGGAGATTGGAGATTTAAAACAATCAATAAAACTGATTCAGCAAGTTTTAAAAAAAGATAAAAAGATTTATAAGATAGTAAAAGATGTTTTAGTCAATGCACAAAAGGTAATATTTATTGGCCGAGCCATAAGTTACCCTATTGCTTTGGAGGGGGCGCTTAAAATGAAAGAGTTAGCATATATACCAGCAGAAGGAATTGCAGCTGGAGAATTAAAACATGGATCTATCGCCCTAATTGATGAAAAAACGCCAGTTGTAGTTATTGCGCCTGAAGATAGTAGTTTTAGTAAGATAGTTTCTAATATTAATGAGATTAAAGCTCGCAGTGGAAAAATTATTTTAATTGCCTGTAAAAAATCAATAGAGCAACTGAGACATTTGTGTGATTATGCTATAGAAGTACCAAATTATTGTTCTGAAGTTACGATACCTTTTATTTATACGCCGGTTTTACAATTAATTGCTCATCATACAGCTTTGTTAAAAGGTAATGATGTTGATAAACCACGGAATTTAGCTAAATCTGTGACTGTTGAATAATTTAAATAGTTGCACTGCTGCAATTATTGCAGATAAGAACCCTGAAACTTGTGTGAAGGTTATGCCAATACGCCATTTCAAGGCTTCAACTCTGGCAGTATTCAACTTAGATTTAATTCTTACAAAATGATGTTTTATTAAGTCGTCCAATTTTCTTAAAATTACTAATTTCACTAGCAACGCTTATTGCATACTTTATAGTTACTCCATATTTGAGTAATCTATTTGCAATTGCTTCAGAATTAAAATCTCAGTCTATATTGTTTCATAAGAGTACTATTATAACTATTACTGTCTATGATTAAGTTAGAGTACCAAGAAGCCTATTTTGAATATGAAATTCGAGAGATACTTGATTTTTCTTTATGCTAACCTCATAAACTAAGAGCTTCAATTGCAATTTTATTTTCCATATCTTTTTAGTTTTTAATTGAAGGAGTGTAATCTCTTTTACTTCAGAGACCATATTCTTTGGGACAATCTCCCCCCCCAGGATACTGATATGCTTAGTATCTTCAGCACCACACAAAAACAACTTATAATGACTAATTTCTAGGGCCTCACTCAAATGGGTGTCGTATGCTTTTCTATTATTGCTAATATCTCTTTGTTAAACAGATCTTCTGATATTTAATATAGACGATCTGACATTTCTTTCCTTTTTAGATGATAATATATCACAATCCTTTCTTGGTTCAACCTAGTTGTTAACACTTACTGGAACTGCATAACCAACACCAGGAACCGCTTGAAGATAAACTAGATCAGCGAAAATCACTCCAATTAATGAGCCAAACTTATTAAGTAGAGTTTTCGCTAAAGCTTTAGTATCCCTCCTCACTATTGCATTGAACAGTGTCATTTCCAGTATTTCATAATCTGGGTAAAGTTCTATTGGGAGATTTGAAGAATTTCTCCTTTAGTCTACTTCTGTGGCTAGTCATATTGAAAGACTCTGCTCCTTATCCATTGTTTAAAGATATTATAAAGGCAAATTACTATGCTTTTTCCAAGAAGTATGTGCACTCTTAGTTTCAAGCACTGCAAATGCCTGACAAATCTTCCACCTTGTATTGTAAGGTCTTATTATATCGTCAATATAGCCTCTTGAAGCTGCTGCAAACGGCGAAGCAAATTTATTTTCATATTCTGAAATTAAAGCCTCTTTTTGCTTATCAGATACTTTGGAATTTTTATAAAGTATTGATGCAGCACCTTTAGCTCCCATAACTGCAATTTCAGTGGCTGGCCAAGCGAAATTTATGTCACCAGATAAATGCTTTGAACTCATTACTATATAAGCTCCCCCATATGCCTTACGTACTATAATACTAACTTTTGGTACTGTAGCTTCTGCATATGTATAAAGCAACTTTGCACCATGCACTATGATACCATTATGTTCCTGGGAAGTGCCAGGTAAAAATCCTGGAACATCTATCAGCGTTAATAATGGAATATTGAAAGCATCGCAGAACCTGACAAAACGAGCAGCTTTTATCGAAGCATTTATATCAAGACAACCTGCTAATTGTGTTGGTTGATTAGCGACTATACCTACTGTTCTGCCCTCAAAACGAGCAAAGCCAACCAATATATTTTTTGCAAAATTAGGTTTAATTTCAAAAAAATCACCTTCATCAACAATTTTTTCTATTAACTGCCGCATATCATAAGGTCTAGTAGAATTTTCTGGCACTAAAGTCTCTAATGACATCTCAACTCTATCAGCAGGATCAAGAGTATGCCTAACTGCTGCTGGCGCCTTATTTGAAGAAGGGAAAAAGTCTACTAATTTGCGAATATTTTGCAAACATTCAACGTCATTTGCAAAAGAACCATCGCATACACCGCTTTTGCTAGTATGGATGGTAGCACCGCCAAGTTTTTCATGAGTAATTTCTTCATGAGTGACTGTATAAACAACATCAGGGCCAGTAACATACATATAAGATGTATTTTGTACCATAAAAGTAAAATCGGTTAAAGCCGGTGAATAAACAGCACCTCCAGCACAGGGCCCCATTATAACTGAAATTTGTGGTATAACTCCTGATGCATTAACATTCCTTTGAAAAATCTCACCATATCCTGCAAGAGAGTCAACACCTTCTTGGATTCTAGCTCCACCTGAGTCATTTATACCAATTATTGGTACCCCTAATTTAAGAGCCATGTCTTGAATCTTTTGTATTTTTTTAGCATGCACTTCACCAAGAGATCCACCCATTACAGTAAAGTCTTGACTATAAACACAAATCAAGCGACCATTAATAGTACCGTAGCCAGTTACCACACCATCACTTGGTATAATATTATCTTGCATACCAAAATTAGTGCATCGATGCTCAGCAAATGCATCAATTTCATTAAAAGAATCTGGATCTAATAAAACATCTAATCTCTCACGAGCAGTTAATTTACCCTGGTCATGTTGCTTATCTATGCGCTGTTGCCCACCACCCATTCTACTAGCCTTTTTAAGGCTTTCTAATTTTGCATTTATTTTTAATAACATATTTTATTTACAAAACTGGATTTGGTAATGTTTTTAACTGAAAAACTTTATAATGACAATAATTATCTGCTCTACCTATAAATTATTGGCTTTTGATATTAGCATATTAAAGGACAATTCATTAATTTCAGTAAATTATTATTAACTTACTGAGATGATTTATTGCATTAAGCTGCATTGCATGTCAAAACGTTGACTCGTTACAACCGTAACTTGTTGTAATTTGTAATTATACGATAATTTAACGGAATGATAGCTATGGAATCCTCACAAAATCAGTTATTAAAAATTGGCTTAGATAAGATCAGAGAAGAAATTTATAACAAAGACCTGTTAAATACTGATTTAAATCAATGGTTGTACTACGCTGTAGTTACAAATCATAAAGAAATGGTAGAATTTTTAATAAACCAAAGAGCTAGTATTAATCACATAGAGCAGCAAGATTCTATGTTGCATTGTGCTATTAGAAAGGATTTTTGATTTAGCAGAACTTTTTATAAATAAAGGGACAAATATCAATGTAAAAGGTTTCAATGGAGATTTACCAATTCACTATGGCATCTATTCAGGAAATAATGCTTTTACTATGTTTCTGATTCAAAATGGTGCTCCAATTAATATTGGAGATGATTTTAAGTGTAACACCTTTGCATTATGCATGTTTATATGGAGATTCTGTGATTATTAAATTTCTTATTAAAAATGGAGCCAATGTTACCGCAAAAGATAACTATAATAAATCTGTATTTTTTTACGCAATTAGCAGTAATAATTTTGAGGCAATTGAAATTTTAATAAATAATAATGCAGATATTAACGCTCATAATAATGAAGGAAAAACTCCTTTCCATTATGCTTGTATATATAGCAATATAGAAATGATGCAATTTCTCATAGATAGAGGTGCTTATATAAATATCATAGACAAAAAAATTCAACCCCTTCACATTACGTTTGTTATAATAGGAATATAAAAAAGGTTAAGTTTTTAATAAAAAATAATGCTGATACAAATATTGAAAATTATGAGGGCTATCTACCACTTGATTATTGTCCTGACCTTGTTTCTGAGTAGTTATAGATTCAACAGGAGTATGAATAAAAAGCCTTAGTAATTGAGGCTTTTTATTAAGCAAGATTAGTTTTGACAATTTCATTGACTTTTTATTACATTGGTTATAGGAAGCGTACATGAGTGGGGCCATAGCACAGTTGGTAGCGCATTTGAATGGCATTCAAAAGGTCGGGGGTTCAACTCCCCCTGGCTCCACCACTTAAACTAAGGCTTTCCTCAATTTCTGCCTTCTCTTGCAAATTTCGTATGCTGCTTATAGGCTCATCACATTTTTAAAATGGTATCTTAATTACTCTATTACCTTGGTTAAATCTGATGTTTAAGTTGAAGTCTTATGCACACTATATGCTGCTCACATTTTACTCCTGATTGTATAATCTATGATGACAGTAATAAAAATCCAATCATATTCTATAATTTTGTTGGTAATTTTGTTCCCCTTGAATGGGGTCATCTTTCATTTCATAATGGTAAAATCTTAAGCAAAACTGCAAGACAGCTTTTGTCTCTTATAGTCTTTCGCTTGCAGATCTATTACAATAATAGTATCGATGAACTGCAGGAAACCTATCATTTCTTTTAGGAATCTCTAGGTGTTTGTCAAGAACGTGTTAAACAGTGCCTGCTTGAGCTAAAGAAGAGCGGCTTTATTGACCTTTATAAAGCAACAGTAGTCAAATATGGCATTAAATGTCGTAATACTCTTTGTATTAGATTTACCAAAAACTTCCACCTGGTGAAAATGAAAAAATTTTTCATCAACTTCAAAAAATTTGGGGTGAACCCAAAAAAGTTTTAAGTCAACCCTTGACCATAAGAAGGTGTTGTTAAACTATATAGCTAAAGCCTTAAGCAATGAGTTGCGTAAAACTACTAAAGCCAATAGCAGTACGTTTTAGTTTAAGTATAGCAATTTGAACAAAAATAAAGAACAATATCTAGATAAGATAGAACATAGTACTAATACTAGCAAGAAATCTCAGCTTAAGCGTAAAATCATTAGTGTTTTTGATTCTGACACTGCTTATGAATTATTAAGCTCTTGTTCCTTTATTGGAGTAGTAGATAATCAATATCAAATAAAAATGCTTAAAGGCATTTTACTCTCAGAGTATGTATAAGATAAAATACTATGGCAAGTACAAATTATTTATGGAAGAAAAATTAAGCAGTTACAAATCATACAATTTGCTGAGCTTCAGGTTAATCAGCATAATACTCAAGATGAAAAACAAGATTATTTATTGCAGCTACGTAAGCAATTAAATCCTAATTCAGTATGGTACAGAGTGAGGAAATTTCTTGTTGAACGCTACAATAAATACATTAATTTTAGTGTATCAAGTAAATTAGTGGTGGGTAGAAAAAAATGTGATTAATAAGAAAATAATGCTTAATCAACATCAGCTTTTAACGATTATTATGTTAGAAATCTTTATATGCAAGATTTAGAGGAAGCTGTTGGGGCACAAGGTTTTACCTTTGAGTTGATTAAGTTTGCAGATAATTAAGGCTTTGATTTAGGTAGAAAACACCCTTAGTTATTTGCTTATTAGTAATTGGTTATGATTAGCTCATCAGACATTTTATTATGCTCAGGCATGTAATATTTAACTTTGATGGTATTAATATTAAAATTTTTATATAAGTTTCTAATAAAAAGAGTATCACTATTAGAAATCATCATTTTAACACCTTTACTATCTAATTCTTTAACAAAATCTTGCACTCTAATTTGTTCATTTTCATCAAAGGATAATCTAGTATAAAACTTCTCACCTGATTTATGATAAATCTATAGCGAAAATGGATGTACTAGCTAAAAGGCTGCTACATTTTTTCAATCTAGAAGGTAATATCAGATTTATTATAATTCCTGCCAGAAAAAGTTTGAGCTGGTTTTCCATTAATGTTAATGCAGTAAATGCCTTTAAATGAATATCTGTTGAGATAGATAAACCTTGCAGTAATCTTAAGCAGATCATTACTATCATTGTCGCTTCTAATCTGATAATAATGTTCTTTAGAATGTTTTTCTTTATGGAAGTCTAATAATTTACTAACCTCATCTGGATTCTTCTTTATTACGTTATAACTGGTAACTAGTTCTAGGTTAATATTAGATAGAAAACATTGTTTAAATTCATCTCTTACATGAAAAAAATAAGGCATCACCCCCAAGAAATGGCTCATAGTAGTTATTAAGTTTGGAAAGAATAAATCTAACTAATTGATCAACAAATTGCAAAAACAGTTGTGCCTTGTTTAAGTTATTCACTGACATGAGATTATTGTTAAATATCTATACTATAGATTATGGCATAAAATAGGAGTAAATGCCAGAAAATGCTGTAATTTAAAAGGTTCTCAGCGATTTTATAACATAATTATACTACTTTTGCTTTATATGTAATGGATAAAGAATTATGGTGCTTCCCATTATACAACACATTAAGCTGATTGTTGCAAGCTCTGCTACTATATAGTCACTTAGGCAGGTGAGAATTATAGCAACTATTACTGAAACGATAAATGATCTGGAATTTGTCCTAAATTTTAAAAATCTAGCAGTCAGAAGAATAACTATAATTGGCTCCCAGAAATTACTAGATAACCAAAATAATTCCATGATTCCTTTTCTACATAGAGATAAAATGATAATAGAATAGCTATTATGAAAGTAAAGACTCTAACAGCAATTAAGGCTCATTTTTCAGTAAGAGATATTTAGTTTCTTGATAATGTCGTGCACTATAAGTACGTTTGTGGTATTTAAAAAGGAATCCTGTAGACATTATTATTGCCAGTAATCCAGCAATAACTATTCCTTTTATGCCAACACCCAAATAAATTGGCAATGAAATATATAACCCCTCATAAGATTGATATCTGGTGCTTTAGCTCTAATAAAAACCCTGTTAGACAAGTCATAATTGCAAAA
The DNA here is from genome assembly GCA_030060845.1 of Candidatus Midichloria sp. Taxonomy (GTDB): domain Bacteria; phylum Pseudomonadota; class Alphaproteobacteria; order Rickettsiales; family Midichloriaceae; genus Midichloria. The sequence continues at coordinate 201,890 of CP094379.1, forward strand.
AATAACCAAATACTGTCCTTGTTGAGGTCAAGAGTTAACATCTCTTTAGGTAGGACATTTCATTACATATTCATAATCCACAATGTCTCGGTATGCCAAAGAAGCAACCAAGGGTATGGCAACTATGTATAATTATGTTTTCATTTTATTTAGAGTAGCTAAATAAGCAATATTCTCTATGTCTGTGTTTATTCTTGTTCTCTCCACATGAACGAATAACATTATATTGTTTTTTAAAAAATAACTTGTTACCACTATCTAAGCATATGCGTTTTATTTCATGATATTCACTTTCTTCAACAACCTGTTCTGACTTTTCATTTACTACTTGCCAATATTCACCTTTTTCTTTAAATCTCTTGATTTTATCACGGTACTTATGAGCAAAAACATATCTGTCCAATTGAACTAAGTCTTTATCCCATACTTCAGTTAATTCTTCTTCTCTTTGAGAAGAAACACATTAATCCAATATGATCAAACCAACATTTAACTTGCCAGCAATTGCTGTTCTTACCTTTGCCATTATTACTGGATTATTATGTATATGCATACTATATATTGTTTTGCGACTATCTCAATGTCTTTTCTTTCTCCAAAAAACAGGATAAAGCCAGTGATGGTAATTATTAATTTTCTTTAACTTACCTTGTTGCAGTAATTGTTCTTCTAGACCGTTGTTTAAAACTTCTCCACCTTTCTTGGTTAAATCTCGACTATTCATGTTACTTAATTGGTAATATTTGCATCTTTGTCAAATATTACTTTATTGCCACATTGATCATGGTTGCCAAGATTAATAGTATTCTGATATTGCTTAGTCTGATTATAACTATCCTCCATTGTGCTAAAGTGAGCACTATTTGTTCCTTTTGCATTATTTGCAGAGCATCATTTATGCTATATGGCCAGTTAGCTTTTTTATTGATCCTTGGTTATTGTCTGTTACTATGGCTGGTACAGAACTAATTTAATATTTTTCAAATAGATTAGAATCAATATAAAAATTAATACCAAGTTTAATAGCAAGTGCATCAGTTTTAGCTTTAATTTCAAGAAATAAATTATTTTTGAAACCTTGCATTACTAATACTGCTCCTACTTTTTCTTGCTTCAGTAAAGTAACTCTCTAATGCTGAATCTGGCATTGAGAATGAAACAAAAATATATATCTGCCTATCTCTTAATTCTCCTTGTTGTGCCAAGATATTCTTGCTACTTAAGAGACTTAAGAGTAGTAAAATTGCTAAAATTATTGTCTTTATTTTAAAACACATACTTTTAATATTTTGTAATATCAAAAGAGGCCACTACCTTTTCTCCAAATCAAATAACCAAAATCCTCACCTTTAATTGGGAATTCTCTGCCAAATTGCCAGGTAGTTTCAGTCTCACCAATCTTTCTACAAGAATGAACTTTCTGGTATATGGTAGGTTATCTGCAGTTTATATTGGCTCTTCTTAATGATGAGCACTGGATATTTACCGCATAATCCTTCGCTTCCTATATAACCACAAAGTAATAATTCTCTATGTTAATTTGGCCATAAATTTAGTCACCCTTAATGCAGAAGCCCCAATTTCTCTGTTATGATGAGCAGTAGTACCTGTAAATAGGTAAATAGATCCTGACATAAACTGTACACTAAAACAGCGCGTCATTAGAAAGATTACCAAAACTATTGATGAGAAAATCGTTGCTCCTTGATTCCTAGTTTATAATCATGGTGATTATTCGTTAGCTGGCTTTGAAACTAAGCTGATTTCGCACAGCTCAATTCTTTAATATACCTGATGCTTTTTTCTGTAGTAATTATTTATCCTATAATCTATGAGTATCCTCTTTAGCTTTAGCCATTCCGATAATTTTTCTAGGATCATGCTCCCAAAGCAAATTAACTTTATTAGAGTAGAATAAGTTTTTACTGAATGCTTTTGGTAATATACAATCATTATACACATCTTGAATGTTAAATACGCTAGCATAACCAGAAAATTTTCTAATGTGTTGATTATGGGGGAGGGAGAATGTTATTATAGTTAGTATTCATTTAATTTACCTTTCTTATGAATTATTTGTTATTAAAATCCGAGCCAACCACCTATTTCTTGGATATGTTAAAGAAGGATATAAAAAGCAGGTGGGATAGTATAAGAAACTATCAGGTGAGAAATTATATGTTGCAAATGCAGCTGGGTGATTTATGCTTTTTTATCATTCTGGGAAGTTTATAGTGATATAGATATTAATTATGAAACTGATATTAGCAAGAAAGTATTGCTCAGTGGGATGTCTAGTACCAGTGAGTTAGGAAATACGAAGATTTTAAAACAAACACAGTTGTCAATTTCTCCTATTGTTGAAAGTGAGTGGATTAAGATATTAGAAATAGCTTCCAGTTAAAGATAATATTACTAAAGTTAATATCTCTTGTTGACAAGAACGCCTTCTAGACACATAATCGGTCTCGTTTTAAAAAATTGATGAATATTCATGTCTTATACTGCTAGTACGTTTTTTGCAAATCCGTCTTCTATTGAGAAAAATTGGCTTTTAATTGATGCAAAAGATATGGTTCTAGGTAGACTTGCTGCAAAAATTGCAAGAATTTTGAGAGGAAAGCATAAGCCTTATTATACCCCTTTTATTGATTGTGGGGATAATATAGTTGTTATTAATGCTGCTCAAATTAAGTTAACTGGTAAAAAACTCGAGCAAAATAAGTTTTATTGGCATACAGGTCATCATGGTGGAATAAAAGAAAGGAGTTTTAGGCAAATCATTCAAGGAAAATATCCTGAAAGATTATTAAAAAATGCGGTTAAACGTATGATGCCAAAAGAAAGCCCGTTAGCTCGCAAGCAGTTTAAGAATCTTTATGTGTATGCGGCTGGTGTACATAAACATGATGCTCAACAGCCATCTTTAATAGATGTTCGCTAATTTATTTTGATAAAAGTTATATATGGCTACAAAATCAACTATTATAATAAAAAAATCCCACTCTAGTAAAGCTAACGTGCCTCGTTTTTACGGGACTGGAAGAAGAAAGGAAGCAACAGCTAAATGCTGGATTTCTCCTGGTTCTGGTAAAATCATTGTAAATTCTAAAGAGGTGGAGCATTATTTTGCAAGACCAGTTCTAAGAATGATAATTAATCAACCTTTTGCTGCAACTGTAACTCTGGGTAAGTTTGATGTAATTTGTAATGTGATTGGAGGCGGTCTTTCTGGGCAGGCTGGGGCTGTGAGACATGGTATAAGCAGGGCTTTAGATAAAGCAGACCCAAATTTGCACAGAATATTGAGATCTGGAGATTTCTTAACTCGTGATAGCAGAGAAGCTGAACGTAAAATGTATGGACATAAAAAATCCAGAAAATCGTTCCAGTTTTCTAAAAGATAGATTATCAATTAATTGTTTTGCATTAAAGCTCAATTTTTTAAGAATTGGGCTTTTTTTACTTATGGTAAAGCCAATAGTGATTGATGCTAGAAATGATATATATCAATGCAAAATGGTTTGCACAAATTTTTAATTGAAGCATTCCAAGCTTGCAAAAGGAAATGATTGAAGCAAATATATGATTTGATCGAGATATTACCTTCTTTGTTAGTGACTTATTTGCATTCTGTTTTATTGATTCATGATATATTTTGATTTGCCACCATTTTTGGTAGATCTCATATAAATGGTCGCTATCATGGTCAAGGTCGTTTAATACTAAATAAAGAATGTCAGTTGAATTATCTTCGTTTATGAAGATTTTTCTAATGAGCATCACTGGAGATTCTAATCCTTTGAGCCACACCTTGATAGATTGACCATCCTTTAGATTTAATGACGAAACTTGTTGAGATTGACCTTGCGTTTTATCATTTTTTGATAAAGCTATAGTGCAATTTGATTTAATACCTATAATAAAATATTTTTTCGAATCATTTATATATTCTAGATTTTCCTTTGCTCCAAAGCAATTATCAGTCATTACATAATAATACTTTGTTTATATGGCTTTGTTTTATTAAATTACGAAAATGCTCATTTCTGGTCATACTTGCTTTTTTCTTTACCTTTTTACTCTCAGTATCATAAAATACTATCTCCTTATGCACAATTTTATAACTCACAGGTAGAGTAACAGCACCAACAAGACAAGAAAGTATGTTTATTCTTTTCACATGCCTTCCTTTAGCATGTGAATAATGCCAGCACATAATTTCGTTCTCATTAGTATAAGGTCTTTCTTCAATCGAATCATCCAAAATCAAAATTCTACCTAATTTCTTTTCATTTTTCCTGACTTCAGGCTTGATATAAGCCCACAGATCATGTGATCCTAAGGCTGTTCCATTAAAAAATCTAGTAAATTTATTGTGTCCCATCTCACCACATAATAAATCAGATAAACCAGTAGTTGTTGCATAACTATTTTGACAAATTAAATAGTCTGTATAAATATCTAGTGTTTTATGCATCTTAATCAATTTTTGTTTATAGGATTACTATACCTAGTATTACTTCTATCTAGCTTTTTTCTCACTGCGTAGGGTGAGTTATGTAAACGAAACTAAAAAGCTTGCTCAACTGGCATTATTATGTTAGTGTTTTGTCTCGTATATAGTGTGTTAAAATGAGTATTTGTATGGCGACTTCCAAATCTTCTAAAGAAAATCATTTAACGAATGAATATGATGCTCATTCGATAAAGGTACTTAAAGGGCTTGAAGCTGTAAGAAAAAGGCCAGGTATGTATATTGGTGATACAGATGATGGCTCGGGCTTGCACCATATGGTTAAAGAAGTCGTTGACAACTCTATAGACGAGGCCTTACAAGGTTTTTGTAAATCCATTTATATTGCAATTAATCCAGATGGCTCTGTGACAGTAGTGGACGATGGACGCGGAATTCCAACAGGTATTCATCCAGAAGAGGGGGTATCTGCAGCAGAAGTTATTATGACACAGTTACATGCTGGTGGTAAATTTGATACTAACTCTTATAAAGTTTCCGGAGGGTTACATGGTGTTGGTGTATCTGTGGTTAATGCCTTATCAAAATGGTTGAAGTTAAGAATATGGCGTGATGGTAAAGAGCACTTTGTTAAATTTATTGATGGTGTTGCAGTTAAGCCTATAGAAGTTGTTGGGGATGCTGGTGGCAAGAGAGGGACAGAAGTGACATTTTTGCCTTCTAGTGAGATTTTTACCATAACAGAATTTAGCTTTTCTATTTTAGAGCATAGATTAAAAGAGTTATCTTTCTTAAATTCTGGGGTGCTGATAAAAATAGAGGATTTGAGGATTGAGCCAATTAAAAGTTTAGAGTTTTATTTTGAAGGTGGAGTCAAAGAATTTGTCCATGATTTAGATAAAGCTAAAAAAGCTGTTAGCAAAATTATTTACATGTCTGGTAGTGACAAAGATATCTCTGTAGAGATAGCACTACAGTGGAACGACAGTTATCATGAGAATATACTATGTTTTACGAATAATATCAGACAGAGCGATGGAGGAACTCATCTTGCAGGTTTTAGAGCAGCAATAACTCGTAGCTTCAATAGTTATATTGAACAAATGCCAAGCTTTAAAAAACAAAAACTCTCAATAGCGCCAGAAGATATAAGAGAAGGATTAACCTGTGTACTCTCAGCAAAAGTTCCTGATCCTAAATTTTCTTCGCAAACCAAAGATAAACTGGTGAGCAGTGAAGTAAGAGCAGTTGTTGAGAGTATAGTTTTTGAAAATTTATCTAAATGGTTTGAAGAAAATCCAAGTGAAGCCAAGACTATTATTGCAAAAATTATAGAAGCAAGTGCTGCACGAGAAGCAGCTCGTAAAGCAAGAGAACTTAAACGACAAAAAAGTGATCTTGACATAGCAAACCTTCCTGGCAAGTTAGCAAACTGCCAAGAAAAAATTCCAGAGATATGTGAGCTATTTCTTGTAGAAGGAGATTCTGCTGGTGGTTCTGCTAAACAAGCACGTGACAGAAGAATCCAGGCGATATTACCTTTGAAAGGTAAAATTTTAAATGTGGAACGTGCAAGATTTAATAAAATGCTTAGCTCTGCTGAAATAGGAACCTTAATTACAGCAATTGGCACTAGTATTGGAGATAATAAATTCGATATAGATAAGTTGCGGTACCATAAAATTATTATCATGGCAGATGCTGATGTTGATGGTGCTCACATTAGGGCTCTATTGTTAACCTTTTTTTACCGCTATATGCCAGAACTTATAGAACGTGGGTACCTATATATAGCACAGCCACCACTTTATAAGGTAAAAAAAGGACAAATTAGTTTGTATTTGAAGGATGAAGAGGCATTACAGCAGTATTTAGTGAAGATTGCTTTAGATAATACAACACTGAAATCAAATAATAAGACATATAGCGGTTCTGCACTAAAAGAAATATTAAACAATGCTTTGAAGTTTGTTGAATTATTAAATTCAAATACCAAAAATATACCTGGTTATATACTGGAAGCTGCTGCTTTGGCTGCAGGTGAATTTTTTGATTCACAGCAAGAAATTATTTTTAATGCCGATAAGCTTGCAGAAGCTGTAAAAAGTAAAATTAGCCTAAGCGAACCTACTTCTGAGCCTATTTGGGAGTATAACATTTTAGAAGAGCAAATTAAATTAACGCGCGCATATAGAGGCGTTTCTAGAGAATTTATCATAAATAATGACTATATATTATCAACACATTTTAAAAAATTATCTTCATTAGCTTCTAAACTTAAAGCTGTTGTAGAAGGCGGCGCTGCGCTCCATATTGGTAACTCAACAGCAAGATGCTTTACTATAATAAGGATTGTTGATATAATGTTATCCTCTGCAAAGAAGGGTTTATATATACAGCGCTTTAAAGGGTTAGGAGAAATGAATCCTGATCAGTTGTGGGAAACCACTTTAGATCCTATCAATAGAACTCTCTTGCAGGTTAAAGTTGAAGATGCTACCGAAGCTGATTCGGTGTTTTCTACTTTGATGGGTGATATTGTTGAGCCAAGAAGAGAGTTTATTCAGAAAAATGCTTTGAATGTAGCAAACCTTGATGCATAATTTCGTTTAAATTTAAAAGGTAAATATGAGTAATGTAGATTATAGTGCTACTTTATCTGCTGCTCCTTTTGATATTAATGTGCAGGAAAATTTATTTTGGGGGTGGGGGTATGTAAATGCTGCCACTGCAGTTGTTACAGTTTTATCTACAAGGCTTATTCTGCAAAAAGGAAAATAGCTTTAATTTTCACTTTAAAGTAGGATTTCTTTCAGTATTAACGCATACAGTAAAGAGTTTAACGGTTGGACCCTTATATTGAAAATAGTGGATAAACTGTATTAAATCTTTTGAGAAATGATGTAGTAACGGGTATTGCTAATGTAGCATGTGTGACAACATCAATAAAAAGCAATCTTCTTGCTAATATAGAGGGAGACACTTTGATTTCCAGCAGGGATTTAAGAATGATCATACTATTTCTGGGCTTGTGGTTGTATTAATAGGAGTTGCTGGTCATACCTTCAGGCAATTACGAAGCATAGGATTCTTTCAATCAAGATACACTTGGAATATTGTCAAAGAGGGTGTTGCAGGAAGCTTAGCAATGGGTTCTTTAAAAGAAATTTCTTTGATCCTACGGAAAGAATTCAGCATTACAAATTTTTACTTCAGTTTTAATTGCCAAATCTATTGAAGAGATACTGAGGTCTTCAGATCAATATATTGATTCATTTTTCAATTCTACCAAACTAGATTTAGCAATTGAATAGTGGGAACTGTTAGCAACCAGGTTGAACCAAGAAAGGATTATGATATACTATCATCTAAAAAGGAAAAAATGTCAGATTGTCCATATTAAATATCAGAAGATCTGTTTAACAAAGAGATATTAGCAATAATAGAAAAGCATACGACACCCATTTGAGTGAGGCCCTAAAAATTAGTCATTATAAGTGTTTTTGTGTGATGCTGAAGATACTAAGCAGATAATGACATTGAGCCTGAGGTACCTAATAAAAGGAATAGAAAAGTGAATTTTAGATTTGATAAAAGACCATTTATAAATGGAGAGGTATAGAATAGAGAGTTTATTGCTATTTTGAAGGCGTACACCATTTTTGTGTAATATAATCAATTGTCAAGTATAGGATTTTAAACACAGATTCAGCAATAAGAAGAACCTATTTGTTTTTTGTAACATTGCTAGCTGATTATTGACAGATTTAAGGCTATTAGTTGTATAAATTACCCTTCTGATGGCCTTTTCTGGATACTGCAAAAAAATCATCAAATTATCCTAATGAGGATATCATGATTTAGCTATTTGTGTATATTGTTTACTTCATTTAAAATCAAAAGACCCCAATGCTAATTGAGCTTCTTCTTTAGTTTTGGCAAGTAAAAATCTGCTTTAAATTAGACGCTACTTTCTTTCTATCTTTGTAGGAGCCGTGCCTTAGGCTATTTCTAATCTGATGAACAGAACAAACATACAGAGCTGATGTTCACATTGCGTATATACGGCCACAATCGCATCGGACATACTATTTAAATTATCACTGCAGGCTATGAACATGTCATGCATGTCTCTATTCTTCATTTTAGTTAAATTATTAAGCAAAAATTTAGCTTCTCCATTCTCACTTATCTATAAACCAAGCACATCTTTCTTGTCAGATAGATCAATACTAAGAGATACATGGACAGATTTATTAATGACAATCAAAAAATACTATTGGATATAGTAGTTCAAGTGGATGGCTTTGTCATGCTCTTACATCATCCAAGACATCATTCATAATTTTTTACTAATAAGACTTTCACTGATTTCAGAATCATAACTCCTCTACCTGAATCTAATGTCTGAAATGTTTATGCCTTTAGCGTATAAGCTTGAATTTTTTACTCCAGAGCACTTAGTCCCGAAAGAAATTAAGTTTACCCTGTTAATGATAATAATATTCTTAAGAAGACAATTTAATATAAAATTAATTGCTTTTTAAGAGAAAAAAGTATATCCACTCTTTTATCCTTTGTTAAGGCGGAGTAGCTCAAGTGGTTAGAGCAGCGGAATCATAATCCGTGTGTCGTGGGTTCGAATCCCTCCTCCGCTACCAATGCTCTACCAAATATACTTCTTTAACTTGGATCGTCTTTGTCTTCTTAGCAAGGTGCAAAGATAAGAACTTTAATAAGAGCATAGTATACGGTTGCAGGAATTATGGGTGTTTACTCGAAGGACCTTGGATGCAAAGGTGCTCCAAGAATCTAAAGGTCAAGTTGGTTCCTTTTATTGCAAATTCGCTTTGCTCCTATCGACGCTTTGCATAAAATCCATATTCATTCACTACATGAATAGAGATTGTATAAACATAAAACCTTATCTTATCTCTCTACCTTTATAAATCTTTCAGCTTTTAAGCCTCTTTAAATGCTTTATGGAAGCTATCAACTATTGGGCTCATCATATATTGCAAAAATGTTCTTGTTCCTTTCACTATAAACACGGTAACAGGCATACCAGGATATAATTTTATATTTGTATTAACACTCTTTATAGATTCTTCATCCAGCTCTATTTTTATAGTATAAAATGATTGACCATTATTTTGATTCACAAATTTATCCGCAGAAACATAAGTAACCTTACCTAGTATCCTTGGTACTAACCTGCTCTTATATGCGTTCAATTGTACTTTTGCTTCTAAACCAATATTCAGGCTCCCAATAAATTGAGGTAAAACATAGGCTTCTATGATTAATTTATCATCTTGAGGTACGATATCCATAACCTTTGCACCCTGTTGAATAACCCCACCAATGGTGTGATAGGCAAGTCCGGTTACCATTCCAGCATTAGGTGCTTTAATCATAGTTCTTTCTAAGATGTCTTTTGCATATTGTAATTTTTGTTCAAGTTCAAGAACATGTACGTGATTTTCTCTATATTTTTCAGCAGTTTTTTGTTTGAAGTCATTCTCTGCATGCACTTTATGTAAGTCTGTTTCATATATTTCTTCTCTGGCTTTAGCTATAAAGGCCTTTACTGAATGCATCTCGCCCTCTAGTTCTTCATAACGTTCTTGGAAATGCAATAGTCTAGTTTTAGATTCTAAACCTTTTTTATAAAGATCATTTGCAATATTAAATTGTTCTTTAGCTATTGCAAGCCTAGAAGTAATAGCTCCCAGCCTAGCTTCTTGAGAATTAATTTCTTCGTTTTTCTGCAATATTCGTTGATTGTATACATCCATTTGTACTTTCAAAGCTTTTTTATTTAAATCAAATAAAGCTTTTTGGTTTTTAATTAAAACTTGCACCTCGGAATTATTGATATTAAGTATGGGATCGTTAAAATCTACTTCATCATCGTTCTGTTCCTCAGCAATTAATCTTCTTTCCAAGGCTTTTGCAAAACGAAGTTGGGATAACATAACCTGGACGGTTGATTTTGCAGAGGTATCACTTAATTTTATAAGGTTATCACCTTCATTCACTATTTGCCCTTCTCCAACAAATATTTCTTCTATAATTCCGCCCTCTAAATGTTGGATAGTTTTATGGTTACCGCTCACAATGATAGTACCCTCTGCAACTGCAGCGCTATCAAGAGGAGCAAGCCCTCCCCATATTACAAAAAAACCTATACAAATTCCTATCGCAATTCCTCCAAATATTACAGCTGGTTTCACTTGCTTTGCAAGCTTGTCTTCTATTTTTTTGCGGTACCTTGCTTCTTCTGCAGTTTTTGCAATTAAAAATCTCTTTATATTATAGAAAAAAGTTTCTATTGGATGAACTTTATTCTCTTCTTTATCTTCAACAATGCCTTTAATAATCCTTGAACCATCACTTACTTTCGGCTGTTCTTGTTTTTTTATATTTCTTATTTCTATATTTTTCATTTCTTACTCCTTTTATCAACACCATAAAAGTGTTTAAGTTATTTTATCCATTTTATACCATAATACTATCCATAGAAGATCTTTTGATTTGTTCCAAAACTTGTTCTTTAGGGCCAAAAGCCCCTATCATCCCATCTTTTACCATTAATATTTTATTAGCTAATGATAAGATTGGAGTTCTATGGGATATTATCACAACAGTAATCTTTTTTTCTTTTGCAAATTCTATAGCAGCAGCAAGAGCTGCTTCTCCGTAGCTATCCAAACTAGCATTTGGCTCATCAAGAACAATAATTCTTGGGTTACCAAAAAATGTTCTCGCTAGCCCTATTCTTTGCTTTTGGCCACCAGATAGAGTTGATCCATCTATGCCTATTTCTGTATCATAGCCTTTTGGCAATTGAAGAATCATATCGTGTACCCCAGCAAGTTGAGCAGCCATCACAACATCCTCAGCATTAGCGTTAAGGTTCATTCTTGCTATATTTTCTTTAACAGTACCACTAAATAATTCTATATCTTGCGGTAGATAACCAATGTGCTGGCCAAGTTCCTGTCTATTCCAATCCTTAATACTTGCACCATCAATTCTCACGGCCCCAATAACTGGTTGCCATGCACCAACCATTAACTTAGCTAAAGATGTTTTTCCAGAACCAGAATTGCCCATGATGACCAATACATCACCTGGCTCAACAACAAAATTCATACCTTTAATGATATGTTTTTGAGAACCTGGAGGAGCAAAGTAAACATTCTCTACTAAAATTTTTCCTTCTGGAATGGGTAAAGACATTGCGCTATCAGCATCGATATATCTAACAAATGCTTTATCTAACCTATCATATGCTTTGCGACAATTTAAGTATCCTTTCCATGAATTAATTGCAGCTTCAAAAGGCGCGAGAGCCCTAGAAACAAGGGAAGAACTTGAGATCATGGCTCCGCTAGATAACTCTCCTTTTAAAACTAGGTAAGCCCCCATACCTGTTACACAAATCTGTAAAATAAGACGAACAAATTTAGTTACTTCTGCAAATACTGCTTGCCTTTTATTTGAGAGGGATTGCGTAGTTTGTACTCTATCGTTAATTTTATTCCAAGAATCATTAACATTTTTTAATAATCCCATAACTTCAATAATCTCAGCATTTCTAGTTGCTTGGTCAACTTGTTTCATACTCCTAATGAACTCTTCGTTATTAGCCTCAATAAGTGGTTTAGTTGACCTATCAGCAATAATGCCCATGGTAAGTATTATTATGCTACCCATGATGGCTAACAAGCCAAGATAAGTATGTAAAATAAAAAGTACTATTATGAAAATGATTGCCCAAGGGGTATCCATAATGGATATTAGGCCTGGACTTGTAAGATAAGTTTTTATAGTTTGTAAATCTCTCATTTGCTGACTGTTTGCATTTGCTTTAGATTCTAACGCGCTTCTGATAGAATTAGCAAACACACTCTTAGACAACTTATCTTCAAACCAAGAGCCCAGCATCGTCATAGCAAATGATCTTGCACCTTGAATTAAGCTCAACAACACTAAAGCAATGATGACTACTATTGTCAACATGACCAAAGTTTCAATGCTGCTACTTGATAATACTCTATCAAGGACTTGCATAGAATATATTGAAGTAGACAAAAGTAGTATATTAGTTATAAACCCACATACTAATATATACTTCACCATTACCCTGCAAGCCAACAATGCTCCTTTTAAAGATGTTAATCCAAAATTACTTTGGTTATTGCTTCTTTGCATCATACTAATTTACACTCACAACTAAAAATATTATTTATTTTGATTTTGATTTTAAATATTAAACTTTTTTTATAAATAAACACATGAAGGTTCCTATTACAATTGCTGAATCTGCAATATTAAAAGTGGGGTAACACCAGCCAAACACATGAAGATCTATAAAATCAAGGACTGCTCCATAATTAGTTCTATCAATTATATTACCAACTGCGCCGCTTATTATTAATGATAGCGGCAAAACTAATTGAGAATTTTTAGTTTTTTGATACCAAAAAATTAACAAAATAATTATAAAGACAGCTAACGTTGAAAGAATAATCTGTCCTTGTTCTATATCATTTAATATTCCGAAACTAATTCCATAATTCCAAACCAAGACTAAGTTAAGAAAGGGAAAAACTTTTATTATCTCTTCATGTAAAGAAAAATAATTATATATTGCATACTTAGATACCTGGTCTAAAAATAAAATTAATGCTATAAAAAACAAAAATTTTCTTGTTTCAGCTTTTTGCAATATTTTTTTCATGATAAACAATACATTATTACTTTCTCTTTATCTAAACTCTCTTTTTCGCATTTATTTATTATATTAATAACCTTTTCTGCTTTTTTTAAAATTCTTTCAGAAGTTAGGCAGTGCAAGGCAGATATTTTTACAATAGCGTAAGCACATCTAATTAAATTAATCTTTAATATTTCCCAAGCATCTTTATTATCATAAACAAACCGAACTGCTTCACTAATACAACTTTTATCATTTGTCAAAAAACAATTTTCTATTTTTTTGATAATTTCTATTGCATTTTCCTCATAAATTCTTATAGCGGTACCTATATCGTGGTTTGCCGCTTCTAATAAAAATTTATAATCCAAATTATTATCACCATTAATATGTGTTTTTAGTATATCCAGTAATTCGTTCTCATTTGGTTTATTAAATTTAATGTTTATACATCTTGAACGAATAGTTGGAATAATACTTCTTATTAAATGAGTGATTAAAAAAATTACTGTGTTATTTCCTGGCTCTTCTAAAATCTTTAAAAGTGCATTAGCAGCGCTGTAACTCATGTATTCTGCACCATCTATGATTCCAACTCGGTAGGAGTTATTGGCCGATGTAAATCTTAAAAATGATTCTAGCTCTCTGATTTCATCTATACTAATAATATTATGCTTTTTACTTTCTACTGCAATTTTATTAGATTGAATAATCATTAAATCTGGACTAGCATAACTTAAGCTATCATATAATAATATTTTAGAAAACTCTACTGCTAACAAATATTTACCTATTCCTTTTGGACCACTCAAAATATAAGAGTGCGATAATTTATTATTTTGAAAAGCATTAATAAGTACTTTTTTGGCTTTTTTATGCCCTATAACATTTGTTAAGAGTTGAATATTCATATTAATTATTAATAACACACGCTGATAAATTCTCACATAGCGAGAATTTATCATATAGCATGATTATAATAAATATTATTAATAATAAATAATTGCACTTCTAATTTAAGGATAAAATAAATGTAAAATTAATTAAAAATAGCCTATTGCAATTAAAAGATTTTTAAATATACTGCCTTATATCGTTTTAAGCGGGTGTAGCTCAGGGGTAGAGCACAATCTTGCCAAGGTTGGGGCCGAGGGTTCGAACCCCTTCGCCCGCTCCGTTTTTAATGCTTTTTACACGTGGGGGACATAGCTCAGCTGGTAGAGCACCTGCTTTGCAAGCAGGGGGTCATCGGTTCGATTCCGTTTGTCTCCACCACTTCTTTATAGCATCTTCATCATCTCACTTATCATCTTACAACCAGAATGCTCTGCCTCTGTAATCTGAATACATACAACATCTTCTTTTCCCATTATAATAACTATATCTATTCTTAATATCCTCTTCTATTTTAAGGCGTATAAAATCAGCCATAATAAACCATTTTCGCTCCACATTTTAAATCTAGTATATATCAGGACCGTATTCTTTGGGGTAACCTCTCCAGAGTACTGATATGCTTAGTATCTTTAGTATCGTATGAAAACACTTTTATAAATAACTAATTTTTGGAGACCTGACTCCAATAGGTTCATATGCTTTCCTATTACTGCTAATATCTCTTTGTTAAATAGATCTTCTGATATTTGATATAGACGATCTGACATTTTTTCCTTTTTAAATGATAAATATGTCATAATCCTTTCTTGGTTTAACCTGGTTTATTAACAGCTCCTATTAATTCTACTATAGCTTGGTAATTTGAAATATCCTCTATATCTACATGATAAATGACATAGATAATAATTTTTAAAATCTTTGTAAGGTGATAAATAAAAGTATAGAATGATGATCAGTAATCCAGAAAACTTTAATTTTCCTTCTCCTTAACACTTTGTGAGTTGGTATTAATCTTCTTCTCTCTCATTCTTCTTACATCTGGCAGAAATTATCTAGGGTATAAAATGTAAGTTATGATACATCTCTTCATGTTGAGTATATATTTCTTAAGCAAATCTATCTCAACACTTAGCTCCTTGCAAAACTCTCTCTCCTCAAACTTGCTACTCTCTTCTTATCCTATCTTATCCTAAATTCGCGTTTATAAACGCGAATTTAGGATAAGACAACCTTAACCATAACAGTGACCATTTATACGAAATCTACCAAGAATGGTGACAAATCGAAATATATCATGCTGCAATTAAGAACTTGTGCGTAAGGTGAGTTAAAAGGTATAATTATTAGAAATACAATAAGATACTACATATGAAAGTCATTACCATATTAACAACAGAACACAAAAAAGGAGCTGATAGATCTCAAATCTTTTTAAATGAGAGATTGGCAGCTTTAAATTCAGAAAACCTTCTAAATTTTTGGGAGAAAATTAACAAAGAAGATCAAAATATCGGCTTACTTCAAGCAATATGTGAAAAAGAAAGGAGTTACTTAAAGGAAATAGGCATGGATGAGCAAACAATCTACAGAAGAATGAATACTAGAGGCACGACCTCTGAACATTGGCCTCACCACATTATGAAAGAAGCACTAAAAATTAATAACGGAATTAACCTTAGTAATTTGTAAAAGTTAGTAGAAGTAATTTTTAAGGTTATAAATTATCTTGTAGAAATTATACTCAGACCCAAGAACTATACTCAAGATATTAAAACTCAAGGAGCAGAGCGTCTAAATAAAGAAAACGAAAAAACAATGTAATTAATATATATACTTCTTTAGCTTGAAGCGTTAGTTGTTTTCTTTTAGTTGGCCTTGGGCGCTAAAAACGCGAATTTAGGATTAGAAGAGAAGATTTTGCAAGGAGTTAAGTATTGAGATATATAAGATTTTAGGAACTGTTAACAGGTTAAACCAAGAAAGGATTGTGATATATTATCATCTAAAAAGGAAAAAATGTCAGATTGTCTATAATAGAAAAGCGTACTATACTCCTCAGAGGCAGACTCCAAAAATTAGTTATTTATAAAAGTGTTTTCATACGATACTAAAGATACTAAGCATATCAGTACTCTGGAGAGGTTACCCCAAAGAATACGGTCCTGATATATACTAGATTTAAAATGTGGAGCGAAAATGGTTTATTATGGCTGATTTTATACGCCTTAAAATAGAAGAGGATATTAAAAATAGATATAGTGTTTATGGACTTAACTACAGTAAAAGTGCACCATCATGGAATGAGAGTATTTTAAAAAGAAGTAAATGCATAAAAAATCTGTAAGACATTACACTATATAGATGTATTGAATTATAATAACTAAATACTAGAAATAAAGAATAAATTCTATATAATATGCTAAAAAACGAGATTTTAAAATACTGTTCCTATGTTTATACAGATACAAGAAACCCCTAACCCAAACACCTTGAAATTTTTGCCAGAATCTGCAGTCTTAAGGCCAAACTTCACTGCAGCCTTTGCAAGTATTGAAGAATGCACGAATGCACCTTTAGCAAAGTATTTACTTCAAATTAAGGGAACAAAATATGTTTTTCTAGCAAGTGAATTTATAAGTGTAACCAAGGAAAATGATGCTCCTTGGGATTCGTTGAAAACACTTATCATGGCTGCCATTATGGATCATTATGTGGCTGGATATCCTGCAGTTTTGGAGTCTTTTTATACTCCACAAAAAAATGTTAAGCATGAAATTAGTGATGCAATAGTCAATCAAATCAAAGAAATTATTGACAACAAAATTAGGCCAGCAGTCGCTGAAGATGGAGGAGATATATTATTTCGTAAATTTGAGAATGGCATCGTTTATCTTGAAATGTATGGTGCATGTTCTGGATGTCCAAGCTCAACGGTCACCTTAAAATCTGGTATAGAAAAAATGTTAAAGCATTATATCCCAGAAGTCCTAGGTGTCGAATCCATTTAATTTAGCCATATTATCTCTTGTAAGTGAGTGAATTTAATAAAGTACAAAAAGCCTTAGATATAGCAAATATTTTTAGGCTTTTATAACGATTTTTTTATTTAATAATCACTCACTTCACTAAACACAAAGCCTATCTGTACTAATTGGGATGAATGTAAACAATACAAACCAAAGCATTGAAAGAAATTTAGCTATTAGCTCTCTTGTATTTTGATGAATATTCATTAAAATTCTCCTTAATTTATTTCAAAAATTCACATTATTCAATGTATTAAACAAAGAGAGTACATGAATATCAATGTAAATCAAGATATTAGTCTTATATTATTGTTTTACAGATAATACTATCTCAAAATAATAACGTTTACACTTTAGAAAAAATAGGCAGAAATTGTACTTGTCCATATTCTCATAATGGATCATTTTTAAACTTGAAGAGTTAAGAAAATGGTTAGGAATACTTTCAAAGAATTGCTGTTTAAAGGATTAGCAAATAATTCAAAATTTGCATAAAATTTATTATTTGTAACTATACCAATACATAAATTTCCATAATTACTCAATTAGATCTAAATTATGATTATATGGAGGCAAAGATAATAGTTCTATCCTGCTATTTTGTAGATATTCTTTTATTTTTTTGACTTACGATATCCAGCATTGTTACATATTAGGTAAATTTTGCTTTTATCTTGGTTTGTTACCTCTAATTTCTTTAAAAATTCAATAATATAATCGCTATTAACTTTAATATTGCATTTACTGAAGCAGTTCTACCGTCCTCACTTATATCACCATGACGGACTTCTTCATAAATCTTGGTTAGTTCACAGGCAACTGCTACTCTCCTGTTGCCAAAAACTTCATAAAAATTACGTAATACATCTAACAGCTTTTTTGCTGTTTCAAAAGAAATCAGTGTTGCCTTTATTTCTTTCACTGAAATTAGTTCTTTTAACCTACTTTCTCTAGCTTTAGCCATTCCGAGAATTTGTAGAGTATTGGGTAAAAACTAATAAACATAAAAGAATTAGTGGACAGGCCAGATAATGAGCTACAATAGCAGAGCAAAGTCTAAAAATTGAAGTAACTGCAATTCCTGATTTTGATTGCTGCGTTAGCAATTTCATATCCTGGATCAGAAGTACCAGCATCAGAAACGAGCGCTATATCTTCGCTACTCAAAAGATAATTGAGATTTTTTTCTGTTCATCAACTGATGAGTGATCGTGATAATATAGTGAAGCTAAAAGCGTTAGTAACACCGATTTTATACAAGCAGTCCAAGAATTAAAAATAAGATGAGTGCAATGCCAAATTATTTTGAAGATGCAATTATATTACTCTGTGGAAGTCAGTTTCACGATAGTGGTCCTTATTCACAATAACTTGGTCTAATGACCATTGGTTTATTGATATTAGGCTTGCAGCAAGCAGATTTTGCAGCGAGGTTCAGGGGCTACAAATAAATATGACCCACACCACATGGCCTCTCTTGCATGTGATGCAGTTGCGTTAATTTTAGCAGTAGTTGAACACGATAATAACAACTTATTAGTATTTAATCCCAAAACACTATTAAATAAAACTGGATTTAAAGGAATAAACAGTGTATTTAGGTTTGCAAGAGATGGCGCTGGAGATAGGTTACTTTCCATATTCAAAATTGATTCTAATTAGGTAATTGAAATTGATCCAGCGCTGACATCATTTGAATAGAATTTTATTTTTTGTATGCGTTTAAGTAAATATTTTGTTCCAACACTAAAAGAGGCACCAGCTGAAACATCAATAATATCACATGAATTAATGCTAAGAGCTGGAATGATAAAGCAAATTGCAGCTGGAATATATAATTGGTTACCTTTTGGGTTATCTGTACTTTCTAAGGTAGAAGTAATTATACGTCAAGAAATGAATAATATAGATGCTTCTGAGTTATTAATCCCATCTATTCAACCAGTCTCTCTTTGGAAAGCATCAGGTCGTTATGGCGTTGCAAACGACTTAAATAATGAAATATTAAGAATGAAAGATCGGACAGGGCAAGAGATGATTTTCACTCCCACTGCTGAAGAAGCAATAGTAGATATTATTGCTAGCGGAATTCAATCTTATAAGTCATTTCCTATAAGCGTTTATCAAATTAGTTGGAAATTCAGAGATGAAATAAGACCTCGCTATGGAGTCATGAGAAGTAGAGAGTTTTTGATGAAAGATGCTTATTCATTCCATATGACCAAAGAATGTGCTCTTAAGACATATGAAGATATGCTGAAAGCTTATTTAAAAATTTATTGTAGGCTTAATCTTGTTGCATTACCTGTTGCTGCAAATACAGGCACTATAGGCGGTGATTATAGTCATGAATTTCATGTTTTAGCGGATACTGGTGAAAGCACTATATATTATGAAAAAAATCTTGAAGAAAAATTAAAAAGTAATGAAATAACTTTAAGTTTGTTGCAAGATATTTACGCAATGGAAGAAGAAAAACATAATCCAGAACTTCATAAGGCTCATGTGTCTGAAATTGTTTCTAGTAAAGGAATTGAGGTCGGTCATATTTTTTACTTAGGAAATAAATACTCGAAAGCAATGAGCATGAAAGTGCAATATAGAGATGGCTCATTAAAACACCCTGAAATGGGATGTTATGGCATTGGTGTATCCAGGCTTGTTGGAGCTTTAATAGAAGCAAATCATGATGAAAAAGGAATTATTTGGCCTGATTCGGTTGCTCCATTTAAGTTTATGATTTTGAGTTTAAAAACCGGTGATACTAAATGTAATGATTTTAGTAATCAATTATGTTCATTATTGGATAAAAGCTGCATTGATTATTTATATGATGATCTTGATGATGGCCCAGGAGTTAAATTCTCAAGAGCAGATTTATTAGGCATCCCAAAACAGGTCATAATTGGTTCAAAAAATGCTCGAGAAGGTAAGATTGAGATCAAAGATCGCAAAAATGGCGAAGTTAAAGTTTTAGATTTTAACCAATTTTGTAATTACTTAAATTCGTTATGATTATTCTTGGTATCGAAAGCAGCTGTGATGAAACTGCTGTGGCTATTGTAAATAGTGATAGAAAAATCTTGAGTAATCAAATTTATTCTCAAATAAAAGAACATAAAAATTTTGGTGGAGTTGTGCCAGAAGTTGCAGCCAGAAGCCACATTGAATGTTTACCTTATTTATTTCAACAAAGCCTAAAAGAGGCCTCATTAACTTATCCAGCTTTAGATGGTGTTGCTGTGACTGCTGGTCCTGGATTAATAGGTGGGGTTATGGTGGGCGTTATCTTTGCTAAAACTATTGCTTCAATTCTGAAAAAGCCTTTCATAGCAGTTAACCATCTAGAGGGACATGCTTTGACCGTAAGACTGACAGATAAAATTGAATTTCCATATTTGCTGCTACTTGCCTCTGGTGGACATTGTCAGTTTTTATTAGTTGAATGTGTTGCAAAATATAAACAAATATCAACCACAGTCGATGATGCTGCAGGGGAAGCATTTGATAAAGTTGCAAAGATGCTAAACCTTGACTATCTAGGAGGGCCAGCTATAGAAAAAATGGCCCTGCATGGAAATCCAAAGGCATTCCAGTTCCCTAAGCCTCTTTGTGAACCAAATAGATATGAATTATCATTTTCTGGTTTGAAAACCTCAGTAAGACAATTGATTGAGAAGAATAAAAGTAATATTGAATATATAAAAAATGATATATGTGCTTCTTTTCAAGATACAGTTACAGAAATATTTTTATATAAAATTAATCAAGCTATTGAAATAATTAATAAAGATTGGCCCCAAGAAGTAAACAGTTTTGTTATAGCTGGGGGAGTTGCTGCTAATAAATATATTAGAGAAAAAATATCCAAATTTGTCATAAATCAAGGCTATAACTTTATCGCTCCTCCTGTAAATTTATGTACAGATAATGCGGCAATGATAGCCTGGGCTGGCCTGGAGCGCTTACAAATTGGATTAAGCAACAACTTAGACTTCAAACCACTTTCAAGGTGGGCTCTTTAATGATGTTCAAAACCGTCAATCTAGCTAAAACCCTCTATTCTTATTTTATTGTAAGCTTGTTTAAATTTACAAGAAGTACAGCTTTTGATTATGTGGAATGGTCAGTTTCTATAGCAGAAGATGTTAATGGAGATGGATTTGTTGATTTAGTAATTGGAGCATCTGGAGCTAATCCGAGTAGCAACCCTGAAGGGCTTTGGCCGGGAAGAGCTCTGCGCCAAGTACTACAACCACTCTGAGCACAACTACTACGACAATGACTGCTACCACCTACCACAACTAGTACTACCCATCAACCACCTCATCTTTATGTATGCAATTATCAAAAGTAAAATGAGAAAGAGTTTTTGGCACACTTATGCTAATTGGAACCATTAAGGCAGTGATTTATGGTAAATATGGATGCAATATGAAGATGGGGCTTTAACCAAAGCAGTCGCAGATACCACAATTAGTGATACTGCTCTAATATTATGTAGCTCTGGAAAGTTGGTTGTAATGATGATAAATCATGTTGTGAACCAACCGTCTCTATTCTATACCTCTCCATTTATAAATGGTCTTTATATCAAATCTAAAATTCACTCTTCTATTCCTTTTATTAGGTATCTCATGCTCAATGTCATTATCTTTAACCAGCTTCGTATTTTATCCGTACCATAAGCCTTTATTTCCATCTTTTTACATCAGCACAATTTAGCATCTCCGTCATCTCACTTACCATCTTACAATCAGAATGCGCTGCTCCTGTAACCTGAAATATCTTCTTCTCTCATTATAACATGTATTTTTATACCCTTAACTGCTACGTTTTTTTACCTATACTTTGCTTACCTATCTTTCTAACGCTCCAGTTCCATGATAGTGCACTTTTTATTGCAGTTGAGTCCATAAACACTATATCTATTTTCAATATCTTCTCCTGTTCTAAGGCGTATAAAATCAGCCATAGTAAACCATCTTCATTACGTTTTTTAAACCTGCTAATATTCGTGCCAGAGACCAAGGTAACAGCCTTTACTTGTAAGAGAATTGGGCATGACACCCCCCCACAAGAAGCGCGTAATTACATAGCAAAAATTGGTTATTAATCATTACTTTGTTAAATTCTCTAAGGGATGATCGGATTGAATTAGAAAAGATACGTTTTGTTTTTGATTAGCTATAGTAGGAAATTTTGTCACTTTGATGGTTATAGATTCTTTTGAGAATTTAACTCTTAATAACTGCACTATTTCATAAGCAAAATGTTCTATAAGATTAAAATGTTTAGTAGCTGAAAATGATAAGATCTGCTCTATTAATTCTTTATAGCAAGTAGTATCAGTCAATTGATCAGATACACAGCCTTTAGGACTTTCATTACTTTCAATTCTAATATTTAATAAAACTTCTTGTTTTACTGTATGCTCAAAATCAAAAACTCCTATGCTTAGAAGCACAGGAAGCTTATTGATAGATATAGTATAAAGCATCTACTACTGTTCAGCAGTTATAGGTTGATTATTTTCTTGATTAGTAGAAGACTCTATATGATTTATTGTCCCTGGCTGTAAGTTTAGTATCTTGTCAGTTTTTAAGCCTCCCTCAGGATCTGTTACATTTTGGTCTGGATTAGTTGGTTGCTCATAAAGAGGAGTCTCACTGCCTGGAACACTTTGATTTGGTTCGGTATCTGGAACGGTATTAGAAATTTCTGGTTCAGCAATTTGTGTCTCTAATTTTACCACCCACTTATTTTTTAATTCATCAATAGTGCCCTCTTGCTTTAGCTGAGACAATATGTTGTTAATTTCCTTCTTAAGAGCTTCCTCTTTTTTCTGCATTGCAATAGCAAACCCATAAGTATTTTCAGTATAAATCGGTAAATACGCAAAGTCTTGTGAACCTTTACTGAAGGATATTGCTTGATCCAAGTCGAGTAAAATTGCATCAATTCTACCTATTTTCAGGTGTTCTATCAGCTGCGTATTACTATCTTGAGAAAGAACTGTAATATCTGGAAATTCTTTTTGATCATTAAGGTAGGGTTCCATGGTAGAACCAGTTTGAGCTCCTACCACTTTGCCTCTTAAATCTTTAGTGCTCTTGATTAAATTTCTTTTGGCATCAAATAATAAAGCCATTTCACTTTTATAATATATATCAGAAAAAGTTACTAAATTTTGTCTTTCTTCTGTGGGTGAAATTCCAGAAATTACAAGATCGATATTTTTACTTTGTAGCGACGCGATAAGGCTATAAAGAGGCATATCCTTGATAGTAAGTTTTTTATTCATTTTCTCAGCAATTTTATTTGCTAGATCAACATCAAAACCCACAACTTTATTGTCTTGCTGAAATTCAAATGGTGGATAATCCGTAGAAAGTCCCACTGTGAGTGTATTGTCATCTTTTTTTCCAAAGCATCCAGTAAGAACAAAAAAGGATACAAAGGAAGCCAAAAGTGTTTTTATTTTTTTATTCATAAATAATTAATTCTAAATGGAATATATATATTAAAGTATATAGCTCTATTTTGTAAAAATCAACACAAAATAATTTGTATTGTATATCACTAACGTGAAATTTCAACAGCTAATGTAGTTTCTTTTTGGTTATACTTACCTTTACTAGCAGTACTCAACATATTGAAGATGACATTCCTTACCTCTCTTTCTTGACATATTTGAGCACAATAATCAAATTAGAGACCTGCATTGTTTTTATTGTTTGTGAAATCTAATGATATTTTACCATCTTGATGAGTTATCAGTATTATCTTGACTATATCTACATTACCTTCTAAACTCTAAACAAGCTTTGTGCAATAACGTATTATCATTTTTATCTCTTATATCTTTAAAGTTATATTTTTCTAATGCAGATTGAAAACTTTCTAAAAATTCTGTTGAACCTTGAAGTAAGTGATATACAACTCCAAGCCCAAAGCTCATTAAGCCTTCTATAAATTTGTCAGCCATTTGATCTATTTCTATTTTTTGCTGTAATCGCCCTAAAAAACCCTAACCTTCCATTACACAAGTTGCTTCATTATATAGTTCTTCTGCTGATCTTTGGAGGATCAAGATTTTTTCTTCTTCTTTAGTATTGATTGCTTCAACAAATTTATTTAAAGGCATAGTGCTTTTTAACTCTGCTGGTAATAGAGATAATAAAGATCGTATATAACTTAAATCACCAGAATAAATAGAGTTATACAAGTCATCTAAAAGCTTTTTGAGCTTAGCTATTATATCATTACCATATCATACTTCCTTTAATTGTTTTTTCTTCCTTCCAGGCTCAGCTTAACGTTTATTTTTGTTTCTATAAGCTTATTTATTTATCCTAGTTTTTGAAAAAAAGATATACTGTTCTCACTATCATAAACCTTTTCTATTACCTTGTTTATTAGATTATCCTTAAGAATTACTGGATTGTCATCAGAGGAATTATTAGTTTTGGATTTTCCTTCATTATTTTGTTTTTTTAGAGAGGATGCCAATAGAAGAAGGATCAAATATTCTATTGTCTAACAATATTTTATAAAGACTTCTATCATTTTTAAGTAGCCATAATAATTCTTCATCTTCTACGGGAGATCTTACATCTTGTTTTTCTGAGAGGTAATTAATTATATGATTAAATAACTGACTGTCACTACTGTTCTTCGATAGAGCACTAGTAATGTTTTTTAGAGGAGTATTAATCCTGTATAACCATTGTTGCCTTTTATAAAACCTCATCTTATTCTCTATACTAACTAAAAATTTTATAATAATTAAATAGGTTTTAAACTATGGATTGTAAAATATCTATTATTGTACCGGTCTACAACGAAGAGAATGCAATAGGAGCGTTTATAGATAATATACTGACTGTAATGAACAAGTTGACGAATGATTTTGAAATTATCTTTATCAATGATGGGAGTTCAGATAATACCCTAAAAAATGTTATTACTAAGCAAAAAAATTACCTCAAATTAAAGTAATAGACCTAACAAGAAATTTTAGTAAAGAAGCTTGCCATAACCGCTGGTCTTGATTATGCTTCTGGTGAGGCCGTGGTACCTGTAGATGTTGACCTACAAGACCTACCTAGTTCTCTTAGAAGATATGGTGCAAAAATGGCAAGAAGGCTTTGATATTGTTTTTGCTAAGCGTGTTAAAAGAGATAAAGGCTCCTTTTTTAAAAAAAAATACAGCAGTCGTATTTTATTGGCTGTGGAATAAAGTTGCAGATACTCAAATCCCAGTAAATGTGGGTGATTACCGACTATTAGATAAAAAAGTTGTTTTAGTACTGCGTCAAATACGTGAAAAGAACAGGTTTATGAAAGGTATTTTTGCTTGGGTTGGTTTTAAGAGTGCGGTCATTGAATTTGAAAGACCGGAACGGCTTGCAAATACAAGCTCATTCAATTTTATTGAATTATATAAGCTTGCTTTAGACGGTATTTTAGCCTTTACTTTTACTCCTCTTAAAATATGGATGTATATTGGTTTTATAATCTCTATAAGCTCTTTTTTGCAATAATCTATTTGATTACTAGAACAGTTATACATGGTGTAGATGTGCCAAGTTATGCTTCAATTATGATTACGGTTTTATCTATGGGAGGTATAAATTTATTCAGTATAGAGATAATGGGTCAGTATTTAGCCAGAGTTTATAATGAAGTCAAAAATAGGCCAATTTATTTGATCAATAAAGTATATGAATCACCAAAAAAATCAGTTCAAAAACAAGAAATTGAGTAGAGCTGGGTTGGTAATTGTAATTACTGGTGGGATTGCATCTGGAAAGTCTTTTATTTTAAAGCATTTTGCTAATTTGGGGTTTGAAACTTTATCTTTAGATGAGATTGCCAATAATTTCTTGGATAAAAGCAGCCCAGTTTATATAAAAATTACCAAAGCTTTTCCAGAATGCGTGAGTAGAGAGGATGGTTATTTAGATAAAAAGCTATTAGCCGCATTAGTTTTTAGTAACGTGGACAAATTAAAGCTTCTAAATTCTATCATTCACCCACTTATTAGAGCTCAATATCAAAATACAATAGAAAGTAGAAAGAGATCTATCGTTGTTGAGATTCCGTTAATGATAGAAGCGATTGTAAGAGAAGGTCACGAATATGAAAATGATGCCATAGTTTTGGTTAAATCTAGTTATGAAACCAGGTTAAAGAGAATTATGCAGAGAAAAAATATGACTAAAGAAAGATTTGATGATATAGTGACCATACAACTTCCAGATGTTGTTAAAGAGAAATACTCGGATTTCATTATTGAAAATGAAAATCCTTTAGCAGTTTTTAATCAAGTAGAGAAATTTTTGCATGGCAGATTTAAGAGAAATAGTTTTAGATACTGAAACAACAGGACTCAGAGCAAAGCATGGACACCGGATAGTTGAAATAGGTTGTGTCGAATTGATTAATAAAGTGAGAACTGGTAGAACTTTTCACACCTACTTGAATCCACAGAGAAAAATAGACTCTACAGCATATGAAGTGCATGGCATCTCAAACGAATTCATAGCAGATAAGCCTATATTTTCAAAGGTTGCAGAACAATTTATAGAATTTATTGGAAATAGCAATTTGATTATACATAATGCTATATTTGATATGCAGTTTATCAATCAAGAGCTAACCTTGTCTGGGCGCTATACTATTCCTATGCATAGAGCTATAGATACGCTTTTGATGGCTAGAAAAAAGTTTCCTGGTTCTCAGGCAAGCCTTGATGCCTTATGTAGGCGTTTTAATATTAGCCTACATACGAGAGAAAAACATGGAGCTCTTATTGATGCTGAATTATTAGCATTAGTTTATATAGAAATGAGTAGCGGAAATCAAGGCCAAATTAAGTTAGATACAAATATTAATAGAGCGGTAAGTTCCAGAAATTATCCTTACCGCATTTTTGAGGCTTCAGCTGATGAACTTAGAAGGCATGCTTGTATTATGAAATTAATTAAAGAGCCAATTTGGATGAAAAGTAATTCAGTTTAAAAGAATTTTCACTCATTTTTAAAATTATGACCCTATAGAAAAGTTGTTAAAGTTATGTCTTTTAAGCATCAGCATAAAGGTAAAATCAATAACAAGCTGATAGCTGGAGTAGTATTAAATACAGTTTTTATTATTATTGAGTTAATTTATGGATTTTTAGCTAATTCATTAGTACTTATTGCTGATGCAATCCATAATGCAACAGATGTTTTGAGCTTATTTTTTGCATGGTTTAGTTTTTTGCTAGCAAGGAAAAAAGCTCCAGAAAAATTTACTTATGGCTATAAGAATATAACTATTCTCACGGCATTTATAAATGCTATTTTATTATTTTTATCAGTAGGAGCCATGGTTTGGGAATCAGTAGAGCGACTTGGAAATTATGAGGCAATTGATTCAGTTAAAGTTATTTTAGTGGCATTTGGTGGTGTCATTATTAATGGTCTTTCTGCATTTCTATTTTTTGATGAACATAGGTATGATATTAATATAGAAGGGGTATTTCTACACTTATTAAGTGATGCTCTAGTTTCTTTAGGAGTTATTATAGCAGGGTTTTTTATTTGGTGGCAATCTTGGTTTTGGATAGATTCTGTAGTGAGTTTGTTAGTTGCGATAGTTATTATAGTTAGCTCTTGGAAACTTTTTAAAGAATCCTTAAATCTCATTTTGGTAGCAATTCCAACTACTATTGATTTAGAGAAACTGAAAGTAATGATTTTAAAATCTAAAGGACTAGTTACCTTCCATGATTTGCATATATGGCCAATAAGCACAACTGAAACCGCTCTGTCGGTGCATTTAGTTGTCATGCCAGAATTTTTTAATGAAAAAATAACTATAAAATTAGAAGAGGATATCAAGAGCAATTTTCCTATTCACCATGTTACAATGCAGCTAGAAAAAAGAGAGAAGAATGAATGCATTACAGATTGTACACTACATCAAGTATAAGGCTTTTTAACTCTTGCTAAAACGTCTTTCAACGTATTCCATTAGTATTTGTTTAAATTCTTCAGCAATATTGTTGCCTCTTAGGGTGTAAGTTTTCTCACCATCAATAAATACAGGAGCAATAGGAGATTCTCCAGAGCCTGGAAGACTTATTCCTATATCTGCATGCTTACTCTCTCCAGGGCCGTTGACTATACAACCCATAACAGCTACTTTAAGGTTTTCAACTTCTTTATAATCGGTACGCCATTTTTTCATTGCTACTTGTAAAAAATTTTGAATGTCATCAGTTAACTTTTGAAAATAAGTACTACTAGTTCTACCACAGCCAGGACATGCAGAAACTTGAGGATTGAAGGCTTTTATTCCTAGCACCTGTAATATTTCGCAACATAAAGCTACTTCTTGAGTCCGTGGTTCATCAACGCGTGGGGTCAACGAAGCTCTAATTGTATCTCCAATTCCTTCTTGTAATAAAATAGAAAGAGCTGAAGAGATGGCAACCACTCCTTTTAAGCCGATTCCTGCCTCAGTTAACCCAAGATGTAGTACATAATTTGATCTTGCAGCCAATTCTCTATAGACTAATACTAATTCTTGTACCCGACTTACTTTTGCAGAAAGTACTACCTTATTGGCCGCTAGCCCTATCTCTTCAGCTTTTTCAGCGCTTATAAGCGCTGATTGTACAATTGCTTTTAACATTATTTCTTCTGCTGATTTTGGGCTTGCTAATTTTGAATTATCATCCATTAGTTTAGTAGCTAAATCTTGATCTAGACTTCCCCAGTTCACCCCTATTCTTATAGGCTTATCATGCTTAAGAGCAGATTCAATCATCATCTCAAAGTGCTTATCTCTTTTGGCACCAAAACCAACGTTCCCTGGGTTGATTCGGTACTTATCAAGAGCAATTGCGCATTCTGGGAAATCTCTTAAAAGCTGATGACCATTATAGTGGAAACAACCAACTAATGGCACTTTCCTCTTTTTTTCAACCAGCTCTTTTATTTTAGCAACAGCTTTGGCTGCTTCATTATTATTCACTGTAATCCTAACAATTTCTGAACCTACTTCTGCAAGTTCTAGAATCTGAGCAGCGGTTGCTCTGTAATCAGCTGTTTCAGTATTTGTCATAGATTGGACTATGATTGGAGCATCACCTCCTATCTTAACTCCCGCAACATCAACTTGATGTGTCAAATGTCTATTTTTCATAAAACCTCTAAAACCTTGCTACCTTTTAAGCGAGTGTTTTATAAAACACAAGTATAGCAAAGGTTATACTTTTTAAATTTGCAAGACTGTTGCTATGGCTAACTGTAGACTATTATAGAGCATCAAAACTTTAGAAGCAAAAATTTTTTAGATTTACTGTTGATATTTTTATACAAAAATTCTAAACTCCCGGGCGTCTAGCAATAAAGTTGGAGAGATGGCCGAGTGGTCGAAGGCGTTCCCCTGCTAAGGGAATATGCGGTAAAACTGCATCGAGGGTTCAAATCCCTCTCTCTCTGCCATGCCGTGTTTTATATTTGATTATCATTTACCGTTATTAACCTAAATATATAAAAGCCTTATATAAGGCTTTTTATTAAAATAGATAACTTATTTTACATTTTAGCATTTTCTCAAATATAAATATTTTTATTCCAGTTAATCTCTGAGTCTTTTACTTCTTGTTGTCTGATTATATTTCATATTCCTCACAAACTTAGATGATTATAACTTTAATTACTATCCACTCCCTAGTTTCTAAGACGCTGCATCACTTTTCTCAATTTTAACAGTTTGAGTTTTTTCATCATAAATAGCCTTAATTTCATCGCCTTCAGCTACATTGCCCTCTAATATCTCCTTAGCTAATCTATTTTGTAAAGAGTGTTGGATCACTCTTTTCAAAGGTCTTGCCCCATATATTGGATCATAACCTTCCTCTGCTATCCAGTCTTTAAGAGAATTATCGATTATAAGTATAATATTCTTCTCAGCAAGCATATCTTCTATTCTTTTAAGATGAATATTACTTATCTCCACCATGCTGGATTTATGCAACCTATTAAATAACATTATTTCATCTAATCTATTAATAAATTCTGGTTTAAAAGAGTTCTTTACAACTTCCATTACCAAATTTTTTGCAGCGTCAATATTTTGCCCTTCTGATAATTGCGCTATGAACTCTGATCCTAAGTTAGAGGTTAAAATAATTACTGTATTCTTAAAATCTACAGTCCTACCCTGACCATCAGTTAACCTGCCCTCATCTAAAACTTGCAATAATATATTAAACACATCAAGATGAGCTTTTTCAACTTCATCTAGTAATATAATTTGATAAGGCCTTCTTCTTACAGCTTCGGTGAGCACTCCTCCCTCTTCATAACCAACATATCCTGGAGGGGCACCAATCAATCTAGCAACAGAATGCTTTTCCATGTATTCTGACATATCTATTCTGACTATCGCTTTTTTGTCATTAAACAAAAACTTGGCTAAGGCTTTGGCTAACTCAGTTTTTCCAACTCCAGTTGGTCCTAAAAACAAGAAAGAACCTATAGGCTTATCTTGATCAGAAAGACCAGCTCTAGACCTTCTTACTGCATTGCTTACTGCAATCACTGCAGCGCGTTGTCCAACAACAAATTCTTCAAGATATTTTTCCATGTTGTGCAGCTTCTCTTTTTCTGAAGCAAGCATTTTATCAACAGGGATCCCAGTCCACCGTGAAACAATTGCAGCAATATCTTGTTCGGTAATTGCTTCTTTCATAAAAGTACTCGTTTTGCTAGCATCAAATTCAGCAATCTTCCTTTCTAAATCAGGTATAACTCCATATCTCAGTTCTCCTGCCCTATTAAAATTGCCATGCCTTTGTACATTTTCAAGTTCTATTTTAGCACTCTCCAGCTTTTCTTTAGCTGACTTAAGTTCACCAAGCTTCATTTTATCAGCTTGCCATCTGTTAGTTAAATCAAGTGACTTAGACCCCAATTGTGCAAGCTCGCTTTTAATACCTTTTAGCCTTTCTTTTGATGCCACATCTTTTTCTTTAGTTAATGCAATCTCTTCTATTTTTAATTGCATGATCCGTCTATCCAACTCATCAATTTCTTCAGGTTTACTATCAACTTGCATACGAAGCCTACTTGCCGCTTCATCTATTAGATCAATGGCTTTATCAGGTAAAAACCGGTCCGTTATATATCTCCTAGAAAGAGTTGCTGCTGAAATTATAGCACTATCACTAATCCTAATCCCATGATGAACTTCGTACTTCTCTTTTAAACCTCTTAAGATGGAAATTGTATCTTCAACGCTTGGCTCTCCCACAAATACTGGCTGAAACCTCCTAGCAAGAGCTGCATCTTTTTCTATATATTTCTTATATTCTACAAGCGTTGTTGCACCAACACAGTGCAATTCTCCCCTTGCAAGAGCTGGTTTTAATAAATTTGATGCATCCATGGCCCCAGCTTCTGCTCCTGCTCCAACCAATGTGTGAAGTTCGTCTATGAATGTAATCACCTCACCACCTGCTGCAGTAATCTCATTTAAAACTGCTTTTAGCCTTTCTTCGAATTCTCCTCTATATTTAGCTCCAGCAATTAATGCTCCTAAATCTAAAGACAATAATTTTATATTATGTAAACTTTCTGGTATATCTCCTGCTATAACTCTTTGAGCAAGACCCTCAACAATAGCGGTTTTACCAACTCCAGGCACACCTATTAAAACTGGATTATTTTTAGTTCTTCTTGACAAAACTTGTACTGTTCTTCTGATTTCTTCGTCTCTTCCAATGACTGGGTCAAGCTTGCCAGCGGCTGCTAAAGCTGTAATATCTTTGGTATATTTTTTTAGCGCTTGCATTGAGTTTTCGGCGTTTGCTGATTGAGCTTTGCGCCCTTTCCGAATACTTTCTACTGCTTGATCTAGCCTTGACTCTGTTATTCCTACTGCTTTAAACATAGAGGATACACTTGAAGATTTTTTTATTATACCTTGCAATAATTTCTCGGTCGTAACAAAGCTATCACCATATTTTATTGCAAGCTCCTCGGCATACTGTAAGGCTTTTGCGGTGTCTGCCGACACATAAGGTTGAGAAGCTCCACTGCCCATTACAGATGGTACTTTTGCTAGCAATTCTTTTAATTTTGATATGATGAGCTCTGTGGTAGATCCAAGAGAAATGAGTATTTGCGAAATTAATTCATCTTCCTCTATAAGAGCATATGTTAAATGTTCTGGCATTAATTGTTGGTGGTCCATTGCAGTCGCCTTTAGCTGGGCATTCTGCAAAGCACTTTTTGCATTATCAGTAAATTTCTCGAAATTCATAATCGTCACTTTAAAAAATATCTTTATTTTTATTAAATAGGTTGCAATCATGACTTTTCAAGTAACAGATAAAGTAGTTCAAGCGAATGCACTGATATATGAGGTATTTATTACTGTAAAAAAATTTTACTCCAATTAACTTAAGAGATAGACATTATTAAATTCTTGCAAATCATTTTGCTATCTGTTAAAACAAGCAGCGGATGGATGGCCGAGCGGTTTAAGGCACCGGTCTTGAAAACCGACGTATGTGCGCGTACCGTGGGTTCGAATCCCACTCCATCCGCCAGTTCTTATCTTTGCCCCCATTTACCATGCTTAATCTGTATACATGAGTTTATATTTTCAACATTTGTTATAATACTAAGAGATTATCACAACCAATCATACCTTCTTCGCACAAATACAGCAGTATCTTGCTGTTAGGTGGTAACTTTGATTACTTCGCTGTTTTTAATTCTCCATCTTCATTCAAGGCTATATTTTGGCCATAAGTAATTGCCCTAATAATCCAGATAAGCATGAGTATACCAAAGATTTGGGATTTTACCCCTAACATAGAGCGCATAGAGAAAGAGCAATTGTAGTTAGTGGTGGAAATAAATATTTAACAGTATAGAAACACTATTAGCCTCCCTGAAGCCAGTAACTATTCTTCAAAGATTACGCCCTACACTATGTATTAGGAACCATTAACAACCCTAAAGTTTTAATAAGAGATAAAGCAATAAATCTAAAGAAAGTATATGAAGTTTATCAAATCGCATAGCTAATCTACAGTTTGTTTTAATCCTAGCAAATAAACTCTCTATTCTATACCTCTCCATTTATAAATGGTCTTTATATCAAATCTAAAATTCACTCTTCTATTCCTTTTATTAGGTATCTCATGCTCAATGCCATTATCTTTAACCAGCTTCGTATTTTATCCGTACCATAAGCCTTTATTTCCATCTTTTTACATCAGCACAATTTAGCATCTCCGTCATCTCACTTACCATCTTACAATCAGAATGCGCTGCTCCTGTAACCTGAAATATCTTCTTCTCTCATTATAACATGTATTTTTATACCCTTAACTGCTACGTTTTTACCTATACTTTGCTTACCTATCTTTCTAACGCTCCAGTTCCATGATAGTGCACTTTTATTGCAGTTGAGTCCATAAACACTATATCTATTTTCAATATCTTCTCCTGTTCTAAGGCGTATAAAATCAGCCATAATAAACCATCTTCATTACGTTTTTTAAACCTGCTAATATTCGTATGCCAGAGACCATATTCTTTAGGGCAATCTCCCCCTCCAGGATACTGATATGCTTAGTATCTTCAGCACTACACAAAAACAACTTATAATGACTAATTTTTAGGGCCTCACTCAAATGGGTGTCGTATGCTTTTCTATTATTGGTAACATCTCTTTGTTAAATAGATCTTCTGATATTTGATATAGACGATCTGACATTTCTTTCTTTTTTAGAAAATGGGAACTTAGTATTAGACGCTAAAAGCGTTCAGAGGGAAGAAGGCATCCCTATTGCCAACTCGCTTTAGTTCTTATCAATATTTTGGCATAGTTAACTTAAGCATCAGGTTTAAACGAGGTAACAAAGCAATTAAGATACCATTTTTAATAGTAAGAGCATATAAGCAGCATATGGGTTATGTAAGAGAAGCTAGATATTATTAAAGTGTTAGAGAAAAGTGGTCGGGGCAGAGAGATTTGAACTCCCGACCCTCTGGTCCCAAACCAGATGCGCTACCATGCTGCGCTATGCCCCGGGTCTTAAATACAACTTTTAGATTTTCTATATCATTTAATAAAACCTTTCAAGTCTAAAATATTATATATTGCTAAATACCAGATATTTTTTTCAATATTTAGTATATAAAATGGAAAAAAGAACTAAAAATTAGAAGATAACTTATGGTCATTGTTACACTTATCCCCTTACCTTTATCTACTTTTTTTAAAGCATAACCTGAATCTTTTAAAAGAGCCTGTAAGTTATTCAATCTTTTTATTGCTGCTATAGTTCTTATAATTAACTCTCTAAGTCTATTTACTTGTAGATATTTCTTTCACCCTTAAAATTAATTTATCCCCTATTAAAATGTAAATAGAGTTATACTTTTGTTTAGTAATTAACTACACTTTTGCAAATAAATCAATTAATCCTAATAAATTATCTTGATTTATTTGCTGCATATTACTGTTCATTATAATTAACCCACTTTTATAGTTGGTCTTAAAACTTAGAAAACTTATTAGATCTTAATCATTCATTAGGTCACTTAAATTTTTAGTATTTTTTCTATTTGCAGCATACCTTAAAATTTCATACATAAGTCTCCTGATTCCAGTTGCAAATTCACCTTTTAGAAATTTTTTTCAGTGAGTTATATATTCACATGATTTTTTTGAGCTATACCACTAATAAATTTCCCAATAAAGTTAAAAAAGTTTGATTTTATTAAATCAATTAATTACAGGCTGAGGTAAAACCTGATTTGCTGCTTAGGGATAAATGATAAATTTTTAATTTTAATTAATGGCTGTTCATCCAAATATAGAATAACTGCAGCTAATTTAAAATTATATTGATCAAAGTCTCTATTAAATCTTGCCTATCCAAATTTTATAGTAAGGCGATCAATTTATTTTCTTTTAAAAGATTTTTAGCCAATTCCCAATTTTTAAATAATGCGAAAGCTAGGTTTTGAATATTATATAGATTCTGATTAAATAATTCTATTGGGCTTTTAAAAATATCATAGTGATTAGCTTCCAACTCTTTAATTAATGACCTAGTTATCCTAATTGGAGTTTCAAAAAAATAACTTTTGAGAAGCCCCCACCCATAAGGCTCTAAAACACGTTCTCCTAATGTAATACCCTCTATCTCATTAAAAGATATATTATCAAGATTTAAGTTATCATGTTGGATCTCTCTTTTGTGTAATTGCTCAGAATACTGTAGGTGGATTCATAAACCACATTTACAAGCTCCATATTCTCTTTAAATAGTTATATCTAGTTTTTTAATAATCTGACTTTTGATTCATCAAATACTATTACGAGTTTTCTATTAGTATTTTCAACTAGAACATATTCAATTCTAACCTGGTTAACTATCCCTTTAATAGGATTTTTAACAAGCTGATGATTTCTGGTAACCTCACTTCATGGTCATTATCATTAATAGCAATCCATAACAAAGGTTGCTCATTCTTCCCCCTACCCTTTCCCTTAAGCAGTTTGTCTATCTCAAATACTGTACTGATTCAGTATTTTTCCCTCACGCATATAACCACAGCCATAAACCAGATAAGCCTTTGCTCCTTTAATGTCAAGCGGCTCTAGCTTTTCCTTGTATATTAGCTCATAACGGTTGGTTGATACGGTATTCTTCGTCAGAGGCTGATATAGGCTGTATCAGTCCATTTTTCTATCTCATGATATACCTTAAGATAGTTGTTGCATGGCAAGTCACGCTAACATTTTCCCATACCTTTTCTATAAACCCTTCTTCATTTATCAAAAAGGTAGTTCTATTAATTCCCATATATTTTTTCCCGCACATACTTTTTTCAGCCCAAACACCATAAGCTTCGCAGGTACTACAGTTTTCATCTGATAATAATGGAAAAGACAAATATTCTTTTTCTGCAAATTTATTATGACTTTTAATAGTATCTTTTGAAATACCTAAAATTAAGGTGTTGTTTTTCTCAAATTCATTTTTCAATGCCTGAAAATCTCTAGCCTCAAGTGTACAGCCTGGCGTGTTATCTTTTGGATAAAAATAAAGAACAACTTTTTTGCCAGCTAGATCTTTTAAAGATATATCTTTACCAAGATTGCTTGGCAGTGAAAAATTTACAGCTTTTTGTCCTTCTTTTAACATACATAATTAATATAACCTTAATCCTCCATTAATAGGTAGCACAACTCCTGTCATAAATCCAGCAGTTTCTGCCGCTAAAAATAATGCTGCTCTTGCAATTTTATGCACTTCTGCTAACCGACCCATCGGCACCCTCTCAATTATTTTATCCAAGATCTCCTTTAGCATAACTACAACCATTTCTGTATTAACACATCCAGGGCGATATTACATTTACAGTAATGCCGTATCTAGCACCTTCTAAAGCCAATGCTTGAGTGAAACCTTCAATACCAGCTTTTGCCCCTGCTGAATAATTAGTTTAACCTAGCATACCATGTGCACTTACTGAACTCATGCTGATAATCCTCTGCCACACTTATTTTCTCTCATTTTTTCTATGACAACACGGTACATGTTAAACACTGATGAAAGATTAACATCAATAAAGGCATCCCAGTTCTCTCTTGACTGCTTGTGTAGCATTCCATCATGGGTAATCTCTGCGTTATTGATTAATATTTCAACATTTCCACCTAGTTTTTCTTCTGCTTTTGTAATATTAGTTTTACAAACTTCAAAATTAGAAACATCGCATTCTATCGCACTTATATTATCTTTTTCACTTTTTGAGCTTCTGTTGGCTGCCCTATATAAGCTACACAAACCTTGTATCCAGCTTTTTTAAAGGAGGTAGCAATAGCATACCCTATACCTCTTGTTTCACCAGCGACTAATACTTTTCTTATATTAATTCTCCTTGAATTTTAATTAATTAACATTTTCTAAACACACTGCAACACCCATGCCTCCACCAACACAAAGAGTAGCTAGCCCTTTTTTGACATGAATTTCTTTTCATTTCGTGTGAATTAATGTTACCAATATTCTAGCACCACTTGCTCCAATAGGGTGACCAAGAGCTATTGCTCAACCATTAACTAATATCCCATCCCATTTCTTTGTTTACATAAATGGCTTGTACTGCAAATGCTTCTTTTGATTCTATTAGATCTAATTCAGTGACTTTTCAACTAGCCTTAATTAAGGAATTTCTTGAGGCATTTACTGGCGCAACACCCATAATTTGAGGATCGACTCCAGAAACAGCATAAGATTTTATAATCACGAATGGTTTAATATTTCTTTTCTCAGCTTCTGAAGCGCTTATGATCATAACTGCACCACCACCATCGTTAATTCCAGAAGCATTCCCTGCTGTTACGGTCCAATTTTGTTTGAATACTGGCTTTAAATTAGATGATTTAGATAAATTTACATCAGCTTTAATAAATTCATCTTTATCAAATATAATATTATTCAGACTTAGTATTAAGCGAAATTGGAACTATCTCATCACTAAACTTATCATTTTTCTGCGCATTTAATGCTTTCTGCTGAGATGAAAGAGCAAACTCACCCTGTTCTTGCCAGTTATATTAAACTTCTCAGCAATATTTTCTGCAGTAATGCCCATATAAACTTGAGAAAAATCATCAGTTAAACCATCGCTAATCATAGTATCTAAGAGTTGGGCTTGGCCTGCCTTAACTGCTGTCCTCATGTGTATAGTATGTTTACCTTGGCTCATACTCTCTTGGTCGCCAGCAATTACTATATTATTTCTACCACACAATATACTTTCAAATCCTGAGATAGCTGATTTTAAACCAGAACTACAAAACTTCAAAACTTGATTAATAAGCCAAGCACGCACAGTATCAGGTATCCCAGCATTAATAGAAGCTTATCTCGCAGGACTTTGACCACTTCCAGAGTTAAAACTTGCTCCATTATAACTTCAGATATTTCAGCAGAACTTGATATTACTTGCTGTTAATATCTTTTTTAATACTACTTTACCTAATTCAGCTGCAGAAAACCTTGATAAACTACCATTAGAATTACCAATAGATGTCCTATAACATTGAGTTATTATTATTTCATGTATCATCAAACAACCACCGTAATTCTATAAAAATCACAGCATTAATAATGTAAGCTCCTATATAAAAAGTAACTTTATATTAACCACTATAAGCTAATTATGAAGTACTTTTTTTCAGTACACAACTCAGAATATTCCAAAATAATTCCAGGATTTGGCTCTATCTAATTGATTATTAGACTAAAAAATTACAATTTAGAATGAAAATCATTATATAATAATCATGGTCCTCCTTGCAGATGAAAGTCTATCATCTGATTCTCGTATTGAGCATGTTCCCTATTATATCTGTAGATTTCGTCTAATAACTCAACTGTAATACTTAAAACATTAGTTACATAGGTATCTAAATAAGGAATTTTTTTAGAAACTAGTTCATAATCATGTTATAGGCTGCAAAAATCACAGTGCTCATAAATACACTATCACACAATCAAGAGGTTTCATTTATATCCTTATGACAAATTGAGAAATGTAACCAAGGCTTGATAAAATATCTAATGCCATATCACATAATTTTTCAGCCTCTTCTTGCTTAAGCTGTATTTCAGTATACTCATTTATAGTATTACTCAATTCCAGAGATAAGCACATACTAATAGTATAAGTTGCTGCTTTATATAGTGGTGGGCTAGTTTCATAAATAAAACTGAAAATTAATCCTAGCATTACAAAGAACGCCATTGTTTATACCATCACTTATTACTCTGATTTTCTCTGGAAACTTTTTTTATAATGCATACTAAGAAAATACTGCATTATGATATTTATTGAAAACTCCGCTAATAAATTAGTAGTGTGGTATTTAATGCTAAGTATAATTATCTATCATAATATATATTACTTATATTTAATTAAACAAGTTACACCAATCCAAAATTGGTAGGCAAGCCCTATACTTAAAGATGCTAACAAGTAAAGTTGAGGAATTTTTAGTTGACACTAGTTTGCTCATCTGTTACACAGCTAGCTCTTATACTATCTTTACATGCATAAAAAGAGTTATGTTTCTCATTTTAAAATTAGATTCCTTAATCTTAACCATACTTATTCATAATAACCCGGCGATAAAAAAATCTTAATTTCCAAATAGGATCTTTGCTCATAAATTTCTTCTATATTAACTATTCTTTTTATTGCAACTTTCAAATTGACTATGCATCACTTTTTCAGTTTTTTAGAATTATTGGATAATTTATTGTGGAATTATCTAGCATTAGCAATTATATTATTTTCTGGCTTATACTTTACAATAAAATCGCAATTCTATCAGGTTAGAGTAATACTAAATGTTAAGAAGCACTTTAAATCACTAATTGCAGATGCTGATAAAAACAAAGCAGGAGTGCACCCCATAAAG
Organism: Candidatus Midichloria sp.; assembly: GCA_030060845.1. Classification (GTDB taxonomy): domain Bacteria; phylum Pseudomonadota; class Alphaproteobacteria; order Rickettsiales; family Midichloriaceae; genus Midichloria. The sequence goes on from CP094379.1 coordinate 241,536, forward strand.
TTATATTTTGCATCGCTAGGTGGAATGGTTGGTATAGGAAACTTAGTAGCTGTCATGTCCGCTGTAACAATAGGCGGTCCTGGCAGTTTAATTTGGCTTTGGATTGCCTCTTTTATGGGTATGATAGTAAAATATTCTGAAATATACCTTGGAATAAAACATAGGAAATCTAATTATAAAAATGGCTATGATGGTGGCCCCATGTATTATTTAGAAAAAGCTTTTGGCAATAAAGTTATTCCAATAATATTTTGTTTATTATTTTGTGTGTATGGAGCAGAAGTGAGCCAGTTTTTAATTATTACAGATACCTTTACCACTATTTTTAATATAAATAGGTTAGTAGTAATCTTCACTTTTCTTGGATTGGTCCTTTTAAGTGCATTAGGTGGAGTAAAAAGATTAGCCAATATTTGTTCAGTATTATTACCACCTTTTTTAGCTGTTTATGTTTTAATTGCTATATATATATTTGTGCTAAACTTAGAGAAGTTACCCACTTTGTTACTCAGTATAATAACTTCTGCATTTACAAATCATGCATCAATAGGGGGATTTGTAGGTAGCACTGTGCTTTTATCTGCTCATTACGGAGTTTCTAGAGCTGTTTACTCGGGTGATATAGGTATTGGTTACGATGCAACAGTTCTTAGTGAATCTCAAACAGAGTACCCTGAAAAACAGGCTCGTATGGCAATTTTTGCACTTTTTGCTGATACTATGTTATGCACTATTAGCGTCATGATTGTACTTTTAACTGGTGTTTGGAATATTACAAATATTAAACTTTCTGAATACATTGTTTTAGGACTTTCTACAGTTATGCCGTATGCAGAAATATTTATGTCTATTGTATTTTTCATAGCTGGATTCACAACTATTACAGGTTACTTAGTAGTAGGGCAAAAATGTGCGAAGTTTATTAATAAAAAATATGGCCATATTTTTTATATTTTATATGCAATAGCAGCGTTTATACTTTTTTCATTCCATGAGCAATTAATGGTTATGTTGATCATGAGTGTTTCTGGAGGATTATTACTTATTCTTAACCTGCTGGGGCTATTTAAATTAAGAAATCAGGTAAAATTTCCCAAAAGTGACTAGATTTTATTGCAACTTTGATATAAATTCCTTTAATTAATATTTTAAAAACTCAATATAGCAAGTAATGATTAATATTCGCTTACTAGATGGAGATACAAGATCTTTTGAGGCACCTTTGAGTGGGTTAGATATTGCTGAAAATATAAGCAAGAAGTTAGCTAAAAAGGCAATTGCTATTAAAGTTAATGGAACTTTAAAAGATTTAGACACTATTATTAAAGAAGATGCAAAAATAGAGATAGTGACGCCAGATTCTAGTGAAGGCTTAAAAATCATTAGGCATGATGCAGCGCATGTATTAGCACAAGCAGTAAAAGAACTGTTCCCTGAAGTGCAAGTTACAATAGGTCCAGTTATAGAAAATGGTTTTTATTATGATTTTGCAAAAAGCACCAAATTTCATGCAGATGACCTTAAAGTCATCGAGAAAAAGATGCTTGAAATTATTACTGCTAATCAAAAAATTGTTAGGAAAGTAGTTTCAAAAAAAGAAGCTATCGAATATTTTAAATCTATCAGGGAATTTTACAAAATTGAATTAATTGAAGCTATATCTGATAACGAAGAAGTAAGTATTTATTGGCAAGGTAATTTTGCAGATTTGTGTAGAGGTCCTCATGCCCCTTCTACTGGGTTTATCAAAGCCTTTAAATTAATGAAAATTTCAGGTTCATACTGGCGTGGAAATAGTCAAAATGCTTCTTTGCAAAGAATATATGGCACTGCATGGGCAACCAAGGCTGATTTAGATAATTATCTCCTTATGATTGAAGAGGCTGAAAAGAGAGATCACAGAAAACTTGGTAAAAAAATGGATTTATTTCATTTCCAAGAAGAAGCCCCAGGTGCAGTATTCTGGCATCCTAAAGGTTGGAAGCTATTCCAGACTTTAGTTAATTACATGCGGGTTAAGCAAGACAAAGCTGGCTATTTAGAAATTGCCACCCCTGAAATCATAGATAAGTGTTTATGGGAAGAGTCAGGTCATTGGGAAAAATTTGGAGATAATATGTTTACTGCCCATGCTGCAGATAAAAAAATATATGCAGTACGGCCTATGAACTGCCCAGGAGGAATCCAGGTTTTTAAACAAGGTATAATTAGTTACAGAGATTTACCTCTACGCTTATCGGAATTTGGTAAAGTATATCGCTATGAACCATCTGGCTCTTTACATGGTTTGATGCGAACACGTGCCTTCACCCAGGATGATGCACATATTTTTTGTACAGAAGAGCAGTTACAGGCAGAAAGTCTTAAGGTTTGCCAATTAGTTTTTGAAATATATAAAGATTTCGGTTTTGATACAATAAAAGTAAAGTTTTCCACTAGGCCAGAAAAGCGCCTTGGCTCTGACAAGATTTGGGATAAATCAGAAGCAGCTTTACTCAGCTCATTGCAAGCACTTGGAATAGAATTTACTTTAAATCCTGGTGAAGGAGCATTTTATGGCCCTAAGCTTGAATTTATTCTTAGAGATGCTATAGGACGTGATTGGCAACTCGGTACCCTACAAGTTGACTTAAACTTGCCTGAACGACTTAGAGCATTTTACACAGAGCAAGATGGTAACAAATACCATCCTGTTGTGTTACATCGCGCATTATTTGGATCTTTAGAGAGGTTCACAGGCATTTTGATCGAGCATTATGCAGGAAAACTGCCGCTGTGGCTTTCACCAATAAAAGTAGCAGTTATAACAATTACATCAGATGTTGTTAACTATGCTAATGAAATAGCAGCAATTCTATCTGATAATGGTATAGAGCATATTGTTGATACTAAAAGTGAAACATTAAATTATAAAATAAAACAGTATTCATCAGTAAAAATTCCTATAATATTAGTAGTTGGAAGAAATGAAGCGAAAGATCGTACTGCTTCAATAAGACGCATTGGTTCATCAGACCAACAAAACATGAATTTAAACGAATTTATAACACAAATAGTGACTGAAGCTCGCAGTCTAGTTAATTATATTTAAGAGGTAGTTTATAAACACTAAGATTTCTACACGCGTCAATAATCAGATTAATGGTGAAATAAGATTGATAGATGAAAATAGTAATATGGTTGGGATCATGCAAGCCAAAGAAGCTTTCCTGATAGCACAACAAAGAGGTTTTGATTTAGTTGAAATCTCACCAAGTGCAACTCCACCCATATGTAAAATAATGGATTTCGGCAAGTATAAATATGAGCAACAAAAAAAGCAACATGCTGCCCGTCAAAAACAAAAAATTGTAGAAACTAAAGAGTTAAAATTGCGCCCAACTATTGCAGAAGGTGATTATGCTGTTAAATTGCGCAGTATGAAGAAGTTTATTGATAATGGCGATAAGATAAGGGTTCTCATAGTTTTCAAAGGTAGGGAAATCACACATAATGAAATAGGCTTTGCATTAGCAAATAGAATTATTGAAGATATCAGTGAATTTGCTAAGCCAGATGCTTTACCGAAACTAGAGGGAAAACAAATACTAATGACTTTTTCAGCAGTAAAATAAATTAAACTATATTTAAAACAGTAGATTAATTAAAAGGACGAAAGATCTAAAGCCAGCAAGAAGAGGAGGACAGTTGGTAATACTGTATTTTGGCAATCACTAAATTTATGCGCAAATCTCCATTACTTCAACTTCCTAGATTCATTCTCCCATATATCTTTGAAATTTTATATTTGTACTTATCGTTCTCCTAACAATTACTGCTTATTTTTGTTGCTACTTCTTACATATACTTTTTAACTTCAAGTATTAGCTATATAGAGTTTGCACAGTTTTCTTCCAAAAGCGCGTGAGTGGCTTTGGTATAATATTCCCTTGCCTACCCTCCACTTATGAGTCATTAACAACCCTAAAGTTTTAATAAGAGATAAAGCAATAAATCTAAAGAAAGTATATGAAGTTTATCAAATCGCATAGCTAATCTACAGTTTGTTTTAATCCTAGCAAATAAACTCTCTATTCTATACCTCTCCATTTATAAATGGTCTTTATATCAAATCTAAAATTCACTCTTCTATTCCTTTTATTAGGTATCTCATGCTCAATGTCATTATCTTTAACCAGCTTCGTATTTTATCCGTACCATAAGCCTTTATTTCCATCTTTTTACATCAGCACAATTTAGCATCTCCGTCATCTCACTTATCATCTTACAATCAGAATGCGCTGCTCCTGTAACCTGAAATATCTTCTTCTCTCATTATAACATGTATTTTTATACCCTTAACTGCTACGTTTTTACCTATACTTTGCTTACCTATCTTTCTAACGCTCCAGTTCCATGATAGTGCACTTTTATTGCAGTTGAGTCCATAAACACTATATCTATTTTCAATATCTTCTCCTGTTCTAAGGCGTATAAAATCAGCCATAATAAACTTCATATACTTTCTTTAGATTTATTGCTTTATCTCTTATTAAAACTTTAGGGTTGTTAACACTTCTTAATATAGAAGAATTAATTTACCGCATCTAACTACAAAGTTTGTCACGAGAATTAGAAAAAGAACCTTTAGATGCTGTAGGTGTGAAACTAGAAGAATTTGCTGTAAAGATCTCAAAAATGGAATCCATCCCCAACTATGATTATAAAGTACAAACAGTAAACGCAATAATGAAGCATGGAGTATAGAAGCCTTGGATGCAATAATTGCCGAACATAAGCCACTGTGCGATAGCCATATAACAAACTTCATGATAAAAAAGCTCCTTCCATGCTTAGTGTAATGGATTTTGCTTATATATCCAAGAAAACTAATTAGCCAACCTTAAGGGCTTTTAATAGCTTTAAATACCAGAGTTAGTGTGCAGCATTGGCTAGCAAAGAATTAATTAAGAAATTAATATTCAAGAGAGATGTGCACCAATTATGAGCAGTACTATAGAATCTTGCCTTGCCAATCTCTAAAGACAATAATACTTTGCAACAATTTGCCAACCACGTGATAGGTGCTCATCATCTGTATGTCAACTTGAGCCCTGAGTTGTGGTGAGAATGATAAAGCTATTGCCTATGCTTCTCACACACTAGTCCTTTAAATCAGATTCTGGTCTTCCAGGCAAGCTCAATATCTTTTTCTAATTTTACTCTGTGCGAAGAAATACCTGTGCATTAATCTGCTACTTATCACTTATAAAAGACATTAGTACTTACAAAAAACTGAGATAAAGTTATCTGGACCATTTTAATAAAGTGTTGCTAAGTGGTAAGAACAGAAGAAGGCTATATAGACTCTTTCCTCAAATTATAAGCTGCTATTCCTATACTCTCTCAGTATTTTGCAACTGTTCTCCTTGTGATTTGAATACCTTGGTCAGTTAATATATTAGTGATTTTGTCGCCTGATAAGGGGTTGTTTGAGTTTTCTGCATGAACCAATTCCTTGATTTTTTGCTTGATGGCTTTATTTGCATAATTATTCTCGTTTATACCCAAGGCACTTGCAATATTAGTAAAGGTCATAGGTTTCAAATATGAAATTTCATACAAGAGAAACTCATATTGATTCTTAGCAATAAATTCCACCACCTTAACCAAGGTTTCAATCCTTTGTTCAATTGCTTTGATTACTACTGTTGCTTCTCTCTTTTGTTCTTAAAGAGAAGGCATGGTTACAGCTCTATTTTTAATGCCTTTATATAAATCATTTAACGAGATTAACTCTCTAATATTCTCATTTGGAATAACCACCAACTTATTATTTTGTCTTAAAATAAATACCTCTGGCACCACGAATTGCTCTACATTATTATACAGAAGACCTGGCTTAGGATTGAGATTCTTCACTAAAATTATTAGCTTGTTAACTTGAGAAATTGAGCAATTATAAATGATTGATAACTCTTTAATTTTATTGGCAGCAATCAATTGCAAATTATTTAGTAAGACTTCCATCTTTTTGCTATATATCCCTTTTTCTAAACATTGCAGAGTAAGACATTCTCGTGAGCTGTATGTATCGCCTTGTTGTGGTCCCCCCCCAAGCTTTTGTAACTCTTTTAAAACTTAGCAAGCCTGCCCTGGATCATATCCATGCATATTAGCTATCTAATCAATATCCTCAATAAGATAACCATTTTCATTTAAATAATCTGTAATAGTTGATGCAATTTTTTGATTTAAGCTAGGAAATGCAATATTTATTTGGTTGATTAAGTGCTCTTTTAAAGATTCTGGATGAGTGAGTACTTCTATCTCAGCATCAAAGTATATATGGCTTCCTTTTTTATAATTGGTTAGGGCTTCTATTTTTCCATAATTTAAATCTAAAAAAGGATTATTACTGTAATTTGCAGTAATTGAATTCACTAAATCTTCAGTTTGCATGGTGAGTATTTCAAACGATTGCTTTAATTCTCCTGAAATTATTAAAATTTGAGTATTAGATTGTAACAATCTTTGCTCCATTAGCTATAAATAAAGATACTTATACTCAATTTGTGCTAAATTTAATTTATTTTTTGTGACTAGAGGAGTGGCAAAATTTTTTAGAAAAGAGATGATTAATGGTGCCGGATGTCTGATTTGAACAGACGACCTACCGCTTACAAGGCGGTTGCTCTCTGCCACTGAGCTAATCCGGCTAATTTTGATTGAAGCTTTTATACTAGAGTGAATATCATATATATTGATTATTTGCTATAGAAAAATTTTTTTAATAAAATTTTTGTTTAATAAAGCACAACAGAAAGATTTGACATTAATACCTTAACATATTTACTTTTCCAGACCCATTCCTGAAATAGAAAAATATTTGCATTATGATATTTAGTTGATGTACTCGTGCTATAGTTAATGCGTATGCTTATATCTTTTTTTCTATAATATTAATTGTGGTATTAACCACATTATATGCATAAGAAAATATAAAACGTTCTTATTCAATTAATATTTGCTTGTAATTTATTAAACAGAATGATTGTATAAAAATTAATTAAAAATCTCAGTTAGAGAAGCAAAATGAATTCTAGAAATGTTGTAATTTTAGTATTAGCGGTACTAATTGTTGGGCTAATAGTTTTTTTATTTTTTGGTAAAGACAATAAACAATCTGTACCAAATAAACCAGTCGCAGCGCTAATATCTACTCAAGTACAAGATCATGCCTTAACTGTTTTCAAGAATTATGGCTTAAGTGAAGAGGAAGTTATAGGAATTGTAAAGAAATATATAGACGAAAATCCTGAAGCAATTATGAAAAATATAGGAAATTATTATGCTGCTAAGGCTAATGAAGCAAAGGCTATACAAAAAAATATGATCATGCAGTCTAAGGATAAGATTTCTAATAATATAAATGATCTACAGATTGGTAATCCAAAAGGTAATATAAAAATTGTAGAATTTTTTGATTATGCTTGTGGCTTCTGTAGAAAAATGCTGCAAATTCATCAAAAAATATTATCAGAGTATCCTAATGTACAGCTAGTCTTGAAAGAGCTTCCTATTATAGGAGATTGGTCAGTGTTGGCAAGCAAAGCAGTTCTTGCAGTTACTACCGTTGATAATAGTAAATATAAGGTTCCCATAATAAACTATTAAGTTTAGATAACAGAACTGAGGCTAGCATAATGCAAGCAGCAGCTGATATTGGATTAGATGTAACCAAGCTAAAGGATATGATGCAAAACCCAGAAATAGAAGATATAATTCAAGCAAATCTTAAGCTAGCTGCTGATCTTAGAATAAGAGGTGCTCCTGCTTATATAATTAATGATTATATCCTGCCTGGTGCTTTAAGCTACGCTGAAATAAAAAATGCCTTGTGGAGGGGGTGTGGTGTTGAAGCTAGAAAGGTTAAGGCACTACTTCCGTCAGGCACTACAAGCTTGTGAGCGCGCCTGCAGGTAGGAATAATGAGGATGCAAAACCATAAACAGTCCATCAGTTTTTACAACCACTGAAGTTCCTGCTCCTTCTATACCTGCTGTGACTAATGAGCCTACAGCTTCTCAACAGCCAGCTACTACTATTTCAAGTGGAGCTAAGAATACGGATGCTAATGCGGATTCTACTAGTACAATAACTATGGCGCCAGAGTAATTTAAAATATTTGCTATTTTGCAGCAGCTAAATCATGTAAATAAGACTGCTTATGATATAATAATAATTGCTGATTTTATCACGTTTAACAGAGATATTGCTGATATAGCTATGTTATTGAAGAATATCTAAAATAAGAAAACAATTTTGGAAATTAGTTTCAAGAAAGCTGAAGGATCAGATATTAACTTTGTTCATAAAAGAGGAGAATTTAGATATAATCCAGAATTTATAAAAAGTAACTTTAGTTTGAATGGGTAGATTTTATTTTCTAAACAAAATGTTATATTTAGTAATCAAAGTGCTGGTATTTTAATAATTTTTATGAAAAATTAAATCTAGTGCGAAAAAAGAAATTTATGATGAAGGTTGTGTTTTACAGCAGCATTTTATTGCTATTTTCCTCAGTGTTGTGCAGTTGCAGTGACAAGTATAAAGTGGCAAATAATCAGGAGCTTAGTGCGCAGTTATTGCAGCAATTGGAGATTGATGATTCCAACACAATATCTACAAATGAAGCTGATGAAGATTGGAGGAATGCAAGTATTGTAACTTATTCTTCTGGAAGAATATTGACTACTGATTATAAAGAAGATATAGATCCACTTGAACCCTTTAACAGGATGATGTTTAAAATAAATAAAGGGTTGGATAATTTTTTAACCAGGCCAATAGCAATTATTTATGATAGGACTATCCCAGATTGGGGAAAGGATAATATACAAAATTTTTTGCAAAATCTTTTTGCTCCTTTACAGATGATTTACGGTATCTTAAGTCTTAATCAAGAGATGACTAGTAGATTTTTTGCTAGATTTGTTATTAATACAACGTTTGGTACCCTAGGCTTACATGATGCGGCTGCAAGGTATTCTCAGTTAAGGTTTGAGAAATTTAGAGGGGAGGATGTATTGAAAAGATATGGAGGAAAAAGTGGTCCTTATATAGTATTACCAGTTGTTGGTCCATCATCGGCCAGAGGTGCTTTCGGCTTATTATTGGATTTTGTAGCTGATCCTCTAAATTATGCACTTAAGCGTCAACATATATTTTTAAGGGATGCTCTTGTAGTGATAGATAAAAGAGCTGACTCGCTAAAATTAACTGATAATATTGATGAAGTTGCGATTGATGAATACATCACAACCAGAAGCATTTATTTACAAAACAGGAGATAAACGATGAAATTTAAATATGTTATAACCTTTGCTTTACTGTTTATTTATAATAACTCTTTTGCCGATACGAAAAAAAATATAGAAGATTTTGTTGATAATAACGCCAGGAGAGTTATTTCTGTTCTTGAAGAAAAAATTAGTGATAATGCAAAAAAAGAAAAGTTAGCAGCGCTCTTTTATGAAATAGTTGATTATGAATGGATAGGTAAGTTCGTAATTGCTAAGAATTGGAACGGCATGAATAGAAATCAGAAAAATCATTATTTAGAAGCTTATAAAAAGTACTTAAGCAATTTATATGTAAAAAAATTCGTTGACTACAATAACCAACAGTACAAAATTGTGGATATAAGTAATATTGGCAAAAGTCATTTTATTGCCGCAACTAAGATAATCAATACTTGGAGCTCCAAACCTCGGGTAAATGTTGCTTATAGAATTAAAGATTCTAATAATGTTTTGAAAATTGTAGATATAATAGGGGAGGGAGTAAGTCTTCTTTCTACTCAAAGAGCAGATTTTTCCTCTATAATAGAGCAAAAAGGAATAAATAATTTTCTCAAAATATTGGAAAGAAAAGTCAATAAAGATATTTTGCTTACTCCTTAAAACAGGAGAAGATATTAAAAATAGATATAGTGTTATGGAACTCACTGCAATAAAAGTGCACAGTCATGGAACTGGAGCGTTTAAAAAAGAGGTAAGCAAAGTATAGGTAAAAGCTTTAAAGCACAGTAGCTCTTGGATCATAATTTTTATAAACTCTATGACCAAAGCCCATTAACCTAAAAGGGTCATTCTTGTCTTTTGCTTTATTTATATAAATTTGTATCTGAGAAGCATGTCCTATTTCTTCTAGCATTTTTATTACAGCTTCAGTAGCTCCACTGTATGCAGGTCCCCAAAGAAAGCTATACCAGCTTCTATTACAGCAAATGTGTTAGCTCCAGAAGAGCAAGATAGCCCAACAGTAGAAGTTGAAGCATTTTGTTCATGATCGGCATGCAAAATAAATAATTTATTTAAAGCATCAACCCAACCATAACTGAACTAACTTTATATCTCTCCGCTGGCACCGCAAACATCATGTGTAAAAAATTTTCACTATAGCTCAAGTTGTTCTCAGGATAAATAAAGGGTTGGCCTACAAAGTATTTGTATGCCATTGCAAGCTAGTGTTGGAAGTAATCATGATAAAATACTAATAATGATGCAACAGCGCCTACCATTACTGCCATAGGATGAGAGTGATGCGGGAAACCCCCCTATATAAAATTCTGCCTCACTTTTATTAGGCAATTCTCCATATAAAAGTAAATACACCACATCTGTAAAACTTGTAGAGTTAGCAAGATCAGCAATATCATACCCTCTATGTTTTAATATGCCGTTATCTCCATCTATAAAAGTAATCGTTGATCTACATCAAGCAGTTGACATAAAAGCCTATGATCATAGGTAAAGAGGCTTATTGGTAATTCGATTTCTTGATTTATAGAGGGGGATTTATCCTAAATTTAATAAAGATTTTAACGTTTAGTATTTTTTTGTTGTAATATAGTGAGTTGCTTTTTTCCCAGTGAAATTATATCTACAATGTCTTTAACAAAATTCTCTGCATTACTGGCATTTTTAAGAAGTCGTCCTTTAATTCCAAGGTTTGATTTAGCCCATTTTTTTATCCAGGGTTTTATTAATAACCAAATGTTGACCTGATTATCCAAGTAAATACTAATGCCTTCAACTGTCATCATGGTTTTCTGTAATAGAAGTAATGGAGGTTGAATCTCCATGTTAAAATTCTTAGCAGTCTCAAATAGCTGCTTCAATAATGCTGATATCGAAACTTGATCTGGTGACTTATTTAAAATTGTTTCACCAATACTACGACAGCTAAGTGCAAATACATTAATTGATTCAGACTTTGGAAAATATTCAGCTTCTAAATGCAATTTGGCAACTAGATCATAATTGCGCTCTAGAAAACTTTTAAGAATTCCAGCAATAAATAATTTATTCATATGGTCTAGATGCCCCATTATACCAAAATCTAAAAATACTATATCTTCATTAGCGTTAACTAAAACGTTGCCAGGGTGTAAATCAGCATGAAAAAAGCCATCTCTATAAGCTTGGTTGAAAAATGTGATAGCAAATTTTTTTACAATATTTTCTAGATTAAAGCCTGCTTCAGTGAGGCGCTCACGATCATATAAGGGAATACCTTCAATCCATTCTAATACAAGAACATTATTAGTAGTATATTTCCAAAATATTTTAGGGACGTAAACATTCTCATCATTGCTTAGATTTTCTCTTAGTTTGTCAGCAGCTGCTGCTTCTATTCGCAAATCCATTTCAAGAAATGAGGTTTTCTTTACTCTTGAAATAATCTCTTCAACTTTTAATCTTTTTACATCAAAGATCCTTTGAATTAACTTCCCTGCAAATCTAAGTAAAGATAAGTTACTCTTAAATTCTGCTTTGATACCTGGCTTCAATACCTTAATTGCAACTAACTCGTTATTTATGGTTTGAGCTTTATGAACTTGCGCTATAGAAGCTGCTGCTACTGCAATTGGGTCTATATATTTAAATTCGTTTATTGCAATAGATTTAGAAAGAATTGCATTTATTTGACTAAAATCACAAGCTGGAAGGCTATCTTGAAGTTTTTCTAAATTTTTACTGACAGTATCGCCTACTATATCAGGCCTAGTAGCTAAAAATTGCCCAGTTTTTACAAAGGCTGGGCCAAATTTTGGTAAGATTAATACAATTTTCTTACTTATTTTATCTAGGATTAGCTTTTTTCCTTCTTCAGTTTTTATACGTTTTAGCCTAATTAAATCAATAACCAGACCTTCTTTTACAATGGTAAAAATGAGTAAATATAGCCTGAAGGCGTTTAACAAAACTTGCATTAAATTATTTGACGTTTTTCTAGATACGTTTCTTAGCCAAGTAAAATAAAAATGTGAATATTGCAAGGAATATCATGACACTTACTCCTATATTTTTTCTCTTTTCCATTTCAGGCGCTGCTGCTCATTGCAAAAAATTCACCACATCTTTTTGCCATTTGCTCTATAGTTGGATCTGTGTTATCGGAATAAGGCGCTTGTCCATTTTGCGTTAAAGGAGGAGCCATAGCAAGTTGACTACTACCACCTGCAAAATTAATAAAGATTATAATGCATATTTTTGCCCAAATGAAAGCTTGCTGGCGGTACGCTAAAGCCCAGTCAAAAGGGAATATACATGGCTCCTTCTTTCAAAACTCGTGCTTTGATTATTAATGATAAATTAGGAGGATAGGCACCATTATTAGCAACTCTTGCAGGGTCTTTCAAACATTTTTCTGTCATCGTTAGACCCATTAGGTACTGAATATTCTGCTGCTAATGCTCTAATCTAGGCCTTAGAAAAATCTACTTCAGCAAAATTTCTAAATGCTAATCTATCTACTGAATGACAGGCAGAACATACTTCTTTAAACACTTTAAAGCCCCTTTGAATAGACTGCCTATCAAATGTTCCAGTTTATTTCATCAAAAGGCAACTCAATTTATTTTGGCTTTGCGACATCCTCAACCGCATTGGCCTTGATACTAAAGGTAGCAGAAATAAATAATAAAAGATATTTTTCGCCATTTTGAATTTAAGAAATATTTCATAGGTATTATTAGTATATTATTTGTAATGAAAATTACGAGAGAAAAAATTTTTATACTGCGTTGCAGTAAAATATAGTATACTCTTATATGATATGTTTTTTTAAAATTAGTAAAAATTATGAGTGTGCTTACGTAAACTTTGCTCAAAAATGCTGTGAAAATTTTGTTTCTCAGGAAAGTTTTGATAATTTGAATAAGATGATGAATTAGTAAATAAGAATACTTAAATTTGCAAAAAAACAAATTCAAGGATCTAATGAATGTGTAACAGCTCAGGACAAAGCTCATATATGCTCTTCTCATATAATAGGGTTTTGGCAAGATTGTAGTAGAGCAGTAAAGGATGCTATGGAAATCAATATAAAATCACATAAAGATTTATTTGAAAATATATAGCAATAAAATGAGTGTGTCTTTTGGCTGGTATGAGAAAGCAAATAAACAGAAATAATCAGCAAATTTGGCTATATAGCATTTGAAGGATCACAATATAATTCAAATATGTGAAGATTTATGCAGCAAATTGATGTATGAATCCCCAGCAAAGTAAGATTTGGAAAGGTATCTATTGTAAAAAGTCAGAAAAATTTGCCTTTATGGCTAAAATAATAACTTGTATTATTGCTTTGAAGTTGTTATAAAGGCCAAACTAAATTTGATCCCGTAGCTCAACAGGTAGAGCAACTGACTTTTAATCAGTAGGTCATGCGTTCGAATCGCGTCGGGATCACCACCTCCATATTCATAAAATGAAAAAATTCAAAGCTGAATTATGGTTACTTTTTCTGCCTTTATTTTTTATTGAAGGAGCCTTTGTTTTAAAGAAAAGGAAACCCAATTATTTAATTGAATCTGAGTACCAGAAAAGCTCTGTTGGAATATACTTGATCAATTTAGATAGAGCTCAAGCTAGGTTACAAAAAGTTTTACCATTGATAGAATTTATTGGTTTCCCTATTATCAGAATTTCTGCTGTTGATGGCAGCAAACTCTCTAAAGATTATATTAATTCAGTTGTAGATTATAAATCTTATAAAAATTTCATTGGCCATGAGCCAGAGGTTGGAACTGTAGGATGCTATTTAAGCCATATAAGAACCTGGGAAGAGTTTTTAAAATCAAATTACGAATATGCATTGATTTTTGAAGATGATGTTTCCTTTGAAGGTACGCAAGTAAAAAATATTATCAGTGAATTGTTAAAAAAAGCTCAACTATGGGATATATGTAGTTTCGAATTATTACATAGAGGGGGACCTAGAAAAATTGCAGAATTAACAAATAACTTTTGCTTAGTTGTTTACAAATACAGGGTTTCTCATACTGGGGCTTATATGATTAACAGAAAAGCTACTCTACAGTTATTAAAATATTCATACAAAATTAAAATGCCAGTGGATCATTTCTTCACTAGAAATTGGGAGCTAGGTTTAAAATTTACTGGCGTGGAACCAAGAATAGTTCACCAACCGCTTGGAGATTCTTATATAAAAAATGATAAACCAAAGGCTGATTATACCTTTGGTATTATAATTCATAGAGCCGTATATGAAATAAAATCTGCCGTGATGCGTTTTACATATAGCTTCTTATCATATCTTTAATAACCTCAGATATACAAATATTAGTTTGCCATCAAGAGCAACTATTTTACAAAATTACTCTATATTTCAATAATACCTCTTGATAAAACGTTCTTTAGGTGCTATAAGCTGAATGCTAATTTAACGCGGGGTGGAGCAGTTTGGTAGCTCGTCAGGCTCATAACCTGAAGGTCGTTGGTTCAAATCCAGCCCCCGCAACCAGATTCTACTATGGTTTACTAATTCTCTTAGTGCTACTTTAGAGATAAATTTTCAGCAACAACTATAAAACTGGATTAACTAATCAATAACATTATTTGCCTTAATCTTTGAGATAGTAAAATGAAGTATTTTAACGCCTTCTACTTTTCTTCTCTCTCATTCTTCTTATATCTGGCAGAAATTATCTAGGGTATAAAATGTAAGTTATGATACATCTCTTCATGTTGAGTATATATTTCTTAAGCAAATCTATCTCAACACTTAGCTCCTTGCAAAACTCTCTCTCCTCAAACTTGCTACTCTCTTCTTATCTTTAAATTGCCCTCTTGTTGGTTCAACTTCTTCTGTATCTTCTTCTAAGTGCTTCTACTTGTTGTTGAACGGACCGCCCCTCAGCTTTGGGCACAATCTCATGGTAAAGCAAGTTTCAACTGACTTTTATAAGATTCTGAAACTCTTTTTCTTTATCTTCAACTAGTATATTTCCTTCGTAAGCACCCAGAGAGTGTTAACAACCCTGAAGTTTTAATAAGAGATAAAGCAATAAATTCCAAAAAGTAGTATCAAGCTTCGTACTTTATTCGTATCACAGCCTTTATTTTCATCTTCTTATACCAGCACAATTTAGCATCTCCACCATCTCACTTGTTAATAAACAGGTTGAAACAAGAAAGGATTGTGATATATTATCACCTAAAAAGGAAAAATGTTAGATCGCCTATACCAAGTATCAGAAGATCCATTTAACAAAGATATATTATCTACTAATAGTAGAAAAATTTATTATGGCTGATTTTATACGCCTTAAAACAGAAGAAGATATCAAAAATAGATATAGTATTTTTCTGAACTTAACTACAGTAAAAGTGCACTGTCATGGAACGGGAGCTTTAAAAAAAGAGTAGGCAAAGTACAGTTTATAGTAAGCAGTAGCTATAATTAGAATATGATTTGATATTATTAGGCAAAAAATAAGATTTTGCAGCTTCCATACAATATTTATAGCAATACCCCAATGCATATAGCTAGTGCTGATTTTTAACCATAGTGGTAAGCAAGATATAGCTCTAGTTCAAGCACAGTCTCCATATTACTTAGAGTTGGAGATGGAATTTTTGAAGCAGCAATAGGCTATAGTGCTGCTGCTCATAATATGAATAATGAGGAAGCTAGTATAGTGAGTTTCAATTCCTTCTCCAATTATCTTGCAATATTGTTAGGCAAAGGAGATGGAACGTTTCAAGCAAAACGAAATTATACTATTAGTGATAACAACACTATATTGGTAGCAGTAGGTGATTTTAATGGAGATGGTAAACTAAATACAGTAAATATTCCTCATTATGGTCTATAAATTACCATCATCTAACAGTACATTAACCCTCACTCCCCTGTCATGAGTTCTAATCAATTGATGAATTATGGGCCTAGAGGTTAATCCACAAGCCTGGAGGTGAAACTAGATTTTGCTTTAACAATTTTGTTTGCCAGTCAATTTACTCATTGTGATTAATTAAAAAATATATTGGAACAGAATATTGAATATTTGATATCAGGTTAAAGTTTCTAAAATTACTTTCATGTTCCAGCATTATGTGCTATAATACAATCATTCAATAATCTAATTAACGGTGTTGGCTTGTGAGTAGACCTTCTAAGAATATAGCCTTTAAAATTGGTGATACGGTTGTTTACCCTTCCCATGGTGTTGGACAAATCACAGCAGAAGAAATTCAAGTAGTTGCTGGTTGTGAAATGCCTCTTTATGTCATATCTTTTGTTAAAGATAAAATGATCCTAAGAGTGCCAAAATCAAGAGCTATAAAGACTGGTTTAAGGCATCTTACCTCGAGCAGTGACTTTGAAGAAGCAATATCTGTGTTAAAACAAAAGGCTAAAGCTACAAAAGGAATGTGGAGTAAAAGAGCGCAAGAATATGAACAAAAAATCAATTCTGGAAATATAATTCGGATAGCAGAAGTATTAAGAGATCTGCATAAAAATGTGGGAGAAGCAGATAGATCTTATAGCGAGCGAGTAATTTATGAAGCTGCCCTAGAAAGACTCTCAAATGAGTATGCTGCTTCCATTGGCCTTGAAAAGGATGATGCACATGCAAAATTAATAGAGTTACTTGATTATTACAAAATTTAAAATAAATAAAGCCACTTCTACTAGAAGTGGCTTTATCTTTACTTTAATAACCTTATCTAAACAATACTTGAATTAATCTAGCAGGTTTATCGCGTGTGCTGCTTAGTACATAAGCACCAGCTTCAATTTTATTAGAGTTTTCAGTATACTTAGCAAATTCCAGGTGTAAATATCAACGTTTTTCATCACATCAAGAGCAGATGCTGACGCTGCTAGAGTCTGCAACAATCCACCAATATCAGCTCTAGCTGAAATTACTGTCATTAATGCAGCATTGAGAACTTTAGAAGCATTTCTCATCTCGCCAGTGCTTCCTATACTTAATTTTTCATTATTGAACAGTGTGCTTGCATCATTTGTAAAATCAACATCCTTACCAAAAGTCAAGACTATTTTTGAGTTACTGTCTTTTTCTTTAACAAGTTCAATTTTTTCACCAACGTTTATAGAACTACTAAGAACTCCTGCCCTATTTTTAAACACTTTACCATCACTGGTTTTAATAGTAAATAGATGCATCACCGGTAGATTGAGCACTTTCAGCTTCAACTGAAGCCACATTAAGATCTTTTAGATAACTAGGAGGGCAATAAAAACTAGGTAAGCTGACATATTGTCAATGCTTGAATCTGGAGTTGAGCTAAAGCTAGAAATTTCTCGTTGTTGGTAAAACTTTTTTCTAACTGTTCAAATGCCATATCCATAGCCACAGCAAACTTAGTAGCATCCTCAGCAGAGTTAACATCAAATCCGCGACCACCACCTAAAGAAATTGTGAAGTAACTTCCAAGATTTTTATTTGATTGCATAACGATTTTTGTATCCATAATATAGTTAGTTCCTCAACTATTCCTTCATACATATAATCGCCAACAGATAATTGTAACTTAACTCTATTAGAATCTTCAGAAAATGTCTTAAAGCCTTTTAATTGACCTAGAAAGTCCGGATTATTATTTATATTTGAAAGGTTCAAATCATCAGAAAATCCACTAGCAAGTTTTAATACAGCAGTTATAGTTGCAGATGCGGTAACAACTGGCTCTTCCATAATTATAGTAGTATCATTGTAATCAGCAGAGAATACTTTACTACTAATTCTCAATTGATTTTCTACTGCAGTTCCAGTCCAGTATCCGATGCTACAGCTCTAGTTTCAAATATGCAATTAGATAAGCTTAGATCTTTTGTGAAGAGTTTAAGAATATAGCTATATTCTTTAAAGTTTGAACCTGATCGCCAGATTTTAGCTGTATTTCACTACTAAGATCTTTAATTTGTGCTCTTAAAATGAATTCCCTGCCGCCAAATTCAATTTTTGATCCTTCAACTAAAGTTGCATTATCAACTTTAACAAACCCAGTTATAGCAGAAACTCCACCCACAGATTTAATTAAAGCATCAGCTTTTACCCCGCCAGATACAAAAATATTACTAACGCCAAGTGAACCAACTGCTGCAACATTGTTATTGCAGCAGACTCCACCTCTCCTTTATTCAAATCTTTAACTAAGAAGTTACCAACATTACCTTGTTTTTTAGATTTAAATTCAACAACAGTAAAATCTGCTGACTCAACGGCTGCAGCTAATATGGAAGCCGTATCTCTTTGAAGATTGCAATAAAAACTGTGTGTAGCAGCATTTTGGAACAATTTAGCAATATTACCTGCAAGATCTGTTAGATTAGCATTCACAGTAACTCTCCCCACCCATTACAACAGAATTATTTGCAGAATAAGATTCAGCTAGAGAAGTAGCACTAATTTCAATAATACCTGTGCCAACTTGCAATGATTTAAGTTGATCAGCTAATTTAGCAGTATTACCCGCTTTTACACTAGCTTTAAATGATACACCGCCTGGCTGTCCAGTAGAGGTTCTGTTTAAGATTAATTTTGCTTCATCCACTCTATCACCAGCAGGGACAACGATTGCTTGAAAAGTACTTCTTAATACTGGGTTAACACTAATTGCATTAACAAATGCTTGTGCTCTTCCTTTTGCATCTAAAGCTGAATTATTACTTATGGTAATAGCAGTATCAGTATTTGCAGTAGCAGCACCTATATAGATTTCTTCCAATTTAAATAAGTCTACTTTTTCTATAGTGCCTTTTTTAAAAGTAATTACAGCTTCATCTGCACCATATAATTTTTCAAATTTAGAAGCGCCAACAGCTGGAACAGGATTAACCTTAAAGCCTTCTATAATAGTTTTAAACAGCATCAGCACTAAAAAGCCCTAGCTTATTACAGAGCATCCATAGCTGCATCAATTGTAGCTTTAGCAGCTTATAGCAGTAATGGATGGATTAGATTTTGCTATAACACCAACCTGGGTTGCTTTTATAGCAATATCATTTATCTTAATATTATCAACTGTATTAAAAGCGTGTTTTAAAGAGCTATAAGATTTAGTAATATTAGAAACACCAGTTTGTATCAGTTTCCAAGTTACTTATTATATTAAAAGCCATGAACAACTTGCAAGGTAATTTTTACGATAATATAAATGTATTCTCTATTACTATTGTTTTGCAAAGAATAAAAAATTTTAGTTTAACTTTATTGAGAGAGCTGTTGCAAGATTTCACAAGCTCTTTTGATTACTTCTTTTGGCATACCAGACAGCTCAGCAACATGGATGCCATAAGATTTATTAGCTCTACCTTCCGCAACTTTATGCAAGAAGACTATCTTACCATCCCATTCCTGAGCAAGCACATTATAACATTTAAGCAATGGTAACGTCTCTTCAAGCGAGTTTAATTCGTGGTAATGAGTAGCAAACAATACTTTACTCTGATTAACGTTATGCAAATACTCAATAACAGACCACGCAATAGAAAGACCATCATACGTTGAGGTGCCACGTCCTATTTCATCTAATATTACTAAAGAATTCTTTGTAGCATTATTTAAAATATAAGCAGTTTCAAGCATCTCCGCCATGAATGTTGATTGGCCTGAAGATATATTATCCCCTGACCCAATTCTACTAAATATTTTATCTACTATCCCTATATGAGCTTCAGAAGCTGGAACAAAACTGCCAATTTGGGCCATAATTGCAATAATGGCATTTTGCCTTAAGAAAGTACTTTTACCAGCCATATTAGGACCAGTAATAAGCCAAAAATTGTTATTCGCATCTAATATACAATCATTATTTGTAAATTGTCCTTTTGGCATTAGTAATTCAACTACTGGGTGTCTGCCTCCTTTAATGATAAAATTTCCTCCATAATTAACTATTGGTTTAACATAATTATTCTGTTTGGCAAGCTCTGCCATAGATGCTAAAAAATCAAGACGCGCAATAGTGACTGCTGATAATACAATGCTATCTGCTTTTGCGATAGCTAATTCACAAAGTTCTTCAAATATACTTGCCTCAAGCTGCATGGCCTTTTCATCACAGACCAATAGCTCATTCTCTAATTTTTTTAAATCTTCAGTAATATACCTAGTAACATTTCCCAGAGATTGACGATGAATAAATTTATCAGAATTAATTTTATTATTATTAGATGAAGTAACTTCAACGAAGTATCCTATGACATTGTTTTTTTGTATTTTTAAATTATTAATACCCGTCTCAAAACGATATTGATCGCGTAACTCACCTATCTTTAAATTAATATTGCTTTTGAAGTTTATAAGATTATCTAATTGAGGCGAGTACCCTGGTCTTATATACCCACCATCTTTAATACTTATAGGCAATTCTGGATTTAAGGCCTCTTTTAATTTCTCAATTAAATCGTGAAACAAAGCTAATTGCGGTAACTTAGAATCTAAATAATCATTCAAGCTTTCTTTATTGCATTGAAGCAGCTCCGCTACTTGATTTGAAATATAGACTCCTTCTTTTATAGAATTTAAATCTTTAGGAGTGCACCTTCTTGAGTAAATTCTTGATAACGCTCTTTCAATATCAGGAAAGTTTGACATTATTTTTCTTAAAGATGCTCTTAATCCCTCATTATTGAAAAATACTTCTACTGCACTTAAGCGCTGATTAATTGTTTTTTCATCGATCAAAGGAAAATTTAATTGCCTAGATAAAAGTCGGGCCCCTGTTGCCGTCACAGTCTTATCAATTACCTCTAATAAGCTATTGTTTTTTCCTCCCAAAATATTTTTTTCTATTTCGAGGTGCTTTTTTGTTGTTGGATCAATTAATAGAAACTTATCTTGATTAATCTTTTTTAATTTCGATAGATATGGCAGACTATGTTTTTGAGTATATTGTATATATTCCAATAAACAACCAGCAGCCGCAATTTCTTGGAGAGCAAAATGATCAAAACCTGTTAAAGAATTAATTTTAAAAAAATTCAATAATCTAGCTTGAGTTCTTTTTAAATCAAATAGACTATGGGGCTTTGGAATAACAAAGTTTAATACTGATAATGCATCACGTATTTGTTCATCTTTAAGCATTATATCATCTACTATCACTTCTTGAGGAGATAAATTGCTTAGTAAAGCACTAATTGCACTCTCGTTAATCGTTGAGACGTTAAATTCACCAGTAGAAATCTCAACCCATGCAACTGCTATGTCATCTTTGAAACTAGTAATAGCCGCTAAGTAATTATTATTCTTAGGGCTAAGCAACGCATCTTCCATAAGGGTACCAGGAGTAATTATTCTTACCACCTCCCGCCTTACTACCGCTTTGTATGATCTTTTTTTAGCCTCCTGTGGAGTTTCAAGCTGCTCGCAAATAGCCACTGAAAATCCTTTTTTAATAAGCTTTTGCAAATATATTGCTGCAGCATGAAAGGGCACACCACACATTGGAATATTTTGTCCATCCTGTTGCCCTCTTTTAGTAAGTGCTATATCGAGAATTGGTGCTGCAATTACCGCATCTTCAAAAAATAATTCATAAAAATCACCCATGCGATAAAAAAGTAATTGATCCCTATGTTGTGACTTAATTGACAAATATTGCTGCATCATTGGAGTAATTGCGTTATACTCCAGTTCTTTAAAAATTGAATTATTCATATCCACACACAAAATATTATTTCCACAATAAATTAGCTAATTTACAAAACTGATCAATAGAGAGTTCTTCAGCTCTTGAAGTTGGCAAAATTCCATACTCTTCAAATACTTTATTTACCTCCTCTCTAAAAGCTAATTTTGAGTTATTACGTAGCATTTTTCTTTTTTGAGCAAAAGCCATTTTTAAAAATGGCTTAAGTTTTTCTAAGGTACAATCATATAAAGGTTGATTGTGAGGTATAAGATTTACAACGGAAGAGGTGACCTTTGGAGCTGGCCAAAAAGCCTCAACAGGCACATTAAATAACTTTTCTGTATAACAGAGCCACTGACATATAACACTTAAGCTCCCGTAATCTGAGGTACTTCTATTAGCCACAATTCTATCAACAACTTCTTTTTGTAACATCAATGTAAAACTAGAAAATAAATTAATTTTTTTGAGCCACTTAATTAGCAATGCAGTTCCTATGTTATAAGGCAGGTTAGCAACCACTTTTATTTTTTCATTAGATTCAAAAAGCTCCTCTTCATTAATTTTAAGAGCATCTGCATTTATTATCTTTAAATTTGGATATTGATTCTTTAATAATTTCAAACTTGCAATACAATTTTTATCAAATTCAACAGCTATAACTTTTTTAGCACGTGCCTTGAGCAATTCTCTTGTCATATTTCCAATGCCTGGGCCAATTTCTAAAACTGCAGCCTCACTAACATTCGCCATAGAAACAATATTTGCCATAACACTTTCATCCGTTAAAAAGTTCTGCCCTAATTTTTTAGTTGGAATAATGTTATAATTTGTAGCTATCTTTTTTATATAATTCATATTTTACTATAATTATAATTGCTAGATTTGAAGCTATATAGTATTTGGAAATAAAAAGTTTTTATATTTTAAACTTTCATGGAAAATTTAGCAACTCATAAAAGATTTTTTTATGGTATCACTTGAAGAAATGAACGGATATATATGGTGGAATGGCAAATTTATAGAATGGCAGAATGCTAAAATTCCTTTAACAGCTCATTCATTACATTACGCAGGCACTGTCTTTGAGGGTATAAGGATATATAATAAAAAGCCTTTTAAGCAATTAGAACATTATAAAAGACTACTAAAATCTGCTGAAGCCATGGGTTATATTATCCCATATGCTCTAGAATTATTATGCGATGTAACTAATAACTTAATAGAAATTAATAACCTCACCGCAGGTTATATCAGGCCTTTTGCATGGAGAGGTGGAGAAGAACATCACATAAGAGGAATGAATTGCAAAATACATACTGCTATTATTGCTTATAACCCCTTTACTGGGAAAAAGAGACCAAATATAGGGCTTAGGTTAGAAATCTCTAAATGGAAAAAGATTCCTGAGAGCGCTGCGCCCTTGCATAGCAAGGCTTCTGGGCTATATATGATGGCAACTATTATACAAAATGAAGCAACAAAAAACGGTTTTGATGATGCAATTATGCTGGATCAAAATGGCTTTCTAACTGAAGGCACAACCTCTAATTTCTTTTTCATAAAAGATAATATAATCCATACTCCTATAGCTGATAATTTTTTGAATGGAATTACTAGACAAACAGTTATTAATGAAGTTGCTGACAAATTAAAGCTAAAAGTAATAGAAAATAAATTTAAAATAGAAGATTTAAAGGATGCTCAAGCTGCATTTCTGACTGGTACTGCGGCTGGAGTTTTAAAAATTGCCAGTATTTATAGTCATGAACATAAAAAATCTTTTGAATTTTCTATTGCTGATACTCTATTAGAAAATATTATATATACCTATAATAAAATAGTTGGAGCTTACTAATTGATAAAAAAGCTATTATCTTTAGTATTTTTTTTATGTCACATATTTGCGTTAACTGAGGTGTTCGCTAACGCAACTATAGGAATGGCGTCACTTCAAGCTAACAATATTGTTTATTCAAAAAATTATGAGTCAATCACTGCAAGTGGTAATGCTCAATTGCTTTTTGAAGGAAAAAAATTATTTGCCTCCAAAATTATTTATTTGAAAAAAGGAAAAAAAATTATTGCAACTGGTAAGGTAATTTTTAAAGATTCCAATGGAGATATTTATAATTTCGATTACTTAGCTTCAGACTTAGGATTTAGCAACGTATTTGCAACTAATATTAAAGGTCGCTCAAAAAAAGTACTTGCCTGGTCAGCTGATGAAGGATTTATTAAACAAAGTGAAAATAAAAAAATAGTAAAAAACTTTATCTTTTCCCCGTGTATTAATTGTTCTAATGACATAATAAAAGATAGGTTATTATGGCAAATACATGCAGAAGAACTTGAAGTTGATGATAATCATAATGAAATCATTTTAAAAAAAGCCATCTTGGACTTTTTAGGTAGGCCTATCTTATACCTTCCCTACATCTCACTTCCCTCATCAAAAGCTAAACCTAAAAGTGGATTCTTAAAACCAAATGTAGATATCTCGAGAGAAATGGGTTTAAGAGTAGAAGTTCCTTATTACTTCAAAATTGCTCCCAATATGGATGCAACCTTTATCCCTGTGTTTAGTACTAAAATACCAACACTATATAAACTAGAATTTAGGCATTTACTAGAAAATGGCCAATACCAGGTAGATAGTAGTTTTATTAACCAAAAAAATTCCAAGCAGGAAAGAGAATTAAGCAGTAATATTAAAATTAATGGCGATTTTAAAGGTAGATTATTTGATCGAAATATTAATTATGGAGTTCATATCAACAAATTATTTGATGAGAGCAAGACTTACTTAAAAAAATATCATTTTTCCAATGAGGATATTTTAAATTCCTGTATTTACGTTAACAATCAGTTAATAAGTAGCCAAGGAAAATCACATTTTATCTCCCTGGAAGCTCTTTTTTTTCAAGATTTAAGGCCAGATTACAATACTGAAATCACTCCTAATGCCCTACCATTAATAAGATATAAGCAATTATATCCTATTGAATTTATGAATACTAAAATGGAATTACACTCAGCTTTTTACAATATAGTAACTAGATCTCAAAATCATGACACTAGATTAATGAATGACATTAATTTCAGCAATCAAATAATTACTAAAGGCGGACATGAATTTAATATAAAAAACGGGATTTATACATACTTACATCAATATAATAACATTAATGCAATTAATAAAAATTATATCAATCATGTTAATATAATCCCATATTCCCAAATAAGATGGGAATATGAGATGCTAGCTTCTAGTTATAAAGACGGGATTATAATAGAGCCAGTAGCTTCTTTAATGATAACCCCTAATAAATTTTTTTCTCAAGAAACTGAGCTATTAGAAATACGAAAAAGTAATTTTTTAACTCCTAATAGATTTTTAGATTGGGAATCTTCTGATTTAGTTTCACGCTTTGATTATGGTCTTAATTTCTTTCTTAAAAATACTTCTATTGATGCCTTAAACATTTTTCTGGGAAGCAGCCTCTATATGAAAAATCACCAAGCAGCTAATAAGAAAAAATACAATTATATATTAATTGCTTCTTTGCAATTGAATCAAGATACTTTTATAGTAAATAGAGTGTGGTTTGATCAAAAAAATTTTGAAATCGTGCAGCATGAAATCGACTCTATAATGAAGTTCAACAAGCTAGATCTTGGATTAAGTTATACTTATAAAAGTCAAGTAGATGACAGACTATTCCCACAAGAAGTTTCAGGATATATTGATTTTAATTTTTACCAGAAATGGTGGCTACACCTCGATGCCAAAGTCAAGTTAAACAGTCAAAAATTTTCATCGGTATTGAATCTTGACGACAAGAGAAAATTATTAAAGGATGGCATAGGACTAACCTATAAAGATGATTGCTTAAAAATTGATTTTGCTATAAATAGAGATCACATGAAGTTGAAAGATTTAAAACCATCAGTTACATATGTAATTAAGATAGGTGTCCCAATTTTTAGTAAGTTATGAATATTATAAAAGTTTTTTTACTAGTTTGTTTGTCTTTAAGTTCAACCACAGCATTTTCTCTTAATAATTCAAGTATTGCAGCTATAGTAAACAACGAACCTATTACGATCATAGAACTTAACAAGAGGTTAAATGCTTCAATTGTGCTTAATAATATAGATCTTACTAAAATCAATATTAAACAGATGAAAAAACAAGTGCTTCATACATTAATAGATGAAAAGTTACTTGAAGAGGCTGCAGCTAAACAAGATATAGTGGTTAGCGATCAAGAGTTAAATATGGCAATTGAAGGTCTTGCTGCCAAAAATAACTTAACCGCGGAAAATTTACTTGGTGAATTGCAAACAAAAAAAGTTAGTAAGCAAGAATTACAAAGAATGTTCAAGTCCCACATTCTATGGTCAAAAATCATAAAAAATGAATTTACTGATAACGTTAAGGTTTCTGAACAAGAAATAAAAGAGCAATTTGAAATCATGCGTAAATATCAAAAAATTAATAATGACATTCGCTTTAAATTAGCACAAATTGTGATTGATGTTGAGCCTGACAATCCTGATAGTAAAAACTATGCCGCCAATATTATTGCAGCTCTGAATTCTGGGGCTGATTTTAAAAATTTAGTACAAGAATTTTCGGTCACCTCATCAAAAGAAAACGGTGGAGAAATAGGGTGGGTGCAATTATCACAACTATCTCCTTCAATCATAGAGGCACTAAAAAATCTGCAACCTGGAGCAATTAGTTGTGCAATTGAGCAAGAAAATAATATCATAATATTCAAAGTACTAGACCGACAAGATATCGTCACAAGAAAGCTCGGTATAATACCAACTGCTCAAGAGCAAAAAGAGATAGAAGGCTTCTTAAAAATGAAGAAAATTACTACAAAAGCAAAAGCTTATATGAATGAAATGAAGAGGAATGCATTTATAGAAATTAGAAAATTTTAGTTGAATGTGTAATACGCCATGCCTAATTTCGAACCAATTCTTCATAGATATCCTAGATCTATACAAAGAGCAGAACTTTACATTAACTTCTCTTAAAATCCTAAAAAGCTTAAGAACACAAGTTTAGGATAAGAGATTAGAAGAATGCTTCAAAAGAGGTGAATTAAAGATAGTTTTGTTAATATTATAAGCATTAACACAAGCTAAGATATATACTAAGAAGTTTAGTGAAGCTCTATGTTTTGTATGTTCAAAATTCATAGACTTTTTTAGAATATTAAACACTGATTCAACTAATGATCTTTTTTTAAGCAGTATTTTCTATCGCAAGTAAATGGTTTTCCATATCTTTCCTGATTTTTGTCAATAAACGTAATCCCTGAAGTTTTAATAAGAGATAAAGCAATAAATCTAAAGAAAGTATATGAAATTTATCAAATCGCATAGCTAATCTACAGTTTGTTTTAATCCTAGCAAATAAACTCTCTATTCTATACCTCTCCATTTATAAATGGTCTTTATATCAAATCTAAAATTCACTCTTCTATTCCTTTTATTAGGTATCTCATGCTCAATGCCATTATCTTTAACCAGCTTCGTATTTTATCCGTACCATAAGCCTTTATTTCCATCTTTTTACATCAGCACAATTTAGCATCTCCGTCATCTCACTTACCATCTTACAATCAGAATGCGCTGCTCCTGTAACCTGAAATATCTTCTTCTCTCATTATAACATGTATTTTTATACCCTTAACTGCTACGTTTTTACCTATACTTTGCTTACCTATCTTTCTAACGCTCCAGTTCCATGATAGTGCACTTTTATTGCAGTTGAGTCCATAAACACTATATCTATTTTCAATATCTTCTCCTGTTCTAAGGCGTATAAAATCAGCCATAATAAACCATCTTCATTACGTTTTTTAAACCTGCTAATATTCGTATGCCAGAGACCATATTCTTTAGGGCAATCTCCCCTCCAGGATACTGATATGCTTAGTATCTTCAGCACCACACAAAAACAACTTATAATGACTAATTTTCCATCACATGCTGTATAAAGATGGATTTGTCTATATAAGCCTGATCCTCATGATTTTTGTATATCGATATAACTATTATATCAGATTGTACCAATATCAAGATAAAAGTCAACTCCATTATGTGCGTACTCAAGAAATATTTGAACCGCTTCTTTTAGACACATAAGACATTTATTTTTAATACATTGTTACAGTCATGTGCACACTAGTTGTATTTACACTACATTCTTTTTAATACCTCGGTAAAATCCACAGCAAAATTTATACTAAGAAATGATTTACTTTTTCGAGTAATTGTTATACGTTGCCAGGCTAATAATAATTATTTAGCTACCCTACTTAACAAGGGTATAATTTTTAGAAAAAATTAATTGGTGATGGGTTATGTCAAGAATATGCAATATTAATGGTAGTAAAGCTGTAATGTCTGGAAACAATGTCTCTCACTCTAACCATAAAACAAGACGCAGGTTTTTGCCTAATATCCAAAATTTTGCACTTTGGAGCGATACGCTGAATAGAGTAGTAAGGTTAGACATGACTGCAAGTGGTGCAAGAACTATTGAACACAATAACGGCATAGACAACTATTTGCTCTCAACATCAAATAGCAAGCTAACAAAAGCTGCTTTGCTCATAAAAAAACAAATTAAAAGTGCTATAGCAAAAAAGAATCTTAAATTAAGCGCCTAAATAAAATGCACATTGGCTGTATAATTGATAAATTATCTCCTTATGCAGTGCAGGCTTTTGAACAGTTATCTTCTTTATATAATATTTCTGACATAGAACATTGCTCTAAGCAAAATTTTGATGTAATATTAACATTGGGCGGCGATGGTGTAATGCTTAGGGCTTTGCATAATTTTATGCACAAGAATATACCAATTTTTGGGATGAATAGAGGATCAATTGGGTTCCTTCTTAATTCTTATAGTACAAATAATCTCATATCTAGAATTCAAAAAGCTAGTATAGCAGTATTAAGTCCTTTAGAAATGAAAGTTACAGATAAAGACAGGAAAATGCATTCGTATCTTGCAATAAATGAAATCTCTTTAATTAGAGAAAACCATCAAGCAGCCAAGATTAAAATTAATGTTAATGGCAAACTAAGATTAAATCACTTAGTATCTGATGGGCTGCTAGTAGCAACCCCTGCAGGTAGTACAGCTTATAATTATGCAGTTGGTGGCCCAATTATCCCAATCAATGCCAATGTAATGGCTTTAAGTCCAATCAGTCCGTTTAGGCCACGGCAGTGGCGAGGTGCTCTTATACTTAGAAGTGATATAGTACAATTGGAAATCCTTGAGCCTAATAAAAGGCCAGTAAGTGCAAGTGCTGATTCCGCTGAAGTGAGAGATGCAAAATTTGTTGAAATCAAAGAAAGAAGTGACATAAGATTATCTGTTCTTTTTGATTCCGATGATAAGCTAGAAACTAGAGCAATTAAAGAACAATTTATTTAACTTACTATAATTAGAGTCCAATAATGAAATTATTCTGGGAGTATTTAAAAAATATACTAATTGCAGTAATCGCTGCATTAACTTTTCGTTCTTTCATTTTTGAAGCATATAAAATACCTTCTAGCTCTATGACCCCAACACTTATGATAGGTGATTACCTGTTTGTTTCAAAGTATAGCTATGGTTATAGTAAGCATTCTTTTCCTATAGTATTAGATAGCATCAAGGGAAGATTTTTCGCTAAACCACCTGAAAGAGGTGATATAATTGTTTTTAGATCTCCCCATGCAGATGATGGTAGATATTATATAAAAAGGTTGATAGGCTTGCCTGGTGATAAGATACAGTTAAGAAATGCGGTTGTATTTATTAACGACATTGCAGTATCACGGAAAAAAGTTGGTATATATCACCCTCTTTATAAGGACGAGCCACAGGGAATTTTTGATTATTATGAAGAGATGTTACCAAACGGAGTGAAGTACCATACTCTTGATTCCAATTTTAGATTTCACACTGAATTTCCAGACCAAACAGCAGTTTATCATGTCCCACAAGGTCACTACTTCATGATGGGAGATCATCGTAATTGCTCTGTAGATAGCCGCTTTTTATCTGATATGGGATTTATTCCAGAAGAGAATCTTGCTGGAAAAGCTCAAATATTATTTTGGACTAGGGATTTTTCTTTTTGGAAAATTGTGACACAATTTAAATTGGATCGTCTCTTCAATAGATTAACTAATGACAATACCTCATACCTTTCGCAATAAAAAATTATTAGACAAAGCACTTACTCACCCAAGCTTTACTAAAGCTAATCAAGCAGGTGAAAATGATTACGAACGTTTGGAATTTTTTGGAGATAGTGTTTTATCTATGGTCATCACTGAATTGCTATATAAAAAGCATATCAATGCAACTGATAGTAAGTTATCTATTATGCATTCTAATCTTGTTAACTCTCAAAGCTTAGCAAAAGTTGCCATTAGTATAAATCTCGGTAAATACCTTATTATGGATGAAGGTGAAGAGATTTCTGGAGGCAGAGATAACGTCAAAAATCTTGAAAATGCGATGGAAGCACTAATTGCTGCTGTTTATTTAGATAGTAACTATGAAACAGTTGCAGCTTTTATAAAGAAGTTATGGTGGCCGCTGCTCAATGACAAGAGTATTGGAGAAAAAGATAAAAAGTCTCTTTTACAGGAATGGGTGCAACGTAACAATGGAGTTTTACCCATCTATAAGATTGTAAAAAGAGAAGGTGTGGCTCATTCTCCTACGTTTATAATATCTGTAACTGCTCATGATATACAAGCAATAGGAATAGGTAAGTCTAGAAAAGAAGCTGAGCAGAATGCAGCAACGGCGTTACTGAACCAAATCAACGAATTAGAAAAGAAAAACTAACTTTCTATATGCAAAAAATTTTAGTAATAGCTCTCGCTGGAGCTCCAAATGCTGGTAAATCTACATCAATTAATAAAATTATTGGGCAAAAAATTGCCATTGTAACTTCAAAATGTCAGACCACAAGATTTAACACTAAAGGCATCACAAATATAGATGATACTCAATTAATTTTTATAGATACCCCTGGCCTTTTTAAACCAAGTAAGTCTTTAGAAAAAAGTATAGTAAAACAAGCTAATCTAGGGTTAGAAGAAGCTGAACTTATATGTTTTATAGTGGATGCAACGTTTGCTAAAAAACAAGATTTCTCAAGTATATTAAAACAATTACAAACTTTAAAGAAGCCTACAATTTTACTACTTAATAAAGTAGATAGACTCAAGACCAAAAGCGAACTATTACAGCTATCGCAATATATGAATGGTTTATATAACTTCGATGCTATTTTCATGATCTCTGCTAAAAAAGGCACTGGATTAGATGAAGTATTAAATTACATGAAAAACAAGGCAATAGAAGGAGATTGGCTATTTGATCCAGATATTGCAAGTAATATTACCGATAAAACCCTATCAGAAGAAATCACTAGAGAAGTCCTATACTATACACTAGGAGCTGAGCTTCCTTATACTTTAGAGGTACAAACTGAATTATGGGAAGAAAAAGAGGACGGTAGTATTAAAATCAACCAAGTAATTCACATATTGAAGGGATCACAAAAAAAGATCATTTTAGGCACCAGGGGTCAGAAATTAAAAAGCATAGGGCAGCGTGCTAGAAAACAGATATCAAAAATTTTGAATAAAAATGTACATTTATTTTTGTACGTTAAAGTCAAGCCAGACTGGATAGAGCGAAGCGTTGCTGGATTCGGCAAGTGTGATGTTACTCCTAAGAGATAAAAAGAAGGTTTAGAACCTGTTATGAAATGAATTTATAGACAATAATATCCTCATTTAATGAGTCCGATCTTGGTTTAAAATGTTATCTCTTAAAGTTAATTCTTCATCCAATTCAAGGATAGCAATGGCAGCTAACCATAGTGAGCATTTTCATCGTGTTTAATAGGCACTATCTTAGTTTAATAGGCACTATCTTAGCTTTTGCAGGCCCAAGTCTTACCTAGTTCTTAAGTGCACCTATCATCTACATTGCCTACAATGAAAAAGCATATTCCATCATCGTTGAAATTACAGGACTTTATATTACTTCAGTTAATTTCTCTATCAGCATAGAAAAGTATTAGCTTATCTTGAGCACTATTAAAATTTTTAATAAAGCTAACCTTATGGTTATTATAAAGATTACTTTGGCATACATTAACAAAGATTCAGTCGCTTCCATGACCCGCAATCCATTATAGCTAGCTTATAGTTTAAGCTAGAAAGTTTAAGCTAGAAGACCTAACTAGGATGTTACTGCCTGCTGGTAATGCCTTTGGGGCAACACAATATATAGTTCTTCATCCCTGCTATACTCTCTCCATAGTATGACACGACTTCACTTCATGTAAATCACGGTAATGTAGCTGGAAAGTTCCATAATGAAACAGACTTAAAGCACTATACTCTCTCTATTCTATACCTCTCCATTTATAAATGGTCTTTTATCAAATCTAAAATTCACTCTTCTATTCCTTTTATTAGGTATCTCAGGCTCAATGTCATTATCTTTAACCAGCTTTGTACTTTGTTCGTATCGTAATCTTTATCTTCATCTTTTTATACTAGCACAATTTAGCATCTCCATCATCTCGCTTGTCATCTTACAATCAAAATGCTCTGCTGCTGTAATCTGATACATACAACATTTTCTTTTTCTATTATAACATGTATTTTTGTACCCTTGACTGCTACGTTTCTACCTATACTTTGCTTACCTATCTTTCTAACGCTCCAGTTCCATGATAGTGCACTTTTATTGCAGTTGAGTCCATAAACACTATATCTATTTTCAATATCTTCTCCTGTTCTAAGGCGTATAAAATCAGCCATAATAAACCATCTTCATTACGTTTTTTAAACCTGCTAATATTCGTATGCCAGAGACCATATTCTTTAGGGCAATCTCCCCTCCAGGATACTGATATGCTTAGTATCTTCAGCACCACACAAAAACAACTTATAATGACTAATTTTTAGGGCCTCACTCAAATGGGTGTCGTATGCTTTTCTATTATTGGTAACATCTCTTTGTTAAATAGATCTTCTGATATTTGATATAGACGATCTGACATTTCTTTCTTTTTTAGATGATAGTATATCACAATCCTTTCTTGGTTCAACATGGTTGCTAACACTTACTATAGCTAGGTCGCCATTCACCTCAAACCTGCTTTTTTATAACCAATAACCTGCCCCAACGTTATCCGTTTTGCCATCACCATTAAAAAATCTGCATTAGTAAATTATTAAAGGTCCTTCATTACCTATAACATAACTCACTGCTGGTTGGATTGCGGTTAGTCGCATAGGTAAAACATTCATCAATATAAAAACTATACTAGCCTTTTTTGAAATAAAACATATTAATTCTTCCATATCACTTGGTAAGGCACACTCTAAATACACTTCGCTATTTGTAATTGGATGCAAAAACTTTAAAGACTTGGAATGTAAAGCTTGTCTTGAAAAATTCCTAGTGAGATCTTTGGTTTTTAAGGTCAAATCCCTTCATTGAATGATTGTAAGCCAGCTATGTATTGTTTATCACCTACTATATGGCTCTTTTTATAGCTCATATGTACTCTGATTTGATGCGTTCTACCAGTTTCTAATTTGACATGCACCAAGCTCAGAGCGTTATCTGCACAAATGCTTAAAGTAGTATAATGAGTAATAGCTATTTTGCCTCCTTCTTTCATTACCATCATTTTTGTTTTATCATGAGCATTACGACCAATGTTTGTTTCTATCTTACCAGAACGCGGATTCAATACTCCAAAAATTAATGCAACATAGGTCCTCTTAACTTGTTTATTAGCTATTTGCGTTACCAACTTATAGCGTGCTTCATTGCTCTTATCTTAGCAATGATCATTAAGCCACTAGTACTCATTATCAAACCTATGAACAATTCCTGGATAAAAATCCTCAACATTTGAGAGCTTATACTCAAAAAGTAAAATATCTACCAAAGTACCATTTTGATTTTCAGCCCCAGGATGAACCACTAACACTGGGTTTTTATCTATAATTAATAAATCTTCATCCTCAAAAATAACAGAAAATGGCAATGTTTTATTTTCAATTGTAGTGCTACACTTTGGTTCTACATTTTGCACAAAATTAACTTTATCACCAATTGATAAAGTATAATCACATGCATATATTTTTATGCCATTAATTGAAACTAGGCCCATCTTTATCGATTTTTGGATTTTAATTTTCGAAATTTTAGTCAGTTACCTAGACAAAAATTTATCTGTTCTTATTCTTTCGTTACCATGAAAAACCAGTTTAACACCATTCATTAGCTATTTTAAAAAGAGCACTATCTTATTATAATGGTTTTTTGTTAAATGAAAATGTTATATATTAAATAAATCAAGCCATGTTTATCATAAAAAATTAAAATATGAAGTGTCCTCTTTGCAACTTTATTGATACTCAAGTTAAGGATTCTAGGCCATCTGAAGATGCTGACTCTATAAAAAGAAGGCGGTATTGTCAAAATTGTGGTGCAAGATTTATAACTATAGAAAGAAGAGAAATTCCTGAAATAAAGATAGTCAAACGATC
This sequence comes from Candidatus Midichloria sp., assembly GCA_030060845.1. Classification (GTDB taxonomy): domain Bacteria; phylum Pseudomonadota; class Alphaproteobacteria; order Rickettsiales; family Midichloriaceae; genus Midichloria. The sequence continues at coordinate 276,131 of CP094379.1, forward strand.
AGGAGCTAAAAAACCTTTTGATGCTCAAAAAATATTGCAATCTCTTAGGATTGCTACTAGAAAAAGGCCTGTAAGCAACGAAATGCTTGAAAAAATTGTCTCACATATCTTGAAAAAAATTGAAACATCTGGTGAAACAGAAATCTCTTCAACATTTATAGGACAACTAATTATGAATAAATTAGCTAAAATTGACCAAGTTGCATATGTTAGGTATGCCTCTGTATACCAGGATTTTAATGCTGTTGATGATTTTAGTGAATTTATACAACGCATGACCAAGCAAAATGAGAAAAAATAATAAACCTAAATATATTGTACTTGCAGCAGGAGGCACTGGTGGTCATATTTTCCCCGCCCAGGCAGTGGCAGACTTCTTGATTAATAACCACAAATTATTTTTAGTAACTGATCAGCGTGGTACAAAATTCCTAAAAGGAGCTCTCTTGAGAGCAGAAAGAGAAATATTGCCAGTAAAAGGGTTTACTAGTTCAATAAATGATAAGGCTTATGCCCTCACAGGCTTAATTTTTAGTTTTTTAAAATTATTTTTTATGTTTTTTTTTAAAAAACCCTCTATAGTGGTTGGATTTGGTGGATACCTTTCTGTACCTGCAATAATGGCCGCATTTTTTCACCAAATTCCAACCATAATCCACGAACAAAATGCAGTTATGGGCAAGGCCAATAAATTCTTAGCAAAATTTGTTAACGCAGTAGCCTTATCCTTTAAAAATACTCTCAATATAGATGGTATTGCTAATTATAAAATGGTTTATACAGGTAACCCAATTAGGCAGCAAGTTTTTGCATTGTCAGACAGGCCTTATAAAAAATTAGATAAAAATATTTTCAAAATACTAGTAGTAGGAGGGAGCCAGGGAACTGCAATTTTTAGTAATACTATTCCTCAAGCAATTAAGTTGTTAAATCCTAAGATACAAGAGAATTTATATATATATCAACAAACTCGGCAAGATTTGTTACAAAGAACAGTAAATGAATACCAAGCTACCAAAAGTAAAGTTGAAATCGAAAGCTTTTTTGAAGATATAGAAAATTTGCTTTATAAGTGCGACTTAGTGATCACAAGAGCTGGTGCTGCTACAGTTACGGAAATTATTGCTTTAAGAAAGCCATCCATATTAATTCCTTTTGCCGCCGCTCAACACAATCATCAATTTTTTAATGCTAAATTTTTATCTAATCAGCAAGCTTCTGTCTTAATAGAAGAGAAGGATTTAACCCCTAATTTGTTAGCAAAAACAATTTTGGAACTTATTACTAACACAGAAGAATTTTCTAGATTACAAGCCGCAATGAAAAAAATTAAATGTACAAATGCCGTCCAAATACTTGTGGATTTGATTCTCAAGCTAAAGGCATAATTATTTAGTTGCAAAAAATGGCTAACTTGCTCAATGGTAGGTCTATTATTTTAAAAGCAGCTTCTTATTGTTACTAACACAGATCTTATGGATGGATTATTGCCTTATCAGATAAGTTTACCTCTTAATGATTAACAAATAGGTAGGTGATTCATTCACCTAATTATGAGATTTATTCATGGCAAGTAGAATCTATTCAGTATCCTGTGATTTTTCAATACTGTTTGGAAAAAGTGATGGAACTTTTCAAGCTGCTATAGTAAGTGTTAGCAATCAGGTTAAACCAAGAGAGGATTGTGATATATTATCGTCTACAAAAGGAAAAAATGTCAGATTGTCTATATTAAATATCAGAAGATCTATTTAACAAAGAGATATTAGCAGTAATAGGAAAGCATATGACACCCATTTGGGGCAGGCCTCCAAAAATTAGTCATTTATAAAAGTGTTCTTGTACAATGCTAAAGATGCTAAGCATATCCGTATTCTGGAAGAGATTATCCAAAAAATAAGATCCCTGGCGTACGATATATGCCTTTAACGTTACCAATGAGACTTTTTGAGACTGCCAAAAAATTTAGGGCCTCACTCAAATGGGTGTCATATGCTTTCCTATTACTGCTAATATCTCTTTGTTAAATAGATCTTCTGATATTTAATATAGACAATCTGACATTTTTTCCTTTTGTAGACGATAATATATCACAATCCTCTCTTGGTTTAACCTTGCTTGTTAATGCTTCCTATAATATAAAATAAAGTTATGATGCATCTCTTCATGTTAAGTATATATTTTTTTGACAAATCTTATATATTTCAACATCTAACTATTGAGATATCCTTGCAAAATCTTCTCTTCTCAACTTTCCACTCTCTTCTTATCTTAAATTCGCATAAGAAATCCAATGCTAATAAAGAGTTTTTTTGTTGTTTCGTAAATATTCTCTGTTAGGTAATCCTTTCTTGATTTAACTTCAACAAACAAAGAATAATCGTGAATTGCAATGATATCGATTTTACCAAATCTGCTTTTCCATCTTTTTCTGATAATTTTATATCTCAAATCTACCAGAGACTTCTCAACAAGCTCTTCAGCTTCAATACCAACTCTATAATGAGACTCATATAATACCAACTGCTTGCCAATTATTTTTATTTAATTAGTATCTTTACTAATAAGCAAGGTATAGTCTTTATTTAAACCATTAACAGCAAGTATCCAACAGACCATTAAGAGTAGAAATATCCCAGTGAGTATTGGTGTAATAGTTGAAAATGTTGCCATAGGAAAGAGCATAAATATAGAAGATTGAATTATAGCCCCGCCAGATTTAGCTAGCCTTCCTCCAATAATGTCAACAGCCGCCTTACCCTTGCTCTTTAATTCATCATCTAGTGGAATAAATGCCATTTCTTTCGTTGCATCAAACATAGTGTATTTTGTTGCTTTACTTAATACATTCTGTAGTGCTCCTAAGAATACAGCAATTACTATTGGGCCCATTTTCATGAAATCTTCCATCCAAGGAGCTAATTCTTTTTCAAAGATAACAAATGCAAAGAAACCACCACCAGTTATTAAGATCATTAAAGGAGTAATAATTGCTGCAGTGAACCAGCGCACATTTTTTAAGATATTACTACCAAGAATCATAAACAGTATAGTGACAATTCCTGTCCACTGAATGAACTCTCCCATAAAATGAGCATATTCATTTTGAGTTGGGTAAAGTTCACGAATCTTTGCTTTCCATGGGCCCTCTACTAAGTTAATGGTTGTTCCATAGCAAAGTACTAATAATACTATGAAACCAAGATACTTAGAATGGAATATCAACTTAACACTTTCTGAAACTGATAATTTTAGTTTCTTCTTCTCTTCACTAGCTTTAGGAGCATAGCATTTTGGATCAGTTAAAACGTATACATTCATCCATCTATATATAGCCATTACTAAAAGACCAGATATTATCAGTGCTGACATTGAAAATACAATAAGGTCATTATCATTACCAGCCTTTGTAGACATTTTAGAAAATTGTATAATTGCATTACCTGCAAAAATTAGGCCTACATTTCCTATCAAGCCAAACATAGAATAAAACCGTTTTGCTTCTTCGGTTTTTGTAATACGATTGGCAAATTGCCAGAACATTAAATTAATCATTGCTGCTCCCCAAAGCTCAGCAAAGATATAAAATAAAGCAAAGGACCATTTACCAGCTAACAAGATTAACCACTTTAAGTTTGGTAGTTGTTCTGCTAAGTTTTGAATGGTTTCAGGGTCTGGGTGCACAATATCACGATAAGGATAGAGTACAATAGCAAAAATAGCAAAAAATACTATAAAGAAGGAAGTTACGGCATAAAACAATTTTTCATAATCCATTACATTGCTTAGCTTCATATAAATTATAGTAAAAAGTACTGCTGATGGAAGAACACACCACAGCTTAACAAAACTTATAACTTCTGCCCCTAGGTTCGGTATAACCAAACTGTCTTTTAAGGGCCTTAATGTACTAAAATTGAATAATATAAAAAACATCATTAATGTCATAGGAATAAATTTTTTTGCCTCCAACATTTTAATAGGACATAGCATTTGCCAAAGCTGTAACAATATACCTTCTTCTTTTTTCTTTTGATTCATAATTCTCTCACACAGTTAAAAAATCGTGTAAATTATACTGCAATTACAAAATATGTCACGATATTTTACAATAATAAATAACGATAATTTAATAAATTAAACTTAGTTATTATATTTAATTCCTTTTTTATAATTTTTTTATTATGTGTACTGCTATTTCTGGAAATTTGTTTAATTCCTTTTTTATAATTTTTTTTACCAAATTGATAACTTGTTTTTCTATTTCTGAGCTAATCTCATTATTAACAGAAAGAGCAACTATCTCTTCTTCTATAGTTTTAATTAATTCTCTATCACCGGTTTTATCCAAGAGTCCAGTGGCAGAAACATATGCTTGTAGTATCTCAGATCTTTTGCCTTTTGGTAAAAGAGCAATAGTGACAAATATAGTGCCATTATCTCTTATTTTGCGGCGAGAACGAATTATTGGACTAGCTTCATCTATAAGGCTCTCTCCATCTATCAATATATAACCTGCTTCAACTTGCCCAATTTTTTCAGGCCCCTTCTCACTTAGTTTTAATACCTCACCATTAGTTATCTCTATGGAATGTTTACATCCGTTCTGTCTGGCAAATTTAGCATGAGCATGGATATGAACTGCTTCTCCATGAACCGGAACTGCTATTTTCGGCTTTAAATACTTATACATCATAGCCACTTCTTCTTGCCCAGGGTGGCCAGAAACGTGTACAAAATGATCCCTTTCAGTTAAAACCTCTACTCCCATCTTACAAAATTTATTAAATAAATCAAAAATTTTTCTATCATTGCCAGGAATGATTTTGGAGGAAAATATAATAGTGTCACCAGGTATTAACTTCAAAAATTGATGAGAATTATTAGCTAACTTGCTAACAGCTGCCAAAGATTCTCCTTGGCAACCAGTGGAGATGATGAGTATTTCTTCTCTACTTAATCCTTGAATTCCTTTTTCATCCAAGAATTCATCGATATCATTTAAATAACTACAATCTCTTGCAGCCCTATACATGCGCCATAAAGAACGGCCTGTTAGAGCAACTCTTCTTTTAGCTTTTTTAGCAGCCTTTGCTATAGAATAAAGCCTAGCGGCATTAGATGCAAAAGTTGTGACAACCACCATACCTTTCTTACACTCGCTAATTAAATCGGTAAGACTTTTTTCTAAATCGCCTTCTGAGCCGGACCTACCTTCATTGAAAATATTGGTAGAATCACCGATCATAGCTAAAATTCCTTCCTTACCCAACTCTTTTAAGCGTTTTTCATCAGTCAATTCACCAAGTGTAGGATTTTCATCAATTTTCCAATCGCCGGTATGGAAGATATTACCTGCGTCTGTTCGAATCATAATGCCATTATTCTCTAATATAGAGTGGGTGATACTAATGAGCTCTATATTAAAAGGACCTATATCAATTTTATTATTGTTTTTAAGTATATTAATTGGAGTCCTGCCATTTAATCCATATTCATTTAGTTTAGCTTTTAAAATGGTGGCTGTAAAATTATTTGTATAAATTGGAGCTTGAACTTCGGGCCATAAGTACGGTACTCCTCCTATATGATCTTCATGGGCATGAGTTAGGATTATACCAACTATATTCTTGCGTTTTTCTATTAGGAAATTAATATTTGGCACTATAATTTCAACTCCAGGAAAGTGGTTATCTGCGAACCCTATACCCATATCAACTATGAGCCATTTGCCTTTATAATGATACAAATTGAGGTTCATTCCTATTTCCCCAGAGCCACCTAGCGGAAGAAAAAGTAGTTCCTTTTTTAATTCCTTGAAATTTAAATTCATTTATCTAATAATTAATCTTGTTTTAATAACACGTGTTTTAGGGCATTAAAATTTTCTAAAACTCTACCTGCACCAGTTGCAACACAACTAAGTGGGTCATCAGAAACAAATGTTGTAAGGCCAGTTGCATTTTGTATTACCCTGTCTAAACCAGTAAGAAGAGCACCACCGCCTGTTAACATAATACCCCTTGTTACTATATCGGAAGCTAATTCAGGAGGAGCAGATTCAAGTAGTACTTTAACTGCAGCAATGATTTGATTAATTGGCTCAGCTAAACTTCCAGCAATTTTGTCTTCAGTTAGAGCTATTTCTTTAGGTACACCATTTAAAAGATCACGCCCCTTTATTTTCATACTACGCGGCTCGCCTTCTGGACAATGCGCGGAGCCAATTTCTTTTTTAATACGCTCTGCTGTTGATTCGCCGATAAGTAAATTATGATACCTTCTAATATAATTTATAATAGCCTCATCCATAGCATCACCACCAATCCTGACTGATCTTGCAGTCACAACTCCACCCAATGAGACTATGCCTACTTCAGTTGTGCCGCCACCTATATCAACAACCATTGAGCCGGTTGGTTCTGTAACTGGCAAATTAGAGCCAATAGCAGCTGCCATTGGCTCTTCTATCAAGTACACTTCTCTTGCACCAGCTCCTTCCACCGCATCGTATATAGCTCTTTTTTCAACAGCAGTTGCCCCATATGGGACGCAAACAATAACTAATGGCCTAGCTAAGAAGCTCTTTTTATTATGAACACAACTGATGAAGTGTTTTATCATTTCTTCAGCTCCTTTAAAATCAGCAATAACCCCATCTTTTAAAGGTCTAATTGCTTGTATTTCAGAAGGAGTTCGGCCCAACATCATTTTTGCTTCATATCCAAAGGCATAGGGTATCATACTGCCTTTATGATTTAGCATAGCAACAACGGATGGTTCTTTTAAGATGATACCTTTGCCTGGCACATATACTAAAGTATTCGCAGTTCCAAGGTCTATAGCCATGTTGGAAGAAAATAGAGATAAAAGGCTCGGTAACATATATGTCAATAATTATATTTAGTACAATTTTCTAAGCTAAAAAACATTTTTTGGCAATTTATTTTTCCACTAGATAAAATTAACTCAACTCTAAAACAATAAATTAATGATGCTATTTAAGACTAATTGTCCCTTTTTAGTGGCATATATCTCAGCCTTTCTCACCTTTAAGAAATCTTCTAATACCATTTTATTAATTCTACTTTAAAGGGTTTTATTGTTTTAAGTTCATCGAAAAATATTCCATCAACTAATTTGAATCCCATAATTGGTTCTTCTTTTTTTGATCATCGGTGCTTAATAACTTCTTACTTTAATAGGGAAATTGCTTTTTTGAAGCTAACTCAATCCATTTTTCAGGTATATGTACATTTACTGTGGCAAACTTAATTACCGTTTAAAGAAATTCTTCCATGTGCCCCTGGCCCAATTCCTAGGTAATCATTATATTTTCAGTAAACCAGGTTATGCTAAGATGAAAAGAATCTTTTGCATAATTAGAAGTTTCATACATTATCAAATTGTACCAATAAAATTGATATAATCCAAAATGCTAGCAAGCATTTTGGAAGGAGCTAAAGAGAGAGTACCACCGCCAAAAAAGATACTTATTAGTTTTTTTAGTGAAGATAAATCTCCTTATAGAGAGATATTTCTTGCAAATAACATACAGCACTAACTCATGATCTATTAATTCTCTAAATGACTATTAAAATCACAATATGAACACTTTGATCTGTAAAATGGCCAATGTATGTAATCAATATTTCTTTATTATTAGACAAGTGCTCTATACAAAAAATGAATTGCCGCAACCGCATTTAGCTGAAGTATTGGGATTTTTTACTACGAAACTAGCGCCACCTAAATCTTCATAATAATCTAGCACGCTATTCATAAGAAAAGTCAAGGATAATTCATCAATAACTACTAAACCATTAGCAAAAAATTTATCGTTTTTCGCAAAGTTGCTGTCAAACTTATAATCATATTTAAAACCAGAACAGCCTCCTCCTAGAACTTTAATTCGAAACCTTGCATCAGGAACTTCCGTGACTAAGAGCTCTTTTATTCTATGTTCTGCATTTTGTGTTATAGTGAAATCCTGATATAACATACAAATACATTTTGTAAAGTGGTGCGGCTGAAAAGACTTGAACTTTCAATCCTCTCGGAACAACGACCTCAACGTTGTGTGTCTACCATTCCACCACAGCCGCGTAAATTTCTACTGAAAAATTAGCCTATCACCATTTTTCATGCCAACTATTATAACAGTAAACAACGACTTTGACAAATAAAAGTTCATCTATGAGTAAAAATCACTTTGATGATTTATTGAGGATTCAAAATAACACGTAAACCCTTCAAATAAATATTAACTTACAGCAATAATCTTATATTAGTTAATTTATTGAGTCTGCTTTTATTCAATACGTCGTCCTTAAAAAACGACCTAAGAGAATTTTAGAGCAGCAGCTAGAAGAAGGAAATAGTGCTGAGGTTGGCCGCTTAATTCATGGCAAATAGCATTTTTGAATTATCCCTCTTTTAACCTCAACTGCTTTTGGATTGGCAATATAAACGGTGATGGCTTAGATGATGTAGTGGTTCGAGCTCTTGCAGCTAATCCAAGCAGAAAAAGTGATGCCGGGCAAGCATATGTAAGTGGTTGGTACTAATTCTTCTCTGACTATATCTCTCAAGCTCTTATCTTTAAACTGCAATAATGGTTTTATAAATGGTTTTACAATTGATGACTATTTAGGACGTTAAGTTTCAGAAGCAGGAGAGAAGTTCACTATTAGCTTTGTCAGCAGGGGCACTGAAAGGACCCGAAGCAGGTTGAGTTGAGGAAATGAAGTGAATCAGCTGAGTTATATCAAACTCTGTGTTGAGTTTTGGCATTTGACCTATGGATTTTACATTAAATGTCACTGGAGAATTTACTCCGATTGGAATAAAAGAATGTTTTGCAAATAGAATCAGCGGTTGACTAGAAGCATCATACATAGCAGCCATCGCCCCACTTATTCTATTATTTGATAATTTGACATTATTAAAGTTTAATAATGAACCTTTAATATCAATACTTCCTTTCATATTGCTAAAAAATGAGGAACCATAATTACTATGATAGTTTATTCTAGATATTTTATTGGAAGCACTTAAGGTTAAGTCAGGAGCTTTTATGATTTCATCTAAATCAGAACCATTCCACTTAATATTCTTACCAATTATATTAACTTTGCCGATTGATTTTTTATCAGTTCTTAATACAAGGCCAAGATTAACATTATTTAAAAAGCGTAAGCTCATCTGATGCACATATTCGACAGCAGTAAGACTGCCAACGGCTGTAATCTCTCCATTTAAAAGTTACATTTACTATTTATTAGACTTACAATACCATTGTTGAGTTGTAGTGACGCATTAAGATTTTCTATAGTATTTAAACCCATCGATTATGAGCTGAGAGGCCTTAAATTTTATTAAAGCATCAAAATTATATAAGCTAAATGTATTTACTTTATCATAATTTTGTCCTTTGATAAATCTGACATTTCAGGGAAAATTTGCTTTAAAAAATCTAAAGAAAGATTCAAAAAATTGATTGCTGAATCGATAGCAAGCCTGAAATTGTCAAGCGATAGCATAGTTTGCACTCTCTAATTTGGTTTTATTCTCTGCTTCAAAAGGAAGATTGTTGATTGAAAATAAACCTTGAGATATAACTCAAAAGAAATAAAAAAATCTTTTATGGATTCTCACCTTAAATGTGGCCTTTTGTGCCATAAAGTCTAAATTGATGCTATAATCTACATATCTTAACCACTTATGATCATTAACATTTTTGAAATATGTGGTGCAGCTTTTATCACTATCAGATCGGAATAAAATCTTTACCAAATCATCAAATTTATCATCAATATCAAATTTATCAAAATCTAATTCATTAAATTTTAGTGCTGACTCAATTATTTTTTTATTTTTAGCATCTTTAATTAAATTGATCTTTCACATTATTAAAGTTGAATCGAAGGCTGCTTTAATATTATCTAACCTAATCCTATGCGGTATAATTAAAAGGTTTGCTTTAAAAAGAAACTTTGATATTTCTATCTCAGATTCTTTACTTTTTTATAGCAACTTTATAGTACTAGGAATGTCAGTAATCACTATTGATAAATCACCATTAAACTTAGGCCTAGAATTGTTTCTAGAATAATAACCTACTAGATTGATTTTCTCATTTCTTGGTAAAAGGCAGGATGCTTTGTTGATATAAAGCTCGTCATTCATTATATCTGCATTCAAAGCAAAATCATGTTTAAAATAAGAGTCAGAATTTATTATGATTTGACGTGCTTAGAAGGCTGATACCTCTGTTTTTACGGGTTGCTTATTTTTATCTTCATTTACCTCTTCAATAGCTATTGCAAAATTCTTTAGACTATGAATATCGAGAGTAGTTTTTCCATGAAGTTCTGGGTCATCATAAAGTTTATTTCCGTTTCCAGATATTTCTAGCGCAAACATACTATTACCTATTTATTATAGCTTCTTCAACTTTGCCCCCCTGAATTTATACCGTTTAGACCTGCACTCATTTAATCTATAACTTTTTCCTAAAATAGAATTATTAAAATTTAGGTCTAGCTCTTTGAGCTTTACACTCTATACACTGAACTTCAAAGCTAACCTTTATATTAATTAATTTTATATCTGGAATATAACCCACTAAAGCAGAGCCACGTATTGTTTTGAAATGCTCCACAGAATGCTCTAGATCTATTTTCGAATTTATTGTAGCAACCACGATATATATGATTAGCAAAGTCTTTATTAAAAATAACTTTATAGCTTAAATAAACTCCTATATCTCCTTCATATATTTGTCTATTTTCTTATCTATAAGAGTAGATGGAGGTGGAGGCCGTGAATTTGGAGCTTCAAACTTAAAAGATGCAGTATTATTTTAGCAATAGCTATGAAAGTATATTTGATGTTATATATTCAGGTAGGAGCGGTGTAATGCCTTATTGGATGGTTAAATTATCTGATTCCGGCCATAAGACAATTAACAATTCACGTTCATCAACTTGGAGGAGGAAAATAATTATTTTTATGCCATTGGCAGCTATTACTTTTATTGTGTATAATGTGACTTAATTATTGTTAAATAAGTAGCATCTTCCTTTATTAGAAAATTGACAATAATGATATTATAAGGAAAATTTAAGTTTACCCTAATAAATTAGTAAAATAAGGTATGGCAAAATTAATTGTCAACGGTATAGAAATAGAAGTTCCTAATGGTTCAACAGTTTTACAAGCATGTGAAGCGGTTGGGGCTGAGATTCCAAGGTTTTGCTACCATGAAAAGTTAGCAATTGCTGGTAATTGTAGAATGTGTTTAGTGGAAGTCGAAAAATCTCCAAAACCAGTAGCAAGTTGCGCTCAACCTGTTACAAATGGGATGATTGTACACACTGACACTAACATGGTGAAAAAGGCTAGAGAAGGAATAATGGAATTTCTGCTGATTAACCATCCGCTTGATTGCCCAATTTGTGACCAAGGTGGAGAATGTGACCTCCAGGATCAGGCTATGAAGTATGGAAAGGGATATAGTAGATTCGAAGAAGAGAAGCGCTCGGTTGTTGATAAATACATGGGACCTTTAATCAGTACTAACATGAATCGATGTATCCATTGCACAAGATGTGTTAGATTTTTAGAAGATGTAGCTGGAACCAATGAGCTTGGTGCTATAGGACGTGGCGAAGATATGGAGATTACTACCTATATCAGGAAGGCGGTTTCTTCTGAATTATCAGGCAATATCATAGACCTTTGTCCAGTAGGAGCGTTAACTGCTAAACCATATGAATCTCTATTCCGTTCTTGGGAGCTAAAGAGAACTAACTCAATAGATGTGTTGGATGCCGTTGGTAGTAATATAGTAATAAATAGCAGAGGAACGGAGGTTATGCGAATATTACCAATCCCTAATGATGATATTAATGAAGAGTGGATTTCTGATAAGACTAGGTTCGCATATGATGGTTTAAAATATCAAAGGCTTGATATACCAATGATCAAAAAAGATGGTAAATTAAAGCCATATGATTGGGATATAACCTTAACTGAGATTAAAAATAAAATATTGACAACAGATCCGCAAGAAGTAGGAGCTATAGCTGGTGACTTTACTGATGTTGAGACGATGTTTCTAGCTAAAAAGCTTCTTAAAGGGCTAGGCAGCAACAATTATGATTGTAGGCAAGACGGGAGTTTTTTGGATAACTCTGAGCGCTGGTTTTATACTTTTGGTACCACAATTAGTGGTATAGAAAAAGCTGATTTATGCTTAATAATTGGAAGCAATCCAAGGCAAGAAGCAGCAATTATTAATGCTAGAATTAGAAAAGCCTTTTTGCATAATAAAACCCAAATTGCATTAATTGGTGAAAAGGTTAATTTACAATATGATTATAAACATTTGGGCAATAACCCTTGGCTGTTAAAGCAAATTGCTGAAGGAAGACATCCATTTAGTGAACGATTAAGAAATGCTAAAAATCCAATAATTATTGTTGGGGTTGCAGTTTTTGCCCGCCGTGACTTTGAGGCATTTGTGTATTATCTCAAAAAAATATGTACTCAATTTGATATTGTAAGAGATGATTGGAATGGCTTCAATGTTCTTCATACCTCAGCTTCAAGAGTAGGTGGTTTGGATATAGGCTTCATACCAGAATCAAAATCCATTCATATCCAAAATATTCTTGAAAATTCAAAAGTACTTTTTTTATTTGGGGCTGATGAAATAGACTTAAGAAGAATTCCACAAGATACTTTCGTGATATATCAAGGTCACCACGGTGATAAGAGTGTGTATAGTGCTGATATTATACTCCCTGGCGCTGCTTATACAGAAAAAGATTCAACTTATGTTAATACTGAAGGTAGAGTCCAACGAACCTATGCAGCAGTTCCACCTCCTAGATACGCTCAATCTGATTGGGAAATAGTAAACGCATTGGCAAAAATGTTAAAAATAGATATAGGCATCAACTCCATGGGTGAGCTAAGAAGGTTAATGACAAAGGAATTCTCCATCTTTGAATATGTTGATAGTGTGGTGCCAAGCGAGATAAAAATCAATTTGGGAAAAATGAAGGATTTTGAGAAAGATTCTTTCACCAATCCTAGCAAAAATTTTTATATGAGTGACTGTATATCAAGAAATTCAAGAACAATGGCCCAGTGCACTCAAGAAATATTGAATAAATAAAGGCAATATTATGATGATCTTACCTTATAGGGCGCTTATAAGGATGTCTGGAACTAATAAAGCAGATTTTCTTCAAGGTATAGTAACTAATGATATCAATCTACTAAAAGAGGATAGCCTTTTATATACACTAATGCTTACACCTCAAGGAAAAGTGCTATATGACTTTTTCATTTTAGCAAATAAAGATCATTATTTACTCGATATTCCAGCAAAATACATAGACGAAATAATAAAAAAATTTAATATGTATAAACTGCATTTAGATATTAAAATAGATATTTTAGATAATATAAAAGCAGTTATTTCACAGTCTTCTTTTAATGATGGGTTCTTCAGTGATCCAAGGTGCCATTTATTTAGCTATTATAGGGGCTTTATGGAAGAAGAACAAATTGATAACCACCCAGATAAGCTTAAGAATTATCATATTGAAAGGATTGATTTAAAAATCCCAGAATTATCTATAGACTTTATGCCTCAGGAGCGGTTTGCGCTTGAATTAAATATGGACCAGCTCAATGCAATAAATTATCAAAAGGGATGCTACATAGGCCAAGAAGTTACTGCAAGAACAACTTATAGAGGTACGGTACGTAAAGATATATATAAAATAAGTTTCAAAAGCTTGCATGATGCTGAAAAAGTTTCATTAGGTACAGAAGTTTTTGTAGGTGAAAAGGTTATAGGCCAAGCAATGCAGCCCTTTGGTGTTAATTGTCTTGCTATACTTTATAGAGAAAAAGCACAAGAAGTGGTTGAGAAAAACTTAAAACTGCAGTTGAATAATGTAGAAGCCTTTATCAATTAATAATTACCGGCTATGCAAAATTTTTTATTCAGATCTCTTTTAACGTTATTGCAGCTTTTTGGTTTACATTTATTCTGCTTCTCAACATATGCCACGGAAAATATAATTGAGGCCAGCAACCAACAGAATGATATGGCAGAGAATGTGAAGCAAAATAAAAATCCCAAGGCCATAATGCAGCTTAAATATGGTACAGTGGAAATAGAATTATATCCAGGAAAAGTTCTGAAACATGTTGAGAGAATCTTAATGCTTGCAAATAAAGGATTTTACAACGATTTAAAATTTCATAGAGTAATAGATGGTTTCATAGTGCAAACTGGTGATCAGAAGGGTGATGGAACAGGCGGTAGTGATCAGCCAAGTTTGCCCGCTGAATTTTTCTTGTTAGATAAAGAAATGATGTAATTACTTAAAGAAGCAAAAGTTAAAATTTTACCTTTACTAAAAGCTGCCATTTAAGACTCTCTAGTTTATTCATGTCCTGACCTAATTCCATATTTTATAGTTGTATAAATATCTTCTAACTTTCTACCCCAAAGCCAAGCCCCAGTAGCTAGATTAGGATAGCCAATATCGCTCCCTCCACTAACACCATGACAAGGAGCATAGTTATTTTCAAATGCAGACTTACCCCCAGCAAGAGCAAACTTAAAAAGTTTTTCATTTCTTAAAATCTCTTCAAAAGAAGCTTTGTCAAATTCAGCTTGATATTCAGCTCGGAGTGCTAATATTTCTGCTTGACTTTTTTCTAACTCTTTTTGTGAAGACTAGTCCAATAACCCATTACTATGAGGAATAACCAGGACAGATAGAGTAACCAGTATATTATGTAAAGAACAAAGCCACATAAAAAAATAACCTTAACCAAAATGAATCAGGATTGTTATATTCTTCTATACCATCCCAACTATGGCCAGTAGTAACAGCTTTTTTCTTCACTTCCTTAGACATATAGTTAATCATCTACAGAATTATTTTGCTTATTTTGATCCTTAAATGGTATACGACCATACTTATCATAAATTTTACTACGATTTATAATTACCACTTATGCCCTTCATTGGTTTTTAAATCCAGCCTGATTCCAAGATTTTGCATGTGTATCCAATGATTGCATCCATATCTGTGATCTCTGTAGATTTTTATTAAACTTTCTTATTTTAGCTCCAGGATAGTGTTTGTTGAAATTTTCCATAGCTGCTTGATTCTCATTAATGGCTAGTTGAGTTTTTAAGTCATTATAACAATTCTTTATATCGGCATCAGTATAATGGATATCCCCAAAGATCTCAAAATCTCCTTCTTCTTACATAAATCATCAAGCTTCAATAAGGACTTTAACATAAAGGGATAGTCAGGCATGATTTTGATTCTGGCACTACAATTTTGGATCATGAATATGCTCAATATGCCAATCATCAGAATATTTTTCTCCTATTCGAGCTAAATCAGGGCCAGTTCTCTTTGAGCCCCAAAAAGAAAATCATATTAGCTCTTGGCAGCTTATTGAATGACCATACCTTTCAACTTCATCCAGTAGTGTTCTGACTTGCTAACTGTGACATCCATAGCAGTCCTCTCTTTTATATATTGCTAACCCCTAAAAGCTTTAAGGGTATGTATGGTCTGCTAGTATCCTACAACCTATCCTACAACCTTTATTGCAATTTCTTTTTTTAAAGAGTAGTAATATTTGTACCATATCACCTATTGAAGCACAACAACTACAATTAGTACTACTGAAATAAATAAACTTCTCTCTATAATGCTATGGTAATTTTATGTCATACCTGATTTGCCAAAGATATTGGTTGCTCATGAATCTGTTTTTTTGGGTTCCCTCTCATTGTACATATTCATTATAAACTAAAACAAGTGCTCCAGACAAAAAGAAAATACCACCTATTGCTCTAATCACATAGTAGGGATGTAGAGCTATAACAGACTGCAAGAAAGAATATTTTAAAAAGCCCTATATCATCCCCGCCACAATAAGCCTTAAGTTATGCCAGCTGTCCACATAGAAGTTACATATAAGACAATACCAACTGTTGCCAGCCAAAAATGTACATTTACTAATTCTACTGAATACATATTTTCTCTTTTCCATAAAATAGGCAGGCATGTGATACATTGTACTAGAACTTATCATAGCAACCCATTCCAAGGCTCTAGAATGCACGTGATTGATAGTCCACTCTGTATAAGCTTAATGCATTTACTGATTTAATTGCCATTAACGTCCTTTCAAAAGTGCTTATGCTGTAAAAGGCTAAAGGGATAAAGCCCATAAGACCGTTTATCATACCACCCCATGAAGTGAAGGCCAAAAGATGATTGACATAGTCATACTAAGTGTTTGTACCCAATCTGGTAAGGAAGTATAGTGTAAGTGATGGGGCAAAGCCCATATATAAATGAATATTAAGCCCAAGAAGTGGAGGATAGAAAGCCTATAAGGATAGACAGGTTGATTAGCCATTTTTGGTAAGAATAATAGGCAATTCCAAGAAGACCAGGCTTTTTTATTAGAAAGAAACCCACAGTATTATGCTCATACCACCATTAAATCATGGCTGATTGCACTCCTGAAAAGGCACTAATACTTTTTGCACTAAGTAGAGAAATTGGTATGGAAATATCATTCTCTAGATATAATATTGCAATTACAATTATAAATGCTAGAAAAAACAATTGGCTATATATATATGAGGTCCTGCCTTTTGATAATAGCTGCCACAAACACATATAAATATGCTACCTAGGCAAGCGCATATCATTCCAGGTTCTGCATATTCTTTCCCCTTGGGTAATGCCCATTACGCAACTAGATAAAGCTAGCAGTATAGAAAGCTGATAACAGAAAAAACAAAACGAGCAACCATTGAATTAGGGAGCTTTATATTATAGGTGTGTTGTACAACAAAGAATGAGGTAGGTCAAAACTTAGTAATGGATAGCCATTTGTAGAGCGATAAGAATGCCAGCAGAAAGGCCAGCCACTGCCCAGAAAATAGAGGCACCCTGTAAATCATCTAACCACCTGATTATCATATTTATCGACAATGTTCATAGCGTTATTTCGTCATTTGTTTATTCATAAAAATCCTTTACATAATACAGTGTAACGCATTGTTACTATAAGAGACAGCAATTGCAATTGAGGCTATACTAAGCTACAAGGTAGAATCCTAATAGCAATCCAAGTACCTAACCTTTGAAACAAAAAAGGCAATTTGTAAGTGATTGAGCTATAAATGAGGTTGCTTATTATAACATCAAAATTGCTTCTAATAACTTCACAAGCTGATTTTGTGAAGCAACGAATGCCAAACCAACTTATTGCTAAGGAAGCGTAGCTAAAACTTTTTCCTACATAGTAGGGGATAGAAGCTGCACATAACAGCTTATTTTTTTGCTCATCTTTTTTTGGAAGGTTCATAAAAGCTTCATACTCATTTGAGCAACTGCTATTGGGCAACACATGCCAATACAGTGAGTAAAGCCACCAATTATATCCGTTATAAACATTGTCATAAGTAGACCAAAACTTCCATAATTTAAGCAGATTAATTACGGTTATACTTTGGTTGCAGCAGGACATTTTCTTTTATCTATATTTATAAATATTACCGTTGTTAGAAATTATATAGATATAATCGCCGAAAACGGCAGGAGAAGAGGTAACAAACTCCATGTCCACTACACTAGCAAGTAATCTTCCAGAATAAATATTAAATTTCAATAAGTATCCATCATAGCTTGTAATTAAAATACTATTTTTATTATAAATAACTGGCTTAGTCCATCTATGATAATTATTCTTAGCTTTTATACAGCTATTTAAATCAATCATATATTCAATTTGGCCTGTTTTTTTGTTTAGTACTGCTAGTTCATCTTTGTCTGTAATAACATAAATTACTTTGTTATATACGAGAAACTTTGTACTAGAGTTGATTTCTTGCTGCCAAAGTTTTTCTTGAGTCTGGTAATCAATTGCCATTAATTTTCCATCTTTGGAGGTAGCGTAAATTACATCGTTTTCAATAAAGAAGTGATTTGGTATATACTTGTGAGTTTCACTATTTTTAAATCCATATTGATTATGAATAACAAATATTTTATTAACTGTTCCTTTTTCTATATCAAGGGCAATAATTTCATTATTTGCTACTTGAAAAATAACGTTTTTATTATAAACAACCGGAGCAAAATCTGCAACCGTTGATTGTACATAGCCTGCATCTATATGGCGCCAGATAATCGTTCCATCACTTTTCTTTAAAGCATAAATTTCGTTATGGGCACTATGAATAAATATTCTGTCACCATGAATAACCGGCCTGCCCTTAACTACATCATTAAATTTAGTAACCCAAATTTCTTTACCGCTTTGACTGTCTACGGCAACCAATTTATTGACCCCATAAGTTACATATAAAACACCATTCTCTTCAATGATTTTTCCAACGGTTGTTAAAGAATTACTTTTATTATTTAACGACTTACTCCATAATTTCTTGTTAAGGTCCAGATTATAAGCTATTAATTCACCTTTTGAGGTTAAAATTATTACTTTGTTTTTAGTTGCTAAAGGCTTATTTGTCACTCCAATTGTTTGAAATACATCTATTTTTTTCTGAGCCAGCAATTTTATTTTATTCAAAGACTTAAGGTTAGTGCACCTTTTAGTTGAAGCTACTTTTTTATTTAAATTCCCTTCTTTGTTATTTGATATAAATGCCTTTTGACGATCTCCAGGAAGTTTTTCTTTATTATAATTTGAATCAAAAACACTGCAAGAAGAGAGGAATAATTGAAAAGACATCAAAAATATAAAATAGCGCACAAGCATTAGAAATAAAAAATTAATTCAAATATAAAAACTTGATTAACACAATCTGCTATTTTTTGCAAAATTCTTTAATGTAAAAATGTTGAAGACTCTAATTTCTTAAAATAAAGATGAGATACTAAATTGGTTCTCTTAGATCAGTAGCATTAACCATATGTAGTTTAGCACTTCATATTTCTGAAGCTGTAAATATTTCCTAGCTATCATCTATATCTTGAGATAGTTCGTTAGTTATTTCTGTAATAATTAAAACCTCATTATAATTGTGCTTAATATGCCAATTATTAAGGTCTTATGCTGAGCTTTTAGTGAAATTTTAAAATTATTGAATACTAAAATAAAAACAAAAATGTTGTCAATGCTGAACGCTAACTCAACTGTGCTAACTCAACTAAGCATCTAGTTATAAATAAAACTGTTTTATTCCAATCAAAATAAGAAAAGATTAGGGCTGCAAATAAAAAAGCTAAGCTAATCAAACAAGCAGTCAGGATACTTGCTGTTCTTACTGAAATAGCGTAGATAGATGATTCTAAAGAGACCCCTAGATCAAAGGCAGTAGCAAAGATTATAAGACTAAAAAATACTATACAAACCCTCTATAGAAAACATCGCTACCTGCTTAAAAATTATAATTTATGACAGTACAGCAGAAATAGCAGCAGAATTCAATATATCTGTTACAGAAGAGCCAATTTGTACTATCTGTACTCTCTTACTTAGTCCGCATAAAATAGGGCCTATTAAGGTAGCTTCTCCAAATTCCTGCAAAAGCCTGGATGATATATGTGCGCTATGTAAAGCTGGCATAATTAAGATATTAGCAGGTTTTGATAATCTGCAAAAAGGATAAAGTTTTAATAAGGATTGATTAATGGCAGCATTTGCAGCTAATTCCCCATCATATTCAAAATTAACCTTCCTTTTATCTAATATTGCGACAGCTTCTCTCATCTTTTGCGATTCTTTACGTTTTGGATTACCAAAAGTTGAAAAAGAAATAAAAGCAACTCTTGGCTCATATCCTAAATTTCTAACTTCCTCAGCAGCTTGAACTGCTATATCTGCTAGAGTTTCAGCAGTGGGCAACTCATTTATCGCAGTATCTGCCATAAATAATACTTTACCTGGCTTTGAAAGAATAGAGAGTGCAAAAAGTGGTTGGTTATCAGCTTTGTCAATAACTTTAGTAACGCTTTCTAAAGTTGATAGATACCCGTGGGCAAGCCCTGCAACCATTGCATCTGCTCCGTTGTTTACAAGCATTAATGCGCCAAAGAGAGTCAAGTCGTTTATTATATCCTTTTTACAATCAGCTTCTGTCATACCATCTCTTTGTCTTCTTTTATACAAAAATTCAATATACTTATCTGCTTCAATCTTGGCTGGATTTATGACTTGAATTTTAGCCTCTTCATTAGAAATAATTTGATAAACTTTATTCGCTTCACCAATAATGATTGCTTCCCCATATCTATTTTTACACCACTCAAGTGCAGCTTTAACCATAGCTGTACTATCATTAGCAAAAATCACTTTTTTACAGTTATTCCTTAATCTAGAAAAGAAATTATTAGTTATACTGGTAACGGGGTTCAATCGAGCTGTAAGCCCTATTTTATATTCAAAAAAGTCTTTAATAGGTTTTTTTGCTACTCCAGAGTCCATAGCGGCTTTAGCAACAGCTGCTGGAACTTCTTGTATTAATCTTGAATCAAATGGTACAGGAATTATATAATCTGGACCAAATTTATGCTTTTTGCCAGCGTAAGCAACCATAACTTCTTCTGTTACCTCTTGTCTTGCAAGCGAGGCTATAGCATTGGCTGCTGCGCTCTTCATTTCTAAATTAATTGTGGTGGCTTGAGTATCAAGAGCTCCTCTAAAAATATAAGGAAAGCACATAACATTATTTACCTGATTATTATAATCAGATCGCCCAGTTGCAACAATTGCATCATTTCTTACTGAGCTAACATCTTCTGGTGTTATTTCTGGCTCTGGGTTGGCCATTGCGAAAATAATTGGTTTTTCAGCCATAGTGCCCACCATCTCTTTGCTTAAGGCTCTTTTAACAGAAAGTCCTAAAAATACATCAGCTCCAGCTACTGCATCTGCTAAGGTTCTTTTGTTTGTATCACTAGCATGAGCCGCTTTCCATTCGTTCATACCTTCAGTTCTGCCTTTGTAGATTACTCCTTTAGTGTCACAAAGAATTGCATTTTTTAAACCCATTGACTTTAATAGCTCTATACATGCAATTGCTGCAGCTCCAGCACCATTTACCACTACTTTCATATCAGTAAAATTACGTCCAGTAATGTAGGCAGCATTAATAAGCCCAGCTGCTGCAACGATTGCAGTCCCATGTTGATCATCATGAAAAACTGGTATGTCGAGTAATTTTTTTAATTCTTTTTCAATTATAAAACATTCTGGAGCTTTTATATCCTCAAGGTTAATCCCGCCCCAACTTAAGCCTATATTTTTTACTGTATTAACAAATTCTTTGGGATCTTCAGTATCAACCTCAATGTCAATTGAATCAATATCTGCAAATCTTTTGAAAAGTATAGCTTTGCCTTCCATAACAGGTTTAGATGCAAGAGCGCCAAGGTTACCAAGACCTAGAACAGCTGTGCCATTTGAAATGACTGCAACGAAATTACCTTTTGATGTGTATTCATATGCGAGACTTTTATCTCGTTGGATTTCTAAGCATGGCGCTGCAACACCAGGAGAATAAGCGAGAGCTAAACTCCGTTGATTTACCAAAGGCTTAATTATATCAAGGCCAATTTTTCCCTTTTTGCCTGTGGAATGAAAATGTAAAGAATCTTTATAAATTTGGTTATTACTCACGCTCATTAAATTTTTCCTCACTAAAATCACGATTAATAATTTAATTCTATCAATAAAACATATCAAGACAAATACTGACTGTATAAGTTTTTATGCTGCATTGCAGCAGCTCTTTAAAAATTTTTTAGTATAAAAATAATTGATGTATTAAAGCTTGATTAATATTATAAGATGCCAAAAACTATTTTTTGTGCACATCTCTATGCACCAACATTATAAATTTGCTAGTGAAATTATTAGGGCATATGATATTAGGGGTGTATTTGGAGAAAATTTAAACGAAGAAGATGCTCTTTTTCTGGCGTTGAAATTACTACAAGCAAGAAGTAAGATGGAATTAAAGGGAAAAGTTTGTATTGGATATGATGGCAGAACTAGTTCACCAGCTCTCTATAAAGCTTTTTTAAAAGGATTAATGACAGAAGATATAAAAATCACTGACCTAGGTTTAGTTCCTACCCCAGTATTATACTTTGCAGCTAATTACCTTCCTGATATTGATGTGGCCGTTATGATAACTGGTTCTCATAATCCCGCTAATCATAATGGCTTTAAAGTTATGCTAAACGGAAAGGCACTTTTCGGGCAAGACTTAAAGGATTTAGCTAACCTAGAAGTTGTGAATTACCAGTCACACCGAGCTCAAGCTGAGGTTATAAGATTTGATATTGAAACGGCTTATCTTACTGTATTACAAGAATTAATTTCTATTAACAATAACTTGAGAATAGTTTGGGATCCTGGCAATGGTGCTGCTTGTAATATTCTAAAACAGTTAATTACGTATTTGCCTAGCAACCATTTGATAATAAATGGCGAAGTAGATGGTCGTTTCCCAGCGCATCACCCAGACCCTAGTAGGACGGAAAATTTACAACAGCTGATAAGAAAAGTGAAAGAAGAAGGTTATGATTTTGGTATAGCATTTGATGGTGATGCAGACCGACTTGGAATTGTTGATAAGAGGGGGCAAATATTGTTTGGTTCTCACCTACTATATATTTTTGCTTTTGACTTACTAAAAAGAAACCCTGGGGCAACGATTCTCACTGATATGAAAATGAGTGCTCTAATAATGAATACACTCAAAAAATTAAATTGTAATTTAATACAATACAAAACTGGTCATGCATTAATTAAGGCCAAGATGAAAGAAGTGAACTCAATGCTTGCAGCTGAAATGAGTGGACACATATTTTTTGCAGAGAGTTACTATGGTTTTGATGATGCAATTTTTGGTGCATGTAAATTTTTAGAAATTGCCTATCATGATCCTGCACTTATAGAAAGGAGTTTACAGATAACTAAAAGTGCACTTTCTGTTCCTGAGCGCAAAATTAATGCCAATGAATTACAAAAAGAAAAATTCATTAATGCAGTAAGATCTTTTTTACGGCAAACAAATTATCAATTCAGCGAAATAGACGGCATTAGAGTTGATCGAGAAGGTGGCTGGTGGCTTATTAGAGCTTCAAATACGGAGAACTTAATATTGTTTACTGGTGAAGCATATACCGAGGGTGCAGCCTCAGAGATTAATAAAATATTTGATAAATTATTAAGTGTAGGAAGTAGCGTAGCAGGCATAAACTACCCAAATAGCTTCTGAAACAAGCTATGTTATATCTTTAGCTCTTTATATGTTAATATATTCACCAGCATCATTCGTCATGTCATGCTCTAATGGATTTGAGTCTTCGAGATTTTGGGAGATATTATCGTAGTTCAATTTATATTTTTCTACATCGTCATTCTCTTCTTGAAATATCGACCACAAGCTCTGGTATATTGATTCTAAGCAGTCATAAGGTTTTTTTACTCCCCAAGTTCATACTTCCCAAAAGAAAAGAAGGTATAGCAAGGTTCAATGCACATATTCATCATTTCAATTATACTAATACAACACTCACATATTGTAACAACTGCTACTATAACTATGGCTAAACTGATATCAGGTTGTGTTAAACTAAATATTTTTTCTGATTTTTCATTACCATCTTGATTTTTAAGTCCAAATTTTCTTGCACAAAAATCAATTAATACTCCTGTGAGCTCTCCCCCAAGGTTGGAAGTGTAATATAAATAGGGCCATTTTCTGCACCTAAAGCAAAATTTCTAGCAACATGAATAACTTTTTACTAACCCAGTGAACAAACTTGTTAATGATGTTAGTATAATCATTTCATATAACATAAAGAACCTTTATTGAAAATTAAGCACTTTTGCCATTAAGTCTATCAAAAGTTTTTTTATATCTCAAAAGGATTAATAGCGTTTTGAGCTCTGGCCCAGATTCGAGTCCAGTTAAAGCTTTTCTGATTGGTATAAATAATTCTTTACCAGATTTTTTAGTTATTTTCTTAACTTCTTCAATCCAGGTAGACCAAGTGTCAATATTCCATGGCTCCTTAGGAAGCACTGTTGCTGCTTTCTTCGTAATCTCATAATCCATGGCAGTTGGTTCTAGAATAGTGTTACAGATCTGCCACCATGAGCTTATTTCTCTGATATTTGCTATATTGTGCTTTGTGATTTCCCAAAATTCCTCTCCTACATCATCTAAACCTTCGGTTTCAAAGCGCTTCTTAGCAATTTTATATGGCATAGCATGTATTAATTTGGCATTCAATATTTCTAACTCCCTCTGATCATAGTTAGAAGGAGACTTTCCAAGGTCGCTTAACACGAAATTCCTTATTAGATCCTGCATATTTTGATAAGGATAAATTGGATCTGAGGTACCAATTTTTGTCAAAAAGCTATTAATAGCCATCGGTTCGATTCCTACCTGCCGTAAAGAATAAATATCAAAGCCACCCAAGCGCTTTGATATTTCCTGTTCATTGGAAGTAAGCAACGAAAGATGGGCTAAGTTAGGCGATCTGGCATTTAATGCTTCAAAAATTTGTATATGTATAGCACTATTTGAAAGGTGATCCTCGCCCCTTATCACATTTGTAATTCCAAACTCAATGTCATCAACAACTGAAGCTAAAGTATATGTCATAGAACCATCAGCTCTTATTAAAACAGGATCACTCAAATTACCAGGCACAAGGCTCATTGGACCCTTAATTCCATCATTCCACGCTATAGCCAATTCACTGATTAAGAAACGCCAATGAGGTTTTATTCCTTGTTTTTCAAATTGTTCTTTTTGGGAGGTAGTTAACTTTAGAGATGCTCTATCATATATTGGTGGAAGATTTCTGCTAAGTAAGTTCTTCTTTTTAAGTGCTAGTTCTTCTTGTGTTTCATAGCAGGGATATAATCTACCATTTTCAATAAGCTTTTGCTTAGCAGCTTCATATTTTTCAAGCCTTTCTGACTGAAAAAATAACTCATCCCATTCAAGTCCTAACCACTGTAAGTCTCTCTTTATAGCCTCAATATACGTTGTTTCTGATCTTTCTGTGTCAGTATCGTCTATTCTTAAAATAAATTTACCGCCCGTTGAACGAGCAAAAAGCCAATTAATTAGAGCAGTCCTAACATTGCCCACATGTAAGAAGCCTGTGGGGCTTGGTGCAAACCTTGTAATTAACTTCATTTATAAGAATTTCAATCTGATTTATTTTCTAACTTAAACGTTTTTTGAAATTTTGCAATTCATTTTTATTATTGAAATATTATGCACTCAATATAATATCCAGAAAAATCAATTTTATGAGCTATGAGACAAGTAAACCTATTGCAACAACTGATTCGCTTCAAAAGTATTACTCCCACAGATGATGGTTGCTTAAAATTTCTGAAGCAATTATTACAAAATATTGGATTTAAATGCCATCTTATTGAATTTCAAGAAGCAGATCTAGAACCCGTCCAAAATCTTTATGCTAGGTTAGGTAAAAAAGGCATAAATTTCTGTTTTGCGGGGCATGTCGATGTTGTGCTGCCTGGGAAAGAATCGGAGTGGCAAGTTTTACCATTTAGTGGTGATGAAGTAGATGGCTGCATTTATGGCAGAGGTGCAGTTGATATGAAAGGAGCGCTCACGGCTTTTATCGAAGCAGTGAGAAGAGGCATGGATAAAAGCATTATTAATCAAGAAAATAGCATAAGTCTCTTGCTTACTGCAGATGAAGAAGGAATAGCAATAAACGGTACTAAAAAAATGTTACCATGGCTTGAAGCAAGAAATGAAAAAATAGATGTATGTATTATAGGCGAACCCACAAGCACAAATTGTGTTGGTGATACAATTAAGATTGGAGCACGTGGTAGTATCACGCTTACTATTAAAGTTATAGGTAAACAAGGACATGTAGCCTATCATCAACTTGCTCAAAATCCTATTCCTATTCTTGCAAATATAATTAAAGAACTTAAATCAACCAGTTTAGATAACGGTAATCTTTATTTTCAGCCTTCTAATTTAGAGTTTACTAATTTAAGTGTTGGAAATGAAGCAGAAAACGTTATACCAGGTTCTGCAAAGGTAAGGTGTAATATTAGGTTTGGCAATATGCATACTGCAACAAGTCTCGCTACCAAGATTGAGGAAATATGTGAAAAGTATACCAATAATTTTGATTTAAAGTGGCATAGTAGTGGTGAAGCTTTCATAACTAACTATGAAAGGCTAGCTCCAATAGTTGCGGGAGCCGTTAAAGAAGTTGCTAACATAGACTCTAAAATCAACACGTTAGGCGGAACCTCTGATGCACGATTTTTAACTAAGTATTGTCCAACAGTTGAGGTTGGATTGCTTAACAAAACTGCTCATCAGATTAATGAAAATGTTTCTTTAGAGGATTTAGAGATACTTACAGAAATCTATATTAAGATCTTGCAAAAATACGGAATTTTTAAATAAACAAGATATCTTAATAAAAATGTAATATTTTGTTGTTGATTTAAGAGAACTGACGATGTAACTAATAAAAGAATTAATGATTTCTCATGTAAAAACTCTTTACTTTATTGGAGTCGAGTTCATAGAAGTTGAAGTTCAAGTTCTGGTATGTAGCGGTATAGCAGCATTTAATATAATTGGTATGCCTAATAAAGCAATTAATGAGTTAAAAGAACGAATTAGGGCTGCTTTTGGTAGTATAGAACCTAGTATTCTAATGAAAAGAGTTACAGTCAATTTATCACCGGCAGATTTGTTAAAGAAAGTAACCACTTTGATTTGGCTATTGCTATTGGTTTGCTAATTGAAATGAACAGTATTCCTTAAGAAGAAATCGATTAATTTTATTGTCATGGGAGAATTATCATTAGATGTCAGGATAGCGAGGGTACCAGGAGCTTTATCTGCTGCAATCAAGGCAAATGCTAAAAACTTAGGCTTGTGATTTATCCTCAAGCTAATGAGAGAGAGGCAAGCTGATCTGGAAATAAGACAATTAATTATAGCTCATAATATGATTGAAATTATAAATCACTTTAGTAGAGAGCAAATATTGCAATACTTAAAATTTCCCAAAATAGTATCTAAATCAAATACTAATAAAATTGATATGAAAGATATCAATGGGTGAGCATTACTAAAAGAGCCATAGAAATAGCAGCAGTTGGAAGACATCATATGTTAATGATTAGCCCCTCGGGATTCTTGGCAAATCCATGCTTGCTAAGAGGTTAACTAGTATTATGCCTAGCTTGACTAATATGGAAATGCTTGAAATAAGCATCACAGCTAGTTTAGCTGTAGAGGTTTTTTGAAGAATCTGGATTAATTGAAAGAATACCTGAGGGAGTCCCAAAGTTTTACTTCTATGGCAGCTATGGTTGGTAGCAGAAAAAACGCTGAACCAGGAAAGAAGTCACTTTAGCACATTGCGGAGTGCTTTTTATGGGGATGAATTACCAGAATTTTCAAGAAATGTTTTAGAGTCATTAAACAACCAATTGAATCTAAAAATATTACTATTGCAAGAGTAAAAATCATGCGATCTATCTAGCTAAATTTAAAAATTCCGTATTTTTGCATTTTCAATTAATTGCTGCAATGAGTCCTTACAAGTGTGGATATTTTGGTAGTGCTAATAGCTTCTTGCACCAAGAACTGTTAACCAAGCAGGTTAAACTGACATTGAGCCTGAGATACCTAATAAAAGGAATAGAAGAGTGAATTTTATTAGATTTGATAAAAACCATTTATAAATGGAGAGGTATAGAATAGAGAGTTTATTTGCTAAGATTAAAACAAACTGTAGATTAGCTATGCGATTTGATAAACTTCATACTACTTTCTTTAGATTTATTACTTTATCTCTTATTAAAACTTCAGGGTTGTTAATGGTTCTTACGTTCTTACCTATATTTTGCTTACCTCTCTTTCTAACGCTCCAGTTCCATGACAGTGCACTTTTATTGCAGTTGAGTCCATAAACACTATATCTATTTTCAATATCTTCTCCTGTTCTAAGGCGTATAAAATCAGCCATAATAAACCATCTTCATTACGTTTTTTAAACCTGCTAATATTCGTATGCCAGAGACCATATTCTTTAGGGCAATCTCCCCCTCCAGGATACTGATATGCTTAGCATCTTCAGTATTGCACAAAAACATTATATTGACTAATTTTTGGGGCCTGCCTACAATGGGCGTCGTATGCTTTTCTATTATTGGTAATATCTCTTTGTTAAATAGATCTTCTGATATTTGATATAGACGATCTGACATTTTTTCCTTTTTAGATGATAGTATATCACAATCCTTTCTTGGTTCAACCTGATTGCTAACACTTACTAATTGGCAATTTCTGAGCTTGCTCCTGGTAGCAGAAAAAGATGAGATATTGGCTCATAATAATTTTTCTTATAAACGGAAATTAGGCTAATATCCACACAGTTAATGGGAATAGAAAGAAACAGAGGACTTAAAAGAGCATTGGGTACATATGCATTTTCAGCTCAATATCAGCACAAAATCCTATATAAATTAATGATGATATAATTAAGAATAGCTGGGTTAAGTACTATGAAATACCTCCTTAATTTGAAATGGTTTATCAAAACTGGTGCTGTGCAATAAAAATTTCTAAATTTAATAATTACAGCATATGTACAACTTTGGGGAGGGGTATATAATGCAAATTACTATTTAATTGATGTTTTAAAAGAGAGAGGCTGGATTATCCATCTCTTAAAAAGGTTATAATTAACAATGCTACTAGCTTTAAACTGACTGCAATAATAGTTGAAGATAAGGCTAGCGGTCAATAGATTATTCAGGAAGTCACAGCAGACGGTCTTAATATTATTTAAATAACCAATTTGAAGTTTAGAATATAATGATTCAACTTTTGTTTCTTTTTGCGCAGATTGCTCTGGCAATTTATAAATTCCTACTTCGCACTTCCATTGCTTAAAAAGGGCTTTATATTGTTCGCCAAGAATCTTAAATTTCTTTTTAATTTTCTCTAAGCTGCTTGGAGTGATAGATAGCGCTAGGTTATGATTTTCATACGCAAAATCATCTTGAATTTCTGTTAAACTAAGACATAATTTTTGAGCTTTTATCCTCAAAGCTCCGTCTGAATCAATAGTAGAAGGATAGTCATAAGAAGTTGAGTTTTATGCATTACCATAAGTGGTATTCTCTAAAAATATATAATGTATTAATATTAAGCTAGAATAAAGATAAGCGCTATCTCATTGTTAGTTAGTATGCGTTGAAATGCACAACTGCAACAAGTAATTTCTTATATAAATATGTGGAAAAGATTTAGTGGACTGAATTTATAATAACTAATAGTAAGAACTCTGTTGGAAAATTTTCTTAAAGGTTTTCTACTTTGGCATAACAATTTTAGGTCTCATATAGCCTAATTTTTATACACTTAATTTCTGAGTCTTTAAGAAGTTGAGGGCATATATCGTAAAGTAAGTGTTTAGCCATATTTTCAGCAATTGGATTTTGGTTCATGTAGTATATTGTTTGTTTAATATAGCTACTTATTTGATCGCCAAAAACTTTATTAGAGAGATTTAAAATAGCATTATGATCCCAATTCTTGTCTAGCCAGCTTCCAAGCTTCTCTTTTATATCAGAAAAATCTATGACCATACTAATATCAGACAATTTCTTGGCTACAAAAGTTGTTTCAACAACGTATCTATGACCATGCAGTTTATAACAAGTTTTTGATAATTCATTTATTTTCTCATTAACATGATCTAACAGCTTGTAAAATTGTTTAGTGAGCTCCTGATTTTATTTCTTCTGCAATAGCTTTTGCTTTTATATCAGAAGAGTTCTTTGCTTTGATTACCTCATCTTGCAGTATTAATACAGTAATTAAAATAGCTTTAATATCCGTCAAGCCTTTTAAACTTGACTTAAAATGATTGATCTTATCATTAACTTCAGTTGCTAGCATCAATATCTTCTCTTTTTCCTCTGACTCAATTTTGTAGAGATAAATTTCCTATTTTTAAATCTACAATTGGGATTAGCTTTTCTTCGATAGTGTATTTTTGAGTTGAGTTATAGGAAGATCAACATCGTAAGATGAGCTTCTATCCAGCAGTGCTTCAGGTGTTGGATTTTTATCTTTGCGTGATAGTTCTTGAATCTCTTGGCTTAGTGCATTATTGACATCTTCAAGTTTTTTTATTTCTTCTTTTAGGGCATTATTGATGCCTAGCAATTCCTCAATGCGATTTAAGGCTTCCTCTTTTTCTTTGATAGCTTGATTAATAGATTTTTCAAGATAACCTATAACATTAAATAAACACTTTTGCGCGCTTTTATCGTTCATAATGCTTTTCCCAGGATATTTTTGTAGTATAATTAAAATGCCTCGCAGTATACTTATTTTACGATAAAATATTAATAATTACAAATAAGAGCGATTTTTTGAATGTTTAATATATCTTTTACAGAGCTAGGTGTTGCTGGCATTGTCGCAATATTAGTTTTTGGCCCTAAAGAATGTTTTAGCGCTTTAAAATACATAAGATATATAGGAATAAAATCTAAGAAAATTATCTCAAGCTACATAGGTCCTATTCAAGAAGAGCTAATGTATGTTAAAGATCATTTAATTAATCTGGAGGGTGAAATTCGACCTACTTATGATTTAGAAGATATAAAGGAAGAATTAAACAGCTTAAAAAAAGATGCCCAAAAAAACAGAAAAACTCGTAAGAAAAACATTCGAAGAGCATTATCAAGATCTAAAATTTAGAGTTATTTTAGCGGTTTTATGGTTTGTCCTCTGTACAGCAATTTGTTTTTTTATTGCAGAAGAAATATATAACATTTTAGTTGCTCCACTTGCCAAGGCCTTTAATTATAAAGAAGGACGAAAATTGATCTTCACAGGGCTTGCAGAAGGGTTAACCACATATATAAAGCTATCTTTGTATGCTGGGTTTTTCTTGAGTTTTCCTTTTATTATTGCACAAGTTTATCTATTTACCGCACCAGGCTTATATAAAAAAGAAAAGGCGATTTTTTTATCTTATATAATATCTTCTACATTGCTTTTTGTGCTAGGTACAACAATGGTTTACTTTTTGGTGATTCCGACTGCTTGGAGGTTTTTCCTAAGCTTTGAAAAATTTGGCTTTAATTCTAACTTACCAATTTTACTAGAGGCTAGAATTAGCGAATATCTTGATTTAATATTAGATTTAATAATAGGTTTTGGGTTAGCATTTCAATTGCCAATCATTCTTGTTATTTTAATTAGCATGGAAATTATTAAGGTAAATCATTTAGTAGAATTCAGGCGTTACGCTATAGTAATTATTTTTATTGTAGCAGCTATTCTAACTCCTCCAGATGTATTTAGCCAAATTATACTTGCACTTCCGCTTCTATTATTATACGAAATCTCTATTATTTTAGGAAAGTTAATCAACAAGAAAAAAAATGTGGGACATAAAATTTATTAGAGAAAATCCAGAGGAATTTGTTCAAGCTATGCAAAAGCGAGGAGAAGCAATTGATATTGCCCAACTACTTGCATTAGATACTTCTAGTAGGAAACAAAAGTCTCTTTTACAAGAATTGCAAAATAAAAGAAATCAGGTTGCAAAGCAAATAGGTATATTAAAATTAAAAAATAGCCCTATACCGCAAAGTTTATTTTTAGAAGCAGAAAAAATCAATAAGAAGGCTTCACTAATTGAGCAACAGGTTGTAGAACTAGAAGCAGGTCTACAACATCTACTTTGTAGTTTGCCAAATAATCTGTCAGCCGATGTTCTTCTTGGTAAAAGTGAAGAGGATAGTGTAGTTATAAGGAAGGTTGGAAATATTAAGCAATTTGACTTTATACCTAAACAACATTTTGATATTGATAAAAGCCAAATGGACTTTGAAAGGGCAGCTGAAATTTCTGGCTCTCGATTTGTAGTTTTGAAAAATGATTTGGCACTAATAGAAAGAGCATTAATAAATTTTATGCTGGATCATCATACTCAACATTTTGGGTATACTGAATTTTCTCTGCCTTATATGGTAAATGAAAAGTCTATGTTTGGTACCGGTCAGTTGCCTAAGTTTGCTGAAGACTCTTTTGAGACTAAAGAAGGATTTAGGCTAATACCAACTGCAGAAGTACCATTAACTAACTTGGTTGCAGATCAGATAATCGAAGAACGGCACCTACCACTTAGGATGACCGCTCATACACCTTGTTTTAGATCAGAAGCTGGAAGCGCTGGTAAAGACACTAGAGGAATGTTAAGGCAACATCAATTTCATAAAGTAGAATTAGTGAGTGTAGTAAAACCCGAAGAGGCAGAAAGTGAATTAGAACGCATGACTTCAGTAGCTGAGAGTATTTTACAAAAATTAGAATTACCATATAGAGTTATACTTTTATGTTCTCAAAATATGGGATTTTCTGCAAAAAAGACTTATGACATAGAGGTTTGGTTACCTGGGCAAAGTTGTTATCGTGAAATTTCTAGCTGCTCTAATTGTGGTGATTTTCAAGCGCGCAGAATGAAAGCACGCTATAGAGCTGAGAAAAGTAAACAAGTCATTATTCTACATACGCTTAACGGATCTGCTTTAGCTGTTGGAAGAACTATGGTGGCAATTATAGAAAATTATCAAAATGAAAATGGTGACATTATCATTCCAAAGGTGTTACAAAGTTATATGAACAATAAAACAATAATCAAGGCTAGTAAAAATGGATAATAAGAAATTATTGGATAACTTTGAATATGCTTTGTTTAATCGAAGGATATTTTCTAGTACGATAGATGTTTTGATCGTTACGGTGATATTAACACCTATTACTCACTTATTAGATTTCTTTCTGTATAATAATAAAGGTCTGGCTGTTACGATAGGCGAATTTTCTAAGTATAGAAATAATACTGTAAGTTCTGAAGAATTATGGCAATTTTTAAGTGAGAATCATATATTAACTAAGTACTTTTTGTCCAGTTTGTATTGTTCTTAATAATAGACTTATTTTTGTTGGATTTTGGAGTTATAGAGGTCAAACTCCAGGCAAAATGATTACGAGATGCAAGATAGTTAATGCTAAATCTGTAGCAGCTCTAACAATAAAGCAATGTATAATAGATTTTCTTCCTATATTCCTTCAACACTCTTATTGTGTATAGGTTTTATTATGGCTTCTTTTACAAAAAGAAAGCAAGGCTTACATGATATGATTGCAAATACTGTAGTGATCCTTGATGAGAGACAGAACGGTGCTAAATCTCTAAAAATGCTAATTTAATAGGATAAGAAGAGAGTAGCAAGTTTGAGGAGAGAGAGTTTTGCAAGGAGCTAAGTGTTGAGATAGATTTGCTTAAGAAATATATACTCAACATGAAGAGATGTATCATAACTTACATTTTATACCCTAGATAATTTCTGCCAGATGTAAGAAGAATGAGAGAGAAGAAGATTAATACCAACTCACAAAGTGTTAAGGAGAAGGAAAATTAAAGTTTTCTGGATTACTGATCATCATTCTATACTTTTATTTATCACCTTACAAAGATTTTAAAAATTATTATCTATGTCATTTATCATGTAGATATAGAGGATATTTCAAATTACCAAGCTACAACAGAACAATACAATTATGGTCAAGATTAATATTACCGCTAACCATAATGTTACAGTTAATTTAAGGGAGATTATACAGGTATCATTGATTTTACTACATCCGCAATATGCCATGGAAACCATACAAACAACAACTGAGTATTTGGCAATATAACTAAATTAAGTATGAGTAGTTATGGATGGTATTGCAATTAATAATAAAGGCAACGGTAGTGACATATCAACAGCTTGCTCTATCCCTCAGGGTTTTACAAAAGGCAAAATCTTTGGCAGTAAAGAATACTTATTGAAGAATTTATTTACTAAACTTTATAATCAGGGATTACGTTTATTGACAAAAATCAGGAAAGATATGGAAAACCATTTACTTGCGATAGAAAATACTGCTTAAAAAAAGATCATTAGTTGAATCAGTGTTTAATATTCATAAAAAAGTCTATGAATTTTGAACATACAAAACATAGAGCTTCACTAAACTTCTTAGTATATATCTTAGCTTGTGTTAATGTTTATAATATTAACAAAACTATCTTTAATTCACCTCTTTTGAAGCATTCTTCTAATCTTTTATCCTAAACTTGTGTTTATAGTATCCATCACTAAGGCAGAAGATCTGTCACATTGCCAACTCGCTTTAGGTAGCTTATGTAGAATGCACTTCCTCTATTCCATAGAATGCTTTAAACTATAGCATTTCTCAGAAGAAACAGTACAAGGAGCGAGAGACGCAGCGTACAACATACTAAGGAATGCAAAGCGATGAGGTAAAAGTATTAGAGGTTCATGCTAAATGATGGTTTTCAATGGAAGCATCGTAGATGAAAAAGAAAAAAGCCACGGAAACTTTGTTAATTCATGGCTTTTTATATTTAGCAAATGCTTAGAAAACAAATCTAACACCAGCGCTTATGTTATGAGCGAGATTTTTTGCTTTAAATTTAGCAGAATACTCACCACCTGCAGATACTGACGCTGGTAATTTTGTTTCAGCTTTAGGTAAAGTTTGAATAGCATAAGCTAATTCTAAACTAACTTGATTGTTGACTTTATAAGCAACACCAAGTGTTCCACCAAAAGCAAAAGATTTTTTAGTTGCTTTGCTGCCTACTTTTAATGCAGCATCATCTATGTTTCCAATAGTACCAATAACTGCGTCAACACCTTTAGCTTTGATACCTTCTACTTCATAAGTTCTAGAACCATAGCCTAAACCAACACCAATAAATGGAGTAAAGGCAGAAGTATTTAAGAAGTCATAATAAAAGTTAGCTAAAACATTCCAAGACTTAGAAAGTTTTAGTTTTGGAGCAGCATTAACTTTAGTAGCTCCTACAAGCTCTTTATCATAAATATTTTTTTGATCAAAGTTGTATTGGAAAGATAAAGCTGTTCTGAATTCATCAGAAATTATATAACCAAAAGAACCAGTAACAAAAGGACCCTTTGGAGTACCTTTTAGATCAACACTTGATTCAGCAGCAGCATCAGCTGTTGCTTTAGCTGGTGCCTTAGCTATATATTTAAATAAATCAGCTTTAACTTTACCAGGAACCATTTGGTAACCGCCGTTTAAGCCAATATACATACTGCCAGGAGCAGCAAAAGCAGAAGATGCAGAAATTGCAGCAGCTGCAAAAGCGATTAAAGAAATTTTTTTCATAATAAATTATCCTATTTTTTTGTTTATTAATCATAAATTGTTATTAATGAGTGGAGATCTCAGAAATACAATTTATGGCTGAGGTAACTATAATATTTTTATCAATGTGGTCAAACTAATAATACTATAAATCTGTAAAAAAGACTTGATAGTTGCTTTTTTGCAACAGGCTTAAGTAATACTGAATTTCAACTTATGCGTTTGAATTTTATGCTATTTTTCACGAATAAAAATTATTATGGATATAGCTGTTTTTAATTCTTAACAAGCTTTAACTTATTGTTGGCAAAAAGTTTATAAAATCCTAAAAGAAGCAATAAACATGGTAACATCCATAGCCAAGTAGTTTTTAATGAAAAAAGCTGATTTAGTAACATTTCTTCTCCGTAGGCATTCACCACATCATTAATAATCTGTTCTTCATTTCTTGCCTTGTTCTAATTCACTCCTAATAAACTCTCTCATAGCTATTGCAAAATTGGAGTTTGAATCATATACAGATTCTCCATTGCAACCTAAGCATTTAAGGCTTTTTATAATTTTATTCATTACTTTATCGCGTTCTATAAATCTATTATTAGCTATAGCACTTATTGTTATGAAAGAACTAGTTATTAGACTTAAAATTAATAGCTTTGGCACGCTTTCATATATCCCCTTTATATCCTCACTTTCATTACATTTTTAGGAAATAAATGAGCAATTTTACATAATATTTAATTGCCTCATCCACTTCTTCATTGGCACCCTTCTTATAAGCACCTATTCTAACCATATCAGCTATATTGTTGTAAGTAGCAATGAGTTCTTTATCTTTCTGTGTTAATGTATCCTCCTTATCGTTATTACATCAAGGCATTGTCCTAGATATGCTTTTGGTTATATCAATTGCCGGAAATATTCCTCGACTGGCTATATCTCTGTCTAGCACTATATGATCATCTAAAATTCCTCTCACTGCATCATCAATTTGTTCATTAGTATCATCTCCTTTTGACTAAAACACTAAAAAAGCAGTAATGGAAGCTTGATTATGAGTTCCAGGACTAGCTCTCTCTAAAAGAGAAGGTTAATAAAAACTTAGAAACACTAGATGGATATCTTTTTGTTGTTGGAGGCTCACTAACAAAACCAGCCCTATTTCTCTTTGAGCCATAAGCAACCCTAGTTATATTGTCAAGCATACATAATACTCCTAGGCTAGAACCTCTGGAGTATTCGCTTAGTGTCAAAGTAAGATAAGCAGCTTGTCTACGCTTCAATGCCGATTCATCAGAAGTTGCAACAATTACTATTGCTTTACTTAAGCCCTCTTCACTGCAAGATAGTATTCTATAAATTCCTGGATCTCTCTTCCTCTCTTACCTATTAGTCTATAATCTTTATACCTGCAGAAGCAAATTTAGTCATCATTGCCATCATCATGGATTTTACCAACTCCAGATTCAGAGAAGATACCCATTCTCTGCCCTTTACAACATGATAAGAATGAGTTTACTGCCCTAATACCAACATTTTTGGGCTTTCCGGCCAACTCTCTTGCGTAGCTGAGGAGCAGAGGGAGTTGAATGTAGGTGATATGCTTGATCGGCCAAGTGGCAATGGACCTTTTCCATCAATTGGTTCTCTGAATGCATTGAGCACCAGACCTAACCATTGTTTAGTTGGATAAATTGATTGGCCATTAGCAATAACTCTAATAACAGTTCTAATACCTATTCCAATTAATGTTATCAAATGGCATTAAAAGAGTTGTATTCTCTTTAAAACCTATTACTTCTGATAAAATATAATTACCATCTCGTGCCTGAACTTGGCAGCGTGAGCTGATCTCGGTCATCTTTTCTATTCTCTTAGCTTCTATTTATAGACCTTTAACAGCTGTAACAGTAGCACTTACTACAAAATCTGGTATAGCACGTTATTTCCTCAATTGAATTTTGCAGCTTCCTCTGCACTATTCTTAACACTAGTCGCTTAATTTATTTATAAATAGTAAGAATAAATCGCAAATATTGTCAATTTATAATTATCTAATAATAATTTGTTGCTGAAATTATAATATTTTATAAAAATCTAGCTTAGAAAACGGAAAAAGCTTTTAATTATTTTCCGATAGCCTGAATAAATGCCTTGAAAATTTGTTTATCTGCGTTAGTCTCTAAATATTCCGGGTGCCACTGTATCCCTAAGCAAAATTTATAATCAGGAATTTCTACTGCCTCAATTATTTTATCAGGAGCTTCTGCAGATAATATTACTCCATCGCCTAGAGTTTTAACTGCTTGATGGTGACTAGTGTTGACATCAATTATCTCTTTTTGCAAGATATTATGCAAAATGGTACCATTTTTGATTCTAGCAGTATGAGTGGTTATATGCTTTGGCATTCCTTGTTTATGAAAGCTAGATCCCATTTCTTCAGCAATGTCTTGAATTAAAGAACCACCCTTGATGATATTTATTAATTGCATACCACCACAGATTCCTAGCACTGGCCTATTTAAATCCAAAAATTGTCTTAAAATTTCAATCTCAAAATTTGTTCTAGTACTATTTATACGAACCGTCTCACTGGTTATATTTTGGCCATAATAATGCGGATCTATATCAAAGTCTCCACCAGTTATAATAAGGCCATCAATAATTTTAACATAATCTGCAATATTACGAGTATTACAAGACAATAAAATAGGAACTCCTCCAAAACTAGATATAGCATCAGCATAATTTTTTTTCAAAGCATACCAAGGATATTTCGAATAACTTTTATGATTTAGGAAATCTACGGTAATACCGATTATAGGCTTATCAATCATTTGTTTCATTTTCACAAAACTTTTTTAAATTTTTCATAAATTCACTGATTAAAACAGGGTCTTTTGTTCCTATAACAGATTCAAGAGAAGTGTCTACGCTAATTATTTTTGCTTTAGAAGATCTTATAATCAACGCTAAATTATGTTTTGATATATTGCCAGATATAATCCATGGTTTAGCTGTCTGAATTCTCTTCAGCATCTGCCAATCAAAAAATTTTTTGTGAGTATAATAACGTTCCAAATAGTCAGGAGCTGGTTCAAATAAAAACATATCTGTGACATCTTCGTAATAGTTGATCTCATTCAAGTCTTTTTTAGAATATAAAAGAAAGGTTTTAATGACTTTGCTGTTAAATTTATCTTTAAATACCGATATATATTCTGGAGTTTCTGAGCCGTTAAACTGAACAAAATCTGGTTGAAAATAAAACATTACTTCATCTAAATCTTTATCAGAAATATTTGAAACCACTGCTATTTTCTTTATATGGCTTGGGATATGAAAACAAATATCCCTGGCAAACAAAGGAGTAACGTAATTCACAGAATTGATGTTAAAAATACAGCCTATATAACTAACACCAACCTCGACTGCCGCATCAACTGCCGCAGAGCTATTTAACCCACATATTTTTACTTTTATATCTAACACTTAAATGTTTAAGTTTTTTATTATACAAAATACATAGAAATATAAGTTCAGAATATACGTACAAACGTAATTTGTATAATAAAAATTAGAAAATATTTGCAACTCTTTACATATTTTACATAATGAATATCATGTACGGTGTGTTAACACTTGTTTTCAATGTAACAAAAATTTTAAATTTAGAGTCTGAAGATGCATATAACTATAGAGAAGAAGATATTAGTTAAATCGTTATGGAAGATACATTCTATAGTTGAAAGAAGAAACTCTATTCCAATACTTGCAAATGTAAAATTAAAAGCTGTTGGAAGTAGTGTATTTTTTTCTGTTACAGATATGGATTTATATGCAGTAGATGAAGTGCCAGCAACTGTTACAGAAAGCGGCAGTGTTACTTTGCCTATGCATACTTTGTTTGAAGTCATTAAAAAACTTTCAGAAACTGCTTTAATAGAAATTGCTTTTAGTAAGCAACACCCAGGTGAAGGAGCGGTAGTTACATCTGGAAAAATGGAATGTTCTTTGCCTGTGCTTCCTGCTGAAGAGTTTCCAAGCTTTACAGAAACTGAGCATAGTAATAAATTTACCTTGGAAGCAAAAAAACTGAAAAATCTGCTTACCACTACTAAATATGCAATATCAACTGAAGAAACTAGATATTATTTAAATGGCGTATTTCTATATTCTTTTACAAAAGAGGATAGTAAGACATTTTTAAAGGCAGTTGCAACTGATAGCCACAGGCTTGCAGCTTCAGAGATAGAGTTAGAAGCATCTAATAGTAACGTTTCTGGGATAATTATACCAAGAAAAACTGTTAATGAATTAATTAAGCTTTTGGAAGATACAGATTCAGCGATTGAATTAAGTATATCAAATAATCGTATCATGGTAATTATTGATAGCCTTAAATTATCTTCCAAGCTAATTGATGGTAAATTTCCTGATTATAATAAAGCTATTCCAACACAGAATAATAAACAGTTTGAAGTTGGCGCTAAGGCTTTATTTGAAGCGATAGATTTAGTCACAACTATTTCTTTTGATAAAACAAAAGCCGTGAAATTTAGCATCTCAGCAACGAAAATTGTTTTATCAGTACACAATAGTGTGAATGGAGCTTCTAGAGCGCTGCAGGAAGTTGAAGCAAGTTATAACTCAGAACCTATAGAGATTGCTTTTAACGGTAAATATGTATTGGATGTTCTTTCAGTTATTAGTGGTGCAGTGGTAAGTTTTTCGGTTTCAAGCAGCAATGCTGCAGTACTTATAAGAGGTAGCTCAGATGCATCATCTATACATATCATTATGCCAATGCAAGTTTAGTAATTGTGATAAAAAATATTCACCTAATTTGCTTTCGCAATCATTTAAATTTTAAAGCTGAACTTGATTCGGAATTAGTTGTTATTTCTGGAGAAAATGGAGCAGGGAAAACCAATATATTAGAAGCTATTTCTCTGTTTGCTCCAGGTAGATCTTTTAGAAATTGTAAATTTGACGAAATAATTAATAATCAAGAAGTTAGTTGTAACGAGTGGGGAGTTCATATTACTTTTCGAGATATGAAGTTTTCTACTGGCTATTTTCCTAATTTTTTAAGAAAAATAAAAAAAAATGGAGAGCATTTAAAATCACAGTCAGATATTTTAAAAGATATTAAAGTACTTTGGCTGTTACCACAGATGGAAAATATATTTCTTGGACCAGCAAGCTCTAGAAGAAAGTTTTTTGATAGTATATGTTATAATCTATTCCCTGAACATGCAAAAAATATTTTGCGGTATGAGTATTACCTTAAGTCGCGATTAAAGTTATTACAAACTGAGTGCATAGACACAGATTGGCTTAATTCTGTTGAATCAAATTTAGCAAAATTTACCATCCTTATCCAAGAAAGTAGAAAGAGTACATTAGATATATTAAAGGAACAAATAAAAAATATATCATCAAAATTTTTAAGACCAGATATAGAGTTGGTAAATTTAATTGAGCCGTTGGAGAATGAGTTTATCTTGAGATCATTCAATCAATGTAGGATATTAGATAAAAAAAGTGGTAGATCAAATTTTGGAGCTCATAAAACTGATTTATTGGTGATAGATCATAATAAAGGTCAAAAAGCAGAACTTTGCTCAACTGGCGAACAAAAAGCCTTATTAATTTCATTCTTTTTAACTCAAGCTTTAGCAATAAAAACTATTAATGGCATAGCGCCCATCATGCTTATGGATGAGATTCTAGCCTATTTTGACCCTCTTAAACAGGCTGAGGTAATTAATGAGCTTAGAAATCTTTCTACTCAAATATGGATTACTACCACAAAAAGTAAAGAGGATTTTTTCAAATTCCTTGATAATAATCGCTGTTCGTGGTTAGGTTTATAAAAACATGATCACTAATCAGTATGTCAGTGTGAAAATATAGTATAACTTTAAAGGAACAAACTAAATTTAAAAATTGGCATTTTTTCACTATATTTAAACTGTAATACAGTCTGCTTAAAGGTAATTTAAACAAAGATGAAGCTATGTATTTTATGGATAGTGTTCATTCTCAATATCAAAGCAGAGCAAGATCTAGATGGATTAGAAAGAATAGTGTTAAAACTTTACCAAGTTTTAGTGGTTAGAAGTGTAAGCATATTATTGGAGCTATTAACCTTAAGGATTTAGAAGTAGTAACAACTGATAATCCGAAAGTTAATAGCGATTATATTATTGAATTTTTAAAGAAATTAGAGGTAACAAACCAAGATAAAAGCAAAATTTACCTAATATGTAACAATGCTGGATATCGTAAGTCAAAAAAATAAAAGAATATCTACAAAATAGCAGGATAGAACTATTATCTTTGCCTCCATATAATCATAATTTAGATCTAATTGAGTAATTATGGAAATTTATGTATTGGTATAGTTACAAATAATAAATTTTATGCAAATTTTGAATTATTTGCTAATCCTTTAAACAGCAATTCTTTGAAAGTATTCCTAAGGACAGATCTGCTTCTTTAATAAAAAGTATACTCGTAAAAGAAGACCTGCCAGATAACATATGTGCCTGACCTGCATTGGACTTACTACTTGGATCAGCCACCACATACCCCAATAAATTAAATCATTTTTACCATCTCCATTGATATAGCAACCAAATTTCCTACCCAATCCTCGTCCCGCAATATCATTTCTGCAATATCATTAATAAATATCCCCAAGAGTTGTTGAACTTAGAAGGGACGATAATTCAAAAACACTACTCATCATAAGATAAACCCCAAGTTATAGAGCTGTTTCACTATTAAGCACGTCTTGTTAATTTTAGCGGTTAATTAAAGCAATAACTCACCCTATAGTCAAGTTACTGCGCTTTTAATTTCTTGGGCTATTTTTTTGATTGAATATCATAGACAGCACCTACATTTAAAGCGCTACAGCGTACAATTACCATACCTACTAATAATTAGTCAATACTCATTTAATATGTTTTTTAAATATTGCATTAATTATACCTACTTACTTTACGCGAAGCATGATAAAATTCCAAAATTTGATATTGAGAATCAAACTTACCATTGAAGAATATCATTGACGTGGCAATCAAAAAGTAAGATATTTGCAGCTAACTAAATTTGGGTTAGGGTTTATGTTTGAAAAGCGTTATAATCATAAGACAATAGAAAAAAAGTGGCAGGATTATTGGTATAGTAACGCTATATACAATTGGAATCAAAATATAGATCGAAAAAATACTTTTATAATAGATACTCCTCCCCCCACAGTGTCAGGGTTTTTACATATGGGGCATATGTATAGCTATGCTCAAGCAGATTTTGTAGCCAGATTCCAAAGGATGAGTGGAAAAAATGTATTTTTCCCGATTGGATTTGATGATAATGGCCTACCCACTGAACGCTTGGTAGAGAAAGAGCATGATTTAAGAGCTGCCAAAATAGATAAAATTGATCTTAATAAAATCTCTCAAGAAGTCGTAAAAAAATACGAGAAAGAATTCAGAAACCTCTTTAAATCAACCGCCTTTAGTTTTGACTGGAGTCAAGAATATCAAACAATTAGTAATAGAACTCGAAAACTATCCCAAATGTCTTTTATTGATCTATACCGTAAAAATTTGCTTTATAGAAGGCATGCTCCAACTTTTTGGGATCCAGTTGATCAAACTGCAATTGCGCAAGCAGAAATTGAAGATAAAGAGCAGGCTGGTATAATGTCAGAAATACAATTTCAGACTCCAGGCGGTCATAAATTAGTGATCGCAACAACAAGGCCAGAATTATTACCAGCTTGCGCAGCAATTCTCTATCATCAGGCTGATCCAAGATATAAAAATTTAAAAAATAAACAGGCCATTGTACCAATTTTTGGGCACCAAGTACCAATTATTAGCGATGAAGATGTGGAACAAGATAAGGGAACTGGCCTTGTGATGTGCTGCACCTTTGGCAATATTCAGGATATACACTGGTGGCAAAAATATAATTTAGAATTAAAAGAGTGTATAAACAAGTTTGGTCGAATGCAGAATGCCGGTAAGCTTAATGGCTTAAAAATTAAAATCGCAAGAGAAAAAATCTTAGATATATTAAAAGAAATGAAATTGATCTTAGGCCAAAACGAAGTCTTAAGAGCTGTGAAATGTGCGGAGCGATCTGGAGCTCCACTCGAAATTATTCCCACCTCTCAATGGTATATTTCCATTGTTAATAAAAAAGGAGTTCTATTGGATCAAGCGAACAAATGCAAGTGGCACCCAGAATACATGAAGCTGCGCCTAGAAAACTGGATTAAAGGTTTAAATCAAGATTGGTGCATTTCAAGACAGCGCTATTTTGGTGTGCCCTTTCCAATTTGGTATTCAAGAAGGCCTGGCGAAGAAGGCAAAATATTATTGGCTGACATTAGTCAATTACCTGTTGATCCTCTCAGAGATTTGCCATCTGGTTATAAAGCAGACGAAGTTACACCAGAACTAGATATCATGGACACTTGGGCTACTAGTTCACTAACTCCACAACTCTCAAGTTGGGGAATCAGTAATGAAATAGCTATTGATTATGATAGACATGAAAAACTATTTCCAGCAGATTTAAGACCTCAAGCACATGAAATTATAAGGACATGGGCTTTTACTACTATAGTTAAATCCCTTTATCATCAAAATACTATCCCTTGGCACAATATTATGATTAGTGGATGGTGTATGGCTGCTGATAAAAGTAAGATGAGCAAGTCAAAAGGAAATGTAGTCACCCCGCAGAAATTAATTGAGGAAAAAAGTGCTGATACTGTGAGATATTGGGCAGCAAATTCAAAATTAGGGTCAGATATTGTATACTCTGAAGAAGCTTTTAAATTAGGACACCGATTGATCAATAAAATATGGAATATAGCTAAATTTTGTTCTATACATTTACCTAAGCTGGTAGAATCATCTATTTCAATAAAGGGTTCAATTGAAACCAGAACTATCAATCAATCTCTCGATTTTTGGATTTTAACTAAATTAAAAAAGGTTATAAAATTAGCTACTAAACATTTTGAGAACTTTGAATATTGGGATGCTAAAAATGTTATAGAAGAATTTTTTTGGAAAGATTATTGTAATAACTATATAGAGCTCGCAAAGCATAGGTTGTATAATGATAA
Source organism: Candidatus Midichloria sp. (assembly GCA_030060845.1). Taxonomy (GTDB): domain Bacteria; phylum Pseudomonadota; class Alphaproteobacteria; order Rickettsiales; family Midichloriaceae; genus Midichloria. The sequence continues at coordinate 320,656 of CP094379.1, forward strand.
CAAAATTTCTGAACAGCAAAGCGGAGTGGCCACGATAAAACACTCACTCTCCGCAATACTTAAGTTGTTCGCCCCTTTTATACCACATTTAACCGAAGAAATTTATCAAACACTATTTCCTCATGAGTTGGTTTCAATACATCAACAAGGCAGTTGGCCAAAATTTGATAACCTAAATATAAATGAGAATCATATATTAATAGGCAATACTACTGTGGCTCTACTAGATTTAGTCAGAAAATCAAAATCTTTATTAAATATTTCAGTTGCCAAAGAAGTAGAACTAATTGAAATAGTAACAAATTTATCTAATATTGATTTGCTGACAGATTTTAAAAATGCAGTTAATGCCAAACAAATAAAATTAGTTAACGAGTTACCTGAAGAGGCTTTAAGATCTGAATGTGGATATCATGCAGTAAAACTACATTTAAAATAATATTTATTGCCATGAATATTATTTTTCATCTAAGTGTAACAGCCCAAGCTAAAAGCGAGCTACCCACCCCAAGGTTTGTTTCGATTAAATCAAACAAGATAAATTTACGAAGCGGCCCTGGGAATAGTTATCCAATTAAATTTATCTATAAATTCAAGAATTATCCTCTTGAGATTATTGCTGAGTTTGAACATTGGCGTTTAGTTAAAGATAATGAGGGTAGCCAAGGGTGGGTCCATCAAAGCTTGTTAAGCGGTTCAAGATATGTTTTAATAAAAGACAATAAATTAACTGAAAAAGAGTTAAAATTCCAAACCCTAAAGGATCAAGCAATAATTTTTAGGTTACCAGATGAAACATCACATCCAGTACTTATGGCAGAAATTGGTGTTGTAGCCAAAGTTAAGAAATGCTTAGGAAATTGGTGTCAAATTGAATTGGAAAAAAAGCGCGGGTGGATAAAAAAGATTAATTTGTGGGGAATATATGAACATGAGTTATTTGACAAATAACTTATTAATAGCAAACGACCATGCAGGGTTTGTTTTAAAAAAATATTTGTTATCAAAGTTTACTGCAAAAGGTTTTAAAATTGAAGATATGGGAAGTTATTCCGATGATCCTGTTGACTATCCAGATCTTGCAAAAGATTTATGTATTAAAATGACTACTTCCGTATCCAATTTTGGAATACTAATATGCAGTAGTGGCATTGGAATGAGTATAGCTGCTAACAGATACCCTTATATAAGAGCTGCACTCTGCTGTTCAAATGAAATGGCAAAACTTGCGCGCCAACATAATGATGCTAATGTATTGGTCTTAGGAAGCAAATTTATAACTCTAGAACAAGCTTTAGAAATGACTGCTACATTTCTATCAATAAAACTCGAAGGCAACAGGCATATAGCAAGAGTTAAAAAGCTCTGATTTATATATATTTCTTTAATTTGAAGTATTAGCAGATATACAGAATTGCTTGCACAATTTTCCTCCAAAACACGTTATCCTGTGAGTGCATTCATTCATCAAATCTTCTAGAGGTATAGTAAGTGTTAGCAATCAGGTTGAACCAAGAAAGGATTGTGATATACTATCATCTATAAATGGAGAGGTATAGAATAGAGAGTTTATTTGCTAAGATTAAAACAAACTGTAGATTAGCTATGCGATTTGATAAACTTCATACTACTTTCTTTAGATTTATTACTTTATCTCTTATTAAAACTTCAGGGTTGTTAATAGTCCTATTATATTCAGTAAGAGTATTATTTAGTTCCGCTCTCATTGTTTTAATAATATTAATAAAAACTTTAGAAGATATAAGCTGATCAAAGGGCTTATCATTTTGTACTTCTATAATAGATTTGCTAAGGTTGTATTGTATTATATTTGCCTATAATGAATGCAGCTCTTTTTCGAGTTATGCTTCCCTTCCCTTTTTTTAATGTATCCATTTAAATTACCCTTAAATGCCTTAGAATCAAGATCGATCCTTATCCACTCTACTTGCGTATTTTTTACCATTACCAAAATGCTTGCTGTCTTCCCTATAAATCTTTTCCTTTTAAGGTTTTCAAGCTGCTTTTAGTAGCCCCTATCCTAGCATATAAAGGCTTTAAAGATTTATCTAATTCTACTGCTCTCTTGGCTCTTTAGCAAGCTCTTAAAAAAATCTGTTTTTAAAGATTGGAGAGTGCTTACTAATTTATCTTATGAGATATTACTTCTCTCTAAAGCTTTAGCAAATTTTTATCTGCTATAGGTTAAGCTGTAGCAAGAAAATTTTTAGTTGCTTCACTACTACAATTAACTTTATATTTTCTGTGCTCATTTTTTTTAAAATTACTTGTGAATTTTGCGATTGAATCTGTTCTCTAATTACTTTAGTCAGTCTCATCATAATGATATCTTTTTTATCTTGATTTAAACTTAGAGGCTAACAATATATTTGAATTCTCATTTTCAATAACTAGGGAGACTTCAGAGTCAAGTTCTGCGTAGGTTGTAGCTTTTGTTCTGATTGGGTTTAAACATTGTTTGCAATAGCAGCAGCAAACTCTCCAATGATACCTACAGAGTCTGGATCATAACCTACCCACTTTCTTAATCTACGAAAGCTATCGATCTTTTGACTGATAAAACTTTACCTACTGTTTTCTTCCTTTATCATTTGCTGATTTGGGTTTTTACCACTCGTTTTATTTCTAGAACTTTTAAAAATAGAAAAAATGAACACACCATACTGAAAATAAATTACTAATAAATAACAACTATTTCAGTATCGGCCAAAAAGCAATAATATATTGAAAAATATTAATAATTCACTTCTTTACTCCGAAGCTTAAGCCAGCAAATTTACTGTTAAATTTAGCAACTTCACTATTTTTAGTGTTAACATATCCAGACTCTTTAGTCCAGGCAGGATGGGTTTTTGGATCAATGTCGAGTCTTAAAGAAGTATTTTTATAAGTCGAGCAGACCTTAAAAGTTGTACCATCAGTTTGAGTAATTTCTATCTCACGGTAATTATGATGCATTGTTCCTCTTTTAACCTTCTTCATCGCAGCAGCATTTATATTTTCAGCATTAGCTACAATAGCTTGTTTTTTAGGAGATTCTTTAACAGCTGTTGCTTTTTTAGTTACCATAAGCCAAATAATTTAAAACAAACTTGAAGGCAAAAAATACACCTAAGAAGCCTTTTAATCAAGATGATTTTTGTAAATTATATAAAAATTGTGTAAAATGTGTAAAAAAGTTGTAACTCATCATTGACTTTAGCTTGTATAAAGGTCTAATAGAATACGAAAGTAGGTTTTATGTTTATAGAAATATGGCTGGCAGTTTAAATAAAGTAACATTAATCGGAAATGTAGGGAGAGACCCAGAAATCCGTACCACACAAGATGGAAGAGAAATTGCATCTTTTTCGTTAGCAACCTCAGACGCATGGCGTGACAAGGGTAGCGGTGAAAAAAAGGAAAAAGTTGAATGGCATAAGGTAGTAATTTTTCAACCATATTTAGTTAGTGTGGTAAGAAGTTATGTGCATAAGGGTTCAAAAATTTACATAGAAGGATCATTGCAAACTAGAAAGTGGACTGATACAAATGGAGTTGAGAAGTATGCTACAGAAGTTGTTTTACAATCTTACAGTGGCACTTTATTGTTGCTTGATGCGCGCCCGACTGATGAAAGCAACTTTGATGAAGCAAAGAATTTAACTTCGTCTTCTGCTCAAGGAGAAAGAAGTAAACCTTACCAAATTGAAGAAATTGATGATGATGAAATTCCTTTTTAGAAAGAAATATAGACTAGGAGTTGGAATAATTCTCTTAAATCAAAAAAAGCAAGTATTTATTGGACAGAAACTTATCAAAGGAATTACAATCAAATTTATGGAATTGCCAATATGTTAGGCATATAAAAGCAGAACGGCTCAGATTTATAATATGGAAATGGATTAAATTTACTGATTTGCCAAGTATTTATAGTGTATTTTAAGAAACAACTTTATTTAGATTTAGTTAAAGAATTTAGACCTAAGGTAAAAACTTGGCATTATTAATGAGTTTGATTTCGTTCTACCTATCTTTTATAATACAAAAGTTATCCCTTCCTTACTGAAAATACATAGCATAAATTTGCAAAAATTAACGCTTCTTTAAATATGGTGCGCCAAATTAATGACAGTAGCTGACAAGTTATGGTCAAGGCGAGGCTGGCACACTTAGAGCTAAGGTCCATAAAAAAGATGCAAGCAGTAACCACATAATTATTGATTTTTTAAGATCTGCTAAGGAGATCTTTTAAAAATATTAAAATCAGGGGCCATGCCATTACCCCCCCTATATAAAAAGAGAAAGTACCAATGTAAATGATTTTGAAAGTTACCAAATCGTTTTCTCAAAGCATTATGGCGCTTTTGCCGCTCCCACTGCAGGATTTACTTCACACAAAATTTGTTAGAAAAATTGTTAAAAAGGGGGTGAATATTCAATTTTTGACACTACATGTTGGCCTAAACACATTTGCTTCTGTAAAGATTCAAAATATTGAAGATCATAAAACGCATACCAAAAAATTTTCCTTAAACAAGGCCGCTTGTGATGCAGTAAATCACACAAAGCAACCTGATAACAAAGTTGTTTGCGTTAGTATTACAACTATGCAAGTACTAGAAAGCTTTGCAATCAATAATAAGGTTGCTCCTCAAATATGAGAAAGAACTATATTTATAAAAACAGGTCATAAATTTCAAATTGCCGATGCTCTCATAACTAATTTCCACCTACCAAAATCTACTTTATTAGTTTGGTCTCTGCTTTTATTGAGAATACAAATGTCGCTAAAGTTTACCAACACACAATAGAGCAAAGATATAGATTTCTTCTCATATGGAGATGCTTGTTATTTTAGTAAACTAACTTAAAAATTAAGCTTAAGCCCTAAGTTAATAGTATGAAAAATTTTAGGCAATTTAATTATGAGAGTTTTAGGGTAGACCATAGCATTTAGCAAATCTTCATTAAAATTAATTAAATCTGCTTTTTTAGTGTTGTAATTAATGTCGTAAGCGAGCTGCAGTTGAACTAATGGGTTAATATTATAAATAATACCAAATGCCACTTTGAAGAAAATTAAATCGTTACTTTTACCCCGAAAGAATTCTGGCTTGCAGCTGAAGTCGCAACGTGATGATAACCAACTCCATCTCCTACAAATTAGCTAAATTAGCTAAATTCAGCGTCTTTTTTAGAATCATAAAAGCAGCTAGTTGCAATACTGAATTGGTATGCTTTAATTTTATCTACTGAGCTTAAAGAGTTACCTTGGTTATCACCATAAATTTGTTATTTAGTGAATAGTTAAAGTTCACCTCCCATCTTAGGTTATCAGAAGAATAATATCCCAGGTAGATCCCTATAAGCATTCCCTTCATACCACCTTTTATATTTGATGAGTCTTTAAGTTATAGTAATTTTAGTTGGCAATCCATTTACGCGCTCAACATAATACAAGGCAAACTTTTCGTAGAAAATGCTGTATCCTGAGTGAATTATCAAGTAGTTTCTAATAAAGTTAATAACCAGGCAATCCTGATCAACTACAGTAAATACATTCCTGATAGTTAAAAATTTAATAAGAAGATTAAAAATACTCTCATTCTATTATAAAATATAATGTTTACAAAATAATAATAATGAGCCACTAGTGAATAGGTTAGCATTTTATTCACCCTTAAGTTGAGTAAGCCTATATTTACCTAAATAATAAGCACTTATTAATGGTCATTTCTTCAAAAATCATATTGCTACTCTTGTAAAGAGCTTGAAAAAATTATCAGTGGTGATTTTGGATATCTCTTGAAAAGATTTTTTTCTTAAGTTAGCAAGAAACAAGGCAGTATGGGTTAAATAACTAGGTTCATTAATTTTGCCTCTAAACGGTGAAGGAGCAAGAAATGGGGCATCTGTCTCGATAATAATTCTATCTTCAGGTATCTCCTTAAAGGTTTGTTGAATATCAATTGCATTTTTGAACGTTAATATTCCAGAAGCAGAAATATATAACCCCATATTAATACATGCATCAGCAAGTTCCCTGCTTGCTGTAAAACAATGGATTACACCAGTAAATAATTTTTCCTGCATTTGCTCTTTGATAATTCCAACTGTATCATCATCAGCAGATCGAGTATGTATTATAATAGGCATCCCAGACTGTTGAGATGCTTTAATATGTTCTATAAAGCTTTTTTGCTGCACTGCCTTATTAAAATTTGAATGATAATAGTCCAATCCAGTTTCACCTACCCCAATAACTTTGGGTAGGTGACAAAATTTAAGTATAGAGAAATAATCTATAATACCTTCTTCCTTTAAATAAAGAGGATGGTTGCCCACAGAGCAATAAATATGGCTATATTTTTCTGCTATTTCGTAAATCAACTTAAATTTACTAATTTGAGTACAAATAGTTTGCAGTACAGCAACATCTAACTTTAAAGCTCTTTGCACAACCAGCTCTAAATCTTTATTTAGTTCTTCAAAATCAAGGTGGCAGTGACTATCAATTAACACACAAAACATTATAAATAAGTGCTTGTATCACTTATTATTTAATACACCCTATATTGTCAATATTATCATTAATTCTTTTTTTGAGAGTTGGAGCAACTTTAAACCTAACAATATCACGAGCAGGTATTTCAGCTTCTACCATGGTTTTAGGATTACGACCAGTCCTTGATTTTTTCTTCTTAATTGTAAATAACCCAAATAGTCTAATTTTCACCTGCTTATTATTCAATATGGCGTCTAATAATGAATCTATAATATCATCTACAACTTCCGATGCTTTATTGATATTGAGGCTAGTACAACGCCTTATAGAACGTGCTAGATGTTCTCTAGTAATAGTGTTTTGTTGTAAAAAAGGCATTTGCTTGGTTTGTTTCATATATTTCTACTGTTTATACAAATATTAAAACCTTCACCATCGGTCCATTGAAATAACGAGACATGATATACATCATATCATAAACAAATCTATTTAAGCAACATAATTTTATTATATTGAAAATATTCTCAGCAAAACTAATTAAACACGCTAATTTGCTCTATAATATGAGATTTCAGACTGTGACTATTTTGCAATACTACTTCTGTTTTTTGTAAATCAGCTCTACAATAAAGTAATATATCATAACCAGCAGCCGAAGCCAGCTGAGTAACTTCTCCTATATCGCACCTCAATGCCTTGCATATCTCTAGCGCATCTGTTATTAGTTAATCCGCTAAAATGCAATATTTCCTTTAATATAGTCTATTGCCTTTTTAGAGAGAATAACTGGTGCTTCATCATCAATTGCCGTGAATACTACATGCGCAGTTATAGCTAATTTCATTTTACTTAACTGCTGAAACACCTTAGAGTCAGTTTCTAATAAAGTTTTTAAGTCAACATACATAACTGGAAGCTCTAAATGGCTATCCACCAGAGCTCGATCATAACCTGAAATATGGTTTGACCACAGATTGCACTTTTAGATTCAGCCAAGCCAGCACCTACCACTTTACGTAAGCAACAACTGTTCAATATCGTCACCATAACTTCTCACCTATATTATTGGGTCTGCCCACTCATATTGAATGTCCCACACTGATGCACAATTTACATTAATGCCCACTTCTTGTAGCTGCTTACCAACTAAAGAAAAATCAGATTTTAATCGTTCTTGTGCAGCATTGAGGTTAATTTTAGCATCGTGATTATATTTTATAGCATTTGGCAATACCTTTAAATAAGCTCTTTTAATCTTGATACTCTTTCTCCTTCTTGATCAATTAGAATAAGAATATCATCACGCCCTGATACTTCCTTTAAATAATCTGTAAGCTTTTTTAATTGAGCAGGTTTTGATAATTTCTAGAAAATCACATATAACCCAATGGCTTATATTTCTTAAACAATTGACTTTTTTCAATCTTTAAATCAAAAGATTGAATTGGTACTATCACAGATTTAATCTTTTGGTAACCTAATGACATTGCATTCTCCTCCTGCTGATTTAATTTTTTGGCAAACTATACTTCCTACTTTTTCATTAATAGCCTCAGCTGTTTCTAACTTATAAGTATCTTTATTTATTTGCACAATCTTAAATTTAATTTGGAAGAGTTCTTGATAATTATTTGCAATTCTCCGCGATTTTATTTCAGCAGCCTCTTTAGTGCTAGTGTTCCCAAAACTGATTAAGGAATTTTTTTCTAAGTCCTGCTCTAGTATTGAAAATTGGTTCTCTACTATTTGCATTTCTTTTTTTAAGTATGTTGACCTTAATAAAACTAACAAATCCTCATTTTTTCCTGGAGATATTGCATGATTTTGAGCTTCTTTTTTAGGGTTAGATTTGAGATTATCATATATAGTTTTGTTTTGATGCATAATAATTAAACCCGCAGAGTTTTTGGGCTGAAATTTAAATTCTTTTTTTAACCGTTTTACAAGGGGCAATTGTTCTAGGTTCACAGGTTTTGCATATTTGTATGCCCGGTTAAATAACACCAAAAATACAATGAGCGCAGAAGTAAAAATTATAAACTCAATTATTTTAAACTTTTTCAATAAACTTGATTGCTTTTTACGTCTGCTTCTCATTATTATGCAATTTTTCTTGGCAAATTTTATATTGGTGATATTCTAACTTAGAAAATCTTTTTTTTTAAGCTATATTTATTATGACTGGCCGCTTTGGTGAATTACTTCTCATATTATTAATTATTCTAGTGCTTTTCGGTGCTGGCAAGTTACCTAGAGTAATGAGCGAAATAGGGCGTGGTATAAAAGCTTTCAAAAGCAGTTTAAGCAATAAGTCAGAAGACGATAATGAAAACAATAAAAATTAAGTATATTGCCAACGCAACTTATAATTTTATTAATAAAAAAATTTATTGCAAATTCTTTCATTATCTTGTTATACTCAGAAAGTAAACATTGTGTTGTTGTTTTATAGTAATAGTTTTGCCTTTTGATAAAGAAATTTGTTGTTATTTTATGAAAAAAGAAGAAGCTGACCCTGATAGTTTTCACAGCGTAACCGCTGATGTCATTATCAGAGATTGTGGATGGTTTAATATTACAGATTTTGAAGATAGTGATATTGGACAATATATACAGAATGTTTTACTTTTGGCTTTAAACTATATTGGTTTTTTAAAGCATGTTCACAGTACAGACGTGGTAATTCTATTAACCGATGATGCTGAGCTAGAACAATTAAATCAAGAATTCCGTCATAAAAATGGCCCAACGAATGTTTTATCTTTTCCTTCTCATGAATTTTCTGCCAGCAACTTTTCCTCTCTTCCTATTCAAGAAAATGCGAAATTCTTCTTGGGAGATGTGGCAATAAGTTATCAACGTATTTATCAAGAAAGTATAGAACAAACAAAACCCTTTAAAGAGCATTTTACTCATATATTAGTGCACTCCTTTTTACACCTACTGGGTTATGATCATATTGAAGAAAGTGATGCAGAAATAATGGAAAAAGTTGAAATCTCTATAATGAACTCAATGGGTTTTAAAGATCCTTATCTCATAGAACATGTTACAGACACCTTACAAATCAAACACTAATTCATTACCCCTTAATACAACATTTATGTTAAAAAAATTATTCAGGCTGTTCAAGAAAAAGAATAGAAGTGATGAAATGAAGCAAAATATTGACATTTATATAGATAAAGATGGACATGTAGATAATAATTTATTGAACACCTCAGAAAGAAATATTATAGAAAATCTTTTATCTTTCAGAGAGTTAAAGGTGAGTGAGGTAATGATACCAAGAACTGATCTTATTGGTATCAAAAGTTCTTCAACTTTTGAAGAAATTAAACAACAATTTATTAATACTGGGTATACGAGAATGCCAGTATATAGGGAAAGCCTGGATGATATAGTTGGTTTTTTACATATCAAAGACTTTATTCATTATATGGATGGCAGTAAAGCTTTTAAGATGTCTGATGCGATGCGTAAAATAATTTATTCACCCCGCTCTACCAAATGTATAGATTTATTATCTAATATGAGAAATGGCACAACTCACATTGGTGTTGTTTTAGATGAGTATGGTGGTACAGAAGGCATGGTAGTTATCGAAAATTTAATTGAAAAAATCGTAGGAGATATAAGAGACGAACACGATCAAGTGAGCAAGGTTTTTATCAATAAAATCAGCGAAAACTATTACACTGTTGATGCACGGGCAGCAATTCAAGATATGGAAGAAATATTAAATTTTAGCCTATCGCAAGAAGACGGAGAATATGAAACATTTGGAGGATTTATCTTATCTTACCTAGACCGTGTTCCTCTTAAGGGAGAAAAAATACTGCATCCTATGGGATTAGAGATTGAAATCATCGATGCCGAACCACGAAAAATAAAAAGCACTAAAATCAAAATTATTAAAGCTGAAAGTTCAGAATAAAACTTAATATATCATCTCTTCAGAAGAAAAAACCATTTCCATTTCTTTCCAAGCCTGGAACTTATTTGGCGTAAGATCTTGCAGGGGTGAAACTTTTCTAATAGCCCTAATCACACTTTCAACAAAAGCGTGGTAATTTGGGTTGTGATTACTTTCCAAAATTGGCTCAACACTAATTATAGTTCCACTTTTATCAAGCTGCATAAAAATAGTTACTTTCATAACCTGCCCACTACCATTAACAGCTATTGGATTCCATGCTCTTTTAATTTGATTGCGTATTGAATCAATTTCACTCATCGATATTTCTAGATCTGGATTAAATGGTTCATCAGATTTCCCTTCCATTATTTTTTCTAGCTCTTGAAATTTTTCATCTAATATTTTCTTATGATATTGCGGTTTATTGGTTGCTTTTAATGACTTAAGGAGCACTTTCGAGTACTCACCTTTTTTCTTATCTTGAACATTACTCTTTAATTCTTGTTTAGTCTCTGCACTCTTTTTTAATTCATTAGTTATTTTAGGCTGCTGAGGCGTTACCTTTCTTTGAGGTAGCACCTTTTTTTCTAGCACTTCTTGCTTCTTAATCGTTTCTTCAGCCTTAGCAGCTTCACTTTTTACCACAAAAGATGGTTGAGCGGCCTCCCCAGAAACAGCCTGCTTAGGTTTCTCTTGGGCACTCTCTGCTGGTTTAGGTTGCTGCTGAAGAGTACTTTGTTTCCTCGGTTTAATATTTGTTATTTCAGATACAGTAACAAGATCTATAACAACTGCTTGCTCCTTAAAATTATCTTTTTTTAAAGATGGAAACCCTAAAATAAAAAAAATGAACAATAGAGCATGCATCACCAAAGAATATGCTAGACTATTGCTGAAATTGCTAGTCATTACTTTTGAATTACTTCAGTTACAAGGGCTACATTATAAAGCCCGCTAGCTTTTAATGTTGTAAATACTTCCATAATCTTACCATAATCAACAAGCTTATCTCCTCTTAAAAAGATCAGGTTATCTTTTTTGGCAGTAAATAAGGCATTAAGCTTTTTCTCCAACTCAGCAAGCGAGACCTTAATTTCTTGTAAATATATATTGCCATATTTATCAACAGTAATAGATATCGGTTCATCTTGCCCAGTAATAGGGATAGTTTTGGCCTGCGGCAAATCAACCTCAACTCCTGATAACAGCATAGGTGAGGTAACCATAAAAATAACTAAAAGAACTAACATCACATCAACAAATGGAGTTACATTTATTTCACTATTTAACGATCTTCTCTTATATTTATTAAAACTTGGCGTAGCAGAATGCATTAGATTACCTACTCTATATCTCTTATAATTAAAGTAGATAATTCTAATGAGAAATTTTCTATCTTATTAACAATTTTATTAATATCATTAGAAAGCTTATTATAAAATATAGCAGCTGGAACCGCTACAATCAAGCCGATAGCAGTAGCTAACAGGGCTTCAGCTATTCCAGGAGCAACAACAGCAAGAGTAGTATTCTTACTAATTGCTATAGATTGAAAGCTGCTCATGATACCCCAAACTGTTCCAAATAAGCCCACGAATGGAGCACTACTCGCTATGGTCGCTAAAAATCCAATATTATCTTCTAATTCTTCAACTGCGCGATTAATAGCTGTTCTCATCGATTGGTCTAATCTCTCTTTAACAAAATTCAAACGAGAGCTATTTACTAAATCAATTTCCTGCATGGCAGCTACAAACACTTGAGACAAAGGATGTCTTTCCTTTTTTTGTAAAACAAGTCTCAATAGTGAATCTAAAGGTTTGCTGGACCAAAAATTTTTCTCAAAATTGTTCATCATATAACGCAACCTCATAAATACAATAGTCTTATCAATAATTATGGTCCAACTTATTATAGAACAAATCAGAAGGAATAGCGTTACCAACTTTACTACCGTATCAGCTTGCAAGAAAAGGTCAAAAAAAGATAAATTTGTGAGCGTTGATTTAGTTGTAGCTGCATCAACTGGTAAAGTTAAAGAATCTATTTTGGTAGTTGGTATTACAAGTATTGGCAACATATATATTTTTTATAATTTTCTTTTAATAAAGCTTCTATCAGTATCCAATTTATGTCAAGTTTTGCAGCTTTATTAGTAAGCTTCAAGTTGATTTATACTATATAAAAAAAGAAAAAACATGCTTTTTGTAAAATTTTTGCATAAAATTGCGTTTTAATTAAGTATTAAGCATAAAATCTCTAGACAAATAAAATATATTACTGTTATTTTTGTTTTTAATAAGCGCATTGCAAGATATTGCAATATAAATATTAACTCAACTTATTCGAGGAAAATATGAATAAGACAGAATTTGTAGCAGCGATTGCTAGTTCTATGGTAACGACAAAATCAGAATCTGAGAAATTTATCAACTCATTCATTACTGTTGTTAAAAAAGCTTTACAAGAGGGAAGAGAAATTAAGCTAGTTGGTTTTGGTTCATACAAAGTTAAGGATGTTCCAGCTAAAGAAGTTAGGAACCCCCAAACTGGTGAAAAAATGAAAGTCCCAGCTACAAGAAAACCTAAATTTTTCCCTGGATCAGAACTAAAAAAAGCTGTTAACTCTGGTAAAAAGAAATAATTAAGAAAGCTCTTTTAGCCTATATTAAAAGTGTGGGCATTTGAGCTTTTTTAGGTGTATGTCAAAAACTATAGCATTGATTGTTGCATCAGGTAATTCTTCAAGGTTTGCTAATTCAAATATAGCCAAAGTATACCAAAAAGTTAAAGGGAAAGAGGTTTTATATCATGTCTTAAAAAGGTTTACAGCTCATCATTTAGTTGATGAAGTATGTATCGTTGTGAATCCAGAACATGAAAAACATTATCAAACTGTTTTAAATAATTTTAGCTCTACCAAAATAACATTTGGTGGCAATACTAGGAAAGAATCAGTAAAAAATGGGTTGGATTTTATTGCTAAGTTTAAACCCCAGAATGTTATTATACATGACGCAGCACGACCGTTTGTGAGTAAACGGTTGATAACTGATGTTATTGTTGCATTAAAAACAAGTGATGCTGTAGATGTTTTGATTCCTGTAGTTGATACCCTAAAAAAATTTAATAAAAACAATGAGTTAGTTGTTGTCCCGCGAGATAGTCTTTATCAAACTCAAACACCACAAGGCTTTAAATTCAAGATAATTTATGAGCTGCATCAAAGTATTACGCAAAATTTAACTGATGATATCTCCTTAGCTATTGAAAAAAGGCTTATAGTTTCGTATGTTAAAGGCGAAGCTAGTAACTATAAAATTACATTCAAAGAGGATATTTGATGTATATTACAAGAGTTGGAATCGGATATGATGTACATAGATTAAGAAAGGCTGCTGAAGGTGGATTTGTGCCAATTTGTGGTATAAAACTACTTTGTGATTATACTGTTGAGGCACATTCAGATGGAGATGTAGGTCTTCATGCACTTACAGACGCAATCTTAGGCGCTATTGCCAATGGAAATATTGGCTCTCATTTTCCTGCAACTGATGAAAAATGGTGCAATAAAGAATCAAAATTTTTTGTACAGTACGCAAATGAATTAGTGGAGAAAATTGGTGGACAAATTACAAACATAGATATCACAATAATATGTGAGTATCCAAAAGTAATGCCTAAAAGCTTAGAAATGAGACAATTTATAGCTGATATCCTAGTAGTTAATTTAGAGCAGGTTAGTGTTAAAGCAACAACTACAGAAAAGATGGTTTTTTTTGGTAGACAAGAAGGTATAGCTGCTCAGGCTATATGTAGTATATTAATACATAATAAATTTTTAAAATAATTTATGTTTTTTAATCGTGGTTATAAAAGAGTATTAAAGTTGCTTAAAGAAGCACAAAAAAAGTGCCTCAATTACGGATTTAAGCCTATTACAATAATTGTTACATGGTTTTTTCTTGGATTGCTCCCACTTGCTCCTGGCACAATTGCTTCTCTTTCTGTATACCCAATTTATAATTTCCTCGTCATTAGCTCAACCTCTTATGAAGAAATCACACTAGGCTTTTTTATATTATCTTTAATTTTCTTTTTATTGGGGTGGTTTTGTATATCAAGATTTCAGGCTGAGACTTTAACCCATGATCATCAATCAATTGTGATCGATGAAGTTGTTGGACAGCTCCTCACCTTTGCAATATCTTGTAAGTCTGTTTTAAAACTTGGCATAGCTTTATCTCCATATTTTTCATACCATGCTACAACCTTAGCTTTTTTTATTGGTGTAATATTCTTTAGATTTTTTGACATAAAAAAACCTTTTTTCATAAAAACTATTGATAGGTATATGAAAGGAGCATTTGCTATAATATTTGATGATGTTTTAGCAGCTGTATTTGCTGGGATTACAATAACTATAGTGTACCAAATTTATGATAATTTTCTCAGATACTACATTTGATATAGCAAGATTGATAATTCAACAAGCACAATACAAAAGAATCAAGATTGCTGACACCGGATCTTGCACTGGTGGTTTAATAGCTATGGTTTTGACCAGTCCCTGCAGCTTAAATGTCCTTGAATTTGATGTAGTAAGCTATGCTAACCAGGCCAAAAGTTCCATTTAACCCAAACCCCTCCCCCCACACCAGAAATTATTACAAAACACGGTGCAGTGAGCTCCGAAGTCACATTAGCGATGGCTGACGGACTGAATAAAACCTACTACAACAACCTTGTATTTGCTGTTACAGGTGTTGCTGGCCCTGGTGGTAGCACAGCTAAACCAGTAGGCACAGTTTTTATTGCCGTTTCTAATCTCCAAAGTAAGATTGATGTAGTAAAAAAGCACTTTGACGTGGATTGTGCAACTACTAGGATGAAGACAACTGACTTTGTTCTCAAAATGATTTTAAATCAACTAGATTTGTCCTAAAATTATGCTATTTCTAATTTCTTCTTTTTATGCTATTTCTAATTTCTTCTTTGTTTAATCAAATTAAATCAATCCAACATGGCTTTTTTTCTAAGCTAAGAGAAGTAAACCAAGAAGAGTCGTCTTTGCCAAATCGTAATACTCCATCAAATATCGAAAAAATTACCAAAAGCTTTAATTGTACTAATAATGTTAAGTTCTTAAGACAAATACATTCAAATAAGGTAATTATTGTCGAAAACCCTTCTCAGATTTGCAGCAATATAGAAGCAGATGCCCTTGTAACACGCTTGCCACAAGTTTTACTTGCCATAAAAACAGCTGATTGTGTGCCAATTCTCTTTTGTGACCCAGAAAATAACATTATAGGAGCAGCCCATGCTGGTTGGAGGGGAGCACTTGCAGGTATTATCGAAAATACTATTGAACAATTGATGAAGTTAGGGGCTAAACACATCCATGCCGTAATTGGGCCTTGTATTAGGGTGCAAAATTATGAAGTTAACCAAGATTTTCACCAAAATGCTATAAAAATCAATCTAAAATCCTTGAATTTCTTCACGGACGGTCACAAAAAAGATCATTATCAATTTGATTTACCAAATTACTGTTCAAGTATACTAAAGGAATCAGGAGTTAATGTTGATGACTTAGAAATAGATACCTACTCTAACCCACAGCTATTTTTTAGTTATAGAAGAGCTTATCATAACACCAAAAGCGGTCATGCTGTAAAATACGGAAATCAGGTATCTGCTATTATTATAGCTAAAGCATTTAATTTGCATATAGGAGTCTAGTAAATTCTACATGAGCGGCCAAGAGCTGTGCTTAAAGTTAAATTATAAAGACTTAAGTTATATGATTAAAATAACTAATCTATGATTTCTCTCTTTCCAGAATGATTAGGAGCACTTATCAATCCCTCTTTCTCCATCTTTTCAATGATGGTTGCTGCTCTATTATATCCAAGGTGTAAACATCTTTGAATATAGCTCGTGCTAGCTTTGCGATCACGTAATATTATTTCAACTGCTTGCCGGTATAAATCACCACCACCATTATCATCAATAGCAGTAATATTCCTCTCTTCTTCATCTGCAGTAATCTCTTCTATATATTCTGGCTCGCCTTGCTCTTTCCAAAATTTGACTACATTCTCTACTTCCTTATCATCAACAAAGGGGCCGTGTACTCTTTCTATTTTACCTCCTGGCATCATATATAACATATCACCCATGCCAAGCAACTGTTCTGCCCCCTGTTCGCCCAATATCGTTCTACTATCTATTCTTGAAGTTACTTGAAAGCTAATTCTTGTCGGAAAATTAGCTTTAATCACGCCTGTTATTACATCAACCGAAGGTCTTTGGGTTGCCATTATGATATGTATACCTGCTGCTCTTGCCATTTGGGCCAATCTTTGAATGTAAGATTCAATATCTTTGCCTGCCACAAGCATTAAATCAGCAATTTCATCGACTATAACAACTATATAAGGTAATTCTTTATTTTCCATGGCAATTCTTTCAAAGATTGGCTTACCAGTATTTCTGTCAAAGCCAGTTTGAATATTCTTTGTAAGAGCTTGTCCAGATTCTGCTGCCTCCACAATAGCTCTATTATACCCTCCTATGTTTCTTACTCCAAGAGTTGACATGGCTCTATATCTTTCTTCCATTTCTTTCACCACCCACTTTAAAGCAACTACTGCTTTTTTAGGATCAGTAACCACTGGCGATAATAGATGAGAAATACCTTCATAACCAGAAAGCTCAAGCATCTTAGGGTCTATCATAACAAATTTGCAGATCTCTGGGGTATATCTGTACAATAATGATAGAATCATAGTGTTAATGGCCACAGATTTACCTGAGCCAGTAGTTCCAGCTATAAGCAAGTGCGGCATTTTAGCTAAATCTGCAATAATAGGGACCCCAGAAATGTTTTTACCCAGTATCAATGGTAATTGGAATTGGCTATCTCTATAAGGTTTTGATTCCAGCATTTCTCTTAAATAAACTGTCTCTCTTTTTTGATTAGGCAACTCTATACCAATAGCATTTTTCCCAGGAATAACTGATATCCTGGCCGATGTAGCTTTCATTGATCTTGCAATATCATCAGATAAACCTATAACTCTTGCCGATTTAGTTCCAGCAGCTGGCTCAAATTCATACAGCGTTACAACTGGCCCAGGGCTTATTTCAAGTAGTTCAGCATTGATACCAAAATCTTTTAAAATTTGAGAAAGCTCAACTCCATTTGCAGCTAAATTTTCTTTACTGATATTGGATTTATGGGCAGCAGGAATTGCTTTGAGTATATCAATTGGAGGTAAAGTAAATTTTGTATTAATTTTTTTTCCTTTATAAAAATCCTCAAATTCTTCTTTTCTCTCTTCAATATGTTCTTTTTGATCCCTTTTTGGCGCAGTTTTTAGTTTTCCTAGTAGGTTACTTCTCTTAACAGGTCTTACAATTTTTTCAAAAGGTTCTTCTTCAAGTGCCTCAATTTTTCGTCTGCACTGCAATAGGCTGGATAGCTTTTTAAATAATTTTAATCCTTTCTTAAAAATAAATTTTATGAGGTAGCGAGCCACTTTGATTAATATATAAAGCAGCTCTTTCCATTCATGAATTTTTAATCCAACAGAAGCTAAAACCCCTACCAAACTTACTCCCAGTAATCCAATTAACGCTACTCTTTTAGGAAAAAGCTGGATCAATTCAATAGCCATAAAATCTCCTATAAAACCACCAAATTTTAATGGATTTAAACCAATATATGTAACTAATAGGTTTAAAGCGCCACAAAGCACAGGAAGGATAAGTAGTAAAATAGAAGTTCTAATTATCAAATACACAGGAAAACGATTATTTAATAATCTAAAAGATAGAATAGATAAAAAAGTTAAAGGATAAAAAACAGCGCAACCTACAGATTGCAACAATACATCGGCAATATCAGCACCCCATTTTCCTCCTAAATTTGTCACATAGTTATTATTAAGATGTAATACTGTAGGATCATTAGCGTTAAATGTAATAATAGAAATTAATGAAAAAACATTAAAAACTAAAAGCGCTATACCAGATATTTTAAGTAAAATTTTTTTAGTAGCTAATAATAACATCTATTTCTCTAATCCATATTTTTGCCGTAAACTTTTATGGCTCTTAAAATAGCATTTTTTTTAGTATTTTCTAGTGTTTCTATTTTTTCTGCTGCTTCTTTTTTTATTATTACCAGGCCACTCGTACTCTTTTATTCTATTTAATGGCATTTGTACTAATATTTTTAAGACTCATGTCATTAATTTTGGCAATATTTCCTTACAAAATAATTGGCAAGCAATTCTATATCCCATACTCTTTCCTTAAGGCTTGGTGGATTAATATTTATCACGTTTAATCTGTGAAATAAATCTTCTCTAAAATTGCCCTTTTTTATCTCATACTCTAAATCTCTATTTGAGGTGGAGATAATTCTTATGTCCAGTTTATCGACATATTTGAGCCCACCCTCATTACTTCTTTTTCTTGTAAAACTCTCAAAGTTTTGCCTGTAGTTTTAAATCCATTTCGCTAATTTTGTCTAACAAAATAGTAGAGTGATTTGCTGATTCCATGCTCAGAGGCACCAGTAAATTACAATGTAATCAGATAAAATCATACAGCCCTTATTGAAGTTCTTTTCTTCGCACCCTGCAAAAGAAGAACTTGACGCCTCCAGTTAAAGCAGTATATGGCTCACACTTCGCTCCTATATTCAAATTAAAATACTTTAGCCATAACGTGGTTTCAAAAATAAACTTAGTTTATTGCTTGTAATTATGAAAAATATAATTTAGATAAATAAAAAAGTGCCCCTGTGGCGGAATGGTAGACGCGACAGACTCAAAATCTGTTGTCCATTGTGGGTGTGCTGGTTCGAGTCCTGCCAGGGGCACCATTTTATCATTGCCAAAAACTGTAAAGCTAATTTCAATAAGCCCTTAACTTTTTTGGGTATGCTGTTATTTTTATCATCTAGTGGCTAATACTAATTTCAAAATAAAATCGTACTTATAGCCAAAGCTTGAATTTAAATACAGGAGTGAAGCGTAAGGCATATACTGCATGAGCTGCCCCAAGCAACGCCTTAGTAAAATTATAAATGTTTAAGCTATAACGTCTTAGTTTTAATAGTAGTTACATCACCGCCTGGTAAGCAGCAACTTCCAGCCTAAATCACCATTTTTAAAATTAATTATCTTCACCTCTGGTGTTAATACTCACCATTCCTCTATCACGAATATGAGCGAGCTTTTTCATCTTATTAATGTATAAACCAGTTCCTGCAGGAATTAATCTACCAACAATAACGTTTTCCTTAAGCCCAATGAGGTTATCAACCTTGCCAGCAATAGCTGCTTCGGTTAAAACGCGAGTTGTCTCTTGGAACGAAGCAGCAGAGAAGAAAGAACGAGTCTGTAGTGAGGCTTTTGTAATACCTTGTAAAACAGGAATCGCCATAGCAACACTATAACCATCTTTTATTGCTTTAGCATTAACTCTTTCAAATTCCTCTCTATCAACTTGCTCTCCTACTAAGAAAGTAGTTTCCCCAGCATCAACTATTTCAACTTTTTGTAACATTTGACGTAACACTACCTCAATATGTTTATCATTTATTGATACACCCTGCAACCTATAAACCTGTTGTACTTCTTGTACCATATATTTTGCGAGAGCTTCTACGCCCATAATCCTCAAGATATCATGGGGAGAAGGATTTCCTTCCATTAACATATCACCTTTAAAGACATAATCGCCTTCATTCACAGTAATATGGCGGCCTCTTGGAATAAAGTATTCCACAGGTTGCACTCCCTCAGCAATTGGTTTGATAATAATTCTACGCTTTGATTTATAATCTTTACCATATTCAACATACCCATCTATTTCACTAATAATAGAGTGATCTTTAGGTTGTCTTGCTTCAACCAACTCAATAACGCGAGGTAAACCTCCAGTAATATCCCTACTTTTTGAAGACTCTTTTGGAATTCTTGCAATAACGTCACCAGCATGAACTGATGCTTTGTCAGAAATATTCAAAATAGCCCCAACTGGCAAAAAATATCTTGCTTCCAATCCATTTGCAAGTGTCATAATTTGCCCATTATCATCAAGTAATACTACCCTTGGGCGAAGCTCCTTACCTTTAATGTACTTTTTACTATCAGTAATAACCCAATTTGCAATACCAGTTACTTCATCTTGCATTTCTTTAACGGAAATACCTTCAACCAGATCAACAAATGAGGCCTTGCCACCTTTTTCAACTATAATTGGAACAGTAAATGGATCCCATTCAGCAATTTTATCACCTAACTTTATATCCTCACCATCTTCCATCAATAATCTTGCACCATAAGGAAGCTTATATCGAGCTTTTTCTATATTATGAGCATCAAGGATAACAGCTTCACAGTTACGACTCATTAATATCTTTTTACCGCTACTATTCACAACAATATTCTTATGAATTAATTTCATAATACCGGTATATGAAGCAATGGCATTAGATTGCACTGTAGTCTTTTGAGCTGCCCCACCGATATGGAATGTTCTCATCGTTAGCTGAGTACCAGGTTCACCAATTGATTGGGCCGCAATTACACCAACTGCTTCGCCTTTGCTAACTAATCTACCAGTCGCCAAATCTCTACCATAACAATGTGCACATACCCCACCTTGTGTTTCACAAGTAAGAATAGATCTAACTTTAACTGAATCGATACCTACTTCTTCTATTTTATCAACAACTATTTCTTCTATGAGTTTGTTTTTACCAATGATTAATTCACCAGTAATCGGGTGATAGACCTCAACTATTGAAACTCGGCCTAATATCAAATCAGAAAGAGGAACAACTACTTCGCCATTCTCAACAATCATCTGCATTATAACACCTTTAGAAGTGCCACAGTCATCTTCTGTAACTACACAATCCTGAGCAACATCAACTAATTTTCTGGTCAAATAACCAGAGTTAGCAGTTTTTAACGCGGTATCGGCAAGACCTTTACGAGCACCGTGAGTAGAAGTAAAGAATTCTAATTCGCTCAAACCCTCTTTAAAGTTTGAGATAATAGGAGTCTCAATAATCTCACCAGATGGTTTTGTCATAAGACCGCGCATACCAGCAAGCTGTTTAATCTGAGCAGCAGAACCTCTAGCTCCGGAATCTGCCATCATATAAATGTTATTAATATCTTCCTTAGGCTTACTTTTATTAGCGCCACCTGATATCATTTTCATCATATCGACAGCTATTTTATCGGTACACCTTGACCAAGCATCAACTATTTTATTGTACTTCTCACCTATGGTAATCAAACCATCTGCATACTGATTTTCATATTGCCTCACCTCAGCCATGCTCTCATCAACGTGCTGCTGCTTGGTTTCTGGAACAATCATATCGTCTTTACCAATTGAAATACCTGATTTCATAGCACGAGTAAACCCTAGCTGCATTAAATGGTCAGCAAAAACGACTGTACTCTTTTGTCCACAATATCTATATACAGTATCAATAAGTGCAGAAACATCTTTCTTAGTCATCACTTTATTAACAAGGTCAAAGCTAATATTGGAATCTTTAGGTAAAACTTCTGATATTAAAACTCTACCCGGTGTTGTATCAGCTATAAACGAAGTAATATTTCCATCAATATCTATCCTCGTTCTACGACATTTAATTTTAGCATGTAGTGATACTTTATCAGAATATATAGCATGCTCTAACTCAGCTATTGTGCCAAATATACTACCTTCACCCAGTTCGTTATCAAACTGCAAGCTCATATAATAAAGTCCTAGTATTATATCCTGAGAAGGAACAATAATTGGTTTGCCATTAGCCGGGCTTAAAATATTATTAGTGGACATCATCAATGCTCTTGCTTCAAGCTGAGCTTCAATTGAAAGAGGTATATGAACAGCCATTTGATCCCCGTCAAAATCAGCATTGAATGCTGCACAAACTAACGGATGAAGCTGTATGGCTTTACCTTCAATCAATAATGGTTCAAAAGCCTGTATCCCCAGTCTATGAAGGGTAGGGGCACGGTTTAATAATATTGGATGTTCCCTGATCACTTCTTCAAGTATATCCCAGACTTCTGGACGCTCTGCTTCAACCATTTTTCTAGCAGCCTTCAAGGTAGTTGCAATACCATAAAGTTCTAACTTAGAGTATATAAATGGTTTAAATAATTCGAGTGCCATTTTTTTAGGCAAGCCACATTGATGGAGCTTTAGTTCAGGTCCAACTACAATCACTGAACGGCCTGAATAATCAACACGCTTACCTAAGAGATTTTGTCTAAAGCGGCCCTGCTTACCTTTTAGCATATCAGCTAATGATTTAAATTGCCTTTTATTAGAGCTTTTTAAAGCTTTACCTCTTCTCCCATTATCGAATAATGCATCAACTGATTCTTGCAACATCCTTTTTTCGTTTCTCACAATAATATCAGGAGCTTTCAGCTCTATAAGCCTTT
Source organism: Candidatus Midichloria sp. (assembly GCA_030060845.1). Classification (GTDB taxonomy): domain Bacteria; phylum Pseudomonadota; class Alphaproteobacteria; order Rickettsiales; family Midichloriaceae; genus Midichloria. The sequence continues at coordinate 343,583 of CP094379.1, forward strand.
TCAAACGATTGTTACGATTAATAACTCTTCTATATAATTCGTTTAAATCCGAAGTTGCAAATCTTCCTCCGTCAAGCATTACTAATGGCCTTAAATCAGGCGGAAGAACTGGTAATACTTCTAGCACCATCCACTCAGGCTTGTTATCAGAATCAATAAACTGTTCTATTAATTTTAAACGTTTCACTATTTTCTTGCGCTTGGTTTCAGAGCTTGTATTAACCAAGTCCGAACGTAAAAGTGAACGTTGTTCTTCGAGATTAATATCCCTTAACAGTTTTTTCACAACATCCGCACCTGTTTCCGCTGTGAATACAGCCTCACCAAACTCATCTTGGGCTTTATAAAATTCTTCTTCAGATAGAATTTGGCCATATTTAAACGAGGTCAACCCAGAATCAGTGACAATATAAGCTTCAAAGTATAGCACCTTTTCGACGTCCTTTAAAGACATATCTAATAAGATACTAATTCTAGATGGTAAAGAGCGCAAAAACCATATGTGAACTACAGGAGCAGCAAGCTCAATATGCCCCATTCTTTCACGCCTTACTTTTGATGTGGTAACTTCAACTCCACATTTCTCACAAACAATGCCTCTATATTTCATGCGCTTGTACTTACCACAAAGACACTCATAGTCTTTTACCGGACCAAAAATTCTAGCACAAAATAACCCACCATTTTCTGGTTTTATTGTCCTATAATTTACAGTATCAGGTCTAGTAACCTCACCAAAAGACCAAGCTCTTATTTTTTCAGGGCTGACAATTGATATTCTTATCTTATCGAAATCTTGATTATTATGGGCTAATCCAAAATAATCAAAACTGTTATTATTACGCGTTTTCACATTAGCCTTGACTGAACCTCCTTGCTGAGTTATTTCAGATAATGTTTGCTGTCCCAATTCACTCATAATTACCACAATCTTTTACTAATTATAAATTTTAATTAAAAATCCTTTAAAGACAAGCTTAGTGTTCATCTTCTAGCATCTCTACATTTAAACCCAAAGAACGAAGTTCCTTGACCATCACATTAAATGATTCAGGGATTCCATACTCAAATACCGGGTCTCCCCTTACTATAGCAGCATATATCTTGATACGCCCTGTTATATCATCAGCTTTGAACGTAATTTTTTCTTGTAACGTATAAGCCGCACCATATGCTTGTAATGCCCAACATTCCATTTCACCAAAACGCTGACCACCGAAATGAGATTTACCTCCAAGCGGCTGTTGGGTAACGAGGCTGTAAGGCCCAATTGATCTAGCATGTATTTTGTTATCAACTAAGTGATCCAATTTCATCATATAGATGTATCCAACTGTAATCTTTCTCTCAAAATATTCCCCAGTTCTGCCATCGATTAACCTAACTTGACCGGAAGTATCTAATCCGGCTTTTGCTAGTAGCTTATTTAACTCTTCTTCTTTAACACCATCAAATACAGGAGTTGCAAAAGGAATACCTTTTTTTAGATTTTTGGCAAGATTTTTAACTTCTTTTTCACTGAGCTGTGTTATTAATTCTCTAGCCTGCTCATCACTGCTGCGGCTGGAGTCATAAATTTCGCATAGAGCGTTTCTTAGCCTATTTGCCTCACCATTTACAGCAACAGCATCTAACATTTTACCAATTTGTTTACCTAAATTAGCAGAAGCCCAACCTAGATGCGTTTCCAAAATTTGACCTACATTCATCCTTGAAGGAACACCAAGAGGATTTAAGACTATGTCTACTGGCGTGCCATCTTCTAAGAATGGCATATCTTCAACTGGAACAATTTTAGAAACCACACCTTTATTACCATGTCTACCAGCCATTTTATCACCTGGCTGTAGCTTTAATTTTTTAGCTATATAGACCTTAACAACCTTTAACGCACCCTGCGGCAAGTCATCACCACTTTGGATTTTTTCAACTTTATTCTTATAAACACTATCAAGCCCTCCAAGTGATTGGTTATAAGAAGATTTAAGTTTTTCAAGCTCAAGCATAGCACTTTTATCATCAATACTAACTTGCCACCATTGTTTTTTAGGCAATGCTTCCAAATCAGCTTCTGTTAAAGGTTTTCCAACTCTTAAGCTTTTTGGACCTCCTAGAATTACTTTACCTAAACAAAGCTCTCTAATTTTTGAATAAGCAAAATTCTCAATGATAGCAATTTGATCATCTCTGTCTTTAGAAATTTTTTCAATTTCAAAACGCTCCAGAACCATTGCTCTCTCATCCTTTTCCACGCCCCTTCTAGTGAAAACTCTAACTCCTACAACAACACCACCACCACCAGGAGGCACTCTAAGCGATGAGTCTTTTACATCTTTTGCTTTTTCACCAAAAATAGCCCGTAGCAATTTTTCTTCAGGAGTTAGTGGTGATTCAGTTTTTGGCGCAACTTTTCCAACCAATATATCACCAGGGTTAACCTTAGCTCCAACGTGTACTATACCTACTTCGTCTAGATGTTTCAAATTTTCGTCACTAACATTTGGTATATCGCGCGTCACTTCTTCCGGACTAAGCCTGGTGTCTCTCGCAATAACTTCAAATTCTTCTATATGTAAAGACGTAAAAATATCCTCTTTTGAAATACGTTCAGAAATCAGAATTGAATCTTCAAAGTTATAACCATTCCACGGCATAAATGCAACTAGTACGTTGCGGCCAAGAGCAAGCTCCCCTAGTTCGGTACAAGATCCATCTGCTATTATATCTCCTTTTGATACTTTATCTCCGACACTGACTATCGGCCTTTGTGTCATAGATGTACCTTGGTTAGATTTTTGGAATTTAGTTAAGGTATATATATCAATACCAGGTGCACTATCTTCATCCGAAGATTCGCATCTTATAACTATCCTTCTTGCATCAACTTGATCAACTATACCATCCCTCCTAGCAATTAAAACAGCGCCAGAATCACGAGCAACAACCGCTTCCATACCTGTACCCACTAACGGAGCTTCATTCTTTAATAATGGAACAGCCTGACGTTGCATGTTTGAACCCATTAATGCACGATTAGCATCATCATTTTCTAAGAATGGAATTAAAGACGCAGCAACTGATACTAATTGCTTAGGAGAAACGTCTACATAAGTAATTTCTTTTGCAAGAACTGTTACATATTCTCCTTTTCTTCTAGCCCTCACCATTTCAACTGCAAAAGATCCATCTTTATTTAAAGCAACATTTGCTTGAGCAATTGTATGCTTAGATTCTTCTATCGCTGATAAATAATCAATAATATCTGTCACCTTGGCATTAACTACCCTCCTATAAGGGCTTTCAATGAAACCATATTTATTGATTCTTGCATAAGTAGCTGTAGAGTTAATCAAACCAATATTCTGCCCCTCTGGCGTTTCAATTGGGCATATTCTACCATAATGAGAAGGATGCACGTCCCTCACCTCGAATCCAGCCCTTTCTCTTGTTAAACCTCCAGGTCCAAGAGCTGATAACCTTCTTTTATGAGTGACTTCAGCTAGTGGATTTGTTTGATCCATAAATTGCGAAAGTTGAGACGTACCAAAAAATTCACGCACCACTGACATTAATGTTTTTGAGTTAATTAAGTCGTGAGGCATCACTGTATCAATTTCTACTGCATTCATGCGCTCTATAATAGCGCGCTCCATTCTAACTAAACCAAGTCTAAATTGATTTTCAACTAATTCTCCAACCGCTCTTACTCTTCTATTACCAAGGCTGTCTATATCATCAACCTCACCTGCTCCATCTTTTACTGCTATGATATACTTAACAACCGCTAAGATATCTTCTTTGGTCAATACTGTAAATTCTTCAGATATACCTAAACCATGCTTAGCATTAATTTTCATTCTTCCAACAGCAGAAAGGTCATATCTTTCACTATCAAAGAATAAAGAATTGAACAAATTCTCTGCAACTTCATTGGCAACTGGCTCGCCTGGCCTTAAAATTCTATAAATGTCGCCTAAAGCATCTTCTTTGGAAGAATTTTTATCGGCCATCAATGTATTTCTTATGTATGGCCCTACCCTTACATTATCGATATCTAATATATTAATTTCTTTAACATCAGCCGCTTCAATCTGCTTTAAGAGATTATTTGTTATTTCATCGCCAGCTGTAAGTAACTCTTCACCACTTTCTTTATTTATAATAGATGTAGCAACATAACATCCTAAAATATCATCTATAGAAAGTATATAATCTCTTTTTTTCTGATGCTCTTTAAGTTTTTTAATAACATTAGGAGTAACCCTGGCCCCTGTTTTTATGATAAATCCACCGCTATCTGCATCAATTATATCTCTTAATACTTTAGTACCTTTAAAATCTTCAGGATTAAATTCAGCAATCCATGAATCTCCTTGTTTCCTAAATTTTTTAAAATTATAAAATTCTTTTAGTATGTGATTTTTATCGTAACCTAATGCTCTTAAGAGTGTAGTCACATACATTTTGCGCTTTCTATCTATACGGAAAAACAATAAATCTTTGGCATCAAATTCAAAATCAAGCCATGATCCCCTGTAAGGTATAATTCTTGCATAGTATAGGTACTTACCTGCTACGTTCCCCTTACCTTCATCATGATAATAAAAGACGCCTGGTGACCTATGCATTTGGGATACTATAACTCTCTGAGCTCCATTAATAATAAAGGTACCACTTTCTGTCATAAGCGGTATCTCACCCATATAAACGCTCTGTTCCTTAATGCTTTTTACTTCTTTCATGCCAACTTCTTCGTCAATATCCCAAACAATCAACCGTAGTACTACCTTTAAGGGAGCGGCATAATTAACTCCGCGTTGAATACATTCCTCTATATCGTATTTAGGGGCACCAAGTTCGTAGCTTACATACTCAATTGTAGCCTTGCCATCGTAATCTGAAATAGGAAATATTGAACAAAGAACAGATTCTAAACCTCTGCTTTGCCTGCTATTTGGATCAATATTAATTTGTAAAAAATCCTCATAAGATTTTTTCTGAACTTGGATAAGGTTAGGGATCTCTGCAACGCTAGAGATTTTACCGAAATTTTTTCTGATACGTTTTTTTAGCGCAAGTAAAGACACAGCCACACCGTAAACTCATTAAACAAAGCAAAGAAAAGGCGGCAAAAAGCTTAAGCTCCTGCTTCCTTTTCCAAATATAATATTGGAGATACGCTAAATTTATTTAATTTCAACTTTAGCACCTGCTGCTTCAAGAAGTTGTTTAATTTTTTCAGCATCCTCTTTAGAAACTCCAGATTTAACAGCCTTTGGAACACTCTCAACTAATGTTTTAGCTTCAACTAGACCTAAACCTGTTGCACTTCTTACTTCTTTAATCACTGAAACTTTGTTTGCACCAGCCTCTAATAACATTACATCAAATTCTGTTTGAGCAGCAGCTTCAGAGGCTGCAACAGCTGAAGAAACAGCCATAGGAGCAGTAGCACTAACACCCCACTCCTGTTCTAACAATTTAACTAGTTCAGCTGCTTCTGTGATCTTAAGTGCAGAAAGTTCTTGAACTATTTTCTCTAAATTTGACATTTTCAATATCTCCTATTTTTAAATAATTTAATAATTTTATTTCTCTGAATGTAAAGCAATAACCCTTGCAATTTGTCTAGCAGGTTCTTGTATCACTGACAATAGCTTAGCACGCAATTCATTAAGTGATGGCAGAGTTGCCAACATATTTATATGCCCAACACTTACTTTTTCCTTCCCTATTACCCCGCCAATGACTTCTAACTTATCATCATCTTTACAAAACTTAATTAACGTTTTAGCTGCAGTGGTAGGTTCATTTGCACAGACAACGGAAACAGGACCAGTCAACAACTCCGATAAACTTTCATAACAAGTTCCCTTTACAGCAATTTTCACTAAAGTATTCTTTGCTACAAAATATTTTCCATCAGCTTCCTTTTTGATGCTTTTACGAACATCATTAGCTGCAGATACAGTGAGCCCGCCTTTATTGTGTGTTAAAATAACTACTTCACTTGACTCAAATAAGGACCTAATCCGCTCAACAGCCCCTTGTTTTGCAATCCTATTCACTATTTCACCCCAAAACTCATCAAAACTTAAAATAGGTGAGCATCTTAAACCAGCATACTTCTCAAGTCAAGTGCTATGGACGGACCATGTGTAGTACTGATATACATTTTTTGCATATATACCCCCTTCGCACCTACAGGTTTCGCATTTAAAACTGCATTATATAGAACAGCAATATTTGCTTTAAGAGCTGCCAAAGCAAAACCTAATTTGCCAACCCCTGCATGAATTAGCCCTGCTTTTTCAACTTTATATTCAACTTGGCCTGACTTAGCATTTGTGACTGCTGTGACTATATTATCAGAAACTGTACCTAATTTAGGGTTTGGCATTAAACCCTTAGTACCAAGAATTTTACCAAGCACTGCTATTTTAGACATAAAATCAGGAGTTGCAATACAAATATCAAAATTGATTTTACCACCTTTAACTTTATCTACTAAATCTTCACTGCCAACAATATCTGCACCAGCTTTTAAAGCCTCTTCATGACGTTCGTTTTTAGCAAATACAGCAACACATACCTTTTTACCTAAACCATGAGGCATAGGGATGACACCTCTTACCATCTGGTCTGAATGCCTAGGGTCAACTCCTAACTTAAAAACAACCTCAACAGTCTCATCAAATTTACTCTTAAATTCTTTGCTATACCGCTCTAATACATTTAAAGCCTCATCTAAAGTATAAAGCTTGTTTTGATTAACTAGAGCCTTTGCTCCACTTATTCTCTTATTATGCGCCATTATCTTAAAACCTATTCTACAACTTGAACACCCATAGAACGTGCTGTTCCTTTTACCATATTTACAGCAGATTCTAAATTATCTATACCCATATCAACCATTTTGATCTTGGCAATTTCTTTAACTTTACCAATTGCAATTTGACCAGCAGTTGCCCTGCCTGCAGTTTTAGAACCACTAGCAATACCCACAAACTCTTTAACAAAGTAACTCACTGGTGGACTTTTCAAAACAAAGCTGAAAGACTTATCAGCATATGCAGTAATAATTATAGGAACCGGAGTTCCTTGCTTCATTTCCTTAGTTCTGTCATTAAATTGCTTACAAAACTCCATTATATTCAAACCACGCTGACCAAGAGCAGGACCAATAGGAGGTGCAGGGGTTGCTTTACCTGCAGGGATCTCTAATTTTATTTCAGCAACTACCTTCTTTTTCACAGTAACACTCCTTATTTATTAAATTTCTCAACTTGGTTAAATTCGAGCTCTACAGGAGCCTCTCGCCCCAAAATAGACACCAGCACTCTTAACTTTAATTTTTTGTTATCTACTTCTTCAATAACCCCAGTAAAAGTCTCAAAAGGACCATCAATTATCTTAATCACTTCATGCAATTCAAAAGATACCGGTACATCCTTAGCAACACTGCCCTCTTCAACTTTCTTCAATATTCTTTCTACTTCCTTTTCAGAAACTTTAGCAGGCCTATTATCTGCTCCCAAAAACTTGGCAACATTTGGAATTCTCTTCACTAAGCCCCAAGTACTCTCAGTCATATGCATCTTAATGATTATATAACCAGGAAGAATTTTCTTCTTAGTATCAACTTTCTTACCTCTTCTTATTTCAGCATAACTTTCAGTAGGCACGATGATTTCCTCAAAAACATCATTCATACCTTTTTTTACTGCTTCCTCTTTTATAGCTTTTGCAACTTTGTTTTCACATCCAGATGTAGTGTTGACGATGTACCAACCGGAACTCACTTTATCCTCCGATACCAAGAAGCAATTTTATAGCTTTATATATAGTAGAATCAACAAGCAAAAATAATAACCCAGCAATACCTGCAGCAATCACAACAAATAAAGAAATTATAGCAACTTCCTTAAGAGTAGGCCACTTAACTTTGATTAATTCATGTTTTACTTCCTTTAAAAAACTTACTGCTTTCACTATTTTGCTCAAAAATATTAATTATACTCTACAACCAAGATATAGCTTGTCATATTATAATTTATTATAGCTCGGTAGTTAGTATAATTGCTTTCAGCTTTCTGTCAAGTAATCAGTAATACCTATCAATTATTTTTTAATTATAACAGCCAATTTAAAAAAGTAGCATATTTACTCTGGGAATCGCTCCTTTTTTCTAAATTTCTTTTCTTTATCGAAAAAACCTCCTAAAAAGCCTGGTACCAGCATTGAAAATGGATTGATGATTATAGACATATGGTTAATATCTCCGACTAAAGAAAAATTCGTTGCTATAATGCCATTATCATCCCCACCTGATAGCACCTTCCCAATTAGTGGTATATGTTTAGTAGCAATATTTATTATATTAGAAGGTACTATAATACCTTCTCCTGATACCTTTCCATTTTCTTCATTTAAGACCCCAGAGCACTTTATATGAAGTGACGGTCCGGTAATCACCAATCCATCTACAAACACCTTTTTTTTATCATAAACGATACCGGCACTCACTTTATCGAAATATATACCTTTATTATTTAAAATATCTATTAAGCCTCTAAAAGAAGTGAGAGGGGAAATAAGTTTTGCTAGTAGAGGAGCTTTCTTTATATAAAAATCCAATACAAGTAAATTTCCTTTCAAAAGATCTTTTTCATCAAACTGCCCCTTGAACTCCAATGTTCCGCCTTTCATTCTATTATATAAGCCAAATGCACTCAGGGCTTTATAAGCAGAGTCTGTTACTACAGATATAACTGGATAGCTATAAAAAATATTGATCTTAGTATTATCAAAAAAACTGCCAGTTAATGAAAACTCCCTACATTTATCAGCTTTGCATGATAAGCTAATTTTAGGAGCGGATAAATTTTGCCCTTGATGTAGTATAATATTTTTGAAGTCCGTTCTCAAAGTAAAGCTGTTGCTATTACTCTTATCTTTTCCAAAGCCAGAATCTTTAACTAAACCAATTATATTGATTTTGCTTAGATCTATTTTATCTCCGTGAAGATGAAGCTTTATATCTCCTTGGTAACTTTTACTGTACTTGAAACCAAAATCAGTTGCATTTATTCTGCTTTTTTCAGAAACCAATTGCACAAGTCCCTCTTCATTCAAAACACCACTCCCTGAACTATTAAAGGTTGGCAAATTTAATGAATACGTTGATATATCAATTAAAGCATTTGAAGGCGAACCATGAATACTAAACGACAAGTCTCCTTTTTCGCCAATCTTCTTCTCAATTCCAATTGGATGAACCAGTCCTAATTGTTGTAAATCAAAATAACCATTAATATTATATTGATCATCTAACAAGAAAATATTTATATTACCTTTCAATTCTCCATCTGCTATATTACTTTTGAAGACTCCATTTTTCTTGAGATCATTAACTAAAGCATTTATAGTAATATTAGTTTTGATTGCAGACTCATTGGACAAACTTTTTTCAAGATTAAAACTCGCTTTTATAGCTTTATTAATGATGCCTGTTCCTTGTACACTTAATTTTGTTCCAATAAATTGTCCACTAATGTCAAATTGTGACAGGTTAATTAAACCACGTAACTTCTCGTTTGAAATATTTTTCATTTTTGAATGCACAATCACACTTTTTTTATCAAGAACAAACTCTTGGTTCAATGGTATAGCTACTTTTATTTCGGTTTCAGCTTCGCCTTTAAAATTTTTTAACTCTCTATTGTGAGCATGAACATAGGCAAAACCTACATCTATAACGTCTTGTGCTAATCCAGTGATTTTGCCATTTAAGACAAGGATAACTTGCTCATTTTTATAATTTATGATACCCATAATGTTATTAGTTCTGCTATTTAACACAGTAGCGTCGTTCAGTTTAAGCACAACATCTTCAGCAGAAACCACAACTGTACCTTCATTAATATGCACAACTGGCACAATATAAGGTAAAGGCATACAACGCATTATGTTATTTGCTAAACTTATATGTACGTTGATAGCTTCTCTAGGTAAGGGTCGACCCGCATTTAATTCCTTTAAGTCAATATTGATTTTAGCATCTACACCAGTTACATATCCCTTATCTAAATTCGAAACTAACCAAGTACTTGTCTCTTTTAAAATAAACGAAGGCCAATAATTTAAAACTGACCTCAACTTCATTTTTCCAGCTAATATATTACCAATTAATTTGCCATTTTTATTAGTAATAAAAGCCCTCAGTGCAAGATCATCCGCCTCCAAAATGGAAGTTACTTCAATATCATATTGACTCGACAACTTGCCAGACAATAGAAATTTTTTAGGTACTATATCATGTTTTAGATAATCATTCTTTTGTATAAATCCATGGTAATTAACAACATCAAAATTTACGTATTCCAATCCATACTTTCCTATTTTGCTGTCTAAATTCAGGTCTAGCTTTAAATTGCTCTGAATTTTCGCATAATATGCTGAGCTAGCCCATAATAAGGATATGGGTATAAAATTTAACTTCCCTTCTAATTCAATAACATTAGGTTTAGTAGTATCAATGTTAAAATCAAAATTTATAAAATCGCTTCCTGCATTAAGGTCTCCTCTAAAGTTAAAAATTCTATCCTCAATCAAGGTAAAAGTAAGATTGTTTAAACTTAAAATCAGAACTGTTTTTTTATCTGCGTTCCTTATTTTAAAGTTAATATCCTTTAATAACTCAGGTAAATAACTTACAAATCCAACATGACTCATTAAGTAAGTTTTTATTGATTTTGCCACATTTTTAGGAGTTTTTTTCACTATAATGTTATTAGGGTTTTGTGCCCTACTAATCTCAATATCAGAAGGAACCGAAATATGAGAGAGAGCTTCTATGATATCACCCCTTAGTATTTTACTTACATATATATCCATCTTAAAGTATGGCACTGTCATTGTGTTTTGACTGTAAGTGACTTTCAGATTAAAAACAGAAAAATCCACTACGTCATCTGTTACTGCCAATTCAACATGGTCTATTTCAATTTTTATGCCTTCTATATGGCGCTCTAAAACTGTTCCTATTAACTTTCCAATAAATTTTGAGGAGACTGGCCCATGATATTTTAAAAAGAGAAAACTACCACTTAAAATAGTAATGGAAAATACAACTAATATACTAAAAAATATAATGATACCTTTTAATTTACTAATTACTTTCCAAAATTCATTCATACTTTAGAATTAATCATTAATATGGTATGAGTTGCACTTGCAATATCACCAAATAAGCAAGAAAATGAACTCTCTTACAAGTAAATCAAGTAATTCTCCTACTATCAATTTTATGTTTATAATGTTTAATAAATTAAGAAATATATACATTTTTATCACTTTTTTATCCATAATTTTTTCATACAAATTATCAGGAGCCCAGAGCCAAGAAATCATAAAGGAAGTTGAGAATTACTTAAACCAAATCAAAACAGCAAAAGCCAAATTTAAACAAGTTGGTCCAGAAAAAGGTATGGAAAGAACTGGCTTTTTTTATCTCTCAAAACCTAGAAAGCTCAAATGGGAGTACTTAAAACCTAAGAAAATCACAGTAATCAGCAATAATAATAAGGTATCCTATTATGATCACGACATAGAAGAATTAACAAAAATCGATCAAGATCATACCTTAGCTAAATTACTTACTACCCAAAATATCTCTTTGAAAAATATAGTTAATATCATATCTGTAATCAATCACAAAAATAATATTGAAATAATTGCCTCTAAAAAGGAAGAAATTAGCGAAATAGATAAATATCCGTATTTAGTATTAAATTTCAAGAGAAAGCCAAAATTTACTATAGATAAAATAATTGTAGTGAATGATGAAATCACCTCAACAGAAATTTTACTTCTTAATTTAGATACCAATATAAAAATAGATGAAGCAAAGTTTAGATTTAAGAATCCAAGTTTTTTTGCTCCAAGAGATAATTAATATTTTAAGTCTATCAGCTTTAGGTTATATATATTTTCCATAAGTAAAAAGGTAAGTTGATTTGTGGAAGTAGCTAAATTTTTATTAGAAATTTTCAGCGAAGAAATACCTGCTAGTATGCAAAATTCTATGGCTGAAACTTTATTTAGAGATGTGATTCATAAGATTGGGGATATATTTAAAACAATCAAACTTTCTGGACGTTACTTTGCCACACCACGAAGAGTAGGATTTTTTATAGAGAACTTACCTATCGTCACTCCAAGATTCATTGAAGAAATAAGGGGCCCTAGAATTAATTCTACTGAACAAGCTATTGATGGCTTTTTAAAAAAATATCAAACCCCTTCAAAGGATTATTTAGAACAAAGAGGGAATTTCTATTTTTGGGTTAACCAACAAGAAAATAAAAAAATAACCGAAATACTACCAAAGATTATAGAAGAAAGTATATCCAAATTAGTGTGGCCAAAATCAATGCGCTGGGCTAATTACAAAATAAAATGGGTGCGACCAATACATAATATTTTATGCCTATTAGGAACTCAAACAATTAAGGTAGATTTCGGGCATTTAATATCAAATAATTACACTTATGGTCATAGATTTATGGCTCCAGAAAAGATTACCATTCAAAATGCAGATGATTATGAAACTGCCTTAAAAAAAGCATTTGTTGAAATTTGGCCACAGAATAGAGAAAAAATAATAACAAAAAACTTAAGAAACCAATCTAATAAATTGGGTGTTTCTTTAATAGATGATCAAAAGCTCTTAGAAGAAGTTTCAGGTCTAGTTGAGTGGCCTGTGCCATCAATTGGAGAAATTGACAAAAAATTTCTTCACTTACCAAAAGAGCTTCTAATTACTACTTTAAAAAATAATCAAAAATATTTCCTATTTGAAGACAACAAAGGAAGCATTACCCCTTTTTTTGGTATTGTTGCTAATGTCATTACAGATAATAATAACAAAACAATTATTAAAAGCAATCAAAGAGTGGTGGCAGCTAGATTAAGTGATGCGGCATTTTTCTTTAATAATGACAAAAAAGAAAAATTAAGGTCACGAGTTATAAAGTTAAAAAATTTGTTGTTTCATAACAAAATTGGCACTGTATACGATAAAGTGCAAAGCACTAAAGTACTCGCTATAAAAATAGCAGAGCAAATCAATTGCGATAAAGAAAAAGTAATAACCGCTGTAGAATTAATGAAAGCAGATTTGTTAACTGATATGGTGAAAGAATTTCCAGAGCTTCAAGGCATCATGGGATACTATTATGCCTTAGATAATGGTGAAGATATAGAAGTAGCAAATGCAATTAAAAATCAATATAAACCCAAAGGGCCTAATGATTCTATACCGACAGAACCAATCAGTATAATTGTTGCTCTAGCAGAAAAGCTTGATACATTAAATCAAATGTTTCTTCACAATATCAAGCCAACTGGCTCTAAAGACCCATTTGCTTTAAGAAGAGCAGCAATAGGAGTGATAATGATCCAAAATCAAAACAATATCTCCTTAGATTTTAATAAGCTAGGGTTAAGACAGGATGTTATAGATTTTATTTGTCAAAGAAAAATCTGAGAAATTTTTAACTAATCCAGTGGATTTGAGCTGTAGATAACAAATTTAGAAAGTAACCACTTTTTCTATCCTTAGTCTTAGAATTTCTGATGAAATTGCTTTGCGTTATACTCTATAATGTTTAATGTAGGTAAATTTCCATTGTAAGCTAGCATCACACACTTTTGATCGACTAAATTGTAAAAATTACCAAATGCCTTAGATACCAAATCTGATTCTTTATCTTTATCATATGTCCTTACCCTTGCAAACGTATTAATAGTCCCCCCCCTCTAGAAGCTGTGATACCTTTCAAAATTTTCATGAAGTTCCAAAGATAAAAAATGATTTGGTGTATAATCTTCATAGAAACTGTTAACAACCCTGAATTTTAATAAGAGATAAAGCGACAAATCCCAAGAGAGTAGTATCAAGTTTACCAAAATCGCATAGCTAATCTACTTTAGCAAACAATAATCCCAATAAAAGCAACTAAATGCCTTAAGAGCTTTTATATTCTCCTTATATTTAAGGTTGTTAAATATAAATCTAGTAGCAACTAAGATATCAGCACCAGCATTGACACATTTTAGCAGTTGCTTCGTTGATGCAGCCATCTATAGCAAGTAATATTTTGCAGTTTGTTGCCTTGATTTTACTGTGAATATTAGTAATTTTTTTAGCTGCGAGGATAAAAGATTCTGACTAGCAAGTCCAGAGTATACCGTCATAACTAATATTAAATCCACGCAGTTATATAAATCATTCAAAACACCCTCATCAGTATCAGGTGATATAGAAATACCAACTACTACTCCATATTTTTTAATTTCTTTAACGACTACTTCAAAGTTTTGAGTAACCTCTAAGTAAATAGTTAAATCGAACTGCCAGCTGTTATAAACTCTTTTATATAGTGTTCTGGCTTTTCTATCATAAGATGAACATCTAATGGAACTTTAGAGTGCTTGGGCGATATCTGCAATGACCTTAAGGTCTTAGACGATATTGGGTACAACAATACCATCTATAACGTCAACATGTATACAATCAGTGCCAGCCTCCTCAAGCTTAGTTATTTCTTCTTTTAAGATAGAGAAGTCAGCTGATAACATTGATGCAGAAACTTTTGGCATGAGTATTTGTTGTTAATTAATTAGAATATTAAAAAATTTACTATGACACAAAACATTCCAAAAATTTTGCTGCCTGTTAACAATATAAATAGATAGTGCCCAGATTCAAAGCTTTGTACTAACTACTTAATCCGATTTTTGTAGGAGCTGATCTAAGTTTTTTGATTTGTTGCCAAATTTGGGAGGTAAAAGTTTAGCTATCTGGAGCTTGGAAGACCATATACTAACAGGAACTAATAATGAATTCACTGCCAAAGTTTTGCAGCCTGATAATGAAAAGAGATTTTAGCACAATTAATGCTGAGAGAGAATTTACTTATTTTATGTTAAAGCAAAATAGTGAGAAACTCATTTCAATGCTTTCGGGTATTGGGGTAAACCAACCTAATATTAACTTAAATTTCGCTATGCATAATAGAGCATTTGGAAAAAAACGAGAGCTATTAAAAATAGCACTAATAAGGAGTTTGCAGAGTTGCAAATCGCAATGAATGAATCCTTAGGAAATGGGTCTTGATAAAAAAATAAAAACTGCTAGCATTTTGGTTAATGGTATAGTTAGTGGTGTGAATTTGTTAATTTAAATAAAATCACTTTTGAGGTATTGTTTTGTGGAAACTGATATAAAACCTAAGATTCGGAACGAGAAACCTAAAATAGCCCCAGCATCATCTAAGATACGTTCTATAAAGGAACTAAAAATAATATGACGAAGTTACTTATAGCTTCAGTTAGAAATGCCAACCACCTGCAACAGACAGATCCAACAGCTTCAATGAATATGGTGAGTACGATTATTGCGCTTGAACAAGGAGACGCTTAAAATCAAAGAAGAAGCTAAGAACCCTATACCAGAAATAATTGATTTAACAGGAGAAATAGTGTTTACAGAATCAATTCAAATTTTGGATACAAAATTTACTTGGAATGGGATACCAGGTAAAGCTGAAGATTTCTACAAAGAATTAAAATTTAGAATCATAGATGAGCTTGACGTAGAAAAAAAGATATGGCAAAATATGAAAGCCTACTATACGTTATGTTGATGAGATTATCCAAGAAGGTGAAGATTCAAAGAGAAAAAGGTATTTGCTAACTAAGTGCGGAAATAAAATTGAAATAGAGCAAGCTGTTGATATGTCACTACTGTTGCCCTTATTATTAATTGCAATACCATCCATAACTACTCATACCTAATTTAGTTATATTGCCAAATACTCAGTTGTTGTTTGTATGGTTTCCATGGCATATTGCGGATGTAGTAAAATCAATGATACCTGTATAATCTCCCTTAAATTAACTGTAACATTATGGTTAGCGGTAATATTAATCTTGACCATAATTGTATTGTTCTGTTGTAGCTTGGTAATTTGAAATATCCTCTATATCTACATGATAAATGACATACGTATAGCAAGCGAGTGCTACTTTTAATCACAACAAATCATACTGCTATCAGTCTTTTGCACCTTACAAGAGAAGACAACTAATAATTAGGCTCATCTTTATAATTTAATTATGGGCATCACACTCAGTAGCTCATCGGTAGCTCATATAGAATTCACTACACTTCACTCCTATATTCAAATTAAAATACTTTATCTATAGCACTCTTTAGTAACACATCCAAACCCTACGAAGAAATCTAGTTCCCGTTTCTATTTTTCTTTATGGCTTTTATGATACCTCTTAATGTTCCGACATCTTGAGAAGAGAGGCACATTCGCATAATGATATTTCTTATATTTTGCATCATACCCTGCTTCTTTTCAGGTAGTTGAAAAAAATTTGTCTCATCCAGTTCATTTTCCAAGTGCCCAATAAGATATGATAACTCTGCTTGAGTTGCTTTCTGCATCAAATTAAATTTGCTGCTACCTAATTTGTTAATCTTTGACAACTCATAGATTATAATGCAAACCGATTGTGCTAAATTTAATGATGGATTGGTTTTTACAGTATCGATTTGCACTATTTCATCTGCAAAAGATATTTCTTTATTTGTAAGACCACTCCTTTCTCTGCCAAACATCAACCCTATTTTCATTAAATGTTTAGAGTCAACATACTGACCAATCTTGTGTGCAATCTCACTTGGGCTATTAACTGTTTTCGGTAAATACCTAGTATTAGCTGTTGTTGCAATAAGATAGTTTATATTAGAAATTGCTGATTCGATATCTTGGAATATTTCCGCTTGTTCAATAACAAACTTCCCATGTGTGGCCATTTCTAATGCCTTTTGGTTAGGCCATCCATCTCGAGGATTTACTATGTGTAAATTACAATAGCCAAAGTTACTCATAGCCCTGGCTGTTGCTCCTATATTTTCTCCCATCTGTGGTTCAATCAGTATAACAAAAATACTGGAATTCATGGTGAGGGAATATTTTAATGCTTAAAAAAACCGTCTACGTTTCTGGCCTTCATCAAAATTATCATTTTTTCTGCTCGATCTTTTATTATCTTCACGACTACTCCTATCACTGTGGCCTTCTTCGCGACGATTTCCTTTATCGCCTTCACGCTCTCTACTGCGCCTACCTTTGCGACCAAATTCAGAAAATCTGTCAGAAGCTCTATCTTTGGTAGATTTATCAGAATTTCCAGAACTAGAGCTACTTTCATAGCCACTATCACCACTGTTTAGAATACTCTTAACGCTCAGACGCACTTTGCCACTTTTTTCCAAGCCAATTACTTGCACGGTAACTGATTCACCTTCAGATAAGACATCTTCAATGTTTTCAACTCTTTCATTAGCAATTTCGCTAATATGAAGTAATCCTTCCACAGCCCCCAAAAATCTAACAAAAGCTCCAAAAGAGGTCAATTTTATTACGGTACCTTCATAAATTTTGCCAACTTCTGGAACTGCCACAATATCACTAATCATTTTAAGAGCGATTTCTATAGACTCAGCCGTCATACCTGCAACATTTATTTTACCTGTTTCTTCTATATCTATCTTAGCACTACTTTTCTCACATATTTCTCTAATGACTCTGCCACCAGACCCTATTACTCCCCTAATCTTGTCTTTATCAATTTGAATACTAACAATCTTAGGAGCATAGGAGCTTGCTTCTTTTCTAGGCTTTTCAATAGTTTTAGCCATTTCAGAAGAAATATGGTTTAATCCTCTTATGGCCTGCTCCAAGGCAATCTCCATGATCTCCTTACCGATGCCACCGATCTTTATATCCATCTGCAGTGCAGTAATACCATCTCGAGTGCCAGCAACCTTAAAGTCCATATCACCTAAATGGTCTTCATCTCCTATAATATCTGATAAAACTACAAAATTATCACCATCTTTTATTAAACCCATTGCAATCCCTGCAACAGGTTTAGTAATAGGGATACCAGCAGCCATCATAGATAACGATGCCCCACAAACTGTAGCCATAGAAGATGAACCATTTGATTCTGTGATTTCAGAAACTACCCGGATTGTATAAGGAAATACATCCCTCGAAGGCACAACTGCCGCAATTGCTTTCAAAGCAAGTCTACCATGTCCCACTTCTCTTCTTCCAGGAGCCTTTAATGTGCTTGTCTCTCCAACTGAATAAGGCAAAAAATTATAATGAAGCATAAGGTGGTCAGATTTATTTCCCAATAAATCATCACTCATTTGCTCATCTTGGGAAGTACCTATTGTGGTAACAACAAGAGCTTGAGTTTCTCCACGCGTAAATAATGCCGAGCCATGAGCCCTTGGCAGTAAATCAAGTTCGCAATTTATCGGTCTAATTTGTTCCAGGTTTCTACCATCAATGCGCCTTTTATCTTTCACAATCATATTGCGTACAATTTTATAGCATATCAGGTTAAACTCTGTCTTAATCGCGTGCTCAGTAACCTCTTCAGAAACCAACTCACTTATAGCTTTCTTTCTAGCTTCATCAACTAAGCTATATCTTAATTGCTTTTGCGGCTCGAGGTATGCTTGATTTAAGCTCTTACCAACCAAACTATTAAGTTCCTTAGCCAATTCCTTACGGCTAGCTACTTCAAATTTCCATTTTTCTTTTTTGACTTCTTTAGCCAAAGCATTAATCATTTTAATTACCAGCTTAAATGCTTCTTGACCATACATGACCGCTTCAAGCATAACAGATGCAGGTAGCTCCTTAGCTTCTGATTCAACCATTAAAATAGAGTCTTTAGTTCCTGCCACAACTAGCTCTAAGCTAGATTCTAAATCTTTACTTTGATTTAAGGTGAATTCACCATTTCTATAACCTACTCTTGCAGCAGCAATTGCTTCAGTAAATGGAATTTCCGAAATCGCTAGAGCCGCAGAAGTACCTATTATAGAAAGTACATCAGGATCATTAACTCCATCATAAGAAAGTACAGTGCATATAACCTGCACAGCGTTATGGTACTCATCAGGAAACAAAGGCCTAATAGGTCTGTCAATCAACCTAGAAACTAGAACTTCTCTTTCGCTTGGTTTATTTTCTCTTTTTATGAAACCACCTGGAATTCTCCCTGATGCATAAAATTTTTCTTGGTAATGAACAGTCAGTGGCAAAAAACCTGCATCAACTGCTGATTCTTTTTCTCCGACCACTGTACATAAAACTACTGTTTCTCCCATAGATGCAACAACAGCTGCAGTTGCTTGCCTGGCTACTTTACCAGTTTCTAGGGTAAGCATAGCTCCTCCCCATTTTATTTGTTTTTTGATAATATCAAACATTTAGTATCCTCTTTAGTTTACTGCTTAAAATTTGCAATATCACAAAAATTGCAAAATTTATTTTCTCAAGCCTAATCTAGCTATTAAATCTTGATGTGCAGACTCATTAACTCTTTTATAATAGGCTAGAAGCCTTTTTCTCTTATTAACCATAACCAACAAACCTCTTCTTGATTGAAAATCTTTGGGATTCTGTTGCGCATGGGATGTTAAATTATTAATCTGCTTTGTAAGTACAGCACATTGTACTGCAACAGAGCCGGTATCATTAATACTTTTAGCAAATTCTTTTATTAAACTACTTTTCTTTTTCTTGAAAATCGACATCTTTTTCTCCTATTTCAATTTAAATCATAATCATTGATAACACGTTTAGGAATTAATTCAGAATCCTTAAAAATACAGACCGCTATAACCTTATATCCTGTAATATCGCATGCAATAAGCTTTTGGCCTTCATAGCAATTCAAATTCTTTACCTGAACTTTTTTTCCTTGACGTAATGCTCTGATTTCTTGTTCATTAATACGCAAAACTAAGATGTCGTCTAGCAGCGCGTTTATTGGCTTCAAAAAATCAAAGAACATTTCTAGCTGGCAGGCATTATGCAACAACTGTAATAAATAATCCAGCTTTATTGAATCAAATTGTGTAAATTTACCCACCTTGATTCTTCTTAAATATGAAACATGACCGCAAGCCCCTAATTTATCTACAATATCTCTTACAAGAGACCTCACATAAAAACCTTTGCCACAACTTATTTCAAAAGTCGTCGTATCATTCATGTGATTAATTATCTTTATACTTTTCAAAAAAACTTCCCTTTCCACTAAAGAAAACTCTTGTCCAGCTCGAGCCATTTTATACGCTCTTTTGCCATTCACATGCAGAGCAGAATATTTAGGAGGCTGCTGCTTTATTATAGAATTATGCTTAAATTCTTCTATACAAGATTTAATTTCTTCTAATGTTGGAATGATTATAGATCTTTGAATTATCACACCGGTCGGATCTAGCGTATCTGTCCTTGCACCCCATTTTATCGAGAATTCATAAGATTTTTCTTGATTCATCACATAATCAATAAGCTTAGTAGCTTCACCAATTGCTGTGATAATCACCCCTGAAGCAAATGGATCGAGAGTCCCTGTATGCCCAATTTTACTAAGCTTAACAAACCTTTTTAATTTATTAATTGCAGCAGTTGAACTTATTCCTTCTGGCTTATCTATAACAAGCCAACCGTTTATTCTGTCATTGAGCACCAGTTCAAAGTAAAAAAATAATTTCCATAAATTGGTTGAGCAAACGATTTATAGCCAGAAAATATCCAACCATTGAATACTACAACGCCTGTATCTCTCTCAATTATTTCGATAAAGGCCTTATAATTCGGTGATAAAGTAACAGCCACCTCTTGCACACAACGTTTTGTTTCTATCTGTAAATTAGCAAACCTTAATTTCTCATTCACTTTATTTTTTAAATTTACTATCCTGCCAAAGCTTACGTCTATAACTTTTAAATTAGCAATATTACAATCTTTATTATTTGCAACTTCTTTAGGGATCAATACAGTATTATTTCCATCCTCTTCGTCTGGGTTGATCCAAATACTCTTATTATCATCTAGATGAGCATTCTCTTGTTCAAATATAGAAAATATCGATTTATTCTCTTGGTTTACCTCAGCCAAACCTATTTCTAAAATAGCAAAATAACAAAATGAAAAAATAAAAAATTTTTTTATTAACATTTTTTAGCCAGAAACATTTATTGAGTCAATTTCATCAGATATACTACTATGGCCATTTTCTCGCTCGGTATTAAGGCTATCCTTTAATTCAACACTACTACCTTTAGGACCTGCTTTTTTTTCAGCTCCTCCAAATATAAATTTACCTATCAAAGATTCAAGGCTTAGCGATGATTGAGTAAATTCTATAACTCCACCATTATTTAAATACTTATCATCCGACCCAGGAACAAGTGATATATATTTATCACTCATTAACCCAAGACCAATTATCTCAGCAGATGTATCTATTGGTAATTTAATATCTTGCTTTATTTTCATTTGTACTAAGGCATGGTAACTTCTTTTATCAATAGATTGTTCAATTACCTTACCAATAGTTATACCACTTACTTTAACAGGCGAACCGACATTAACCCCATCTATTTTATCAAATTCAGCTTTTATAATATAGCTATCCTTATCAAGGGTAACAAATCCTCCTTCTTTATAGGCAATAATCACTGAACCAACTGCCAATAATAAAACAATTAATCCGACTATTGTCTCCACAACACTTTTATTCATTTACTAAGGCCTCCATGGTTTATAACTTCGTTTTAATCTTTTATCATGATTAATCTTATCTGGAGAGTAAGAAAAACTAGTTCCAGTTAAATTGGGCATATGATTTTTTTCCCAATGACAACTTTTATGTATAGCATCGTTTTTGTTGGGTGGCAAATCAGCTTGGTGATGCAGCCATAAAAACCATGTGCTTGGTACCTTACTTCCAATAGGCAGCCCATTATAACAGACCCATCTATTTTCTCTACCAAAATCTCTAAGTATTCTAGTACTTTTAAAATAAATATTTCCAAACTCGTCTTGGCCCACCTGTTCTCCAAATAACTTAGTATATAATTTTGTTGCAAATGTCATAAGTTATTTAATATATCTTGCTAAAATAAAATTTAAATTTTGAGGTTTGATCTCAAGTTCTTCTAACGCATTTTCAGAAGTTATTACACTATTTTTCTTTAATGATTTCACTTGATCAGCTGTCAATATTGGTGATGGAAAATAGTTTGCAAAATGTATGCAATTAGTAAGGATAAGCTGAATGGTATAGGTATAAATATCCTTTTCTTATTCATTAAAGATGTAATAAGCTTAAATAATTGCTTTAGTGAATATTGTTTCTCTCCCCCTATCTCAAATATTTTGCCTGCAACTTGGGAATCAGGCAAGCTACAGCACTTCTCTATTGCAGCTGCCACATCATCAACATATATAGGTTGAAATTTTGTTTTCCCTAAAACAATCATTGGAACAAAAAATGAATACCTTATAATTTTAGCAAATAAATTTAAAGATTTATCTTCTGGACCAAATATTACACTAGGTCTTAAGATCACAGCTTCAGGAAATGCATTTAATACAGCCCTTTCCCCCGAAATTTTACTTATACTATAATCTGACTCACTAGTTTTGCAAGTCAGTGCTGAGATATGCACGAATCTTGAAGCATTATTTAATCTCGCAAAATGCGCTATCTTTTCTGCTAATTCAATATGTACAGATTGAAAAGTTTCCTTTTTTGTTTGGAATAAAATTCCAATGAGATTTATTACATAAGTTACTCCTTCAAGTAATTCCTGCCACCCCATTTCTAAATTTGGTACTTTTTGAAAAGATATTTGTCCAATCGCACACATTAGAGACAAATCCTGCCTAAAACTAGCTGATCTTTCAACTACAGTTATCTTAGCATTCGTTTTGGCCAGTCTCCTTATCACATAACGACCAACGAATCCACTACCACCAAAAATCACTACTTTACTATTTTCATCAATATTCATTGCCTTGAAACCAATTTAATAAGTGCACTTATAGCTTGCAAATTTTATTTTATACTATTAAAGATAAATTAACTGGTCAATTCATTTGCTTTTAAATTAAGCACCATTAATCAGTAAATTTATAAATTGTTTTAATTTTAAAGTAAGTAAAAAAATGAAGAAAGAAGAGAAATACCCCTTTAAATTACCAGACCTCCCTTATGCAAAAAATGCTTTGGAGCCTATAATTTCAACTAACACCCTATCTTTTCATTACGACAAACATCATCAAACATATGTAACCAATTTAAATAATTTAATAAAAGATCGGCACTTTTCTTCCCTATCTTTGGAAGACATCATAAAAGAAACAGCTAATGAAATAGCAGAAATTGCCATATTTAATAATGCCGCTCAAGTATGGAATCATACGTTTTACTGGCACTGCATGCGTCAAAATGGTGGCGGAGCCCCTACAGATAATTTACTGAAACAAATTGAAAGAGACTTTGACAATTACAATAATTTTAGGGCAGAATTTAGTAGAACTGCCTCATCGCAATTTGGCAGCGGGTGGGCGTGGCTGATTTGGGATAAGGGTCAGAAACGCTTATTAGTAACAAAAACTGAAAATGCTGATTTGCCAATGGTGCATGAGCAAGTAGCTTTATTTACTATTGATGTCTGGGAACATGCATATTACCTAGATTATCAAAATCGTAGAGTTGACTATATTGCTGCCTTTTTGGATCATCTTGTAAACTGGCAATTTGCAGAAGAAATTTTTGCTAGGTGCTAACTAAAATTACTAGTCCTTGGCAAGTAATTAAAAAATGAGCCATGGGATTAAAGGATTTTTTTGCAAAACTAAAGAATGAACAAGAGGTTGCTGCTCCTTCCAACGTAGCAATATTACGCAATTGGTATAAAGAAAGGTATGAAACCGCTATTATACAACGTAATCTTCTATTTATTAGTATTAGTTGCATTATTAGCAATAGTTTCTTTTTTCTTTTTCGTTATAAGATATGTAAGAAGCACTAGATCCATAGAACCCTTCATCATTGAAATAGAAAGAAAAACTGTGGTTCCAACTGTAGTTGATCTAGTAACAATTGAGGCCTACTCTGCTAATACTTCCATAAAACGTTATTTTGTTTGGAGATAGATACATAACAACAAGAGAAGAATATTTTCCTTCAACATATACATACAATTATACAACCACTGTATGGGGGTATTATCTACACCTGAAGTCTACTTTTTGGGGGACTATAGGCCAAAGTATGGCGTGGCTAACTCAAAAAGCCCATATAATTTGTATTTCCAAGGAAGTAGTAGAACAGTTAAATTAAAATCTATGATATTTACTAATAATTCATCTACTCAAGTTAGGATTTTAATTGAGGTTACTGATTTAATGAATATGAAGATGGATAAAATAGTTTCCATTGAATTTGATTTTCAAAATATTGAAATGAATGATGAGGAAAGATTAATAAATCCTTTGGGTTTTAGAGTTAAGTTATATAGGATAGAAGATGAAAGAATTCAGTAACTTATTCATGCGATACATTGCATCAATCGTCTGTATCTTTTTTATTCTTAAAAGCGCTAATGCCCTATTGGACAAGCCTATAGCCACGGATAGCAGAATTAGAACATTCATTTATAGTAAGAATGAAGTATTTAGAGTAGTGGTGCATTATGGATATCAAACCAATATAATAATTTGCTGATGGATAAGAAATACAAACCATCTAGGTAGGTAATAACTACGCATGGCAACTATCACCACTTGGATACCAATTATTCATAAAGCCGTTGGAAGAAAATATTCTAACTAATATGACTTTAATAACTAACAAGCGCACCTACCAATTTGAATTACAATCCAAAGACTTAGCAGGATTGATAGGTGATGAGCTGGTTTACGTAGTAAGATTCTTTTACTCTGATGAAAATCAAAACATAATATCTCCAGAAACATCCAGCGTAGTTGCTGAAAATGATACGATACCAGCAGTACAACCTTATAATTTCAATTTTCAATAATGGGATCAATACTTATTTCAGATTTCCCAAAAATTTAGATAAGATTCCGGTAATTGAAAATAAAATAGGTAGCAACCTAATCAAAACTACCTCTAAAAAGCTAAAGGGTTATATTTTAGTAAATACCACCAGTACCTCTTTTCTTATTTCATTAAATAATCAAAAAGTAGAAATAATTAATAACAAATTGGTTGGACAGAACAATGGAAAAAGTAAATGATCAGAATTCTTTTAATCCAGTAGTTGAAACAAAAGTTCAGCCTAAAGCTTCAGCAACCTCTAATCCAAGTACTACAAGCCCCCAACAGGCACAGCCTAACGGGAGTAATAAAATTGATGGTATAAAAAGCTGCTAAAACAACATACAGGAGCAATTTTCTTCAGTTGCAATTAACTCTGACCATAAAAAGCTAATAGGCGTACTATCATTAATCGCAATTGGAGCATTAGTTTATTTCTTTTTTTCAGCGGCACTCCAACTCCTGATAAACAAAAAGATGATTATAATAAAAAAATAGAAGCTAGTAAAGAAGAGATAGTAAAACAATCCATATTGCTGCCAAAAGTGGTAGTTAATGAAGGTACTACTATAAATACAGATATACCAGGCACTTTAAGAGCAATTGTAACGCATGACGTTTTTCTGGAATCAGGTAATAATATTTTAGTACCTAAAGGCTCTCGTCTTGTTAGCAGTTATGAGTCAAAGGTTAAGCCTGGACAAACCAAAGTTAGTATAATGTGGAGCAAGGCTAATTCGGCCTGCTGGTGAGATATAGCTATTGAAAGGTCAACAGGAACCGATGCCCCTGGTAGAGCTGGGTGCATAGGTCAAGTAGATAGTAAATTTTTATCGCAAGCTTCTAAATGCTTTCTTGGTTTCTTACGTTATCCCACTTGGAGCTCAACAACTTTTTGAATATGGTAAAAACCAGATCTCAACTTCAACAACCACTGGTGGCACCGGCATAACTACAACCACTATTGGAACAGCTAGAAATTTTACTCTACAACAAGCAGCTCAAGATTTTAGTAAATTAGTCTCAGATGCAGTAAAAAATAATTTTTCACCTAAGTCAACTATTAGTATCAATCATGGTACTATAGTTGATATTCTAGTACAAAAAGATTTAATTTTCCCAACAATGGTATTACCATAAGTTTAGCAGCATTAGAAACTTACCTAGAACTCTTAAAAAATCTCTTTGCTTGAAGAAGGAGTAAATGAAATATCTATTAACCGACCAGCAGAAGCTTGGGTAGAAAAAAGAGGAAACATTCGAAAAGAAGTTCTTCAACAACTAGATTTTAATCATCTAAGAGAACTTGCACAGCTTGTTGTCCAGTCAACTGAATAAAGCATTAGTGAAGATACTCCTTTCCTCTCAGCTACATTACCAACTAGCTTTAGGATACAAATTGTAATTCCCCCCAGCTTGTGAGCCAGGAACTATAGGGATGTCTATAAGAAAGCCTTCTTCGATGAACTTAGATCTTGACAGCTATGAGAAGTGAGGTGCTTTTGACAATACAGCTATTGAAGAGGAAATTGATAATAATACTCTAATACTTAAAGATTTATTGGTCAAAAATATAATAAAAAATATACCACTCCATGCGTTGATCCCTGCATTTATGATCAGTGAGCTTAAGGAGGCTTTTGAAATTGGCTTTCTTATATTTTTACCTTTCTTAGTAATTGACATGCTAATATCATTACCATTTAAGATTATCTTTTTCGTACTTATAGATGGCTGGTATATGCTTTGCAGTAATTTAGTTAAAAGCTATGGCCTTTAATAGGGCACTATAATCCCTAAGTACGAAGCTGGTTAAAGATAATGACATTGAGCCTGAGATACCTAATAAAAGGAATAGAAGAGCAAATTTTAGATTTGATAAGACAGTTTATAAATGGAGGCATAGAATAGAGTTTATAAGAATTTATACAATTTATTGGAAAGACTCGATGGTTTTTCTTATTTCATTTTTAATTTTAAACCGGTAATACTCTATTGGATTCAAGTCAGGAGAATAAGTTGGTAGATATGAAACTTTACAACTTACTGATTCTATTAGTAATTTCACTTTAGCAGTTTTGTGAAAATCAATATTATCCAGAACTACTGTTTGCCCAGCTTTTAATTCTTTAATTAACATAGTTTCTACGTAAGTCTCAAAAATATCCTTATCACAATTTACCTCAAATAATAATAAGTGCAATAACAGCATTATTACAAATACCTGCTATCATACCGATTCTAGATTTACGTTTATAAGCCTTTTCACCATAACATCTTTTATCTTTAATGCTCTATCCGTATTCTCTGCAACTACTTATTTTCTATCAAGATTCATCAAGAAATACCAATTGCTCTTTGGGAACTTGTTGTTTAGTCCTATAAACTCATTTCTTAATCCAGTATCCCTTTTTGGATGATGAAAAAGTTTTTTATAAGCTCTATAACCAAATTTCCTCAGTAACCTTGCTATAGTACTTGCAGAAACTTTTTAATTCTAGTTGCGAGCTAGTTCTCTAGTAGTCTTATCGTAATTTGCTTCCACAAATTCCTTAAGCTTTTCTGTATCCTTTATTACCCTACCATGTCCCTTTTGATAACCAGTTCTTGCTTTTACATACTTCTTGCTGCTTCTTATAATTTTTTCCACTTTTTTTTAATAAGAGATGAAGCAATAAATCCAAGAAAGTAGTATCAAGTTTATCAAATCGCATAGCTAATCTACAGTTTTCTTTAATCCTACCAAATAAATTCTCTATTCTATGCCTCCATTTATAAACTGTCTTATCAAATCTAAAATTTGCTCTTCTATTCCTTTTATTAAGTAATTACGCTCCTGAAAAAGAGATATTATTACTAATTTTAATTGCTCTTCTATTTTTTCTATTGAGCTACCAGTATCCTCACCTGATTCAAGAGTATATTCCTCAACCTCCAAATAATATTCTATTATGATTCTCATTTAATAAAACACCATGATTATCAATTTTAATTTCTAAAAAAGTTTTTAACATATCCATATTAAGGGTCTTGCCCCACCTACATGGACGAGTTATAAGAATTGCTTCATTGGCACTACTTAGTATTTCTTCTATAAATAAAGTTTTACCTACAAAAAGTCATAAGTAGTAACCACCCTCTCAAAATTCTAAGTGCCTGATGGTATTAATGGATGATTATGTGACATATCTAACCTACCTTAACGTTGTTGTGCCGCAGTATACAATCAATTCAATGAAAGTAGAATTGGAATTATATTAATATCAAATACCATAAATCTCATGCCAACGTATATCACCCTCGAAAAAGATACGAAGATCAGGGATATTATGCTTTAACATGGTGAGCCTTTCTATGCCAACTCCAAAAGCGAATCCTTGGTATTTCATTGGATCTATACCAACATTTTTTAAAACTTTCTCATGCACCATGCCACAGCCAAGAATCTCAAGCCAATCATTGCCTTCTCCAATTTTAATTTCTTTTTTAGCACTGCGGTCACATTTTATATCTATTTCTGCTGATGGTTCTGTAAAAGGAAAATAACTAGACCTCCATCTCATAGCTAATTCATTCACTCTAAAAAATGCTTTTAAGAATTGTGATATACAACCCTTCAGATGTCCAAAATTAATTTCTTCTCCTATAACGAGGCCTTCTAGTTGATGAAACATTGGAGTATGAGTTGCATCATAGTCTGATCTATAAACTCTACCTGATGAGATAACGCGAATAGGCGGTTGGTTTTTCTCCATATATCTAATCTGTACACCTGAAGTATGAGTTCTTAAAAGCCCTTCAACATTTTGCATATAAAAAGTATCGTGCATTTGCCTTGCGGGGTGAGATTCATTTATATTTAAAGCAGTAAAATTATTCCAATCATCTTCAATTTCCTGCCCTTCAACATGAGCAAAGCCAATGCGGGCAAATATGTTTTTTAATTCGTTAATAGTGTTGGTGATTGGGTGAATTTTGCCACGTGCAAAGCCTCTACCAGGAAGAGTTATATCAATACTTTGAGCATTTAATTTTTGTATTAGCTCTAATTCTTCCAGTTCTTTTTGTTTTTCATTTAAGCTTTTTAAAATGTACTCTCTGATAGTATTTATCTTAGTACCAAGCTGCCTCTTCTCTTCAGGAGTCAACGTTGCTAACCTTGATATTTGCTCTGCAAGTAGGCTTTTTTTACCCAAAAATTTTGCTTTTAGGTTAAATAATTCTGTGAAATTGCTAACATTGGAAAGTTCTAAAACAAATAATTCATTAATATTGTTTAACTGGCTCATTTATAAAATTTTTATCATGAAGGAAAATTCTCTTGGATATTATATATACCTGATTATTTAATTCTACTAAAATCTCTATATACCACTGCCCTTCTTTGCATCTAATTAAGGCTCTATAAGAATTATCCTCTTGCCTAATTATTGCAAGATGTTTGCCATACTTATTAGTTACAGGGTAATCAGATTTAAATTAACTTCCTCTATATTATCTGGTACTGACTTCAGATCTTTAAAACAAAATTCCAGCCCTCACATATTCTTGCTGGACTTCTAGATCATAATTAAAAGGCAAGATGGATGGGAACCCCTTAGTCTTTATTAGATATTCCCTTATAAATAACTCTGCCGTGTTCTATGGAGCTGACAGAACTGTTATAACTATTTGAAACAAAGTGTTGTAGATTAAAGATAAAAATGCAAAAAATACTACAATTGGGTGAGAAATAAGGCAATTTATAGCTTGAGCCCAAAGACACAAATTATTTTACAGGAAAATCAAAATGAATATCTTGAAAATGGTTCACCTTTTAATTTAAAATGCCACTACTCCCACTTATATCCTTTAAAGCCATGTATTTCTATAGCAATACGGAGTACTTCTCTGTTTTGCTTCAGTTCTTCTGACAAATCAGCAAAATCTGTATTAGATTTTGAGTCTAAAAATCAAATTCGGTCCCCATATCAAGCTCTTTGCCTGAAGCCAAATCAATTATTGAGTAAATCCACAGTACTACCTCTACTATGTGTGGATTTATCGCTAATACATTCCTCTAACAGCTTACTCTTACTGATATTTGGATAAAATCTAGCTTTAATTTCTGGATCTTCACCTGCGGATACAGCCCACTCTCTAAAACTTTTTACTGCCATCACAGGCTTATATTCATCGAAAACTTTGAAGCTAAATCCATGTTATTTTAGCGCAGCTTGTATTTTTATCAATATATTAACTGTCTCTTAAGTTAAAACAATAGTACTCTTTTCTACCCAAATACTACATTCTCTGTAAAATTATCTTTGGTGAGGTATTTTACATATTGAATAACATCAGATGCAACATCTGCTAAGTAAACAAACCATGTTGGCAAATTGTTGGAAAATACAAAAATCTTTTGGCATAACATAATTAAAAAATATTACTACAAGCAGTGTTAAAACACTTCCATAATATGGATACTTCTTTTTTTTCATTTGAGCAAATTTAATGAAATAGAGAAAAACAAGATAAATATAACATATACTAAAAAAATGTAAATATTACACAATAAAGCTGCAGAAAATATGGCAAATACTAATTCGGCAGACTTGTTATTTTTCAATCACTAATGATTATGACTATTGCTAGAAATATATTTAACAAACAATTATACATAGTGCCTTCATTTAATATTCTAAGGACTACCACTATAAAGGCAAAAGCTATAGTTTAGAACTAGCCAAATCCTTTGGTACTTATGATAGTAATAATTTAAGAAGCAATATAGCTGCAATACAAACTATGATTTAGTAAATCCTAAGAGATGATATAATAAAGTGGAGATCACTCCAGTGATTACCTCCAGCAAAGTGGAAGATGGATCTATTTTGTCTCCACAATAATTACATTTACCAAAAGTGCTTATCCAACTTAGTAGAAGTAAATATTCGTAAAATTTTAGCTGCGTTCCGCAGCTTGAACACATAGATGGATTATTTATTTTTTGATCAAATCTAAATAACGAGACCCTTCTTGGCAATCTATAATAAGCTGTTGTTGCAAAGTTACCAATAAGGATACCAAATAAAAAAGCTATGGTATAAGATAATAATACGTTTAACAACTTACTTTACATTACTTATATTGTATCTTAAAAGGAAGAATATGAACAAAACTAACTCTTAGTAAATAAAATTTTTAGTAATGTTATATTATTTTTTATCCCTACTTATTTCTAAATACCATATATTCAATGTTGTAAAGTATATCACTTTCAGGAGTATAGCTGCAACTTTTACTGCCCTTATTGTTAGCTTTTTCATTGGGCCAAGAATTATAAAGTTATTAAAATCTATCCAGAGAGACGGGCAACCTATTAGGGTTGATGGACCTAAGTCTCATATTGTTAATAAAAAAGGTACACCTACTATGGGCGGCCTCATGATAATAATAAGTATATTATTATCAACTTTCCTTTGGGCAGACTTATCAAATTGCTATATCTGGGTTTGTTTATTTTTGATGCTAAGTTTTGCCGCTCTTGGGTTCTTAGATGACTATAAAAAACTTAAATATAGAAATTCCAAAGGAGTATCTAGCAAGCTTAAATTAAGTTGGCAATTTATCACTGCATTAATTACCTCTATTACAATAAGCAGAATGTCTCAAAATGAGATTGCAACAATGGTGTTTTTTCCTTTTTATAAGAACCTAACTTTAGATTTAGGTATATTATATTTTTTATTTGCTAGTGTGGTTGTTATTGGCTCATCAAACGCAGTGAACCTAACAGATGGGCTGGATGGACTTGCTACTCTCCCAGTGATAATTGTTGCATGTTGTTTTGCTTTAATTTCTTATTTAGTGGGAAATTTTATTTTTGCTAACTATTTACAAATACAGTATGTGCAAGGTGTCGGAGAGATTTCTATATTCTGTGCTACCATAATTGGGGCAGGACTTGGGTTTCTATGGTATAATGCCCCACCAGCTAAGGTTTTCATGGGAGATATAGGCAGCCTATCTCTTGGAGGTGCTATAGGCACAATCAGTGTTATTACTAAACATGAGATAGTATTGTTTATTACTGGTGGACTTTTTGTCATGGAAGCTTTATCGGTAATAATACAGGTTGGATTTTACAAATTAAGAGGTAAGCGTGTGTTTAAGATGGCTCCCATTCACCATCATTTTGAGAAAACAGGCTGGAGTGAACCAACAATCGTAATAAGATTTTGGATATTAGCATTCATTTTTGCTTTAATTGGACTTTCAACATTAAAATTAAGATAAATGATAAAACTTGATAATTACAATGATAAACTAATAGGAATTCTAGGGCTAGCCAAAAGCAGCAAAGCTGCAATTAATTCTTTTATAGAAAGCAACACCCAAATTGTGGCTTGGGATGATAACGAGAAAATTTTAAATCAAGTTAGAGAAGAGTTTAGTAATCAAAGCAAGAGCTTACTATTTGCCTCGCCTGCTAAGGAAAAAATTTGGCGCAGAGCTGATGCCTTTTTAGTTAGCCCAGGAATCCCAATGTATTATCCTACCCAGCATCCATTATATAAAATAGCTCGCAATCAAGGCATTCCTCTTTATTGTGATATAGAGTTTTTATATCAAAAGGTAAATAAAAATGTGGGCTTTATTGGGATAACCGGAACAAATGGTAAATCTACTACAACCACCCTGATTAACCATGTACTTCAATCTGTGAAAATTAAAACTGAAATCGGAGGTAATATAGGCACCCCCGTCCTAGAACTTACAGAGTTAGATACAGGCTTTTATGTACTGGAGGTATCTTCATTTCAGTTAGATTTATTAGAAAAAACCAGATTTAACATTGCAGTGTGTCTTACAATCACACCAGATCATTTAGATAAACATGAAACTTTTAAACGCTACGTTGAAGCAAAACAAAAGATATTTAATAATCAAGAAGAATGGGACTTGGCAATAATTTCTACTGATAGCTACACTAATAATCAAATAATGAGTGAAGTTATTTCTAAAAAAAAAGCAAAAGTTATACCAATATCAAGAACAGAGCAGATAGAAGGGGGAGTCAGCGTTATTTCTGGCATTCTATATGACAATTATAAATCAAGAAAACAGTATAATGTATCTGACATAAATAGCTTAATTGGTGAACACAATAGTGAAAATATGGCAGCGGCATTTGCTGCATGTATCGCAGCCTGTGTAAAACCCGAAGAAATAATCACTGCTTTTAAAACATATAAATCTTTACCTCATCGGATGGATTTATTTCATCATTTTAATGGTATCAGCTTTATTAACGATAGTAAGGCAACGAATGCTGATTCAACTTACTGGGCATTAAAAAATTTTGATAATATTTATTGGATTGCAGGAGGTATCTCTAAGGATAGTGGTATAAAATTATTGAAGCCCTTTTTTGAAAAAATTAATCATGCCTATTTAATTGGGGATGCCGCTGAAAGTTTTGCAACGATTTTAGCAGAAAATAACGTGCCATATACAATTGCAACCACCTTAGTAAATGCCGTTTCAATTATTAAAGCACAAAATATAGAAAATGGTAATGTTTTATTATCACCTGCCTGTGCTTCTTTAGATCAATGGAAAAATTATGAGGAAAGGGGAACTGCATTCATGAAATTAGTTAAAGAAAAGTGGCCTGGTTAAATATGTCAGAGTATTTAGGTCCGATGGTTTTATGTATACTAGATGGATGGGGTCATTCTAACCAATATGAGCATAATGCAATTGCTCAAGCAAAGCTTCCGTTCTTCACTCATGCATTAAAAACAAGGCCTATTTCGCTTTTAGATGCAAGTGGTACAGCCGTTGGACTTTCTGCAGAGCAAATGGGCAATTCTGAAGTTGGGCATATGACTATAGGTTCTGGAAGAGTTATAATACAAGATCTAGAGAGAATTAATGTAGCAATAGCTACTGGTGAATTTGCATCAAATAGGGTTATAAAAAATACCATAGAGTATTTGAAGTTAAATAATAAAACTTGTCACTTAGTTGGACTTGCTTCTGATGGAGGGGTCCATTCGCACATCAACCACTTCTTGGAATGTGGTAAATTGATGCGTAATCAAAATATTGATGTATGTATACATATTATTACAGATGGTAGGGATACTGCACCGAAGAGTGCAGCAAAATATATTAGTGCTTTTATAGACCAAGGCTTCAAGATTGCAAGTGTTAGCGGGAGGTTTTACGCAATGGACCGAGATAAAAGATTTGAGCGCACAAAAGAATATTATAAAGTATTAGTTAAGGCAGAAGCTAAAAAATTCTCTGATCCTTTTGCAATTATTGAGGACTATAAAAGTGACGAATTTATTGAGCCTCATGTAGCAACTGATTACTCTGGCATGAATGACAAGGATTGCGTTTTCATGATTAACTTTAGGGCAGATAGAGTGCAGCAAATTATGCTCTCGTTGTTAGATACTACCTTTCAGGATTTTCAAACAAAAAATTTAAATCTGAAAGGAGTTGGTATGACATCTTATTCTAATAAAATTGAGGCATTTATGGATGTAGTTTTTCCTAGACAATTAATAAGGAATACTTTGGGCGAAGTCATTGCTAAAAATAACTTAAAACAATTGAGGATGGCAGAAACTGAAAAATATGCGCATGTTACATATTTTTTCAATGGGGGCCAAGAAAAACCCTACAATCAAGAAGATAGAATTATAGTTCCTTCCCCAAAAATCTTAACCTATGACCTATATCCAGAAATGGCTGCATATGTATTAACGGAAAAGTTAATTGAAAAAATTAGACAAAAAGAATATAGCTTTATTTGCATAAATTTTGCTAATGC
Source organism: Candidatus Midichloria sp. (assembly GCA_030060845.1). GTDB lineage: Bacteria > Pseudomonadota > Alphaproteobacteria > Rickettsiales > Midichloriaceae > Midichloria. The sequence goes on from CP094379.1 coordinate 378,441, forward strand.
GGATATGGTTGGTCACACGGCTAATATGGCAGCTACTATAAAAGCATGTGAAACAATAGACTTATGTCTTACAAAAATTTCAAAAGCAATTGAAGAGCAAAATGGTGACATATTTGTCACAGCTGATCATGGTAATGCAGAACAGCTTTTTGACTCTACAACCAACCAAAGTCATACTGCGCACACTATAAACAAAGTACCATTAATCTATTTCGGCAATAAAAATATTCGCCTTAAGGATGGACAATTGAAGGACATAGCTCCAACGGTACTGAATGTTATGAAGATTGAGGTGCCAAAAGAAATGACGGGCGTATCTTTAATAATAGATGGTTAAGATGTATTCCGTAATATATTGATTTTTGGTTTGTTATGATTTTGGTAGCTAAATCAATAGTAATATATATAAAAATACTGTTGCCAATAAGCAACTATCGTTCTAATAATTGAAGATACAAAATAATCTTTTGAATTACAATACATTATGGCTGATATATTGATAGTTGATGATAAGGCTGATATTAGAGAACTAATCTCCGAAGTTTTACAAGAAGAGTTTAAGTACACAGTTGCTTGTGCAAAGGACACTCAAGGCGCTCTAGAACAATTATCGACTAACCCAAAAGTGGTTATATTGGACATATGGCTTGAGGGCAGCCATATGGATGGGATGGGTTTGTTAAAAATAATAAAACAGCGCTTACCTAAGACTCAAATAATTATGATAAGTGGTCATGGCAATATAGATATTGCTGTAAAAACGATCAAGCTGGGTGCTTATGATTTTATAGAAAAGCCGTTTAAAACTGCTAAACTATTAATTATGGTTGAGAGGGCCATTGAAAAATATTTACTACTGAATGAGAACAATAGACTTAAAAGTAATAAAGAAGAATTAGAAATTATAGGCCAAAGTAAGCAAATTATAAAATTAAGATCTTTAATAAACTCGATAGCTCTTAAATCAAATAGTAGAGTGATAATAACAGGGGAGCATGGAGTTGGTAAAGCCACGGTAGCTCAGGTGATTCATAATAAATCAATCCGTTGCGAGAAACCTTTTTTATACTGGCATGTAACAAATAAATCACAGGATGTAATCACAAGAGAATTGTTTGGTGATGAGAATGTGAATTCAGTTTTTACAAAGGCTGATGGAGGTACTTTATTTATCAATGACTTTTTGTGTATGACATTAGAAACACAGTCAGATTTATTACAAATCCTGAAAAACTCTGCTGTAGGCAACCATAATTTCGACGTTAGAATCATTGCAGCAACAACTGGTAATCCAGAACAAGCTTTAAGTGAAAGGTCACTAAGTGAAGCTTTATATTATAATTTAAATATAGCACAGATTAACATACCATTATTATCTCAAAGAAAAGAGGATATCGAACTACTCTCAAAAAAATTCATTAAATTAATTGCAGAGAGCTATGGCAATAAAATACAGGAGCTTAATAAAGATATATTAAAGATAATGAAATTTTATGATTGGCCAGGCAATGTTCGACAACTTAAAAATGTAGTTGAGTGGCTAGTAATCGTTGCGAATAGCCAACAAAAGCAGGAAATAACTATAGACATGTTGCCAGCTGAAATTTTGTCCAATAATGATTGGAGCAGAAATATCAGCAGTAGTGGTAGTAATGATTTATTTGATAAACCTATAAAGGAAGCAAGAGATATTTTCGAAAAAAATTATATTGAAGTACAACTAGAAAGATTTAACGGTAATATCTCCAAAACTGCTGATTTTATAAAAATGGATAGAGCGGCTTTGCATCGAAAAATTAAATGTCTGCAAGAAGAAACTTGTTAACCCCATAGCTCTTCAAGCTTATATATGGCACGGTATTCTGGCATAAAAGCATTGACTATTATATCGCCAGCATCAAGTAATACCCATGTTGCTTCTTCTAAGCCAGAGGTGGTGCTTGGAACATTTATATTTTTTAGCCTTTCCATGAGATTTTCAATCATAGAAGTGACATGCCGATTCGAACGCCCAGAGGCTATAACCAAGTAACGTGCCAAATCTACTTTATTAGTTAAATCACAGACTTTAATATCATCAGCTTGATCCCGACCCAGGCTATTTAATACAACATCTTTTATGTAATCTATATCTTTCATATCAATTATTTTTTCATGCTCTCTAAAGTCTTTATACTGACAAACCTCTCTCAGCATTGTTGAAGATAAAGGAGATTTAAGTATTCTAAAAAAATACCAATGTCTCTTGTCTAAATTATTTTTTTTGAAATCCTCTAAAGCAATGTCTATCATATTGTAACATTTACTTGCCTCACTTGCAATAACTTCTTCTGCATACTCTTCGCGATCAAATACAGCTACGAATACTGATTCAAATATATCTTTCCAATTATACCACTTATGCACTTGGAGCATATTATCTGCTCCCATCATCCATACGAATTTTACATGGGGATAAGTGTTTTTCAAAATTTTAATAGTTTCAGATGTATATGTTGTTGGAAATGATTTTTCTACATCTGAAACTATTATTCTTTTCTCATTTCGAGCTATCAATCTAGCATATAAAACCCTTCTGTCCAAAGAATTCCACATGTTAGACTTAAGAGGGTTTTGGGGTGAGACAAGCCATATCACACACTCTAAATTTAACAACTCTATTGCTTTTAAAGAAACATGTAAATGCCCACTATGTGCAGGATTGAAAGAGCCCCCAAGAAGGCCAACGCGGATACCAGTATCTTGCATTGACAAAAGTTTTTCTTGCATATTTCTCATTAATGAGCTTTAGGTACTAACTCGCCTTGTGTAGAAGAATGGGCTAAAGGAGCACTTACTGGTAGGAGCTTACCTTCTAAAGCTATCTTTAAAGCTTCTTCAGCACTTTCTAATGGGACAATATTTAAATTCTCTCTAACTTTCTGCGGCATTTCCTCCAAATCTTTTAGATTTTCTTTAGGGATCATCACAGTTTTAACACCACCTCTTAATGCAGAAAGAAGTTTTTCCTTTAATCCACCGATGCCTAGAACTCTACCACTTAGTGTTATTTCACCGGTCACAGCTATATCTTTAAATACAGGTATGTTAGTTAGTGCAGAGACAATCGATATACAAATGGCAACCCCAGCTGATGGACCATCTTTAGGTGTTGCTCCTTCTGGTACATGTACATGTATATCTTTCTCCTTAAATATTTCTGGGTTAATCCCAAAATCTAAGGCCTTTGAACGGATAAAGCTAAATGCAGCCTGTACAGATTCTCTCATTACATCTCCAAGCTTACCAGTGATTTTAATATCACCCTTACCATGAAATACTACGGCTTCTACCTCAAGAAGGTCCCCACCAAAATCGGTGTAAGCTAAGCCATTCGCAATTCCAATTCTATTTTTAGCAGCAATTTCACCATAAGTAAACCTAGGTGCTCCAAGAAAATCTTTCAAGTTTTTATTATTAACCACTAAACATTTTTCTTTTTCTAGTAATATTCTTTTGATGCACTTACGAATGATTTTAGCTAAATCTCTATCAAGTTGCCTTACTCCAGATTCTCGTGTATAATAACAGATAATTGAAAGAATTGCCTCATTCTCTATAGAAACTTCTCCATTTTTAACGCCATGAACTGATGATTGTTTAGGTAATAAATAATCTTGCGCAATACCCATTTTTTCATCTTCTGTGTACCCAGATAAGGTAATAATCTCCAATCTATCTAGCAATGGCCTTGGCAAATAAGTGCTATTTGCGGTTGCAATGAACATTACTTTTGAAAGATCATAGTCGACTTCAAGATAATGATCATTAAAAGCAACGTTTTGTTTTGGGTCAAGTATTTCCAAAAGCGCAGAGGCAGGGTCGCCTCTATGATCAAAACTCATTTTGTCAATCTCATCAAGTAAGATTACTGGATTGCTATTCTTAGCTTTTTTCATAGCTTGAATGATTTTTCCAGGCATAGCTCCGATATAAGTTCTTCTATGGCCTCTTATTTCTGCTTCATCTCTTAATCCTCCCAGAGAGATTTTGATAAAGTTACGTCCAGTTGCTTTAGCAATTGATTTAGCGAGGGAAGTTTTGCCAACCCCTGGTGGACCTACAAAGCAAATAATTGGGCTTTTTAACTCTTGTGTTCTTAAATTAACTGCTAAGTATTCCAATATGTGCTCTTTAATCTTCTCAAGACCATAGTGATCAGCATCTAGAACATCTTGTGCAGCTTTCAAATTTTTTTTCATTGGTGAGTATACTTGCCAAGGAATTTCTGTAAGCCAGTCAAGGTAGTTTCTGATAACTGCAGCTTCAGATGACATTGAGTTCATCATCTTAAGTTTTTTTATCTCAGATTGAGCTCTTTCTTTAGCTTCCTTCGACATATGAGAGTGCTTAATCTTTTTTTCTAATTCATTGAGCTCTTCTTTTTGATCGTCATCACCAAGTTCTTTATGAATAGCCTTTAACTGTTCATTTAAATAATAATCTTTTTGGTTTTTTTCGATCTGGGTTTTGACTCTTGCCTTAATTCTACTTTCTGTTTTTAACATTTCGGTTTCTGAGTCTATCAAAAGCAAAGTTTTTTCAAGTCTCTTAGGTAATGAGGTTATAGATAAAAGGTCCTGTTTTTTATCAACAGATAAAATCATATGAGCATTAATTGCATTGCAGAAATCCTCCAGTCTTTTAATTTGCGAAATATTATTCAATATCTCAGGATTAATTTTTTTGTTCATTTTTACATATTCTTCGAAACGTTCTCCTACTGTTCGTCGTAAGGCTAGAACTTCCTTTGCTTCAGCATTATATTCTTCATCTGGCATTAGTATAGTTGACGCAAGCAGGATTCCTGAATTATTGCTAAATTTTGTTACTTTCACTCTTTCAAGGCCTTGAACAAAAATTTTAATAGTTGGTTCCTGGACTTTCGAAAACTGTAGTATTTTTGAGATTACTCCAATTTTATAGATTTCAGCTAGTTTTGGATTATCATTCGCTGCATCTCTTTGAGCTACCAAAAGAATTTTGCTCTGGATACTTGCTGCATATTCAAGAGCTTTAATTGATTTTTCTCTACCAACAAAAAGGGGGACGATCATATCAGGAAACATGACTAAGTCTCTTAAAGGTAGTACTGGGTATTGAATTTCTTGTAATAGTTCCATCTTTATAGCTTTCCTTATATTGCTTTAAGCTATAATATAGGCCTTAAGATGCATTTGGCAAGATATAGGCAGTAGTTTTATTTCTTGACACAAGCTGGATTGTCAGGCAACTTGTTATTATATACGGTTTTTTAGATGGTTTTAAGTAGGAATGGTGCACTTTTAGTATTTTTAATAATAGCTACAAATTTCATTGCACATTTAAAAGTATTATCAACTTTTGGATTTTTATCAAGTATATCTCCAGCTTTAATTTGGGTCATAGTTACTGTAAAGAGATCCAGAGTTGATTTAGTATCAATAATTCTATGTGGAATAATACAAGATCTGTTTGAAGGAAATTATTCAATGATCACTTCTCTTTTTCATTTATCTTTAATTGGTGTGCAATCCTTTAAACACAACTTTCTGTTAACTGAAGGTAAGTTAATTTCCATGTCTTATTATGCCGCTTCTTTTTTTTTGATGTTGATATTGAGGAACCTATTTTTATCGGTTTTACAAGATCAGAAATTATATTTAGGGCAATCTATCAAGATATCTTTTATTGCTGTTGTTATATACTGTTTTGGGTATGTCTTCTTTAGCTATAAAGGCAATAAACAATGAGAAGTCAGAGAGAAAAGAATAAGATTTTCACCCGCCGTGCTTTTTTGCTTGGTGTGGGCAAGCTCACCTTATTTTCTGCTTTAGCTTCCAGGTTCAGTTATTTACAAATTATTTCTAATTCTAAATACCGAGCTATGGCTGAGAATAATAGCATCAAAATCGTTATTATACCTCCACTGCGTGGGTTATTGCTTGATAGAAATGGGATGATAATTGCTGATAATCAATTTTATTACAGCTTGGTTTTACTTAGTCCTTTTAAGAAAGAAGCTGAGAAAATTATACAGAATTTGAATAAAATATTGGAATATGAAACTAATATTTCAAGACTCGGGGTAAAAAGAGCATTACGTGCTGCAGGTAAAAATAACCAAATCATGATCCAAGATAACTTATCATGGCTTGATATAGCTAAAATAGAGGTTCGCACAGATTTATATGGAGTCGAAATAATAAGAAGCCATAAACGCAGGTATGTTTTCAGTAATATGATCTCGCATGTTACTGGATATATTTCAAAACCGAGTATAGAAGAGGCAGAACGCTCTTCCGTACCTCATTATCAAGAATTTCTAATCGGTAAAAACGGTGTTGAAAGAAGTTTAAATAGTCTGTTACTAGGTAGCCCAGGAGCTAGAAAGATAGAAGTAAATGCTGCTGGAAAATTCATGAGGGAGTTGATATACAATCCCCCATCTCGTGGTATTACAATCAAGCTTTCCATAGATACAAATTTACAGAGAATCGTTGCTACAAATCTTGTTTCACTCCATGGTAGTGTGGTTGTGATGAATGCCAATAATGGAGAAATCCTTGCCATGCATTCAACCCCATCTTATGATCCTAATAAATTTGTAGGAGGAGTACAGCTTGATTATTGGAATCAACTCAAAATTAATTATGGTAAACCGTTAATTAACAAAAGTATATCTAATTACTATCCTCCTGGTTCGATCTTTAAAATAGTTACGGCATTGGCAATTTTGAAGACTGGGATTGATCCTGCAAGAAAAATTCTTTGTACAGGTGAACACCAGGTTAGAAATAGAATATTCAGATGCAATAGAAAAGAAGGTCATGGTTGGGTTGACTTACACAATGCAATAGCCAAATCATGTAATGTATATTTTTATACACTTGGGCTAGCAGCAGGTATTGATACAATAATAGAGACCGCTATTAAATTGGGATTTAATCAAAAAACTAATATAGAGTTGCCATTTGAAAATCCAGGACTTCTGCCTACAAGTGATTGGATTGGGAAAAAGCTAAAAAATAGGTGGGGGGCTGGTGATACAATTAATGCAACGATCGGGCAAGGATATATACTAATAACCCCGATACAATTAGCAACAGCCTTAGCGAAAATCGCTACTGGTCTGAAAGTGGTACCAACTATTTTAGCTGCTTCTAGAAATTTCTCTACTGAATTATTAGATTTGCCGGAGAACCACTTACAATTGGTTAGAGCTGGTTTACATGATGTTTTTAACAATTCAGAAGGCACTGGATATAGGAGGAGATTTGCTGACAAGAAGTATACGCTATCTGGGAAAACTGGAACTGCCCAAGTTGTTTCTCAAGCAAAAAGAAATCAAATATTACAATATAAAATGAGAGATCACAGCTTATTTGCAGGCTATATTTCCACAAATGATAAAAAATTATATGCAATCTCTGTTGTTGCAGAACATTCAGGTTGGGGTTCTGCAAGTGCATTACCTATTGCAACCAATATCATGAGAGAATATTTATCTATGACCAATACACAAATTGAAGAAGATGTTGATGATAATTTAATACGGGATGATTAAGTTTTGGATATGAGTGGCGTTAATATACCTCTAATAAATTTTGGTAGAAAAAGTATTATTCAAGAATGATGAGTTATAGGGAACTAACAGAGGTAGCAAGAGAAGAATTAAAGATCCACTACCGAAGCGAGAGGGATAAAAGGACTTGTGATAGAATCAAAGCAGTTTTAATGTACGATAAAGGCTGTAGCCTAATAGAAATATCAGAAATTTTACTTTTTTGGCCATGAAGCTATAAGGAAGCATCTGGAGGATTATCATAGAGGAGAAAAATTAGCACCAGGGGAAGTTATAGCAAACTTAGGGTTCAACAAGAAGAAGAGTTAATAGTCCATCTGGAAGATAATAATGATGTTTATGCCAGAGATATAGGTCTGTACATAGAAAAGCAGCATTGTGTTTCATATACATTAGCTGGATAATCAAACTTTTACACAGATTGAAGTTTAGTTATAAGAAACCAAAATTAATACCTAGCTAAACAAGAAGAATTTAAACTGTAATACAGTCTGCTTAAAGGTAATTTAAACAAAGATGAAGCTATGTATTTTATGGATAGTGTTCATTCTCAATATCAAAGCAGAGCAAGATCTAGATGGATTAGAAAGAATAGTGTTAAAACTTTACCAAGTTTTAGTGGTTAGAAGTGTAAGCATATTATTGGAGCTATTAACCTTAAGGATTTAGAAGTAGTAACAACTGATAATCCGAAAGTTAATAGCGATTATATTATTGAATTTTTAAAGAAATTAGAGGTAACAAACCAAGATAAAAGCAAAATTTACCTAATATGTAACAATGCTGGATATCGTAAGTCAAAAAAATAAAAGAATATCTACAAAATAGCAGGATAGAACTATTATCTTTGCCTCCATATAATCATAATTTAGATCTAATTGAGTAATTATGGAAATTTATGTATTGGTATAGTTACAAATAATAAATTTTATGCAAATTTTGAATTATTTGCTAATCCTTTAAACAGCAATTCTTTGAAAGTATTCCTAAGGACAGATCTGCTTCTTTAATAAAAAGTATACTCGTAAAAGAAGACCTGCCAGATAACATATGTGCCTGACCTGCATTGGACTTACTACTTGGATCAGCCACCATATACCCCAATAAATTAAATCATTTTTACCATCTCCATTGATATCTACAGTGCTAGCAATAACATATCCTACCTTATCAGAAGCTGCAATACTATTAAACTAGTTTTTTACATATGTAGAAGGAGGTCCCAGCCGTTTTGAGCAAGATTTAATGAGATAATTATTTATAAATAGAACTTAGGTACTGTTAGTACCTATTTGAACAGTATAATACCAGAACTGGTGTAAAAAACCTAATGAGTTATGGGATAAATCTTCTCATGGTAAAGAATTTCAATCTTGACTAATTTCCCCGAAAAAGGTCTCAACAGCACTCCAGCCTCTAGCATTAGTTCTTTTGAGATTGCAATGCTCTCTGCCCATTCTCTTTGTTTTTCCTGATGATTGCCTGGAAAATTATTATCATAAATAATTTCAATAATTCCAGCCTGCAATATCGATTTACTGCACCTACTGCAGGGTATCCATGGAGTATATAATTTACAACCCTTAGTTGGCATCCCAATGCGTGCACAGTGCAGTATAGCATTTTCTTCTGCATGATTGACTGCCATATATTTATATTCTCTATTTAAATATCTTTCCTCAGTCTCCTTAACTCCACGAGGCAACCCATTATAACCTGTAGCTCTTACTTCGTTATCAGGGCCTACAATGACTGCCCCTACCTTAGTACTAGGATCACGGCTTTTCATAGAAACTAAATAAGCCATAGTCATAAAGTATTCATCCCAGTTAAATGGTGCTAACATAATTCTCCTTTTATAACAGTTATTGCAGTGCCAGATATCAATACCCTGTTTTGCAAATCTTCACAACTAATTATTCCACTTCTTCTGAAAGCTTGGTAAGCAAGTAGAGATTTTTTTCCAATTTAGCTAACCAATATGGTATCAATCTACAATGAGCTGAGGCACATACTGGATTTCCATTTATGCTAACATGAGGAGCAAAGTATTGTGCGATATGAAATCATACTTATAAAAGTTACCTGCTCCCTTTGCAGTAACTATTAAAGCCCTATAATAGATTTCAAGCTAATAGTTGCAAATTAGGCCTCAATTTGACAACTTGCTCAGTTTTTTCAAACTCTATAAAATAACAGTTTTGCGAGAAGCTAGTATAAATTAGCTTACAATTTATAACAGAATTTTATTGGAGTATGGTTTTTCTCTGCTTTAGTATTGATTAAAACATGAGTAGCTGCAACTGTTGCATGACCGCATAGCTGGACCTCTGAACTAAGAGTGAACCATCTAATGTGATAATGATACAGGGCAAACCTTTTTACAAATGCTGCTTCAGATAAATCTATCCCAGCAGTAATATTTTGCATTACAGCAGTACTTGGAAACTCCTATACTAAAAAAACTGCAGCTGGATTTCCAACAAATGGGCGGTCAGCAAATGTATTGACAATCCAAAATTTCATTTTAATTGCCTATGTTGTATTACTAATTCTTCATGATCATGTATATGCAAGTAATCTATCCTTAGATACTGCATTTGAATATGGGCTCCAGTTTCCGTACCAAATAATATTGGCATACAGCCAGTACTTTTAGCACATTGCATATCAACAAGGCTATCTCCTAAAAACCATACTTCACTGTAATCTTTAATATCGTGTTCTTTAAGTGCTAAATATACTGGGTCTGGCCAGGGTTTATCTTTTGGGGCATCAGTCGCTCCAATAATTTCATGAAAATATTTGCTCCAGCCTAAGTAGTCTACTTCTTCTCTTAAATGACAAGAGTCTTTATTACTAATAATTGACATAATTACATTTTCTTTAGCTAAATACTCTATGAGATTTAAGGCATTAGGAAAAGGGTTCACTGCATGCATACCAATTTTCTGTATTTTACCCACATACTTATCATTTACTTCTCTCCATCTTTCACCAAATATTAATGGTAAAGCTTCTCTTCTTGAATGAAAGCGGTATTTTTCTACTGCTTCTTTATCCCAATTACTCATACCCATTTCCTTCAGGGTATCAGCTAATACTCCTTTATATATTTTATCGGTGTTAACTAAAGTGCCATCCCAATCAAATAATACAACCTTAGGAGATAAAAGATTTCTTATACTGGTATTCATATTCTTATTTTCTACTATCTAAATTTAATCGCATTGAATTCAAAACTACTATTATTGAGAAATTGGCCATAGCAACAGCTGCTATTAAAAATGTCATTAAGCCGATCATCGCAATAGGCACCGCTAAGATATTATATATAAATGAAAAAAGAAAGTTCTCTCTTATCAATTTAATAAATTTCTTTGCAGTAAATAAACATTCTAGTACTGAGAATAAATCTTTTTGGACACTATATCAAAATTATTAGAAGTAATAGCTAAAGCAGCAGAAAGCGATAAAGAAGCATCAGCAAGCTGTAAAGCTGGTGAGTCATTGAGGCTATCACCAATCATTAATACTTTTTTCCTCTTTCTACATTGTCCTAATGATATTAAATTTATCTTCCGGCTTTAATAATCTTTTAAAATCACTAATATTGGGCTACTCTGCCACAGTTTTTACCACTAAATGTTGATCTTCAGAAAGCAAGTGAATTTTATAACCCTTTTTTGTAATTCTTCTATAATCTTCTATAATTTTATGAGCCTCTTTATGAATACTGTCTTAAAAATCATGCGACTTAAATGTTTTTTATACTCAACCCCCCATGCTCCAAGGTAATCATCGCTATCAATTGATCGTTCCACCACCATATCACAAGCTCTGTTATCTATCCTCGCTTAATTCCATGCCTTTCTCTTCATCTACTTTTATTGTTAGAAGCTGAATATTTTGAGTTACTGCTGTAACTGTTCTCATTTGGATGTTTACCATATTTTGCCATTGAAGAAATGATTTGCGTTGTCTCCTCATTATATTTATCCCTATTAAGCTAATGAGGGCTGCCATAAGTTATAATTCCTGTCTTATCGAAAATTATATCAGTAATGCTTGCCATCCTTCCCAACACATTTTGTGATTCTCACCCGCAAAATTGCATTTCTCATTAGTTCTAAAGCATACTTAAAACAGCAACAACCTGCACAATTGGAGCAGCAAGAGGACAAGTGACGATTAGAACAGATATAGCATATAAGAGCGATTTTGTAATTGGTGCTGTGCAAAAAATACCGGACAAGAAAAGTTAAAGCAGAAGCTTGTAAACACTACTAGCGTATAAAAAGAAGCAACTCTGTATGCGATATTAAATGTATTAAGATTGCTATAGAGAGGCAAACTATTGCAATCCATTATGTAACCTGCAATTGCATTACCACCATTTATGGATTATGTTTTAACTAAAATTCTCTCTGCGAGCAAGTAGTTGAAATTAAAAAATTAGCATTGGCCAGAGTAAAGTCTCTAATTATAAACTTATTATCAGCCATTTTACAATTTTGGTTTATTGGAGTTGAGCAATATAAGAAAAGGCGATAATTTATTAGAGCTAATTTACTAAGTAGCAACGAAAATGAATTGATATTTATTAGATTTTTTTGAGAGAGCCAGCTTCCACCTGCCATGATGATATCATTTTCTAGAATCTCTATTTGGCATTGTAAGAATAAGTTAATTATTTGTAAGTCAGTCTTCCAGGACCATTCACCGTTTATATCACCTATTTTTTACTACCGCCTCTGCTAATAAATCATCTGACCTAACTAATACTTCTTTTACTATCGCCCAAAGTGCTCTCAATTTTATTGAGAAGATTTGGCTTTTGGTTCTGGCTGACTCATTACTTATTACTATCTTGTTACACTTAATACCTAATTTTTGAAAATTCTTCTCCAGCAGCTGCTTCACAAGTAAAATATGCTCCCGCACAACTATTTTAAATTCAGTTTCATTTTTAACATTGCACGACAAAGTTAATAGATATTTATTATTGCTTTGATAATCCGGATCTAACTCGCAATTCTGAAGGTTATAACTAGCGCATGAGTTAATTTTATCAAACCATCCGAGCTGCTAAGCAACGAACTTATCACTTTCCATTTTTATAGAGATAGTACTACAATTTTATCAATTGTTGCAGCTGAAAGTAGGGCAGCATAACATATATTTTGATTTTCAATGGTCCAACCGTGAAGGTAGCGGGTTGTCATCAAATTCTGAGGTATCTAGTACGATATCCCCCTGAATTTCATTAATATTAAGAGCTTTTAGCTTTTGAGGGATATATAACAGAGTGCTGTCCTTTAGATCTGGATTACCATCAAATTTTATATAAAGATTTCTAAGCAATTTGCCTGCCTTCATTACTCAATCTGTTAAAATTTTAGTGTCAAACTGAGCTTATAACTCAAACATAAAATTTAGCCAAAGATTCTTTATGAAAAGAGAATATAATGACCAGTAAAGAGATAAAAATTCTATGCATACAAAATCAATTTATGGATGGTGCCGTCGAAGGGAATCGAACCCTCAACCTACGCGCTACGAATGCGATGCTCTACCTACTGAGCTACGACGGCTTAATATACTAATTATCACTTTAATATTGATCGCTCTTTACATTTTCTAACAACTTTTTGGAATGATGCAGCAAGTATTCTATTTAGATAAGCTTCCGTGGGCTGCGAATATAAATTTTATTAAAAATAACCTCACTTGCAGTTTTCAGTGCCCATGAGAAAATGTCCCATGCATGAAGCTTTTCCAATAGCCATATACTTTACTTTTATATTTTTGGCGAAACAAAAAACCTTGGCTATAAAAAGTTGTGCAACAAAGCACTAGTAATACTAAAAATAACTTATTTACCATTTTCAGCAAAATATTTTTCGAGTTTATTTTTTTCATTTAAATGTTCATCCGCATTAGGCAGTGGATTCTTTCTTTTAGTAATTACAGGCGATATTTTAGAATACTTCTTGTTAATTTCAAGCCACTTCAATCCTTCCTCTGATTTTGATTCTGGAATAATTGCTTCTGCTGGACATTCTGGCTCACAAACCCCACAATCTATACATTCTGTTGGATTAATAAATAGCATATTCTTTCCTTCATAGAAGCAGTCTACAGGACAAACTTCAACACAATCAGTATATTTACACTTAATACAACTTTCTGTAACTACATACGCCATTATTTTTATCCTAATTCTTGAAATTTAAATATACAAACAGTTTATTCTTGATTTTATCTAAGAGACCATATATTATTTTACCCTGCAGATACTTATATATTGAATAAGCTGTTTTTACAATCATTTCTTTTAGTTCTTTTTAGAACCTTAATAATTGTGGATGTGGCGGAACTGGTAGACGTACTAGACTTAGAATCTAGCGCCGCAAGGCTTGTGGGTTCAAGTCCCACCATCCGCACCAAAAATTCACAATTACTTATGGCAAAGATACCTATACTAGAATCAATACAAAATGACTATTTAGCAAACAAGGTGTTAAGCGCTGTTAATGACATTTTAGAAAAAAATAAATTTACTATAGACACTATTCCTGTTAACGAGCCATTTAGCTTATTATGCTCAGCAAGCACTAGCCTGAAATTGCACGATTATGATGAAGTAATGATTTTAGGAACTATATTTAAAGATACGCCCCTAGAAAACGAATTAATCTATCAAGAGATTCTTAGATGTTTTTGTAATTTGAGTATGTGTTACGCTTTGCCAGTAGGTTTAGGTATGGTTTTAAGCGACAGATGAAGAAACAAGCATTTTTCCATCAATTGAAAAAAGCAAAAACCGCAGCCCGCCCATGTGTAGATCTAATAAAGCTTAAAAATCAATTTGGATTAATAGAAAATGGATACAATAACTAAAAATCTAGCTCATCCTTTTGTAGAAAAAAGACAAGCACGAGTGCTAGCTGTGCAGTGCTTATATAATATTGCCTTAACCCCTGAAAATGTAAAGCCTGTAGATCATATTATAGCTGATATTTTGACTTATGGAGCAAATAATGGTGAAGCCCTTGATCAGCAATATTTCTTAAATTTGATTAAAAACGCCTATAATAATATTTCTTCTCTACACAAGAATTTACAAAAATATTTAGCAAAAGGATGGAAAGTAAGTAGATTACCAGAACCAATACAAGCTATACTTGTCCTAGCAGCTTATGAGATCATCCATAATTTTGAAGTGCCAGTCCGTATTTTAATCAATGAATATATTGAAATTACTAAAATTTTTAATCATCCAGGAGAAGCTGGATTTGTTAATAGTATTTTAGACAAGATATCTAAAGAGTTTCCACGAAAACAATAACCAAAGGTTTTACTATACTAATACCCATAACGTCCATAATTGTAAGTTTAGGCATATATACGTATTTTGGTCGATAAAAAGCAACCAATTTGATGATATAGAAGATACCTCTACCCAGATTCTTATTGATTAGGATGATAATAATAAAAAATGATAACTACAACTTATCTTATCTTTAATTGATTATAATAGATGATTATATATATAAATGAGCTAAGAGAGATACAAAAATTTCTATCCCATAAATACTCTTATAACCCTCATTTCTCGCCAACATCTATCTCACTATAAGAAATTAGTTATATAAATATTATATAAGACAGGATTTAGAAATTATTCAAATATTCCTAAATTTTTTGACCTTTAATGAGTTAATAGATCTGATATGGTACATAGCTTCTTGGGCAATATTTTTCAGCTATTTTTACCAACCATTAATGACTTTGCTCTTTGATCCAGCTTCCAGGTCAATTCAAGTTATTCCAAAAATTTTTAAGAAGAACAATGTTAATAGTCAAAATTTGATTGGTTAAATTCACTTCTCTTGCAAAAGAGATATCTAAATATATAATTTTATGCCTATACTCAAGTTGCTAGAGTTTATCTCCTCATATATGGTACAGGCAACTTCAAGCTGATTTAATTACAAGAAGTGGTTGTATGAATAATCCAGAAATAATTAAGCAAGCTATAGACTCACTTTACTGATTAAAATGAATATGCTATAGAAGTGTCCATAATAGCATTGTTTTCTTAATGAGTTTGTTAGATAGGGTTTCTTTGCCTTTTAATTTGAGAGGACTTAAAATTGAGGATTTAAAGGTCCTGTCTGGTGAGATCAGAGAAGTAATAATTAAGATTGCTTCAGAAAAGGGCGGACACTTGGGTGCCAGCCTCGGCGTTGTTGAGTTAACAATTGCTCTACACTATATTTTCAACACTCCAGAAGATATACTCATTTGGGATGTAGGACATCAAACATATCCACATAAAATCTTAACTGGAAGAAAAGATCTAATGCCCACTATTAGGCAACCTGGTGGCATTGCAGGCTTTACTAAACGCAATGAAAGTATGTATGATCCATTTGGTGCTGGTCATAGTTCAACATCAATTTCCGCAGCTCTAGGTTTTGCAGCTGCAAGAGATATAAAGAAGCAGAATAATCATGTTATATCAGTTATAGGGGATGGAGCGATGAGCGCAGGAATGGCTTTTGAGGCCCTTAATAATGCTTCAATGTTCCACACTAAAATGCTAGTTATTCTGAATGATAACAAAATGTCAATTGCTCCAGCAGTTGGTGCAATGAGTTCATATTTAGCAAAGCTTTTGTCATCGAGGCAATACTATAAAGCCAGGAACATTGCGAAAAACGCGTTGCATTATACTCCTTTTTTTGAAAAAGTAGTCAAAAATATACAAAAATGTACAAAGCATTTAGCAACAGGCAGCAATTTTTTTGAAGAAATTGGCTTTCATTATATAGGGCCAGTTGATGGGCATAACCTTAATCAATTAATCCCAGTTTTAAGAAATATTAGAGATAATGATCAAATTAATAAGCCAATTTTGTTGCATATAATGACTGAAAAAGGAAGAGGTTTTGATTCTCCAGAAAAATCTTTAGAGAGCTATCATGCTGTTCTACCATTTGATTTGCAAACTAAAATTCAAAAAAAGCCCGAAAAATCTTACATAAGCTATAGTAAAATTTTTGCTAGCACTCTAACTAAGATAGCTAAACAGGATAAAGAGGTTATTGCAATCACTGCTGCTATGCCTTCTGGTACTGGGTTAGATTTGATGATTAAAGAATTACCAGAGCAGGTTTATGACGTAGGTATTGCAGAACAACATGCAGTAACATTTGCTGCAGGGCTTGCGGCTTGTAGATCTAAGCCATTTGTTGCCATATATTCAACATTTTTGCAGCGTGCATATGATCAAATTGTCCATGACGTTGCAATCCAATCTTTACCAGTACGTTTTATGATAGATAGAGCAGGAGTTGTTGGTGCTGATGGGCCAACTCATGCTGGCTCTTTTGATTTATCTTATTTATGTAACCTACCAAATTTTATATGCATGGCCCCAAGCGATGAAATCGAGCTTTCAAGAATGGTTTTAACTGCTTACCATATAAATCATTGTCCTTCATCTGTAAGATATCCAAAAACCGAAACCACTTCTATTGAGTTTAATTATGAGCCAGAAATCTTAAAAATTGGTAAAGGAAGGATAATAAAGAAAGGAGAAAAAATAGCTATTTTATCTCTTGGGACTAGGCTTAGAGAATGCATTAAAACATCCAAAATGCTCAGTAAAGACGGATATGATATAACAATAGCTGATGCAAGATTTGCCAAACCTCTAGATATGGAGTTAATTAGAGATTTGGCTTCTTCTCATCAGATACTATTAACTGTAGAAGAAGGAGCTCTTGGTGGATTTGGGTCTAATGTGGCACAATTTTTATTGAATGAAGGTTTGTTAGACAGCAAATTAAAATTCAGATCCTTATGCTTACCAGATTATTTTATAGAACAAAATACGGTGCAGCAAATGTATGAAGAAGCTGGCTTAAATGCTAGCAATATATATCAAACTATAAAAAATTTATTATCGTAAATAATTTGAGAATAAAAAATGTCAGTAATAACAAGATTTGCTCCAAGTCCAACAGGTTTTTTACATATAGGAGGAGCCAGAACTGCTTTATTTAATTGGCTTTTTAGTAAAGCAAATAATGGTAAATTTTTACTTAGGATAGAAGATACTGACAGAGAAAGATCTACCCAGGAAGCAGTTGATGCAATTATTGGGGATCTAAAATGGCTCAAGATAGATTGGGATAATGGGATTGTAATGCAATTTTCAAGAAGTAAGCACTATGCTGAAGTTGCTGAGCAGCTCTTAGATACTGGTTTTGCATATAGATGCTATTTATCAGCTGAAGAGATTCAAAGGGTAAGGGAAAAAGATCCTTATATTAAGATAGAGAGCCCTTGGCGTGATGGCAAGAAAGAGGCGTCTTTAGGTATTAAACCAACCATTAGACTAAAAGTAGATAAACATTCTCAAACGACCGTTGAAGATCAAATTAGAGGCTCTGTTACCATCTCTAATAACGAGCTTGATGATATGATATTATTGAGATCTGATGGAACTCCAACTTATATGCTAGCGGTTGTAGTGGATGATTATGACATGCACATCACTCATGTTATCAGAGGCGATGACCATTTTACCAACACCTTTAGGCAGCAACAAATCATCAAGGCGCTTTCATGGCCAACGCCTGTATATGCTCACGTGCCCTTGATTCATGGGCTAGACGGAACCAAGCTTTCCAAAAGGCATGGAGCGCTTAGAATTGATGCTTATAAACAAGCAGGTTATCTTCCTGAAGCAATTTGTAATTATCTATTGCGTCTTGGTTGGGGTAGTGGTAATTTAGAAATTATAACTAAGGAAGAAGCCTCTAAGCTATTTACTTTGGAAGGATTAAACGAGGCCCCAGCGCGGTTTGATTATGAAAAGCTAAATTTTTTAAATGCCCATTATATCAGCAAAAAAAGTGATGCAGATTTAATAAAGCTGTTAAAATTCGACAGTGAAATTGGGCAAAAAAAAGTTGAAAAAGCCATTTCAGATTTAAAAATTAGGGTCAATACTTTAGTTGAGCTCCAAGAATTAGCCGATCTTTATTCAAAGAAAAAGGATCCTATGGATAATAAATCTCAAGAGATAATAAATAGCTTGGATAAGTCAATTTTGATAGATATCAAAGGGGCATTAGAAGAATTAATAAACTGGGAAACTGTAGAAATTAAAAGAGCATTGGAGGAGCTAGCCACAAAAAGTAATTTGAGCAATGGCAAGATGATGCAAATTATGAGAGCCTCCGTAGTGGGTAGTTTTAGGGGGCCTGGGATATATAAAACTATGGCTATTCTGGGCAAAGAGGAAGTAATGAATAGAATTTGCACGTAATGGGCACTTTTTGTTAACAAAGACGTAATTATAAGTTGGGCCTTCCGCGATTAGAAAGGATGCTAGTTTGTCTTTTTTAAACAGTTGGCCTTGGGCACTAAGCGCGTCCAAGGCCAACTGTTTTTTCTACCCGCAAACTTGCTTTAGTTTTTATATTTTGCTGAAGAAACTATCTACTCCATAAAACTCTTTTCATTTAAAGATAGATTTCGCTACTCACTGGTAGCATTCTGAGGGTTTCAACCTGTTCATAGTGTATTAGCTACTCCAGCACTATTATATACAAAGACAGATCCCATGAAGATGTTGCCATACCATTGCCTAAATCAACTGGATTAGCCTGTGGCATATTATATCAAACACAATAGGTTTTTGTTACACTGTTGCTGATTCCACTCTTGCTTCAAATCAGACTGCAGCCCGCCTCATTAGTGTTGCCTGTTCACTGCCAGCATTAGGATTTAGGTCATTTGGTAAATCACTATATACTAATTAGTTTTAGTCCTCACTGCACAAATTATTTGAAGGCTGAGGGTTACGATTGACCTGCTTCATATATTCACTCACCCTACGCAGTGAGAAAAAAGCTAGATAGAAGTAATACTAGGTATAGTAATCCTATAAACAAAAATTGATTAAGATGCATAAAACACTAGATATTTATACAGACTATTTAATTTGTCAAAATAGTTATGCAACAACTACTGGTTTATCTGATTTATTATGTGGTGAGATGGGACACAATAAATTTACTAGATTTTTTAATGGAACAGCCTTAGGATCACAGGATCTATGGGGTTATATCAAGCCTGAAGTCAGGAAAAATGAAAAGAAATTAGGTAGAATTTTGATTTTGGATGATTCGATTGAAGAAAGACCTTATACTAATGAGAACGAAATTATGTGCTGGCATTATTCACATGCTAAAGGAAGGCATGTGAAAAGAATAAACATACTTTCTTGTCTTGTTGGTGCTGTTACTCTACCTGTGAGTTATAAAATTGTGCATAAGGAGATAGTATTTTATGATACTGAGAGTAAAAAGGTAAAGAAAAAAGCAAGTATGACCAGAAATGAGCATTTTCGTAATTTAATAAAACAAAGCCATATAAACAAAGTATTATTATGTAATGACTGATAATTGCTTTGGAGCAAAGGAAAATCTAGAATATATAAATGATTCGAAAAAATATTTTATTATAGGTATTAAATCAAATTGCACTATAGCTTTATCAAAAAATGATAAAACGCAAGGTCAATCTCAACAAGTTTCGTCATTAAATCTAAAGGATGGTCAATCTATCAAGGTGTGGCTCAAAGGATTAGAATCTCCAGTGATGCTCATTAGAAAAATCTTCATAAACGAAGATAATTCAACTGACATTCTTTATTTAGTATTAAACGACCTTGACCATGATAGCGACCATTTATATGAGATCTACCAAAAATGGTGGCAAATCAAAATATATCATGAATCAATAAAACAGAATGCAAATAAGTCACTAACAAAGAAGGTAATATCTCGATCAAATCATATATTTGCTTCAATCATTTCCTTTTGCAAGCTTGGAATGCTTCAATTAAAAATTTGAGAAGGAACAAAAATAATGGACTATATTTAACTAACTTATATAATAAACATAGTCCTATAATTTAAAATTAGTGTATGGTTCGAGTTTATAATTTTTTAAAATCCTTTACTCTATTTGAGATTATTCAAGGAATGCTTCTAACTTTACGTTATATGTTTAAACGCAAAGTAACCATTAACTATCCTTATGAAAAGGGTTTCCTTAGCAACAGGTTTAGAGGAGAGCATGCCCTAAGGCGCTATTCAAGTGGTGAAGAAAGATGTATAGCTTGTAAGCTATGTGAGGCAATTTGCCCAGCTCAAGCTATAACTATCATGGCAGAAAATAGAGAAGATAACAGTAGACGTACTACTAAATATGATATTGATATGGCAAAATGTATTTATTGTGGATTATGCCAAGAAGCTTGCCCGGTTGATGCTATTGTTGAAGGACCTAATTTTGAATTTGCTACTGAAACCAGGATCGAGCTTTTTTACAATAAAGATAAATTATTAGATAATGGGGATAGATGGGAAAAAGCTATATCTTATAATATTGTCAAAGAAATGAAATATAGATAGGAGGAAAGTCATGATGCGTGTAAATTCAAATATAAAAGAAATTATTTCTTATTATGACAGCGATAATCCTGGAGTTAAAAGTAATCTAGTAAAAATGCTAAATTCTGGCAAGCTCGCTGGAACTGGCAATCTAGTGATTTCACCAGTAGATCAGGGATTTGAACATGGTCCTGCCAGAAGTTTTTCTATAAATAAACGCGCTTATGATCCTGAATATCATATAAGCCTTGCTCTAGAAGCTGGCTTAAGTGCTTATGCTGCACCTCTTGGCATGCTTGAAGTTGTGGCTGCTAAATACGCTGGCGAAATTCCACTTATACTAAAAGTTAATAGTGCCAATTCTTTATCATCCAATTTTTCTGACTACGATCAAGCAATAACTGCTTCAGTTGAAGATGCCTTAAGGTTAGGCTGTTCTGCAATTGGATTTACAATTTATCCAGGGTCCGATAGGGCAAATGATATGATAGAAGAAATTCAAAAAATTTCTCTTGAAGCGAAAAGAAATGGCCTTGCCATTGTAATTTGGTCTTATCCAAGAGGTAAGAGCATTTCCAAAAAAGGAGAAACAGCTATTGATGTCATTGCTTACGCTGCGCATATTGCAGCTTTAATTGGCGCTCATATCATTAAAGTCAAACTACCCTCTGCTGATATAGAATTGAGTGAAAATAAGAGTATTTACGAAAAAAATAACATTAAAGTCAAATTGCTAGCTGAAAGAGTTCATCACATAATGAGCTCTGCTTTTGCTGGCAAAAGAATGGTGCTTTTTTCAGGTGGAATAGCCAAGAATAATGAGGAACTTTTTGAAGAAATTAAAGCAATCAAAAATGGTGGCGGGACTGGTTCTATAATAGGCAGAAATACTTTTCAAAGGCCTAAGGAAGAAGCTTTAAAGATGTTATCAAAAATTATTGATATTTATTCTACTGATTTTCGTAAAAACTCAACAATAAAAGATTAGTACCGCAATTATTCATAGGATTCAAGCATGGTACATATTAACAACTTTATGCGGCATGCAATTTGTGAAGCTAGGAAAGCCTTTGATAATACAGAGGTGCCTGTTGGTGCGATTATAGTGCTTAACCATCAAATCATTGCTAAAGTTCATAATTTATCAATAAGTAATATTGATATAACAGCCCATGCTGAAATTCTAGCATTACGCGAAGCCAGTCATAAGTTACAAGCAAGATATCTAACAGAATGTGATCTATATGTTACCCTAGAACCATGCGCGATGTGTGCTTATGCAATATCTTTAGCACGCATAAAACGGTTATACTTTGGAGCATATGACCATAAAACTGGTGGAGTAGATCATGGCCCCTGTATATATACTCATAGCAGTACCCATCATAAGCCAGAATACTATGGAGGAATTGAAGAAAGAAGGTGTAGCAAATTATTAAAAGATTTTTTTATAAAGAAGCGCTTGTAAGTTGGTATAGACACTATTAACAAAGTTAATTTCAAGATATAGCTAAGGCTTTATAATTTGACCATGCATTGCTCAATAGTGTCAGCTTAAGAGCTAGTAAATTTCTCTGAAGTAGTGCTTTCTCCTAGGTTTACCGATGTTTCTACGTTTAATTGAGCCAAACTTTCTGTCCCATGTTTGCTTTCAAAAACAAAACGCATATTGCTTTCATACCTAATCAACTGAAAGCTGCAACCTCCTATGTCAAAAACTAAATCGTTTTTAGATAGTCTTCTATTTTCTTTGCTTAACTTTATTGCAACAGCTTCAAAGGCGAAAATTACCTTCTGCTGCTTGGGAAATTATTGTTGCGTCAACTCCTGCTTCACCGTTAAAGCAATTAAGTACCTCTTCTACGTTGGAGGCATCTCTAGCCCGAGCAGTTGCAAAGCCTGCACATTTATTTGTAAAACAATTGATCTTATATAATGATTGTATCTTAAGCATTGCATCAACAGTATTTTTTATACAGTCATCTGTAAGTGTTACTCCATAATTAGAATTGAGCATACAGCTTTTATGATATACTTTTCTTGAATACCAAGGCAAAAATCCGACTATTTAATTGCTAAATAGATTGATTTTATAACCCATTTGCCGTACTGGATCTAGCATTAAACACATACCTCTCTTCTATGTGACTTGACGCATAAGCATTAATTCCAAGAATTACTAGAACTTTAGCTAAAAGAAGTTTGTATGAAAACATATTATTTACTGAAAAAAGTAAGCAAACCTTCTGAAACTGTACTAAGAAAACACTTAGCAATCTGCTGTGATATTATCACAGCAATTTGCGGTGTTAATTTTTATACTGCAGTAGTGCAATTATGAAATGTTTAGAATTTTGGATTTTCTTATGCTGCACCCGCCTAATATCCAATTAATTCGTTTATATATTAAAGTTTTATGCACAAATCTGCTTTGTCTTCATAATTCTATACCAAATTGCTATAATAATTTTTGTTAATGAAATAGCAGTAAACATAGAACAAGTAATTCCTATGATAAGACTGACTGCAAAACTCTTTATAGAACCTGAGCCCATAATATAAAGAATAATTGCTGCTATTATGGTGGTGATATTTGCATCTAGTATAGTTGAAAACGCAATTTTATAACCACTTTCAACCGCAGCTAGATTGGACTTACCATTATGCACCTCTTCTCTAATACGCTCACAAATTAAAACGTTTGCATCAACAGCCATACCTAATGTTAAAACAATACCCGCAATTCCAGGAAGTGTCAAAGTTGCTCCTATAACTGCAAGCAGCGCTATAATCATAAAAGTGTTAATAATCAAAGCAAAATTAGCAACAAGTCCAAAAAAACCGTAAAAAACTATCATAAATAGAGCAACTAAAGAAATGCCTATAATCATAGCGTTAGTGCCAGCTTTTATAGAGTCAATACCAAGGCTAGGACCTATCACCCTTTCTTCAGCAACTTTTAGCGGTGCTGGCAATGCTCCTGCTCTTAAGAGCAAAGCCAATTCATTAGCTGAAGCTACAGAAAAATTACCAGAAATAATACCATTGCCACCTAAAATAGGTTCTCTAATTACTGGAATGCTGAGAATTTTATCATCTAAAACAATGGCGATTGCTTTGCCTATATTTTTTGATGACACATCCCCAAAAATTTTGGCTCCAACATTATTAAGCTTAAAAGAAACAACAGGCATATCTTGATTGAATGAAACTTGGGCATCAATAAGCATCTCGCCCGTTATAATTGGCCTATAATATAGAACTACTTTATGTTTTTGCTTATTATCCACAATTTCTAAAACTTTTAAATTAGAACGTATAGGGCTTTTAACAAGATTATCAATCATGACTCCATCTGCAACTATGTGCAAAGATAGTTTTGCAGTTCTGCCAAGCAGCCGTTTGATTTCTCCAGGATTGTTGAGACCTGGAACTTGCAGCAATATATAATTATCGCCTTGGCGCTGCAAATCTATTTCTTTAGTGCCAGATTCATCAATTCTGCGCCTGATGATTTCAATACTTTGCTGCATAAGAGATTTTTTTATTGCTTCTATTACCGTGCTATCAAAATGGATTTTAAGAGTATTATCGTGCTCTGTATATTCGAAACAATTATCGATTAATTTTCTTATTACGCTAAGCATTTTTTCTTTTTGGTCAGCAAGCAAAGTTGATGATACTTCAAAACCTTCTATATTTGCTTTTGCTTCAACATAGTGGATACCGTTTGCTCTAAGTTCTGATAACACCTGCTCCAAGTTTTGTTGTGAATAATTTTTTAAGTATTCATTTACTTCGACTTCCAATAAAATCGAAGCACCACCTTTTAGATCCAATCCAAAATTGATAGGAGCAGCCCTTAAATAACTAGGTATAAGTGATAAAGCATTATTAAAAAAAGTTGGTAGTGATAAATAAACACTTATACCACAAATCAATAAGGTGGTTATGGCTTTGGATTTGGAAAAACGCATATGTATATATTAAATATTAAAATGATTTTATGCTGATTACTTATAAAGTTTTGATCTTATCTTTTCAATAGGCTTATTTTTTATGGACTACCCCATAAGTAAATTGCTCTAATCAATTATGTTTAACTTGTTTTGAGTATTTGGTATTATATTAACCTTTAAGAAATGTTCTAAAGAACAACATGTCAAATAAAAGTTTATTAATAAAAAAATATCCTAATAGAAGGTTGTATAATACTGCAACAAGTAGTTATGTAACATTGGATGATATTGCGCAGCTTATAAAACGAGATTATAACATTGAAGTGGTTGATGTTAAGACTGGCAAAGATTTAACAAAGTTTATTTTGGCTCAAATCGTACTAGAACAACAACAAAATGGATACGAACTGCTACCGATCGAGTTTCTGAAGCAGTTAATAAAATTACAAGATAATAATATGGGCAAGATTTTTAACGATTATATTAAGTTATCTATGGAATATTTTATAAAACACTATTCTTACATAGAACATCTAACGAAAAGCTCTACTGACCAAAAGTATGTTTTTGATTACTGGAATCGAAATATTAATATGATGAATCAGCGGAATATAAATTTTATGCAGATAGCTCTATCTGCTATTAATGTGTTTAACATAAATAAAAATAAATAATGGGTTTATATAATAAATATCAAATCAACAGATTATTGCGCCTCTGCCTTATTATTGCATTCTTTTTAACTATAGTGTTATGGGTTACTCAGTCATTTAGAATCTTTGATTTAATTATAAGTAATGGAGTTGAGATTAAAGATTTCCTAAAATTATCAATATACATATTACCGCTACTTATTTATAACATTCTGCCTTTTACTATACTGCTTACAGCAGTTTTAGAAGTGCACAAAATGATAAAAGAGAAAGAGCTACTGATTTTACAAAGCAATCGCTACAGTGATTTTCAGATTGCTAAACCATTTATAATATCGTCAGTCCTAATGACTTTAATTGCACTATTGTTTTCATCATATCTAGTGCCAAAGGGATATAAAGAGTTTAAAAGGTTACAATTCTCGCTACAGCAGAACTATGCTTCTTTTTTATTAGAAAAAGGTATATTTTCATCAAAAATCAATGGTCTGACATTTTACATAGCAAATCGTAGTAAAGATGATATCATGCATGGAATCTTGATGAACGACTCAAGGACATCAAATAAAGAAATCACAATTACTGCAAAGTTTGGTAGGCTGTCTATCAATGATAGCAATATCGCCTTAGTATTACAAAACGGCACTAGACAGGAATACGATCGCCTTGCCGAAAAGTTAACTTTAATCACCTTTAATAAATACTTATTTAACCTAGAATTAGCAAATTTCCTAAAGCAAAAATATACTGATGGCCCCAATGAAAAGTATATAGATCAGGTAATTGAGGTTGCTTTTAAAGAAAAAGATAATAGTTATATAGTAAATTTCCATAATAGAATTTTGTGGCCCTTATTTTGTATAATACTTGGCAGTCTTCCAATTGCACTATCAGTAAGAAATTTTTATCATCGATATATCAATAGATATAACAATATAAAGTTATTTATTTACAGTACTACTTTAGTTTCTATTTTTACCTTTGGTGAGAATTTGGCAGCAAAAAATGTCAATTGGAGCTTTTTAATGTATATCAGCGCTATCTTGCCTATAATCTTTATCCTATGGCTGCTAACGCTTCGGAGAGAGAATTAAAATGCTTAATCCATAATACCATATACTTTATTTTTATGGCAAAATTTCCAAGCAGCGAGAGGTTTTCAATAGAAGGTGGAGAAGCAGCAATTGTTGTGATGGAAATAGCTATTAGGCTTTTTACTGCAGCAAACATTGAAGAAATAGTAATTGGTATGGCTCATAGGGGTAGATTAAATGTTTTAGCCAAAATCCTTGAAAAACCTTATCATGCTGTTCTTTCTGGATTTGCTGGCGTATTTGCACTTCCAGAAGATATAGAATAGAAAAAATACTAAAAGAAATTAATGTAAATATAAATAGCTGTTGTATGCTAGAAGAGATGAATCAGCATCAACGGCAGCTGGTTATATGAAATTGCATACCAAAGAATTAGATAATTTTATTACAAAAGCCTTAAGTTAAAAAGAAGAAAAATAAAAAGGAGAAAGAATGAAAAAAATAAGTATTAATATAGCAATACCACAACTTGAAGAATCGGTTACAGAAGTAACTGTAACTAAGTGGCGTAAAAAACCTGGTGGAGCTGTTAAAGTTGATGAAATATTACTTGAACCAAAGACAGACAAGGTAACATTAGAAGTTACAGCTCCATCAGCAGGAGTTATATCGAAAATTTCAGCTGCGGATGGCGCTACAGTGAAAGCTAATCAGGTATTAGGAGTTATTAACAAAAAAGCAGTAGCAAACCACACCAGAAATGCCTGCAACAGAACAAAATCTTCTCCTAATCCAACTGCTAATGCTGAAAATACTGCTAAAACAGAAAAATCTCCTGCAGCATCACCTGCAGCAACAAAAATCGCGACAGATAGTGGTGTCAGCCTCTTTTCAGTATCCGGTACGGAAAGATGGGAGGGATCCCCACCAAAGGGGGATGTAATACAGGCTATTAGTCTCTCTTCTGCTCTATTATCTACTCCTACAGCTTCTTCCAGTGTTGACAATAGGGCTCCAGCGAAAATCTGGTTAAGAAACTTTGATATTTAATATTAAAAACGTTATAATATGTTGAGGCGCTCTTCCTTTAAAAGATCTTTACTAGCTTCATTATTTATAGGGACTTCAGTGCCAGTAATTATATTAAAGTCTACTGCTACCGATAATTTCATTAGCCTGGATTCATTGCAAATGCATTTCACCTTAATAACAGTCAGTATTGTAACAACTTTCTTATTACTATTCCTATTTTTTTTCAAATTATATAGGTGCCCTAAATGTGGTAAAAAACTGGGTTTACAAATGCTACGAAGATGATATTATTGGCAGAAACCTTAATAATATTAGAATTAAGTTATTCACTACTCAATTTCAATATGGCAATAAGTTGCATCTTGAAGAATACAGATGCTCAAGCTGTGACCATGAAAAAAACAATAAAATAAAGAGGATATTTATTAGTAGTAGGTAATTAAAATGCAAGAATTTGATGTAGTAATAATTGGTAGTGGACCTGGTGGTTATGTTTGTGCAATAAAAGCAGCACAACTTGGTAAAAAAGTTGCCTGTATTGAAGCAAGGGAGAGATTGGGAGGAACTTGTTTAAATGTTGGATGTATACCTTCTAAGACCTTACTTAACTCTTCACATAAATATTTTGAAGCAAGTAAATATTTTGCTGAGTACGGTATTGAATTTAAAGATCTAACTTTTTCTTTAGAAAAAATGCAAGCTCATAAAGAAAAAGTAGTAAATGATCTAGGTAAAGGGATAGAAGGCTTATTTAGAAAAAATAAAATCTCCTATATCAATGGTTTTGCAAGTTTTATAGATCAAAAGATGCTAGAAGTTAAGAAAAAAGATGGAAGCATCGAAAATATTAAAGCCCAAAACTTTGTTATAGCAACTGGCTCTGAACCAATTAGTTTGCCAAGCATTAGTATAGATGAGAAAAAAATAGTCTCTTCAACCGGGGCATTAGCCTTTAAAACCATTCCTAAAAAAATGATAGTTTTAGGAGGTGGGGTTATTGGTCTTGAAATGTCTTCGGTTTGGTCTAGGCTTGGGTCTGAGGTTATTGTAGTAGAGTATGCAAATAAAATCTTAGCTACCTGTGATTCAGATGTCTCAAAAGAAATGCAAAAGATATTAGAAAAGCAGGGTATGAAATTCATTTTGCAAACCAAAGCATTAAACGCAACCAAAACCACTGCTGGAATCTCCTTGGAAATTGAAAAAGCAGGTGCTATTAAAGAAAATATTGAGGCAGATATACTACTTGTTGCAATTGGCAGAAAACCTTATACCTCTGGTTTAAATTTAGAAAATATTGGCCTAAAGCTTGATGATAGAGCAAGAATTGAAGTAGATAATAATTATCTCACCTCAGTAAGCAATATCTATGCTATAGGCGATGTAATTAAAGGGCCAATGCTTGCTCATAAGGCTGAAGAAGAAGGCATTGCAGTTGCTGAAATTATTGCGGGAGAACACGGGCATGTTAATTATAATGCCATACCCTCAGTTGTTTATACTCATCCCGAGGTTGCCTATATCGGTAAGACTGAAGAACAAGTTAAAGCCGAAGGCATAGATTATAAAGTTGGTAAATTTCCATTTTCAGCTAATAGTCGTGCTAGAACTAGCAGCGAAACTGAAGGGTTTGTCAAAATTATTACTTCTAAATCAAATGATACGATTCTAGGCGCTCATATAATTGGAATTAGTGCTGGAGAGTTGATAGGAGAGATATGTGTCAGTATAGAGTTTAAAGCCACAGCTGAAGATATTGCAAGAATTAGCCATGCTCACCCTAGTTACAGTGAAGCAATCAAAGAGGCATCTTTAGCAGCTTTTGCTTTTGCGATACATATATAGCTAAGTCTTTATAATTTATTAAAACTTCCCTTACGCACAAGTTGTTAATTTGTATAAATTTTGTAATTCTAGCATAGCTGCTTGATTTGCTTTAAGAATTAATTTATATTTCAATGCAAAATGGTTTGCACAAATTTTTAATTGAAGCATTCCAAGCTTGCAAAAGGAAATGATTGAAGCAAATATATGATTTGATCGAGATATTACCTTCTTTGTTAGTGACTTATTTGCATTCTGTTTTATTGATTCATGATATATTTTGATTTGCCACCATTTTTGGTAGATCTCATATAAATGGTCGCTATCATGGTCAAGGTCGTTTAATACTAAATAAAGAATGTCAGTTGAATTATCTTCGTTTATGAAGATTTTTCTAATGAGCATCACTGGAGATTCTAATCCTTTGAGCCACACCTTGATAGATTGACCATCCTTTAGATTTAATGACGAAACTTGTTGAGATTGACCTTGCGTTTTATCATTTTTTGATAAAGCTATAGTGCAATTTGATTTAATACCTATAATAAAATATTTTTTCGAATCATTTATATATTCTAGATTTTCCTTTGCTCCAAAGCAATTATCAGTCATTACATAATAATACTTTGTTTATATGGCTTTGTTTTATTAAATTACGAAAATGCTCATTTCTGGTCATACTTGCTTTTTTCTTTACCTTTTTACTCTCAGTATCATAAAATACTATCTCCTTATGCACAATTTTATAACTCACAGGTAGAGTAACAGCACCAACAAGACAAGAAAGTATGTTTATTCTTTTCACATGCCTTCCTTTAGCATGTGAATAATGCCAGCACATAATTTCGTTCTCATTAGTATAAGGTCTTTCTTCAATCGAATCATCCAAAATCAAAATTCTACCTAATTTCTTTTCATTTTTCCTGACTTCAGGCTTGATATAACCCCATAGATCCTGTGATCCTAAGGCTGTTCCATTAAAAAATCTAGTAAATTTATTGTGTCCCATCTCACCACATAATAAATCAGATAAACCAGTAGTTGTTGCATAACTATTTTGACAAATTAAATAGTCTGTATAAATATCTAGTGTTTTATGCATCTTAATCAATTTTTGTTTATAGGATTACTATACCTAGTATTACTTCTATCTAGCTTTTTTCTCACTGCGTAGGGTGAGTTTGTAAAAAATGTACATATATTACGATATTTATGCAGTAGAGTATTAGATATAATAATTATACTTATAAAATAAGTAAAAATTTCCCTTGACTAAATAATGAAAAGGCTCTAGTTTCTCTGCCCTGGGTACAGCTAACAGATCTATCATCCCTCAAATATTAGTTAGTTGTGCTCCTTCTTAATTCTCTAGAAATATTATATTCCCTGTTAGGTTTCTATTTTGGATTAAATAATAAATTGTGTCTATAAGATTTTTTTCAGATACATTTTTTTTGAGCAGAGATTGTTGTATTGCTTTATTAAAATTTCCTTCAGATTGTTTAGGGTTTTTGATGGTCTGTCCTAATGCAATCCCGTTGACTCTAATAGTTGGAGCTAGATTTCTCGCAGCAATTTTAGTGAAATGAGCCAATGCATTTTTAGTTATATAATAAGAAATAAAGTTGCTTGGTATATTTTTGATTCCACAATCTAATATATTGATAATGTTGGAATTAGGTACATTTGCTGACTTTTTTACGAATACCTTAGTCAATAACATTGGGGCGATTAAGTTGATCTTTAATTTATTTGTAATATCTTCATAAAAAAAATTGCCTATATTATCATTTTCAAAGCTAGAAGCGTTGTTAATCAAGAGGTCAAGGCTATCTTGTTTAATTAAATGTTCAATGCTACCTAGATTCCTAAAATCGCAATGCAATACTTCTGCCTTAATACCGCTTTTTTCTACTGTTTTTTTTAATTCTTCTACCTCTACCTTTGAGGAATTATAGTGTAGAAGGAGGTCCCAGCCGTTTTGAGCAAGATTTAATGAGATAATTTTTCCTATTCTTTTTGCAGCACCAGTGATCAAAGCTATTGGCATATAAATATAAATATATTTTTTTATTAGATTTATAATTTGCAAAAAGTTAAAATGCAATGTAGTCAATTATAGAACAATGATATAGATTCTACTCAAGTAAATATTAGTTGATACAATAACATTTTATAGGTTGAAGATTTTAAAAAGAGCATGCACGATATTGGATACTTACCTGACGTACTTATACTATTACTAGTTTCTATAATAACCGTAGTATTATTAAGAAAGTTTAAAACAAGCCCTGTGCTTGGTTATCTTGTAGTGGGTGCTATAATTGGTTCTAACGGTTTAGATTTAATAAAAGAGCCAGGGTATACCACTGCCCTTGGTGAATTTGGTGTGGTTTTTCTTTTATTTGTAATAGGATTAGAGCTTACGTTTGAACGTTTAATAAAAATGAGGGTACAAGTTTTTGGCTTTGGCGGATTGCAGCTTCTCTTAACAGCCTTAATTTTTTATTTAGCATATTTGGTTATTGATCATTACATAGACACAGAGCTATCGCAAGCCATGGTAATTGTAATCTCCTTAGCTCTTGCTCTTTCTTCAACTGCTATAGTGTTGCAGGTCCTAGCTGAAAATGGAACGCAATCTAGCCCAATAGGAAGACTATCCTTAGCTGTACTTTTAATGCAGGATTTTGCAGTTGTTCCGTTACTTGCAATTATTCCTATCCTAAATCAGAGCAACGATATGATGCTAACAATAGGCTGGGCAAGTCTTAAAGCTTTGGGGGCAATTATTGCAATTACTTTATTTGGTAGATGGTGCCTAAGGCCTTTTTTTTCATTAATTGCTTCTGTAAAAACAGATGAAGTTTATGTGACAACTACTCTATTAATAGTACTTGGTGCAGCTTGGAGCACCAGCCAATTAGGTCTTTCTACAGCTATGGGAGCATTCCTTGCTGGAATCCTGATCGCAGAAACTGAATATAGAAATAGAGTTGAAGATAGTATAATTCCCTTTCAAGGATTATTTATGAGCTTATTCTTTATAACAGTTGGGATGTCAATAGATTGGCGTTTTATCATGTCTCAATGGAGTGATATTTTAGTACTTTCTGCTGGGATCATTTTAATAAAAGCCCTGGTCATATTTACCTTATGTAACTTTTTTAGCTTTCAACGGGGTGAATCTATACATGCCTCTTTATTACTTTCGCAAGGCGGTGAATTTGCCTTTATTTTATTTAATATAGCAGCAAGTCAAGAGGTAATAACACATGATCTAGCTCAGTTTTTGTTTATGGTGGTTGCAGTTACTATGGCTGTAACCCCATTACTTTCAATTATTGGTACTAAAATAGAAGATCTACTAGATAACGGTTCTGCTTTTCATCAATTGCAAGAATTAAGAGGAATAGGGGATTTAAGCGAACATGTTATATTAGCAGGTTTCGGAAGAGTGGGTAGAGTTGTTGCCTACATGCTTGAACAAGAACAAATCAATTATGTCGCAGTTGATAGCAACGCCTCTCTCGCCAAACAAGCAAGGGAAGATGGGTTTCCAGTTTATCATGGTAACTTATCAGATCTCGATACACTAAATGCTGTTGGAGCCAAGCAAGCAGCTGCAATTATACTTAGTATGAGCGATAAAATATCACTCAGAAAAGCAGTAAAAGTAATTTCTTCAGAGTTTAGCACCCTACCTATTATCACTAGAGCTGAAGATCTAAGGCATAGTAAAAACTTAAAGAAAATGGGCGCAGAGATGACAGTGCCTACTACAATTGAGACAGGTTTGCAGCTTGGCAGTGTTGCGCTGAAGAACCTTGGTATAGTTGAACATGCAATTCTTTCAATAAAAGAAAAGATTAGGAAAAACAATTATACATTAGTAGAAGAAATGGAACTATTTAGATAGATTAATATGACACCAAAAAGATTAACTAATTTTGCGTTATTGATACATAATACTGTTGAAAAAGGGCTGTTACTTTTTATAGCTACTTTCTTAACTCTGATTATTTCCAATTCTAGTTGCGCAAGTTATTATGAAGAATTTTTCCAAACTACAATAAGCTTAGCATTTGCCCATCACTCTTTTGGACTTTCCATAAGAGAATGGATAAATGAGTTATTAATGGCAATTTTCTTTTTTAGTGTTGGCATGGAGATTAAGCGTGAATTGATGGTGGGACATTTATCTAAAAACGACCAGCGAATATTGCCTCTAGTTGGAGCAATTGGAGGTGTAATCTTTCCTATCATTATCTTTATTTTATTTAATAAAAACTATGAAATAAATATGAGGGGATGGGCTATTCCAGCGGCTACGGATATTGCTTTTACTCTTGGGGTTCTGGCTTTATGTGGTAAGGGCTTACCTGTAGCACTTAGAGTATTCTTAATAGCTCTTACCATTATAGATGACCTTATTGCTGTACTAATAATTGCTTTTTTCTATACTGATTCATTGCAACTTCAGTATTTGTGGTATGTTAGTTTGTGTGTAGTATTTCTTGCAATATTATGTAATAAAAAAATTTTTTTTAGTCCAATTTATCTGGTGACTGGCATAATTATTTGGGGCTTAATAATGGCGAGCGGAATTCATGCCACAATTGCAGGGGTTATTATCGGCTTACTTATACCGATTACTGCAACAGATGGGTCTAAGCCTATAGAAAATATTGAGAAAAATTTATATCCTTTAGTAGCGTATATAATTGTACCAATTTTTGCATTTGCAAACAGCGGGGTGAATTTATCAAGCCTATCTTGGAAAGTATTCTGCAACCCTATAGTTTTAGGGATAACTTTAGGTTTATTTGTTGGTAAACAATTAGGAATTTTTGGTACGGTATATTTCTTGCTCAAAACAAAAATTGCTTCCTTGCCTGAGAACATAAATTTAAAGCAGTTTTATAGTATAACAATTATTTGCGGCATTGGATTTACAATGAGTCTGTTTATAGGTATTTTAGCCTTTGATGAAGTGGAAAAATATATGAGTATGGTAAAAATTGGTGTATTAAGCGGCTCATTATTATCTTTTATATTTGGTACTTTAATGTTAAAAATCACCCAAAATAGTAACAATTAATTAAATGATAACAAAAGTAGAACTCTTAATTGCTTTAAGATATTTGCGTACTAAAAATAAAGAAGGATTTATATCGATTGTTAGCGCTTTTTCTTTAGTTGGTATAGCCTTAGGCGTTGCTACATTAATAATAGTGATGTCAGTTATGGCAGGTTACGAGATGCAGTTGATTAGCAAGATACTTGGAATAAATGGCCATATTACAATTAGTGCAGTCCAAGGTGACATAAAAAACTTTAAAGAGCTAAAGAAAAAAATTAGCCAAATTGAGCATGTTGAGTATACGGCACCAATTATCATGGCTCAAGCAATGATAAATAGTGAATCAGGTAGCTCTAAGGGAGTGTTGGTTAGAGGTATAGATGGCAGAGATTTAGAGAAAAAACCAGCTATGGGGTCTTTGACATCTATTAATGAGTTTAATTCTTATAAAAATAATGAAGGTATATTTATTGGTAAAACTATGGCAAGGGAAATGATGCTTGGTGTTGGTGATTATGTCAAACTTATAGCTCCCAAAGTTGACAATTTAGCATTCGGTATGGTTCCACGCATAAAAACATTTAAAGTAGTTGGAATCTTTGATGTTGGTATGTATGAATATAATAGCAATAGTATTTTTATGCCGCTTCAGTACGCACAATTATTTTTTGAGCATAAAGGTAGTGCAACTGACTTGGAAGTAGTAATTGATCATCCGCGGTACCTTGAGTTTGTCAAAAGAGATATCAATTCTATTATTGATAGCAGGCTAAGAGTAGTCGACTGGACGGCTGCAAATCAATCTTTAATGGCCGCCCTACGAGTGGAAAGAAATGTGATGTTCTTAATATTAATGCTGATTATTCTAATTGCCGCATTTAATATAATTTCAAGTCTTATTATGTTAGTGCAGGATAAGAAAAAAAGTATAGCAATACTTCGAACTATTGGGATGAAGAAGATATCAATCTTAAGAATCTTTGTAATTTGTGGCTCAATAATAGGGATTACTGGCACTTTTTTAGGAGCCATAATTGGAATATTATTTACAATTTACATAGAGCAAATAAGGCAATTTTTAGAAAGTATGACTGGTCAAATTATATTTGATCCCATAATATATTTTCTCACCACTTTACCTGCAGAATTTTCAGTTACGAGCACAATTATAATAGTAGCTACATCATTGCTGTTATCGTTTTTAGCAACAATACATCCAGCATGGAAAGCTGCTAGTGTGATGCCAGCAGTTGCTTTACGTTACGAATAGGCGAATAGGTATTTATGAAAAGAAAATCAGATCTATTAAATTTTTTGTATGAAAGAGGTTATATCCATCAATCAACTAATGATGATGGTCTTGATGGTTTATTAGCATCTAAAAAAATTAGAGCCTATATAGGATTCGATTGCACAGCACCATCATTGCACGTTGGTAGCCTGATTCAAATCATGATATTACGTATTTTACAAAAATTTGGACATGAACCAATAGTTTTGTTAGGTAACGGTACAACAAGGATTGGCGATCCATCTGGTAAAGATGAAATGAGATCTATGCTTTCAGAGGAGCAAATAGAAGAAAATAAACAATCAATTAACAAAGTATTTGCACAGTTTATTGATTTTAATCATGGAGCAACCTCTGTTGATAATGCAGATTGGTTATTAAATCTAAATTATCTTGAGTTTTTAAGTCAGTACGGCAGACATTTTTCTGTTAATCGTATGTTAACTTTTGATAGTGTTAAGATTAGGCTTGATAGACAACAACCTCTGACATTTTTTGAATTTAGTTATATGTTATTGCAAGCTTATGATTTTCTTGAATTATACAGAAAACATAATTGTATGTTACAACTCGGCGGCTCAGATCAATGGGGAAATATAGTAAATGGTATAGAGTTAATTAAAAGAGTGACTGGTAATGAAGTTTTTGGCTTGACCTCACCGTTACTTACAACAGCTTCTGGAGCTAAAATGGGTAAGACAGCAGGTGGTGCTGTTTGGTTAAACGAAGAGATGCTTTCTAATTATGATTATTGGCAATTCTGGCGCAATGTAGACGATGCAGATGTGATAAGGTTCCTTAAATCATTTACAGAACTTCCGACTACTGAAATTAATAAACTTGCTGCGCTTCAAGGGGCGGAATTAAATGAAGCCAAGATAATTTTAGCAAACGAAGCAACTACACTTTGTAGAGGAGTGGAAGCGGCTAAAGCCTCTATGGAGACTGCTCAAGATACCTTTAGTGGAGGCATGGGTGCAGATTTACAACAAGTTAAGTTAGAGGCAGATTCTTTAAAAAATGGTATGCCTGCTTTTAAACTCTTTGTGGCTGCGGGTTTATGCACTTCAGGCAGTGAAGCACGAAGGCTGATAAACGGCAAAGGAGCTAAAATTAATAACGAAATAGTTACTACTGAAACTGAATTAATTGATGGCTCTTATATTCAAGAGGGTAAAATAAAACTTACTGCTGGAAAAAAGAAACATGCAATTATGATGGTGGTGTAAGG
Organism: Candidatus Midichloria sp.; assembly: GCA_030060845.1. GTDB lineage: Bacteria > Pseudomonadota > Alphaproteobacteria > Rickettsiales > Midichloriaceae > Midichloria. Next base: position 415,632 of record CP094379.1, read on the forward strand.
GCTGTTAGTAAAGATACGCAAGCCTATTACCTAAAGTTCCTATGGTTATTTGATAAGGTTTTTTGCTGAAGATCTTATTGGGTTGATGTCTATTCCTCCTCTTCTTGTATATCTTGCAGATCTTGCAGATATCTTTAATAAAGTTGGTTGGCAATTTCTATAAATTTCAAAAAAATATGCGCTCCACACATTGTTCGTGAAATTCATTTGAATTGCGTAAAGATATTATATATCGTAAAAGATAGGCATGATTTATTTTTCTGCCGGCATATCTTATAAGTAAGGACCTAAAATCCAGCTGACCGGTTACTAAGCAGTTAGATTTTAATAAATGTGTAATAATGATTCTTCACCATTGGCTTGTTCTAAGACGGGTGCTGCATTACTGCGTCTTTGATATCAATGTTTCAGTTATCTAAAAAAATACCCTGGATTTTTCACGGTATACAGTAACTGTTCTCAACATCATATAAGGTATACTTAATTTCTGTTTCCAATATCTTAGATAGATCGTTAGTAATATGATTTTTTTACTAATTACTGTCATTAAATGAATTTAGACAAAGCTTTAAAGATTTTGATTCAACAATCAATCTTAACTCAAGGTTTGCTCTGCAAATTAAGCTAAGAAACTTCGTAATCTGACCCAAAAATAACTTATAAATCAGAACAGCAACCGCAAAGTTTTACACAAGCCTGAGTTTATTAAAAATATTTTTACTCAGCTAAATTATTTTGAACTTGATGGGTTATAACTCTACTCCTTTTAGCTGTTATATCTCTATCAATAAATTCTATCACTGCTATAGGAGCACAATCGCCTTTTCTAAAACCAGCTTTAATTATTCTTAAATATCCACCATTGCGTTGGTCATATCTTACTCCTAATTTATCGAATAATTTAGAAACTATAATTTCATCGTTATAAAAGAAAGATAATGCTCTTCTTCTAGAATGCAAGTCACCTTTTTTGGCTAAAGTAACTAATTTCTCAACAATATGTCTAATATCTTTTGCTTTATAAACTGTTGTTATGATTTGCTCATGCTCTATAAGTTCTTTTGCAAGATTAACTAATAAAGATTTTCTATGGCCACTATATCTACCAAATTTTCTACCGCTAATACCGTGATTCATAGCATTATATCCTCAATTTACTATAATTTATTCTCATATTTTTGAATCAGTTCTTGTAGATTTTTTGGTGGCCAATTACCAGGCACTTCCATGCCAAATTTTAAATTCATTACTGCAAGAACTTCCTTCAATTCATTCAAAGACTTCTTACCAAAATTTGGAGTCTGTAACATTTTTGACTCAGTTTTAGTAACCAAATCCCCAATATATACTATATTTTCATTTTTCAAACAATTTTGCGAACGGACAGATAACTCAAGATCATCAATTTTACGCAGTAAGTTAACATCAAAAGGTAACTTCTCTTCTTCTGGTTCTTTAATATTATCAATATCCTGAAAATTAACAAATACTTGAAGTTGATCCTGCATAATCTTAGCAGCTAACCCAAGCGCCATATCAGCAGGAATTGCACCATTTGTCTCAATTGTTAAAAATAAACGGTCAAATTCAGTTTCTGCACCAACCCTACTATTTTCCACCTTGTAAGTGACTCTTCTAACAGGAGAAAATATTGAATCTACTGGAATGGCTCCAATAGGTAATTCTTCAAATATATGAGCGTTAGCAGGAATATAGCCCTTACCAGTTGCAATTATGAACTCCATATTAAGATTGGAGTTTTTATCAAGAGTACAAATCACTAAATCTTTACTCACAACCTGCAAATCAGCAGTTTCTTCTATCATTCCAGCCGTCACTACACAAGGACCTTGCGCAACTAGTCTGAGATTTTTCCTATCACAAGTTGCATTGTTGAAAACAATATTTTTAATATTCAATATAATATCCGTTGCATCCTCTTTTACACCAGGAATGCTTGTAAATTCATGAGTCACACCCTGAATTTTCACAGCTACAACTGCTGCCCCCTGTAATGATGATAACATAATTCTACGTAAGGCATTACCAAGAGTAACCCCAAATCCCCTCTCTAATGGCTCAATCCTAAATATACTTTCATTGCCAGTTACATTCGACAAAAAATATTCTGCAGGCCTTAATAAAGAAGCCCAATTTGCAGCAACAGCTTTATTTGTTTTTTCTATCACAGTCAAAACCTTCAATATTTACATTCATAGTTAACTACATACGCCTTTGTTTACGAGGCCTACAACCATTATGTGGTACAGGCGTAATATCTTTTATAGCAGTTACAATTACTAAATTAGCAATTGCCCTAATTGCAGCGTCCCTTCCAACCCCAGGCCCGGAAACCTTAATAAAAACAGTCTTTAAACCCCACTCCATTGCTTTTTTTATAGCTTTTTCCGCAGTTACTTGAGCAGCGTGAGGAGTAGCTTTTTTTGACCCTTCAAAGGAATTACTGCCAGAAGATGACCAAGCAATTACATCTCCTTGCATATTACTAATACTGACTATTGTATTGTTAAAGCTAGCATTAATATGAGCAACCCCAGCTATTACCTGTTTTTTCTTCTTTGCCGCTAAAGTACTCTTTTTACCAATATTCTTATTCATACTAATCTCTCTTTCTCCTAATCACTATTTAGCTACTTTCTTTTTGCCGGCAATAGCCATAGCTTTGCCCTTCCTAGTCCGAGCATTAGTATGCGTACGCTGACCTCTTACAGGCAATCTTCTAATATGCCTTGTTCCACGATAACATTTAATATCTATTAAATTCTTTATATTTATGGAGGTTTCCCTACGCAAATCGCCTTCTACTTTATAATTAGAGTCAATAACTTCTCTTAACTTAATTATTTCATCATCAGTCAATTCATGTACTCTCTTATTACCATCAATAGATGCCTGCTGGCAAATTTTAGAAGAACTTAAGCCGCCTATACCATATATATATGTAAGAGCAACACCAACTTTTTTATTTATAGGAATATTAACGCCAGCTATACGGGCCACCAAAAACCTCTATCTTAAAAATTTAACATACAAACTTGATAAAACGGAGCCAGATTTTAGCTAAAATTCTTAATAAGTCAATAAACATTAGATATTTTCTGTACTCAAGATTAGTTAAAAGCTATTTCACTTTGTTTAATAAAATAAATTTTGAATATGGGGCATATTACTTCCATATTCGTATCTACACAACAGTTTTCTGCTTAATAGAAGCAATTATACTGTTAAACACAAAATCAATTGTGTTATCTCCATCAACTTCAATCCAATCACTTTGATCACTGTAGTAATCAATCATTGGTTTTGTTAATTCGTTATACACAGCTAACCTCTTGATTATTGATTCTTTCTTATCATCATCTCGTTGATAACAATTTTTGCTACCGCACTTAGGACAGGCTATCAATTTTATATCAGCAATATCTCCATTGAAAGTATAGCTACAATCCACGCAGGTTAACCTATTGGAAAGCCTTGAGATTAATTTCTCAAAATCCATTTCTATATTAATGACAAATGCATCATCTGCTGGCAATTCTTGTAAAATTTTTGATAAGTAAACCGCTTGATGCAATGTTCTTGGGAAGCCATCAAGTATAAAACCATTTCTACATTCGGCACCATTCAAAAGTCTATCAGCTACTATTTTTTCAACAATATCATCTGAAACTAGCATACCCTTTTTAAGTACCTCAGCAATATGCAGACCCAGCTCTGTCTCAGAATTAACCTCGCTTCTAAGTATCTCGCCTGTTGATAATTTTAGTATATTATAAAACTCTGCAAGCTTTATTCCTTGCGTCCCTTTACCAACACCAGGCGCTCCCAATAGAATCAACCGCATTAATGTATTCCAATCCTATTCTTTTTTAATAGATGATGATACTGAGAAGTGAGGAAATAAGCCTGGATCCTTATAAACAGGTCCATAACAACATTCACAACTATTAAAAGGCTGGTACCACCAAGATAAAAAGGAACCGCATAACTTGTCATGAGTATTTCAGGAATAATACAAACAATAGATAAATATATACTACCAATAACTGTTAACCTGGTCAAAACATAATCAAGATATTCTGCTGTACGTTTACCTGGTCTCCTACCAAGCACTATCGCACCATTTTTGCGCAAATTCTCTGCAGTTTCATCAGGGTTAAAAATAATTGAAGTATAGAAAAAACCAAAGAAAAATATCATTATTACATATAGCACTATGTAAAGTGGTTTACCATGAGCTAAATTCATAGCTACAAATTGTTTCCACGCTCCAGGCTCACTAGCACTTATGAAATTTACTATAGTCATAGGGAAAAGCAAAATTGAGCTAGCAAAAATAGGGGGGATAACTCCAGAAGTATTAAGCTTCAAAGGTAAATAAGTTGAATCTCCTGCATAAACCTTATTGCCTATTTGGCGTTTTGGATATTGCACAGTAATCTTTCTTTGTGCTCTTTCAACAAAAATAATGCCAAATATTAAACCTAATGCCATCATGATTACTGCTAAAATGAAAAATGTTGAAAATGCACCAGTCCTGCCCATTTCAAATAGCAAAGCTAAAGCCGAAGGAAGCCCAGCAACAATCCCAGTAAAAATAATTAAAGAACTACCATTGCCCAAATTTCTTGTAGTTATTTGATCACCAAGCCAAACCACAAACATTGTGCCTCCAAGCAAGCTAAGAGCTGCAATAATTCTAAAATTCAACCCTGGATTTAAAACAACTTCTACCGTTGCGGAGTTCATTGATTCTATGCCAACTGCTATACCGTATCCTTGTGATAAGGCCAATATAACAGTTAAATATTTAGTATATTGATTAATTTTTTTACGCCCAACTTCACCATATTTTTTTAAAGTGCTTATATCGCTAGATATAATCGTCATGAGCTGCATGATAATTGAAGCTGTAATATACGGCATAATATTCAACGCAAAAATTGACATCCTGCCTAATGCTCCACCTGTGAACATATTGAACATACCAAGTATTCCACCTGATTGTTGAGTAGCTATTTGGCTCATAGCTAATGTGTTAACCCCAGGAAGCGGGATATAAGTCCCTAACCTGTATATAAAAAGAGCAAATATTATAAAAAATATTTTAGCCATTAACTTATCAGAAGAAGGCTTTTTAGCAGACACTTCGAGAAAACGTTTAGTCATAACTAAAGACATCTGGCAATCACCTAAATTAAAAAATACTTTGCAAAGCTTTCTGTAATATAAATCACGAATTAATAAATTTATATAATTTCTACCTTTCCACCTAAAGACTCAATAGCAGTTCTAGCAGTAGCGGAAATAGCATGAACCTTTATAGAAATTTTAGAATTTAACAGGCCTTTTCCTAATAGTTTAATTTTTTTATTATGACCACTTAAAAATCCTAAATCCTTTAATATTTCCTCATTAATTTCATTGGAAGCAATTTTTTTATCTGCAATAATATTTTGTATATCTTGTAGATTAATTACTTCAAATATAACTTTATCAATATTTTTGAAACCACGCTTTGGTAATCTTCTATGTAAAGGAGTCTGTCCACCTTCAAATCCGTTAAGAGCAACACCAGTTCTTGCGGTTTGTCCTTTTCCTCCTCTTACAGAAGTTTTGCCTTTTCCAGATCCAATTCCTCTACCCAAAGCTTTGCCCTTTTTTCTAGCGCCCGGGTTATCTCTTAATAAATTTAACATGCTTTCTTCTCTATCAAAACTTAAGTTATTTCAAAATACGCAATAAGTGTTTCACCTTTTCTATCATTCCCCTTACTGCAGAAGTATCTTGCTCAGCAACTTTGCTAGCTTTATTAAGATTTAAGCCCTTTAGAGTTGCTATTTGAGACTTATTACACCCAGCAGGAGCCACTTTCTTTCTTATCGCTACTTCTTCTTTAGGTACAGAATCTTTCTCAGGGCTAAATTTAGTAAGAACTTTTTCAGCAGGCCTAGCTACTTTTTCTTTTATAGTCTTTTCACCTTCTACTTTTGTAACTTTCTTCTCAGCCATAATATAAAACCAACAAATTAATATAATTAAGATTTAGCAGCTTGCGCTTCACGAGCACCAACTATATCTCCCACTTTTTTACCACGTTTTTCAGCAATGTACCTAAGAGATCTTATATTTTCCAAACCATGAACAGCTGCTTTAACCATATTATGTGGATTCGTTGAAGCAATAGATTTAACCACAATATCTTTAATTCCAAGAACTTCACATAAAATACGAATAGCACCACCTGCAATTATCCCAGTACCCGCAGGAGCTGCTCTCATCTTAACTTTTCCGGAACAGAATTTCATCTCTATATCATGATGCAAAGTCCTGCTATCACGCAGCAGAATTCTGATCATATTTTTCTTAGCATTCTGCTCAGCTTTATCTCTTGCATCAGCAACCTCACCAGCTTTGCCTAAGCCTATGCCAACCTTTCCTTTACCATCTCCAGCGATTGACAACACAGAAAAAGTGAATTTTCTACCACCTTTAACTGCCTTAGCACACCTGCCAACCTTGGCAACCATCACCTTAACATCAGAATTTTCTACTTTACTTTTTTGTTGCATGAAAATACCATTTCAGATTAAAATTTTAAACCACTCTCACGAGCAGCATCAGCAAGAGCTTTGATTCTACCATGATACAAATATGGCCCCTTATCAAAAATTACTTCTTGAATATTTTTTGCTAACAGTCTCTCAGCAATTAATGTACCAACTTTTTTTGCTGTTTCAATATTACGCCTGCATTTTTTATTATTAGCAAAATCTTTTTCAAGAGTAGAAGCAGTAACTACTGTCACTCCTTTTTTATCATCAATAACTTGTGCGTATATATTATGTGAAGATCTGAAAATACTTAAACGCAGTTTACCAGCAGCTTTAAGCTTCAATTGATACCTTACTCTTTTTGCTCTAGTTAAAGCTAATTTTCTATTATTTTTAGACACCTTCATAACCTACTACTTCTTCTTATTTTCCTTTCTTCTTATATTTTCAGTTGCATACCTTATACCTTTACCTTTATAAGGCTCTGGTTTTCTTAATTGGCGAATTTCTGCAGCAACTTGACCTACTAATTGCTTATCCGCTCCAGATATAGATATAGATGTTGGTTTTTCACATTTGATTTCTATACCTTGAGGGAAGGCATACATAATATCATGACTGTAACCTAATGATAAAACAAGCATCCCATTAGATACAGCAGCCTTATAACCAACCCCAGTTATCTCTAAGCGTTCAGTCCAACCTTCATGTACACCTTTAATCATGTTAGCGATCAATGTACGCGATAAACCCCATATAGCTCTTGTTCGCATATTGTTTTTATCTATCGGCTGCACAGTAATTTTACCATCTGCAAATGACAAACTAATTTCTTTAGCAAAAACCTTTTCCAGTTTGCCATTTTTTCCTTTTACTTTTAGATGATTTCCTTTTAATATCACTTGCACTGATGAATCAACTGCGATTGGAAGCTTACCTATTCTAGACATAATTCTACCCATAAATTAGAAAACTTTACAAAGAACTTCACCGCCTATACCCATCTTTCTAGCTGCAGCGTCAGATATAACCCCATTAGAAGTTGAAATTATAACAACTCCTAAGCCTCCGTACATTTTTTCTAAATCGCTAATTGCTGAATAAACCCTACGACCAGGCTTAGAAACTTTCTGTAGCGCTTCTATAACTGGTTTTCCTCTATAATATTTCAAATCAATTTTGAACATATTAATTCCAGGGCGCTCAGTGAATTCTTCAAAGCTCTCAATATACCCTTCTTCTAACATCACTGATAAAACATTTTTTATAAGCTTAGATGAATGAGCAATAACAAAAGCGTGATTAGCCTTTTGCCCATTTCTGATTCTTGTTAATACATCAGCTAATAAATCTGATTTAGACATCTAATACCCCTTAATTACCAACTAGCCTTTTTAACACCAGGCAATAAACCCTTAGATGCCAACTCTCTTAAACAAATCCTAGAAACTTTGAAATCCCTATAAAACCCTTTAGTACGTCCTGTGACCTCACACATATTACGAATTCTAGTTCTTGAACTATTTCTTGGTATCTTGGCCAATTTAAGCTGAGTCTGAAATCTTTCTTCTAGTGAAAGATTTTTATTATATATCACGTTTTTTAATTCTTGCCTCTTAGACAGATTAGTACCTGCCATTCTTATTCTTTTTTTGTTTCTTTGTACTATACTAGTTTTTGTCATCTTGTCTCATCAAAATAATTAAGATATAAAAGGAACATTAAAGCCTTCTAGTAAAGCTTTTGATTTTTCATTGTTTTTAGCATTGGTAACTATAACAATACCCATACCTCTGATTATATTAATTTTATCATAATCAATTTCAGGGAATACTATATGTTCTTTCAAACCGAAAGCAAAGTTACCATTACCATCAAATTGTTTTGAACTCAAGCCTCTAAAATCTTTACCACGAGGAAGAGCTATATTAATTAGCCTATCTAAAAATTCATACATTATTTTCTTTCTTAAGGTAACTTTACAACCAATTGGCATACCCTTACGAAGTTTAAAAGCAGCAATAGATTTAGCAGCTTTGGTTAGCACAGGTTTTTGTCCAGTAATCAACATCAACTCAGAAATCACCTGATCTATGATTTTACTGTCGCTAGCAGCATCCTTAATACCCATATTAATTATAACTTTTTCAATACGAGGTACTTGCATTATATTTTTATAACCAAATTTTTTCTTTAAGGATGGTAATATAACTGATAAATAATGCTTTTCTAAACGAGCTTTAGGCATATTAACTACTTTTCCCACTTATATTTTATCTATTAATTCACCAGATTTTTTTGCATAGCGAACTTTTTCCCCACCTTCCAAAAATTTAAAACCAACTCTGGTTGGAATTTCAGATTTTGGATCAATATGAGATAAATTCGAAATATCTATCGGCATTTCTTTTGGAATAATACCACCACTCGGCATCCTTTTATTAGGTTTCATATGCTTTTTAGCAACATTAATACCTGAAACGATTACTTTACCTCTATCAGGTATAACCTTAATGATTTTTCCCTTTTTACCTTTATCTTTACCTGCGATGACAAATACTTCATCATCACGCCTAAATTTCCTTGATGTCATATATTTATAGTACCTCTGGCGCTAATGATATTATTTTCATAAAATTTCTCGTTCTTAGCTCTCTTGGTATAGGGCCAAACACCCTTGTGCCAACAGGCTCACCTTGTTTATTTAACAATACAACAGCATTTTTGTCGAACTTTACTACACTTCCATCGTTGCGTTTAGCTTCTTTAACAGTTCTTACAACAACAGCTTTGTAAACTTCTCCTTTTTTAACTTTTGCTTTAGGAATTGCATCTCCTATAGAAACAACTACAACATCCCCTATGCCACCTATCATCTTGCCAGCACCACCTAATATTTTAATGCACTTAGCAACTTGAGCGCCGCTGTTATCAGCGACCTTACATCTTGTTCCCATTTGTATCATACAATCACCTATAAATTAGTCTTTTATATTTTTATGCAGCAACAATCCATTTTTTAGTTTTTGATATAGGAGCAGACTCAATTATCTCTACTATATCCCCTACTTTACATTTATTATGCTCATCGTGCGTAGCATATTTTTTACTACGACGCACTGGTTTATGATAAATTGTGTGTATTACATTGCGCTCAACTAATACTGCAATAGTTTTATTAGCTGACGCTCCTACAACAACACCTTTTAAAATTCTCTTTGGCATAATACTTATACTTTCTTTTAATTACAAAGAATGCTTTGCAGCATTTCTTTTTTCAACAATAATAGTGTTAATTCTTGCTATATCTCTCCTTGCAGCCCTAATTTTTGAATTATCAATCAGTTCTGAAGAAGTTTTTCTAAAGCGCAAGTTCATACCTTCTTTTTTAAAAGAAATCAATTGATCAATCAATTCCTTTTCAGACATAGTTCTTAAATCTTTGGCCTTCATGACTATTCTCCCCCCAATCTTTCTATAAATTTAGTTTTTATTCCAAGCTTTGCATCAGCACGCTCAAATGCACCACGTGCTTGATCCTCAGTCACCCCATCTAATTCAAAAAGAATTCTACCCGGCTTTACACGAGAAACCCAAAATTCTGGCGACCCTTTACCACTACCCATCCTTACCTCTGCAGGCTTTCTACTAACTGGTACATCCGGAAAAACTCTAATCCATAATTTACCAACACGCTTTAAATGCCTATTTATAGCCTTTCTTGCAGCTTCTATTTGCCTTGCAGTAATTCTCTCTGGCTCTAAAGCCTTTAAACCAAAGACTCCAAAATTAAGTTCAAAGCCTCCTTTTGCATTACCATGTATTCTGCCTTTAAAGGCTTTGCGAAATTTTGTTTTTTTAGGACTCAACATCTCTTATACTCAATCAAAGCAATTATTCTACAATAGCAGAACTATTATTTTTCTGCCCTTTACATATCCAAATTTTAACGCCGATACGACCATAAGTAGTATGAGCCTCAGCAGTGCCGTAATCTATCATCATTCTCAAAGTATGTAAAGGGACTCTCCCTTCATTATACTGTTGATCACGAGCTATTTCAGCACCACCAACCCTACCACTAATTTTAATCTTGATACCTTCTGCCCCCATTCGCATCGCATTTTGTATTAAACGCTTTGCTGCTTTTCTGAAAGCTATTCTTTTTTCTAACTGCTGCGCTAAATTTTGAGCTACGATAGTCGCATCCAAATCAGGCTTTTTCACTTCCACTACGTTTACAATTACTTCACTCTCTATAATACCACCTTTAGTATTACGTGTAATCATCTCAATGGATTGTTTTACTTTGTTGATATCTTTACCTTTACTGCCAATAATAATACCAGGCTTTGCTGCATTAATTGTCACTTTTACTTTCTTTGCTAAGCGTTCTATTTTTATTTTGCTAATCCCAGCACTAGATAAAGAATCTTGTACGCACTTTCTAATTTTTAGATCTTGGTGCAATTTATCAGCATAATCTTTATTGGCATACCATATAGAACTCCAATTGTTCAATCCATCTATACCTAAACGTAAGCTTATCGGATTTACCTTCTGACCCATAACTTGCTTTTATCCTCTCTCACTAACACAAATGGTAATATTACTAAATGGCTTTCTAATATAGGCAGCGCGTCCTCTACCTCTTGGATGAAATCTTTTTAAAGCAAAAGACTTACCAAGATGGATAGCAGAAACATAAAGTTTATCAATATCCATACCTTCATTATTTTCTGCATTTGCTATTGCAGAATGCAGTACAGCTTTAATATCCTGAGCTACTTTTCTTTTACAAAATTGCAGCTGTAACAATGCCTCAGCTACACTCACTCCCCGAATAATATCAGCAACCAGTTTAAGCTTCTGCACACTAGCTTTTACTGCAGTAGCTTTTGCAATAGCCTCTTTTTTAAACTCAACTATACCCTTTCTCATAACCTTTACACCCTAGTTGCCTTCCTATTAGCACCATGTCCAGTAAAAGTTCTTGTTGGAGAAAATTCACCAAACTTCTTCCCAATCATTCTTTCAGTAACTGGAACAGGAATAAATTTTTTCCCGTTATATACAGCAAAATTTAAACCAACAAAAATAGGTAATATAGTAGATCTTCTAGACCACGTCTTTATTACTGTATGCTTCCCTTGCTGTATAACTTCTGTTGCCTTTTTTAACAAATAAGAATCTACAAAAGGCCCTTTCCAAACAGATCTCTTACCCATATTACTTACTTTTTATGCCTTGAATCAATTATATATTTATTAGTACGCTTATTTTTTCTTGTTTTCTTACCTTTAGTTGGCTTACCCCATGGAGTCACAGGATGTCTACCACCTGAAGTTTTACCTTCACCGCCACCATGTGGGTGATCAACCGGATTCATCGCAACACCTCTAACCGTAGGTCTAACTCCTAACCAACGTTTTCTACCAGCTTTACCAAATTTTATGTTTTGATTATCTGGATTAGAGACGGTGCCAATGGTAGCCCTGCAGTTAGCTAAAACTTTTCTTGTTTCTCCTGAACGTAATCTGATTAATGCATAATCAGCATCTTTACCAACTAACTGCACAAAAGCCCCAGCTGATCTAGCTATTTGCCCACCTTTACCAGGCTTCATCTCCACATTATGAACAACTGTGCCAATTGGAATATTTTTAATAGGAATGGCATTGCCAACTTTAATGTCAGCACTTTCTGCAGATATTATTTTATCACCAACCTTTAAATTTTGTGGAGCAATAATATAGGATAAAGTGCCATCAACATACTTAATTAAGGCTATAAAGGCAGTTCTATTAGGGTCGTATTCTAAACGCTTAACCACTGCTTCCATGTCACTTTTCTTCCTTAAAAAATCAACAATGCGATATTTGACCTTGACTCCACCACCTTTTTTCCAAGCAGTTATTCTGCCTAAGTTATTACGCCCCCCACTAGAAGACATACCTTTAACTAATGACCTTTCAGGCTTGCCCTTCCATAAACCAGACTTATCTACTAATATAAGTTGGCGAGTAGCAGCTGTCACAGGATTATAATTTTTTAATGCCATATTTTACCTTAGTTATGAAGTCATCAAATCTAAACTATACCCAGCTTGCAGGGTAACCACAGCCTTCTTAAAGCCAGACTCCACGCCTTTAATTTGCTTAAATATTCTCTTTTTAGCAGGGACCTTTATAATATTTACTTTTGCTACCTTTACATTAAATATTTTTTCAACTGCTATAGAGATTTTAGTTTTATTAGCTTGTTCTAAAACTTTAAAAATATATTTTTTAGATTCAGCACCAAGAGTAGCCTTTTCCGAAAAAATTGGACTTATCAAAACATCATACAATTGATCAATTCTCATAACAGCCTCTCTTCTATTTTCTTTAAAGCATCAACAGTTAAAATGAGCTTATCATGCTTTAAAATATCTAACACGTTCAACCCAGCCACAGGAAGAGCATCAACATGTGAAAGATTAGAAATAGAATCTAAAACTATGCTATCAATAATACCATCCACTAATAAAGATGCTGTTGCATTTAGCACTTTAAGTTTTTTAAGCATTAAAGCTGATTTATACCCTTGCGCTTTTAACTTATCGAGCACTATAATTGAATTTTCTTGCTTTTTCAATGATAAAGCTGATATCAACCCAAGCTTTCTTACTTTTTTATTGAGAGAGAATTCATGAGATCTAGGATGAGGGCCGAATATAATTGCTCCTCCTCTGAATTGCGGTGCCCTTATGCTGCCATGCCTAGCTCTACCTCTGCCTTTTTGTTTATATATTTTGCGCGTAGAGCCTTCTACATTAGCTATCTCTTTGGAGCTATGAGTACCAGCCCGTCTTTTTGCCATTTGCCAAACTATCACTCTATGCATGACATCAGCACGAACAATCTGACCAAAGATTAACGAATTAAGTTCAATTTCACCTTTTTTTTGGTTTTCTAAATCCAATAAATCTACTTTCATATCAACCTATTCTAATCAATTTAAGCAGCATAAACGGCAGGCAACTGAATCGCAGGTGATAAGCCTTTTTTCACAGCGTCATGCACAATAATTTCAGATCCAACTGTACCAGGTACAGCACCAAGAACAGCTATTATGCCCAAACTTTCATCTATATCCACTATCTTTAGATTCTGCACAGTCACTTGTTCATCACCCAAATGACCAGCCATTTTTTTTCCTTTAAACACTTTACCAGGATCAGTTCTATTACCTGTTGAACCATGAGATCTATGGCTTACAGATACACCATGAGAAGCTTCTAAGCCAGCAAAATTATGCCTTTTCATAGCACCAGCAAAACCTTTACCTATACTATTTGCAGTCACATCAATATATTGTTCCTTGACAAAATGATTTATAGATAAAACCCTGCCTGCTTCTATTAAGCAGTCGCTAGATACTCTAAATTCTTTAACACCCCTAACATTTTCAACCCCAGCTTTTGTTAATATACCCTTCATAGGCTTAGTAATTTTATTTAACTTAGCTTTACCATAACCCATGATAACAGCATCATAGCCGTGTTTATCTTTATTTTTAGAGCCTAAAACAACATTATTTTGAAATTCTAATATAGTGACTGGCAAAGACCTACCGTCTTTGATAAATAACTGGCTCATGCCAAGTTTCCTCACAATAGCACCACAGCGTTTTATCATTCTATACCACCAACCAATTTGATTTCAACATCTACTCCAGAAGCCAAATCCAATTTCATTAAAGCATCAATAATTTGAGGTGAAGCTTCAAAAATTAATAATCTGGAATGCTTCCTGATTTCAAATTGTTCTCTAGATTCCTTATCAATATGAGGAGATCTATTGACAGTATATCTGCTAATTTTTCTTGGCAAAGGAATAGCGCCCTTTACTTTAGCACCAATTCTTTTTACTGTTTGAATTATGTTAATAACAGCTTGATCTAGAACTCTATGATCAAAAGCTCTTAATTTTAGTTTTATTTCCTGCTGCATAGCTTTAACCTATTCAATAATTTCTGCAACAACACCCGCACCAACAGTTCTACCACCTTCACGAATTGCAAATTTTAACCCCTTGTTCATCGCTATCGGTGAAATTAATTCTACGGCGATTTCAGTATTATCTCCTGGCATTACCATCTCTACCTCTGCTTTCAAGGTTATGGTGCCAGTCACATCAGTTGTTCTGAAGTAAAACTGTGGCCTATAATTTGATACAAACGGTGTATGCCTTCCTCCTTCTTCCTTCTTCAAGATATATACTTCTGCTCTGAATTTCTTATACGGCTTAATTGTTCCAGGCTTGGACAATACTTGCCCCCTTTCTATTTGATCTTTCTCTATTCCCCTTAACAATAATCCCAAGTTATCTCCAGCTTCTCCTTGATCAAGTAGTCTTCTAAACATTTCTACCCCAGTACATGTTGTCTTGCTACTTTGAGCTTTTAGCCCTACTATCTCTATTTCTTCACCTACCTTGATAACTCCTTGTTCTACACGACCTGTTGCCACTGTTCCTCTACCAGATATTGAAAATACATCTTCTACTGGCATTAAAAACGGTTTATCTATATCACGAACAGGTAGTGGAATATATTCATCAACTTGCTTAATTAATTCTTTAATTGCCTCTTCTCCAAGAACTGAGCTTTTACCTTCCAATGCCATTAATGCTGATCCTTTGATAACAGGAATTTTGTCCCCTGGAAATCCATATTGATTCAATAAATCTCTTACTTCCATTTCAACTAACTCTAATAGTTCAGGGTCATCTACCATATCTACTTTATTTAGGAACACAACTAGCGCTGGTACTCCAACCTGACGAGCAAGCAATATATGCTCTCTTGTTTGTGGCATAGGACCATCTGCTGCGCTTACTACAAGTATTGCCCCATCCATTTGTGCAGCTCCTGTTATCATGTTTTTTACATAATCTGCATGCCCTGGACAATCAACATGCGCATAGTGTCTGCTTTCTGTTTCGTATTCAACATGCGCTGAGTTAATTGTAATTCCTCTTGCTTTTTCTTCCGGCGCTTTGTCTATTTCATCATATTTAACGTACTTTCCAAATATCTTCGTCAGCGCTGCTGTCAAGCTCGTCTTTCCATGATCTACGTGACCTATAGTCCCTATATTCATGTGTGATTTATTTCTTATAAATTTCTCCTTTGCCATAATTTTACCCTTAACTATTTTTTACCCATAATCTCATCAGCAACAGCCTGAGGGACCTGTCCATAATGAGAGAAATGCATTGTGTACTGAGCTCTACCTTGAGTCATAGACCTTAGTGTATTAACATACCCAAACATTTTTGCCAACGGAACTTTCACATTTATCACTTGAGCATTTCCCCTTGGCTCCATTCCAAGGACTTGGCCTCGGATACTATTTAAATACCCAATAATGTCACCCATAAAATTTTCTGGGGTCACAACTTCCACCTTCATGATTGGCTCAAGTATTTTAGGGCTTGCCTTCATAGCACCTTCCTTGAAAGCAGCTTTTGCAGCGATCTCGAACGCTAGCGCACTTGAATCAACATCATGGTATGCACCATCAAGCAATATAGCTTTAAAATCTATCAATGGGTACCCAGCTAAAACACCACCAGCACTTATAGCTTCTATACCTTTTTCAACAGCAGGAACATACTCTTTCGGAACATTACCACCAACTACTTTACTTTCAAACTTAAAGCCCGCGCCTAACTCTAAAGGTTCAAACAAGATCTTAACCCTAGCAAATTGACCCGCACCACCTGATTGCTTTTTATGAGTATAATCTACCTCATAAGCTTTAGTGATTGTTTCACGATACGCAACTTGAGGAGCTCCTATGTTAGCTTCAACTTTAAATTCATGCTTCATACGATCAACAATGATCTCTAAATGCAACTCCCCCATACCAGCCAATACTGTCTGATTAGTTTCTGGATCAGTACTGACCCGAAGAGAAGGATCTTCTGCAACAAGCCTACCAATCGCAAGAGACATTTTTTCCTGATCAGCAGTAGTTTTAGGTTCAACAGCCATCTGAATCACTGGCTCAGGAAACTCCATCCTTTCTAAAATCATATTGCAATCTTGCTCACACAAAGTATCACCTGTTGTAGTATTCTTTAATCCTGCAAGCGCAATAATATCACCAGCATAGGCCTCTTTTATATCTTCGCGGTTATTAGCATGCATCAAAAGCATCCTGCCAATTCTTTCTTTGTTATTTTTAACAGTATTGACTACACCAATCCCGCTTTTTAAAGTACCAGAATAGATCCTAATAAAAGTTAGCGACCCAACAAATGGATCATTCATGATTTTAAACGCAAGCGCTATAAATTTGCTGTTATCATCTGATTTTACCTCAATTTCTTTATCAGTATCCATATTAATACCTTTAATTGGTGGAATATCAACTGGGCTCGGTAAGAAATCAACAACTGCATCTAATAATGGTTGAACTCCCTTATTCTTAAATGCGCTACCACAAAGTACTGGAACTAATTTGTCTGAAACTGTTCCTACTCTTATGCATTTTTTAATTTCTTCTGGAGTAAGTTCTTCGCCCTCTAGATACTTCTCCATTATTTTATCGTCAAATTCTGCAACGGTCTCTAGTAATTTAATACGATATTCATCTGCCTCCCTCTTCATATTTGCAGGAATATCTTTATATTCATAGTTCGCACCAAGCTTGTCGCCTTCCCAGGCTATAGCACGCATCTTAACAAGATCAACCACTCCTACAAAATTATCTTGATTACCTATAGGCAACTGTAACACGGCAATATTAGCACCCAACCTATTCTTAATCATATCAAGACATCTGTAGAAATCAGCTCCCATCCGATCCATTTTATTAACAAAACACATACGAGGTACGCCATATTTATCAGCTTGACGCCAAACTGTTTCAGTTTGGGGCTCAACACCAGCTACCCCGTCAAATACTGCAATAGCACCATCAAGTACTTTTAAAGAACGCTCCACCTCGATAGTAAAGTCAACGTGGCCAGGAGTGTCTATTATATTAATCTTAGTCTTTTTAACTTCAGAGCTGGACCACTGTAAAGTTGTAGCAGCGGAAGTAATGGTAATGCCGCGCTCCTGTTCTTGCTTCATCCAATCCATAGTAGCTGTTCCTTCATGAACTTCACCTATTTTATGAAGCTTACCTCCATAAAACAAAATTCTTTCTGTAAGTGTGGTTTTACCCGCATCAATATGCGCCATTATTCCAATGTTACGACAATCTTGTATATTCTCCAATCTACTCATATGATATTACCTTCACTGTTACCATTTATAATGAGCAAATGCTTTATTGGCTTCTGCCATCTTATGAGTATCATCGCGTTTTTTTACCGCTTCACCCTTACCACTATAAGAGTCAATAAACAATGCAGATAACCTAAGCGCCATTGATTTTTCAGCTTTTCTTGCTTTACTTGCTTTAATAATCCAACGCACAGCAAGAGCCATGGCCCTAACAGCACGCACTTCTACTGGTACCTGATAAGTAGCACCGCCAACACGCCTAGACCTAACTTCAAGAGCTGGAGAAACATTTGCTATAACTTTTTCAAATAACTCGACGTGGTCTACTCTCAATTTATTAGCAGCATTCTCTAGCGCATCATACACTATCTTTTCAGCCACTGATTTCTTTCCACCTACCATAACATTGTTAATAAACTTCGCAATCCCTAGATGATCATATTTTGCATCAGGTAAATGCTGCCTATTTTCTGCTGCTCTTCTACGCGACATATTTTAACCTCTACTATTGCTTAGGCCTTTTAGAGCCATATTTAGATCTACCTTGTTTACGGTTTTGGACACCTTGAGTATCTAGTGTACCACGCACTGTATGATACCTAACACCTGGTAAATCTTTTACACGCCCTCCTCTAATTAATACTACTGAGTGTTCTTGCAGATTATGTTTTTTTCCTGGAATATAAGAAATAACTTCATAACCATTAGTTAGTCTTACACTACAAACCTTACGCATAGCCGAGTTAGGCTTTTTAGGAGTAGTTGTATAAACTCTCAGGCATACTCCCCTTTTCTGTGGACACTGTTGTAGTGCAGGTACTTTGTTCCTCGATAATTTATCTCTTCTAGGATGAGATATCAATTGATTAATAGTTGGCATTCACAACCCCTAACTCGCCTTAATATTTTATTTTTAAATTAAAACACAAAAACCCTTAACAGACTTTTCAAGTCATCGGCTGAACAATAATATGTATAATGCACAAATACGTCAAGCCATTTCTTCTCTTATCATATACTAAATATCCAAAACCTTATTAATAGTATTCTTCCCTCAATAAAGTCATGAAGTACGTAACCATAATAAAATGAAACCACCTAAAGCAGAGTCAATACTCTACACAGAATACGTCAAGATAATAAACTTGATTGAGCAATAATAAATATTATTCTAACTATGAAAATTTATAAATATAAATCTTTAACTTTCATGCTTGAATTTTTAGACCCAATACTCCAAATTATAATTTCAAATTATTTATAATTCTTTTAAAAATTATAATAAGGAGTCAAAATCTATTAATTCCAAACAAGAGATCTCACTAAATTCAATATGTTATATCTTATCTTTGGATCTTTTATACTTTTAAATGCTTTCACTAGCTCAACTATTTCAGCATTTACATCCTCTTCATTAAAGTCAAAATTGACCTCACCTACAGAATAGCTAGTATTCTCCGCAAATGGATAAAAAACATCATCTAAACCCTGAAAAAAATACCTAATATCAGTTTTCAAATACTTAGCGAAATCATGTAATTTACTGCAGCTTATTCTATTTAAGCCTTTTTCATATTTTTGCACTTGCTGAAAAGTTAAGTCAACAGCTTTAGCAAGCTCATCTTGACTTACCCCTTTTTCTCTTCTTTTCTCTCTCAGCTTTGCTCCAACATGTAAATCCACATAATGAGCACTTGCATCTTTTTCAACTTTTTTGTCTCGTAACTTTGATTCAACATTTAAATCTACAAAACGAGCTCCTGAATCTTTTTCTTTTTCAGACATAATAAACTTCAACCTTCCCAATAAGTTACCTGTATATTAATACAGAAATCATATACAAAATCTAGTCAGTATTACATTTTTTTAATAGAATTTTAATATTTCTTTGCTTTTAACAAAAAAGTAACAGATGCAATGGCCATAATCAGCCCTATAAGAGCTAGTATAACCACTTTCAATTTATATTGAGTATAAATTGAAAATGCATGAGTTAGTCTCAGATTAAAGTCTTTAACTACGGCAGTATTCAACTCACAAATTAAAAGAATACGTCCATAACAATCTATGACTGTGGAAATACCAGTATTAGCAACCCTAACTAGAGGAAGCCCATATTCTATAGCTCTTATCTTTGACATAGTAAAGTGCTGATACGGCCCTATACTATCACTAAACCATAAATCATTAGTAATATTTAAAACAAATAATGCATTCTTAACTAATTCTCTGTTATATAATGAATCGAACGCAATTTCAAAGCAAATCAACGGAATAATCTTACCAACCTTATCCACCTCTAGTAGATTCAAAGCATCACCCTTCGAGAAGTCTGAAACCCCACTAACTACCTTATCTAAAGCAGGCAAAAATTTCTTAAGGGGCATATACTCCCCAAATGGTACAAGAATCTTTTTGTTGTAATAGTCAACTAAATGACCATCTTTAGAAATAGATACCATTGAATTAAAAAGGTAACTTTCTTTAAATTGATTTATGTATCTATCCGCGCCAAAGACTAAGGCAGAGTCTGATTTTAAGACTTTACCCAAAACTTCAAACATCCCTCGGTTATTATTAATCAAAAAAGGATAGGCAGATTCTGGCCATATGATTAAATCTCGATCCTGATACCCATTTTCATTAGACATTTCAATGAGCCTAAGTAAAAATTCCAGTTTTTTCTCATCATCTCCAAAATGAGATTGTTGAAAATTTGGTTGAATAAGCCTTATCTTCACAATTTTGTCATTATCAGCTGTAGCTTGTTGTCCTGAAATTCTGTAATAGCCATAAAGAAAACATAAACCTATGCAAGAATAGGTAATAAAAATAGGTAATAATTTCTTAGTATAAGGAATAACAGCAGCAAGCGCTATAATGAACCCCATGCCGCTAACTCCTATTATGGAAGTAATTTGTACAAAATAATCAGAAAAAACCCCGGTATAACCCAATAAATTCCAAGGAAAATTAAATATGGCGTGGCTACGAATTAACTCAGTTACAATCCAGCCACTTGCAAAGATTAAACAAATCAATACCCTATCTCCATTCTTGCTCATGAAATAAGATACAAAAATAGTAAATATACCGATAAAAAAGGATATTAGAGCAGGTATTAAAGTCACGCTAAAAGGAATTAGCCAAGCAAACTTTTCTGGTTCAAATAATAAAGAATAAGAAATCCAATATAGACTAGTGAGAAAATGGCCCATACCATAGGCAAAGCCTATGAAAAATCTCTTCAAAGCTTTACCTTGGACACTAAACTCAACTAAATATATAAAAGATAAAAAAGAAAATAGAACTGCATATATAAAATTAAAGGGAGCAAATGCCAGGGTAAGCAATGCCCCACTAAAGAAGGCACATACAATTCTAAATAAATAATAAGATTTTGTGTTATAATAAAAAAAATTAACTACTTTTTTGAGACTGGAGCGCATTACTGACTTTGGAAATTATCTTTGTTCTTTTTATCATTAATCATAAAAGGAATTTCTTCTTTATAATCATGATCTCTTGAATGTTTAAATAAAATATCAATAGGAATTAATTTTATACCATTTTTTGACAATTTACTCAACCATTCAAATACATGATCTATATAATTTGTACCCAAATATATTAATACAATAGCCCTGCCCCTGGATTCAGCAATAGACTCTGCACACTGAAAATTCTTTTTCAACTCCTTTAAAATCTACATTATCTGGAATAGATATATCAATTTTTCTGCTATAATCCTAGGCAAGCCTAGACTCTTTGCGTAAGAATCTATCTGCTTAATAACTTTTTCATCATGATAAAGAAATAAAAGCTTACTTTTTCTAATTGATTTAAAATCTAACTCGTTTAAGAAAACTCTCAAATCATTTTCTGACTCAGTAAAGGTTTCATCATGGGTTAGTGTAAACTCCTTTAATTCTACTAGATTCAGCTAATACAGCATCAGTACAGGATATATTTTCTTTATTATCAAAACTGTCAAGTAAACAGTAAGGTTCTAAATTAACAAATGGATAATTAGCAGGTTGTATATGGATATATAACTTGTCTTCGTATCCTCCCTTTCTACTCGCCTCATCAATCAGTCCTGAAACCTCGTTAGCATACGGAGAAAAGCCTAAAACTACTTCCTTTGGTAAATTGTAAACCCACTCATTACTTTTTTTTATTTAGCCCGAGGTTAGCAATTATTGCGCTAATTGCAGGCTCTATATTATTTTTTTGCTGCATTATTATTTATAGCCTTACTCTCTTGAGTATCTAACGCTTCATTAGTAGATAGTGCTAACGTTGGAGATAATATACTAATTGGAGATTTATCTTTTGTCTTCTCCTTTTGTGTCATTAAAAAACAAAAAGACCCCAGCAACTATAAAAACTATAACAAAATACCAAAAATATAAACATGAAGTTTATCGTTATCTCCATGATTTAAGTGTTTATCAACTTTTTTAAAGTCTAAATTTTTCATTGCTGTACTGAAAATAGAATATACTCCTTATTACAATAACTAATACTAGGAATAGATCAAATGCTATTATCACTTCGAAGAGGATTCTTTTTTACATAAGTAGCCAATGAAATTCTTTACTGACTGTATTTCGTAATTATCATCAGCAATAACTCTATTATTATGAAATATAGTAACATGCGGTATAGTACCGCGGTATTTTATACCATTGTTAAAAAGAGCTAGCCCAATTTTTTCTTTCAAGCTCGTTAAAATAATAAAACTTATCTTCATATTCTTTATAAAAAGCGAGAATTTTTTTCAAATTATTAACATTTTCATCTAAAGAGAGCATAATAACCTTCACCTTCTTACCAGTTTTATACTCAGCCTCCAGTTCTAGTACTTCAGAAATGGCATTTTTACAGACCTCACACCATGAAGTAAACATAAACAGTAAGGTGATTGGCTGTTTATCTGCCATGATATCACTAAACTTCTCAATATCCAAATTCTGCAATTGTACTGCAGCGGTATCTCTTGAATTTACTGTGATAAGCGCAATAATAAAAAATAAAGTTATAATTATTTAACTTTTTTAGCATTGTTATTCTCGACAATAGTTTTCTTATATAAAGACATAGATTTTACCACATCTGCAGCTCTCAAGAGTTGAAAATCATTAGATTCTTCAAAATTAAATAACGAAGAAAGCATTAGTTCATTGTTATTATCAGAGTGAGTTAATCCATTAGAAGTATTTGGCTTCTTAGAAATATGACCGACTAGCGAAGATTCTGACATTGCGATTCCCTTTTTATCCAGCGGCTTAATAGTTGCTTCAGGTACTACTATATCTGGAATTATCCCATGAGCCTGTATAGACGTGCCAGATGGGGTATAATAAAGTGAGGTAGTAATCTTAACAGCAGCGCCGTTAAATAACGGTATAATTTTTTGCACTGACCCTTTGCCAAATGATTTTACACCAACTATTAAAGCTCTTTTATTGTCTTGTAAAGCCCCAGCAACAATCTCAGCAGCAGAAGCAGAACCAGAATTAATTAGTACTGCAATTGGTAGTCCTTTCGTGATATCTTCTCCGTTGGCTTTTAGAACTTGGTTATATTCTGAATTTCTAGACCCAACAGTTACTATATCACCTCCAACTAAAAATAGATCTGAGACCTCTTTAGCTTGCGCAAGTATACCGCCAGGGTTAGATCTAAGGTCAAGAACCAACCCTAATAGATTAGGATTACCCTTAATCATATTAAGCCAATCCTTTTTGACAGTACTAGCAGCTTTATCATTGAACATAGAAATTTTGATATAACCAACGGTTCCACCAGCTATTGTTTTACTTCTGACCGGAGTTATTCTTATAATTTCTCTTTCTAAATTTACGTCAATAACGCCAGTAGAATCTTGATAAATTTTTAAAGAAATTTTAGTGCCAGGATCCCCTCTTAATTTCTCGCTAACTTCACCTAAATTCATTCCCTTAACTAATTTACCATCAATCATAGTTATATAATCCCCAGCTCTTATTCCAGCTTTATATGCAGGAGAATCTTCATATGGCGCAATAACTTTTATCATTCCGTTTTCCATAGTCAATTCCATCCCTAAACCACCAAATTCCCCTTTGGTAGAATTTTTCATTTCTTGATAAGATTTTGGACTTAGGTATGCAGAATGAGGATCTAATAGAGATAATAATCCTTGTGCTGCATATTCAAAAATCTTAGCATCACTTAAGTATTCAACATATTCCAATTTTATAATATTAAAGATTGTGTTGAATAATTTGAAGCTTCCATTTTCTTTACTAGAAGATGTTATATTACCTGCTAACGCCCCATTCATGCAAAAAAATAAAATAAAACTTAAAAAATTAAGCAGGTTTATCAATTTACTTAAATATCTCATATTTCTCTTCAAAGTTTTTTAATAATTTATGACTACCGTCGCATATAGCTCCTTTCTTGCTATATTTACAACCACAGAACCTTATAATTCTACTCTCTTCCGTTTTATATTCAATAGGTAAAAAACCCGTATCTTTATGAGAACCATCACAAAATGGTTGACTATTACTCAAACCGCAAGAACACCAATAATAAGCCTTACCGCCCTCAATTTCAATTTTTATTGAATGTAAAGTTGCAATTTTTGGTAATTTTGTTTTATTTGACATAAAAATAAGTTATTTTTGCTCAATGCTTAACTTAATTAAAATACAATTACAATAAAAATTTTTATGTCTGATGTTCTAAAAATATATTGCGATGGTGCGTGCTCTGGTAATCCAGGTAAAGGCGGCTGGGGAGCAATTTTAATTTGGAAAGGTACTAACAAAAAAATATCTGGATTTGAAAAGGATACTACAAATAATCGTATGGAACTAACTGCTGCAATTGAAGCATTAAAAGTTATTAAAAAAAATGTTAAAATAGAAATTTATACTGATAGCAAATATGTATGTAGCGGAATAACTAATTGGATTCAAAAATGGAAGAAAAACAATTGGCGTAATAAAAATAAATCAATAAAAAATGTAGATCTTTGGCACGAGCTTGAATTTTTATCAAGCAACCTTGATGTGTCATGGCATTGGATTAGGGGACACAATGGTGATTTGTATAACGAAAAAGCTGATAAGCTTGCAGCAACTGCGATAAAATATGGAAAGTAAAGTTATTTCAATAAAAGAAAGAATAAAAAAAGTTGTAGATTATATCGTGAGTATTATAGAAAAAGAAACAGCTGTAATAAACAAATAGATCTTGTCTTTGCAACAATTGAGGATATATACAGAGATTACAGTATTTTAAAATAGATGTTAAAATATTAGAACCAGAAAAAGCGATGCTTTTAGCTGCAATTGAAAATTTTGAAGAGTACCTAAAAAAGTTAGAGAATAAACATAAAGAGCAATTAATCTACTTAATGAAGTATAAAAAAGTTATAAAAGCTTATAAATAATTTAGATTAGTCCATGCACCACTTCAGTAAAAGAATAATTAGTGATTACAAAATCAAACAGCTTTACAAATTGATATCAGATATTAATCAATATTCTAAGTTCATTCCCTGGTGCAATAATTTAAGAATATTAAAACAAGAAAAGAATTCTATAGAAGCTGAAATAGTAATAAAAGTGCTGGGAATACATGAAAAATATATTTCCAAAATTATCTTATTTCCGATAAAGAAAGGAAAAGCTGCAGTTTTAATAACTTCTAACTCCAGCCCTTTTAAACAAATGGAAAGCCAGTGGCTATTAACTAAAATTGATAACAATCGGTCTGAAGTGCGTTTCTCAATTACTTTTGCCATAAAATCCAAAATATTGGAGTTAGTTATTAGCCAAACTCTACCACTAGCTTGTAATAAAATTATTAATGCCTTCCAAACCAGGGCTAATAAGCTTTTTAACAAAGAAGTAAATTGATGAACCGTCTTTACTAGAGGCTTCAAGAAGTACTTTGATAGCCTACTAAATAATGATTTTTAAATACTAGCATTGCTTGATATCACCTTCAAGTATTACTATATTAAACGTATTAATTTTTTGTTGGAGTGTAAACTTGATAACGTTCAATAGCAAAATACTTACAATAGCTACCATTGGCTTAATGATATACATAGGTTACCTACAAAAAAGGGAAGTATGCCTTCAAATCTTAACATGCAACAAGATTTTGAAGAAGCAATAGGTTTTAAATAAGTCAAAAAACGCTATGTATAAAATTGAAGTCCCCCCAAAAATAAAAAATACGAAGACTATAGCCCCTTAGAAAAACTAATATATAATTTCTCTAAAAGTGAAAGAAAAGAGTGGTAAATGGAGAAGTTATTAATGCATTTGTAGATTGTAGAAGATGATTATATATACTTCTGTTCATTATGATGTTGTTGGGCTATTTAGCGTATATCCGAATACCTAAAGAAAGCAATCCTGATGTAAAAATAGCAATGATATATGCTTTAATGCAATATACCGGTATTTCTCCAGAAGATGGACAAAGGTTACTACTACAACCTATGGAAAATGCCTTAAGATCTGTTGCTGGAATAACCAAGATGACACCTTACACCCAAGAAGGCAGTGCTAATATAATACTAGAGTTTGATGCATGGTTTGATAGTGATAAAGCTTTAAGAGACGTAAAAGATAAGGTTAGTGATACAACCTACAAATTGCCAAAGAGCTGATACACCAACTATGCATGAGATAAATCTAAGTTTAGAGCCAATTTTAAATGCCATAGTCACAGGCAACGTTGATGAAAGGAGTTTAGTTACTCTAGCAAAAGATTTGAAAGACAAGATAGAAGAAGTTAAGGAGTTCTAGAAGTAAAGATAGGTGGAGAAAAAAGTACGCTATAGAAATTATAATTAAACCAGCAATACTCGAGATGTATGGGATTGCAATTGATTTAATTGCACAGATTATTGCTTCTAATAATGTATTGGTTCCTGCCAGAATTTTAAACCTGTGGAGGAGAGTATGCAAAAAATACCAATCTAAGTTAAAGGCGTAAATGGATTTCTCTCCTTTCCAATAAGGCAAGCAAAAATGGGGTATTAAGGCTTGGAGATATTGCCCCACAGTGAAAAAACTTTTAAAGGTATAAAAACTTATTGCAAGAGTAAACAGTAAATCAGCAGCTGTATCAGAAATCTCTAAAAGAAGTGAGGTAAATATTATAAATACAGTGGCTGCAGTCAAAGAAATGATTAAGAAGAATTCAAAATTCTTGCCTTCACCTACTGAAATTATGTATTCCCAAGGTCAATCTGATCAGATTAACGAAATTATAGCAGATTTAGAAAACAGTATCATCCTCGCTGGAATCTTGGTTATAATAGTCATTGTCTTATCAGTTGGGGGGGGGCACGCTTAACATTGTTAATTGCTCTATCGCTCCTTGCGTCATTTTTAGTCAGAGTTCTATTACTATACTACATGAGTCTTACATTCAACATAGTTGTATTGTTTAGCTTAATATTAACCGTCGGAATGATAGTTGATGATGTAAAGGTAAGTTGATGATAAAGAAATATTTCTGGAAGATACCACTGCCATAGTTTAGCTAGAGCTTGAAGATTGGCAACCAAGAAAAAAAGCTGTAGAAATTTTTGCAGATATAACTGAAAGATTAAAGTCCATCAATGGATATGACCTAGGAAGAGATGATAAAGATCAACAAGAACCTGGCTCTTTTTTAGTTAAAGCCTTCTTTTTAGCCCCTGTTATAATGTTCATGATTATGTTAATCCAGTTCAACAGCTTTTATCATATTTTTATAGTTATAAATGCTGTACTATTATCAACAGTTGGCGTTTTGATAGGGCTTATCCTATCTTGGCAACCATTTGGTATAGTGATGTGCAGAATAGATATTATTGCATTAGCAAGAGTTGTGCTTAACAATAACATACTATGTAATTAGAACCTGCGCCCAAAGGATAAGGCTTATCTTACTTAGGAACCATTAACAACCCTGAAGTTTTAATAAGAGATAAAGCAATAAATCTAAAGAAAGTATATGAAGTTTATCAAATCGCATAGCTAATCTACAGTTTGTTTTAATCCTAGCAAATAAACTCTCTATTCTATACCTCTCCATTTATAAATGGTCTTTATATCAAATCTAAAATTCACTCTTCTATTCCTTTTATTAGGTATCTCATGCTCAATGTCATTATCTTTAACCAGCTTCGTATTTTATCCGTACCATAAGCCTTTATTTCCATCTTTTTACATCAGCACAATTTAGCATCTCCGTCATCTCACTTATCATCTTACAATCAGAATGCGCTGCTCCTGTAACCTGAAATATCTTCTTCTCTCATTATAACATGTATTTTTATACCCTTAACTGCTACGTTTTTACCTATACTTTGCTTACCTATCTTTCTAACGCTCCAGTTCCATGACAGTGCACTTTTATTGCAGTTGAGTCCATAAACACTATATCTATTTTCAATATCTTCTCCTGTTCTAAGGCGTATAAAATCAGCCATAATAAACCATCTTCATTACGTTTTTTAAACCTGCTAATATTCGTATGCCAGAGACCATATTCTTTAGGGCAATCTCCCCTCCAGGATACTGATATGCTTAGTATCTTCAGCACCACACAAAAACAACTTATAATGACTAATTTTTAGGGCCTCACTCAAATGGGTGTCGTATGCTTTTCTATTATTGGTAACATCTCTTTGTTAAATAGATCTTCTGATATCTGATATAGATGATCTGACATTTTTTCCTTTTTAAATGATAATTCCTATTAGAGAATAAAAGGGATTTTAAGAAACATCACTATCCATTCCTAAAGCCTTTTTATAGATTTCAAAAAGTGTTTCTTGTTCATATATGTCTTCTTTTTTCATCTTTCTAATTTTAATAATTTGTCTCATAGTTTCCTGCTTAAGACCATCAGATTTTGCTCCTGCATAGATGTCTTTTATTTGGGCTATAATCTCTTTCTTTTCCTGTTCTAATTTTTCTATCTTTTCAATGTATTGTTTTAGTATATCTCCGGAAATACCATCAATCATAATATTTGACATTAGTGCACCTCTTCTATTAATTTTTAATTATTAATTAAGATTATAAAATCTACTATTTCTATATTTACGCAAGCAGAACTTGAAAATGACCCCCAGCGTTGCTGCAAATGGTAACGATATAATCACTCCAAAGAAGCCAGCTAAATTCCAGCCTACAATGAGACTAAATATTATCCACACAGGATGTAAACCAACATTAGTTCCAACAAATTTTGGAGTTAAAAACATACCTTCTAATAACTGTCCAAGTAATAATAAGATAATTAATCCTACTAAATGATAATCAAATCCAAATTGGCTTATAGCAATTAATAAACATAAAACAGTTGCAGTTAATGAGCCAAGGTATGGGATAAAAATCAAGGTACCAAAAAGCACTCCAAGGCCTAACCAATAATTTAGATTGATTAAGGAAAAAGCAAAAGAATAATATACTACTAAAATTGAGCAGACAGCAAGCTGCCCTCTAAAAAACCCGATTAAAACGTTTTGCATACTACCCAATAATTCTTTAACTTCTTTTTGGTATTTTATTGGAATAACGGAATAAATAGTTTGTTTAATAGCTCTACTATCTTTTAGGAGATAAAAAGTTACAAAAGGAGTAATAATAATAAAAGATAAGGCATTTGCCGCTATAGACCCTGAGCGTATTATACCCTTCAAAAGAACTTTAACGGTATCGATTAATTGGCTAGAAACATTATCTAGCTGATTTTGAAACTGAGGAGAAAGGGTATTAAGTTTAGTGATAAAAGATAAGAATTTAGCGTTTATAGCTGGTTGATTAGAGGTTATCTGAGAAATTAAGTGATATATTTGATAATACATCAAAGGACCAAGTATGGATAAGATTAAAATTATAAAGCTCAAAAAAAGTGTTACGGTAAGGAAGCTAGCTAGACCATCTTTTAATTTAAATGTTTTTATCATCCATTCCATAAATGGAGAAAGGGCATAAGCACAGCATATAGCAGCTAAAAAAGGAGCAATTATACTATAGGATAAATATAGAGCTAAATAGGTTAAACCAATGAATGATAAAATTATAAGTAAAATCATAAGCTCTACCTTAAAATTATTTCTTTACCGTTAACACTTTTAATTTTAATCCAATTGTCCAATTGCCAAATTGCATATGAAACATTTTTTAAAATTCCTCTTCTCAATATATTATAACAGCTATTGTTACATTTTAGGCTGCTATTATCTGCCATATTTATAAATATATCTACATCATTTTGACAAATTTATATAAAAAATTTCGTCATGCAATATAAGAGCTTTAGATTCATTGATATGGTACTGGCAAGCATTTTTGTTACATATTCCCTTCATCATTTAATTTTATTATGTCTTTTGCTTCAACTGCTTCTTTCAAAACGGTTTGCAGATACCTCTCACTAGCTCTTATTACCATCCCTTGTATTGGAGCCAGCAATTAACTCTAAACAAAGCCGCTAGGCATTTATAGACTTGAGCTTAGCATGTATAGCTTGCCAATAATTGCAATAAAGGCAGCAAATTTAGCTAAGACCATTTAACAGAAAAAATATTATTCCCGCAATAACTGCTATATGCACTTCAAAAATTGCTATGAAGTGTGCAGTTCCAACAACTCTCATTGATTTAGAATCTTGTTCCGCA
Source organism: Candidatus Midichloria sp. (assembly GCA_030060845.1). Classification (GTDB taxonomy): domain Bacteria; phylum Pseudomonadota; class Alphaproteobacteria; order Rickettsiales; family Midichloriaceae; genus Midichloria. Next base: position 446,187 of record CP094379.1, read on the forward strand.
ACTTGAGAAGAATTCCCAACCAATATTCCAGAGGCAAGTGCAGCAGTTCTAGTATACATTTGTTCTTTTATTATTTCTGCTATTTTTTTCTTAAGCATTCAACATTGAAAGCTGGAGTTTTGCTATACTCTATGATTTTGAAGTGAAGAGAGCGTCGCATGCAGAGTGCTCCAGGAAAAAGAATAAGCATCAATGTACAATAAATACTAATTCTTGCACCAATTTTTAAATTTTATCGTTACTTCCGAGTGTCTATTCTAACTTTATGCAATTGATTTGTTGCATCTGTTTTAATGTTGTTCAAGTGAAGCCTTTTTGCGCTTTTTCTATCATCTATTTTTTCTATACTAGCTTCAATTAATATACTGTATAATGTTTCTTCTATATATAGCTTTATTATCAAGCTGGAACTCTCTATAGCAGCTTATAAATTAACCAATGATGAAAAACATAAAAGCATTAATAATATAACATTTAAAATACTATAATATTTTTGCAATACAGCTCGGCATCTTTGATTTTCACTTCAAAATGCCAACCTGATTTTTATATTATTTATCTTTTTTCAACACAGCACCTAAAATATCCCCTAAGCTTGCACCACTTGCGGTAGAACCAAATTCAGCAATAGCTTTTTTCTCTTCTTCAATTTCAAGTGCTTTAATTGATAATGAAAGCTGCCTTAAAGTTTTATCAAACCCTAAAACTTTGGCATCAACCTTATCACCAATTGCAAATCTTTCTGGACGTTGCTCATCTTTATGTTTAGACAAGTCAGATTTTTTTATAAACACCAGAAATCTTTCCTCAGCTTCAACTTCTATACCATCTTTTTTTATGTTAGTGACAACACAAGTAACCACACCAGCACTTACTATCTTTTCAGCCACCATAACAACTGCATCACCTGCAACTTGTTTAATACTCACGGTAACTCTCTCTCTTTCAAGATCAACATTGAGAACTACACCAGTTACTGGAGAGCCTTTAGCATAATCTTTCAAAGCTTCCTCAGGTGATTTATCCCAAGAAATTTCTGTAGCAGGTATCAATACATCTATTTCATCCTGCTCTTCCTCCCTAATTGTCATAAACATACCAAAATCTGCTATATTCTTAATAATACCAGATACAGTACTGCCAATTGGATAGTTTTCCGCAAACTTAGCCCAAGGGTTTTCTTTGCACTGTTTCATACTTAAACTGATACGATGCTTAGAAATATCAATTTCTAAGATTACAACTTCAACTTCATCACCAGTTTTCACAAGCTTGCGAGGATGCATATTTTTTGCATTCCAGCTCATTTCTGTATGATAAACTAACCCCTCAACATTCGGCTCAATTTCAACAAAAGCTCCATAATCAACTATAGTTGTCACTGTACCTTTTAATTTTGTACCAACTTTGTATTTTTCAGCTAGTTGATTCCAAGGATTTGCCTCAAGCTGTTTCATACCAAGAGATACACGTTGAGATTCAGCACTATACTTAATTATAATAACTTTAACAACTTGACCAATAGATAATATCTCCGATGGATGAGAAATCTTAGACCATGAGATATCTGTGATATGTAATAACCCATCCATAAATCCTAGATCTATAAATGCCCCATAGTCTGTTAAGTTCTTAACAGTTCCCTCCAATACTGAACCTTCCTGAATATTTGCAAGTTGTTCTTGGCGCGCTTCTTTTCTTGAATCTTCAAGAATTGCTCTTCTAGAAACAACTACGTTACCGTTTTCCTTATCTACCTTTAAAATTTTAAATGGCTGAGCTAAACCAAATAAAACACTTATATCTTTAACAGGTCTTATATCAACTTGGCTACCTGGAAGGAATGCAATGATACCACTTAGTTCAACCGCAAAACCTCCTTTGACACGCCCTATTATTATACCATCAACATTTTCACCTTGAGTGCAAATTTGTTCAAATTTGCTCCAAGCTATATCTCTAAGCGCTTTCTCGCGGCTTAATACTATTTTCCCCCCCTTGCCTTCAAACCTCTCAACATAAACTTCTACTTCATCTCCAACACTTAGTTCTATATTACCAAACTGAGCTCTTGGTATCCTTCCTTCACTTTTAAGACCAACATCAATAAGTACAGAATCTCTTTCTATGCCAATAACTGACCCCTTAATTACCTGTCCCTCTTTTTTTTCGCTATCTAAATAGCTGTGAAAAAGCTTTTCAAACTCATCAGCAATTAATTGTTCTTCTGCTGTAATGTTTTTTTTGAGATTTATACTCATATCAAAATTATAAAATAAAAAAGTTAATAATACTAAGAAGTTATAAGGCTTTATTAATTAGCTTTAATATATCATCAACTGCAGTATCAATATCTACCTTGGTTGTATCTATAACAAGATAATCACTTCCCTTAGTTAAAGGAGCATTGTCCCTGCTTGAATCACGTAGATCTCTGACTTGTAAATTTCTTAGAACATCGTCATATATAATACCTTCTCCATTTTTTTGCAACTGTTTAAATCTTCTAGCTGCTCTTTCCTCAATATCAGCTGTTATATATATTTTTACATTTGCATTAGGGAATATTACTGTACCTATATCTCTTCCCTCAATAACCACGCCCTTTTTACCAATAGCAAAATTATGTTGAATATCTAATAAAGCTTTTCTAACTTCAGGTATTGTAGCTATAACAGAAGCATTTTCTGAAACTATGCTCCCATACAAACCTAACCCTACAGCCTCATTAAAATTTATTGAACCAATTAAGGGAACCAATTCATTAATATTCTTTGTATCAATTTGATTTTGCAGCGCAAAATATGCTACCGCCCTATATAAAGAGCCAGTGTTAAGATAATCAAAACCAAGTTTTTTTGCAACTATTTTGGCTATTGTTCCTTTTCCAGAAGCCGCGGGACCATCTATAGCAACGATAAAACTCATAATTCATTTATTATCCAAAGGTTCTATTTCTATTAATATATCTCCAGAAGAACAAGTTTGTCCCTTTACTGCATTAACCCCTATCACTTTACCATCAGCTTGACTTAAGAGAATATTCTCCATCTTCATTGCTTCAAGCACTACCAGTGGTTGACCCTTAACTATATTATCCCCGACTTCGCATTTTACATCTACTATCATTCCTGATATACTAGCTATTAAGTTACTTTGAACCTCACTTTTCCTAGACTTTTTCATATATTTAGTCAACTCTCCAGCTCGTGGAGTAAAGAGAGCAACTTTTACCTTTGAACCCCGATAAGTTAGGTTTAAAGCACCATGAAGGTATTCAATTTGTAAGCTATAATCTTTACCATTAATAACACATTGAAATAATTTGCTACCTAATAACCAGCGGCTAGTAATATAAAACCTTCTATTCTCAAATGAAATTTTATACCCTTCATCTATTCCTCGAACTGCAACTGGATAATTACGATCATTCATCTGCACAACCCAACGCGTTCCTATTGATTTTAAAGCGAATCTCACCTGCCCATTAATACTCATACTCCTTTTTATATCTGTCATAGATATATAAACAGCAGCACAAAGTATCACTACACTTTCTTCATCACTTAACACCGCACCAGCAAAACCATCTTTATATTCGTCATCAATAAAATTAGTTGATATATCTGCTGATAAGAATCTTTTACTGTTAATAATTGCCTGTAAGAAGCTAATATTATGAGAAATACCGCGTATCACATATTGCTCAAGAGCTTCATTCATAAGGTGAATTGCATAATTCCTATTAGTTGCGTAAGTGCATAACTTAGAGATCATTGCATCATAAAACATACTAACTTCACCACCTTCATAAACACCAGTATCAACTCTAACTCCTGTAGAAGAAATAGGTTCTTTATACGTTGCAATTCTACCTGTTGAAGGTAAAAAGCCACAAGCAGGATCTTCTGCATATATCCTACTTTCCATAGCCCAACCACTTAAGACAATATCTTTTTGCTTAAATGACAATTTTTCACCTCGAGCAACACTTATCATTTGCTCGACTAAATCAATACCAGTTATCAATTCAGTAACCGGATGCTCTACCTGAAGCCTGGTATTCATTTCTAAAAAATAGAAATTTCTATTCTTATCAACTATATACTCTACTGTTCCAACCGAAAAATAATCCACCGCTTTAGCTAGAGCAATTGACCGATCATACATCTTTTTACGCATTTTTTCGTCTAAAAATGCGCTAGGAGCTTCCTCTATCACTTTCTGATGGTGTCTTTGAATTGAACATTCCCTTTCACCTAAACAAACATAGTGTCCATGCTTATCAGCTAAAACTTGAATCTCAATGTGGCGAGGATTCTCAATAAATTTCTCTATAAAAGTTCTTGCATCAGAAAAGTTATTTTTAGCTTCATTGCGTGTAGAATTAAAGGCTTGCTGCATTTCTTCTTTACTACGCACTATCCTGATCCCTTTACCCCCACCCCCAGCCGCAGCCTTAATCATGATAGGATAGCCTATCTTAGAAGCAATACTAAGTGCTTCTTTTTCATTTCTAATAGCACCTATATACCCAGGGATAATATTTACACCAGCATTTTGTGCTATTTTTTTTGCTTGAATTTTATCCCCCATTTTTCTCATTGAATCTGCAGAAGGTCCAACAAAATTGATATTGTTTTTCTCCATCAGTTCTGCGAATTCTGCATTCTCGGATAAAAACCCATATCCAGGATGAACAGCATCAGCTCCAGATAATTTTATTGCATCAAGCAGTCTTTTTTGGTTTAAATAACTCTGAGTAGCAGGGGCAGGGCCGATATATATCGCATCGTCTGCAAGCCCCACATGTAATGAAGATTTATCAGCTTCAGAATAAACTGCAACTGTTGTAATTCCAATTTTCTTTGCAGTTTTCATTATTCTACAAGCAATTTCGCCTCTATTAGCAATAAGTAATTTTTTCATTGTAAATTGTAACTATTTAAACCCAAATATACTAAGACATCCATAAAGAACAACTGCCATATTGCAAGTATTTTATAACTGAAGTCTCAAAACAATTGCACTTTAAATTTAGCATCATTAACTTACGCTACTAGAAACAGCTATATTTTTAATAAAAAATTTATTAATCATTAAAATAGATAATAAAATTAGCGCCACAATTAAAGCTACTGGAATCACTGCTAAACCTTTACTTATAGCTCCGAATTGCTCAGTAAATATACCTATCAAGGTATGAAAAACTGTCCCAAATACCATAATAATCATATTACAAGCAGCAGACGTAATATCAGCTAGCCTATTGTTAGTATAATCTCTAACTTTACCTATAATAGGTATTTGATAAGCCGATAACAAGCCTATTACAAACATTAAAAAGTATAAAACATATAAATTACATTTTCCAGAAAATACTAATAAAAACGACAAAATCATCATTATATTAGAAATTAAAACCACTTGAATATGAGACTTAGTTTTATCTATAATACAACCAATTAAAGTACTACCAAAACACATCCCTAAAAATATTATTGATGGCAAAGTGCTGGAATGCCTCCTATCAAATCCATAAAAAGATTCAAAAAATAACGTACCCCAGGCATCAGCAAAACCTTCAAGGGGCCCAACCATTAAACCAGCTATAAAGCTCAACACTACAATTTTTGGATTACAAAAAATACTTTTTATATCTTGCCACATTTCCCTCATAGAAAAATGGTATTTCTTACCTTTTTCAGTGATCTGTGGCAAAACACAGTAAAGCAATATTGAAAATGCAACGCCAATTATAACAAATGCATTAATTACTGTCTTCCATCCATAAATAGAAACCAAATAATCAATTGGTCTTCCACCATACATAGCACTAATTAAGCCAATAGTTACGCTCATCCCAACTAAACTAGTAAATTTTACTTCACCAAAACCAGTTTTGACAACTTTAAAAATTCCCAAAATAGAAGCAGAAGATGCTATCCCTATCAATAATCTACCCAAAATAGCATTTAAAAATAAGCTGCTATATAATAAAGGCAATAGCCCAACAGAAGTTAATAATACACAAATTGGAATAACTTTTTTGATAGAAAACCTATCTATAAGTAGTCCAATTGGAATATGCATAAGCGTATAGCCTATATAATATATACCAGAAAAAAGCCCTACTTGAGTTATATTTATACTAAAATCATTAATAATATTTGGCATGCCAATATTAGGTAATACCCTTAATATATATTGATATGCATAAAACATTGTGGCAAAAAACCAAGCTGACCAAGCTGAAACAAACTTATTCATACTCTAAGTCATTTTATAAAATATATTAATTATCTCCATCAGAATAATTGCTATTCCAAAAACTGCAGCAACAAATCTAATAAATCTTGATGTCAATATACTATAATGTAATTTTTCTGTTTTTATTCTTTGCAATAAATACAGTGGCAATAGTATTGCTATTATAACTAATATCATACCTGCAAAGCTTAACATCTTAATAAAAGCATTTGGCACAACAAGAGCAATAAATAAAGATGGAATAAACGATAGCAAAAGTGATTTTATTTTAATTAAAAAACTAACTCCTACCTTTTCTTTATTTAAGATATCTTCCCAGGAATTCATCAACCCCATACCAACACCTACCAAGGAAGTAAATATAGCTAAAATAGAAAAGCACCAAATAATAATTTGAATATAAGTTGTATTAGCTATTTGACTTAATTTTAAGATCATACTTCCAACGTCAACAGAGCTGTTAGTCATGGAAAAATAAAAAGTAGAATCATGGTTACTTATAACAACTAATATTACAACAAACCACAAAATATAAGTGATTGTTGGAATAAAACTTCCCCAAAAACACGCCTTCTTCAATTTTGAGCTATCTTGCTGACAATATTGTACTAAAGGTGCGAGAATTGTCTGATAACCAAACGAAGTAAAAAGCACTGGTACTGCTAACCGCAGATCTTTAAAAGCAATATCACCTATATTTATAGGAATATTGGTCCAGTCCATAACAATTAACAAACCAAAAATTATTAATCCTATTGAAAATAAAAGAGTATAAAAAAGTACTCTATTAATATGATCAATAAGGCGCATAGAAAGGCTTAACATTCCAATTACAGAACATGCTGATAAAAAAGCTATAACTTTAAAGTTAAAATCAATACCTAAATCTATTAGCATTTTCTGAATCACTGAGGAAATACCATAAATAAACACTGATAAAAGTGAATACGATATTACCTTTATACTTAAAACACCTAAAAACTCTGCGCCTCTGCCAGAATATAATCTGCCCAACTTACCAAGAGAAAGCCCTTGTCCAGCTTGCAAATTAAGTTCCACACTAACTAAAGATGTATAATAAGTTAATAACCAGATAGTTAACGTTAAGATAATACTGTAAAAATTTCCAAGATTGGCTAAGATTATCGGTAATGCCAATATACCAGATCCAATTACAGTGCCAGCAATGAAGTAGATCCCACCTAAAGTTCTATTCATAATTCAACTAAATTAATCAAAAACCAAAAACATTTAAAAAAGATATGACCTTAGTAGGGCCAAAATATAGAAAAATAAAAAACCTTAAACAGGCTAAGAAACATCTATAAAATAATAAAGGCAATAATTAATTGCGTCATTCTATTAAAAAATATTAATTATGCAAGTATATTTTTATGATATCATTTACTCGACAACAAGCTTATATTAAGAAATTCACCCTAATTGATCAAATGCTGTTTTATTATAAGCATCATTCCAAAAGTACAACTCCAAGCAGGTAAATTTGTAAAAAGCACTAAATATCTTTTTTCAAACTTTTAGTAATATTCTTTTATTAAATAGGTCTCCTGATAATTTTTCATCAACCTTCTTTGCCATCCTATCAAATGCATTTATAATTTCTTTAACAGAGGCGGCAAATTCCTTACTACTATAACTTTTAATCCATCTAGCAAAGATTATTAACGCTTGAGAGTACTAGGCACCTCATTATAAACCTAAAAGCATGGTAAAACTGCAGCAGTTGCCACTTCAACTGATCCATTAAAACAAATGTGTAATAAATAGCTTGTATAGCTCGAGGTAGCTAGGCTTAGCAACCTTATTTCTTTAAAATTAAATTCTTTCTTAAAGAATTGATGCATCACCTCCTGCTCTACAATAAATATATCATGGGCATATTTTAAAAAATATCTTACATATTTAACTGGCACTTTAGAAGCAATTATGGCCTGGCACCTAGCAAAATCCCCTAAATAAAGGCTATCTTGCTCAAGATTTTCACTCTGCTTTTATGGTTGCTGACCTAGTTACTGTATACTCGCGCAAAGCTAACTCAGCACGAACCTTTGTTTGGCAATCTCTGATGGGGAAAGTGGCTATACCGTGTCAGAAGCTCCTAAAGAAAAAGCAATAGGTAATTCAGGTACTTCTATTGAATTAAAATTAAATCCTGAAAGCCTAGAATTTTTAGAGAAGTATAAAATACAACATATAATCAAAACCTATTCAGACCATATATCATTTCCAATAGAGCTGGTTGATTAAGATGGGACCACTACAGTATAGTTAATTCTTCATCAGCACTATGGTTAAAAGAAGCTGCTTCAATGATTAAAGAGCAATATGAAGAATCCTATATCATATTAGCCATATGCCAGATAAGCTGTGGCTTATTCTACATAATAAAGTAGAAGATAATTTAACTTATACTAATCTTTTATTTATTCCAACAAATAAGCCTTTTGGTCTTTTTAGGTCGCAAGCAAAATCAAGAGTAAAATTGTATCTTCGGGCAACCGCAGAGTATCGCCGCTTTCAGCAATCATCACAGGATCAATTACAATTGGAATATTAAATGCATACTTCTCCAAGAAATTAGCAACTGTGTTAATGATTGGCACAGAGCGCAGCATTCCAATTTAATACTATCTTGGCACTATATCTTCAAATATTGCTTCCAACTGCTTTTGTATCAGCCTTACAGGAATGTCATAACAATTCCTTAACCACAAGTATTTTGTATAGGTAGAGCGGTTAAAACAGTCATCCCATAGCATCCCAATGCTGCAAAAGTTTTAAGATCAGCTTGGATACCAGCACTGCCAAACCCATCAAAACCAGCAATAGGTAAACATTTATACTGCATCAAAATTCTCCAAAATGTGAAAATATTATTAAGAGCATACTCTTTTTTGAACTCCCATTCCATAAAGCTCAACTCGTTATTCTCCTTTATTTCGCCTATACACTCAAAGTTATAGTTAAAAATGCGCTTAAATTGTCCATTTACCTCTTGGTATTGAGATGAGTCTGAGGTAAATAATTTTAGTTTTTCGCACTCAGATACAAATACGATTTGTAGGAGGTAGGTAATCTAAACAGATTTTTGCCCCACAATTAGAAGAGTTACATAATTTTTACACTAACAAACTCACCCATCAGAAACATCTATCACTGCATGCACTGCCGCCTGTTGATAGAACCAAATTCATTTCCTCACTCTCATAAATTTGACTCAAATATAGTAAGACCTGAATGCGCACACCCCAAATTATCTACTATACATATTAAATCCCCAGGCTTGGCAGCGTTATAATACTTTATATTTTTAGCTCTAGCCGTTCCAATTGCAGTAATACTTATCGATAATTTATCAAAAGATTTAGTCGTATCACCACCAATCAACGGCTACCGAATTATTTTTACAAACAGTAATAAAAGTCTTGCAGAAATTCACTTGCATATTTTTCATATGAGGTGGGTACTGCAGTATCCATAAGCACAAAAAGCTGCGTAGCTCCCATTGCAGCAATATCACTTAAGTTAACATGGAGGGTTTATGAGCAAAGTCACTGGTCTTAGAACATGAGGTACGAAAATGTATATCTTCCACTAACATACCCTTAGTAACAACATATTTTTGCTCACCTTGATAAGGATATAACAGCTGCGTCATCCCCAATATACTGTGGAAACTCTATTTTTAGGAAATTAACTAATTTTTTGCTAAATTGCTACACAATCCAAAATAACTTGTAGCCAAGAGGTAGGCAGCTTCAAATGGATCAGCGATTACTGCCCTAAAAGCAGCTATGGTAGAAGTTAAAAGATACCCTGTACCAATAACTAAGGGCATTAAAGGAGAGCCAAATAATAGGTTTTTTCTTCGTTAGCGTTAGTAATAAAATCTTTTTCTTCACTTACAATATTACTCCTTTGCTAAAGCTTGAGCTTTATCTTTGGCCCTTTCAACCGTATTAAGAGTTTCAACCTCAAAGGTTTTATCTTGTGTCTCTAAAGAGCAATAATTGCACTAGCATTGCCTCTTACAATATTAGCGTGCTTTAGAAAATAGCAAGCATTCCTTGTTTTAATAATAGCACCACCACTGGCGATGCTTATATTTTGAGCTTCTACATTTTATTTAAATAGAAGTTGAATTTTAGAAGGTTTTGTATTATTGATTTCCCAATCATTTAATCATCTAGGGCCAAGATATACCTTAAATGGTATTTATTTTTTTATAGGAGTGAAAATGTCTAAGTTAAAAACAAAAAGCGGAGTGAAAAAAAGATTTTCTTTGACCGCAGCCGGTTTAGTAAAGTCTACTCAAGCCAATAAACAACATAATATGCGCAAACGCAGCAAAAGGCAATTAAGAGAACAAAGAGGAACAGTGATACTAAACGATATTGAATGCAGAAGATTAATTAGATTCATGCCATATGGCAGTTAATTATTTATAAATAAGGAGTTAAAATATGGCTAGAGTAAAGCGTGGTGTGACTGCAAGAGCACGTCACAAGAAGATCTTAGACATGGCAAAAGGCTATAGAGGCCGTTCCAAAAACTGTTTCAGAATTGCAATTGAAAAAGTAGAAAAAGGTTTACAATATGCTTATAGAGATCGCAAAAATAAAAAGCGCGATTTCAGAGCTATCTGGATTCAAAGAATAAATGCAGCTGCCAAATTACATGGAATGGTTTATTCTCAACTCATCAGAGGGCTTAATCTTGCAAATATTGGCTTAAATAGAAAAATGCTTGCCGAGATTGCCATACATCAACCAGAAACATTTGCATCTTTAGTTGAACAAGCTAAAAAAACATTAGCAACTTAAAATACTCTTTTACAAGTTTCACAGTAAGTTCTCATTTCTATACCTTATAAGAGAAGGTAATCAATACCCTGAGGATACAAGTGAATTTGATTTCAACAGTGTAGTGTATTTGATAAAGAAAAAATCTGGGGGAAATGTGAAATATAAAGTAAGCCTTTATAATTTTACTATACATCGCTCAGGCAGCTTATGTAGAATTCACTACACCTCTTTCCTACATTCAAAATGCTTTAGCTATATAAGAAAGTTAAGTCATTATCAAATCTATCAAAGTGCTCATCTCTCTTCTCTATCCATCCCTTCATTTGAATAAAATATGCAGACTCTTCACATGGTGCTCCCCCCCCCCTTAATATCACTTCACGCAATTCATAGGTAGGATTTAAAAGCCATGGAAAATACTCATATTCTCGATGTCTATATTTATTATATTGGTTAATTATACTTTTACCATTATGATGCAGCACCACATTTAAAGCATCTCTTAAAGAGTTAGCTTTATTATTATTAAGCAATTCCTTACACGAAAAAATAATGCCCATGATATAAGCCGCATTTTTATTAGAAATATAAGAACGATCATCATCAGCAATAATTATATTATTCATATTCTTAGATATCACTATAAGATCCTTTTTTATATTACCCATTTGTTTATAAATTCCCATTTTGTCCTTACCTTTGACTTGATACCATGTGATATACGAAAATATCTGTAATTTTCCAGAAGCAGTGATATCATAATACATCTCCTGAAAGTTTTGAGTGTATTTGGCAAATTCTCTGATAAAAAAAAGTAGATTTTAGTATTGCTTAGTTCTCTTCTGCTACCCCCTTGCAGAGAAAAAATCAACCGATCGCCCATCCTAAAGTAAAATTGACAAAACTAACTTTTCAAAATTTGGGTAACAAAAATGTAAATATTTATATTTGTTGCTTTCTCAATGAATAAGCTCGTCATATCAAAGACGATGTATAACTTGAAATAAGTTGCGCCGGCTGAGTTTTAATTTTTGCTGCTTGCTCTTCTAAAGAAACTAAATCTTCCTCTTCACCTTGAAAAAAATAACTAAAAATATCATTTAGAGAATCGTAATTCTCAAGCATTTTCATACACCTTGGTTAATTTTTTGCCATAATACTAACCTCGCTCTAGTTGTCAAATACTTATGCAATATTACTAAAATTAAGTGAAAGTGCCCTGCCCTCACGTAGTTGTTTCATATACACTTGGTTCCCCACTATTCATGAATTTCATTCTTAATAGGTGCTGGCTGTATAGCTATGCGTACTGAAGTCATTAGTTTCATCTTTCATATCTATGTCCACTAGAGTTTTGTATTGAATATAATGTAGATCCCATAGCTGCTCACTTTATGCTTATAACACTAATAACTTTCACTTAATCATAAGTTTCTTGAGGCCACACTGGTACCAGTTAATTATATAGCTCTTGATGAGAACTTCTATATTGACCACTCTTGCTCTGCTAGTGCTACAGATATCTCTGTCACTACTATTAACTAAGGATATCACATTATGGTGCCATCATAACTGTAGCCTCAACTATATTTGAAATCTTGTGTAGGCTGCGTATCAGCAGTTATAATAAAGTTATTATTATCTTCTTCTGTCTTTTCAACTTGTTTCATAATAATGGCAGTTAGTAATGTAATAGAAGTAGTAACTGTAGTAGCTTCTATTATTACTGGTTCAGTAGTAGATAATGCAATAGTGATCGGTGGAACTGTCGTTGTAATTCGAGAAGTTATAGAAGATGTAATCACAGTTGCAATTGATGCAAATTGTACAGCTAAAAGTTCTGCATCAATCACATATATACCTCTAATAAATTTTGGTAGAAAAAGTATTATTCAAGAATGATGAGTTATAGGGAACTAACAGAGGTAGCAAGAGAAGAATTAAAGATCCACTACCGAAGCGAGAGGGATAAAAGGACTTGTGATAGAATCAAAGCAGTTTTAATGTACGATAAAGGCTGTAGCCTAATAGAAATATCAGAAATTTTACTTTTTTGGCCATGAAGCTATAAGGAAGCATCTGGAGGATTATCATAGAGGAGAAAAATTAGCACCAGGGGAAGTTATAGCAAACTTAGGGTTCAACAAGAAGAAGAGTTAATAGTCCATCTGGAAGATAATAATGATGTTTATGCCAGAGATATAGGTCTGTACATAGAAAAGCAGCATTGTGTTTCATATACATTAGCTGGATAATCAAACTTTTACACAGATTGAAGTTTAGTTATAAGAAACCAAAATTAATACCTAGCTAAACAAGAAGAATTTAAACTGTAATACAGTCTGCTTAAAGGTAATTTAAACAAAGATGAAGCTATGTATTTTATGGATAGTGTTCATTCTCAATATCAAAGCAGAGCAAGATCTAGATGGATTAGAAAGAATAGTGTTAAAACTTTACCAAGTTTTAGTGGTTAGAAGTGTAAGCATATTATTGGAGCTATTAACCTTAAGGATTTAGAAGTAGTAACAACTGATAATCCGAAAGTTAATAGCGATTATATTATTGAATTTTTAAAGAAATTAGAGGTAACAAACCAAGATAAAAGCAAAATTTACCTAATATGTAACAATGCTGGATATCGTAAGTCAAAAAAATAAAAGAATATCTACAAAATAGCAGGATAGAACTATTATCTTTGCCTCCATATATAGTCCCAGAAAGTGTTAACAAACAGGTTAAAGCAAGAAAGGATTGTGGTATATTATCATCTAAAAAGAAAAAATGTCAGATTTTTGGGATTTATTGCCTTATCTCTTATTAAAACTTCAGGGTTGTGAACACTTCCTAATCCAAGCATAGCTCAGCTACCTTTATAAAACCTTGGTTAATCTTGTACACCAGATAACATGCCTTGAATCAGAGATCGTCAAAGAGAAAATGGTATCAGGGTCTGCCACAGTTGCCAAGGCAGCTACCCAGGCCATTTATATTGTAAATTCCAACCCCTTACTTTTTTAAGTAGCTATTAATTTAAGTAATTATGCAATAGGAGATACAATAGTCGCGGCTTCTTAACTTCACCTCTCTTAATTCCCGCTCTAGCTACTGGTGCTGGAGTGTATTACTTAAATAATAAATATAATACTGAAATACAAAGAGAGCCAAAAAAGCAACCTTATACAGATTATCACCTACTCAATTATTAAATTGAAGAGAGGCCAGATTTTGAAGAGAGGCCAGATTTAAAAGAAGGAAAAAGCATTGAAGAAGCATACCTTGACTTTATTAAATACTGAATACGACGGATCGCTGTCAAAATTTCTATCTTCCAGAAAACCTCAATATTCTAGCAGAGCTTTGGCTGGATAATATATCCGCCATATTGATTTGCCAAAAATCAAAATAAAATCTACTGCTTAAGTTTTATTACTTTCGATATCGCGAATAAAAAAAGTGAATTCTTTTCTAAATTCTTAAGGGTATTTGGTTTAGTTTTTACAAATACTTTAAATCTGTTTTCTAAATCTGCCCTTTAAAAAAAGCATAATTTCTTTTGGCAATTTTCCCACTTGTATCATATTACTTTTAATTAAACCATCCACCACACCCCCCTGTTTAATACTAGCATATGAGATTAAACCAAGAGGTTGACTTTAGTTTAGTCATCACAGGATCACATGCATCTACACATAATCCACAGCTTATACATTACATTTGAAGCCCATCTCTAATATCTATTCCTATAGGACAAACAGCAACATATCTATAGCAGTCGACACAATCGCCAAAAGTTTTCAGTTTAGTACTTTTTCAAATCTTGGCTCTCCGCGCCAGTCACAATATGTCACAATTAAATTGTCATTATCTAGCATAACTGATCAAAACCTGCCGTACCAGGCAGATGTAAGCACATACTTTTTCCCTCATGAAGCCAGCTAAGGGTAAGTAGTTAGAGTCAACCCAAATAACCAAGACTTTGGAGCTACACCTAAATGTTCTGAAAATAAGTCGTAACAAAAACTTGGAGCATTATAAAATAACAAATCTAATCAAAGGCAAAAGGAAACTTAAACTTAACCATGCTAAATGCGTTAATGACTTTCTTATTAATAATAGATGAATCCATGGGCAAGTTGTCAGCGCTACCCTGTTACTGCGATTCACCTTGAAAAAATGCCTCGACTTTAATAAAAAGATCTACAAAAACAGTTGAGGGCAAGTATAAACCAACCACATGCACCCCAAAATAGAGATAAATAAGAAAAGCCCAAAAGCAGCTATAATTAAAATAGTTGTTATATAAAAAACTTCTTCTGGCCAAATTTCTATATTGAAAAAAATATGCTCTTCTAGTAGGTAAATCAATCATAAACCTTGGCATACTGTAAATTTATGCTAGTCATATTCTTATATTGATTATAAAACTTACAATATTCTTTGTTCAAGTCTATTAATTCTTGGTGACTTCCATATTCTACAACCCTACCATTTGCTATGACGCATATCATATCAGCTCCTTCTACAGAAGAAAGCCTATGGGCAATCACTATTGTAGTACGCCCTTTTTTAAGCCTATCTAGAGCTTCTTGAATTTGCTTTTCAGCAATTGAATCCAAGGCACTTGTTGCTTCATCTAGTAGCAAAATAGGGGAATTTTTTAACATAGCCCTTGCTATTGCCAACCTTTGTCTTTGCCCTCCTGAGAGCTTTACTCCTCTTTGCCCAATAAAGGTATTATAACCATCTGGAAGATTTATAATAAAATCATGAGCTGCAGCTGCAATTGCTGCTTCAATAATTTCTTCTTGAGTTGCTTCTAACTTACCATATCTAATATTATCCATAATAGTCTCATCAAAAAGCGCAATTTCCTGGCTGACCAAAGCAATTTCATTTCTTAGATCATTAAGGCGCATTTTAGTGATATTTTGTTCTCCTATTGTTATATAACCGCTTTCTGGATCATATAAGCGCTGTAGCAGCTGCAATACAGTAGTTTTACCAACACCTGAGCTACCAACAAGTGCTACCGTTGTACCTTCTTGTATATGTAGATTAAATCCATCTAGAATTTTCAAGCCAGTTTTATAAGAAAAATGCACATCATGGAATTCTATATTAAAGTTTGTTAATATAGGATGCGTGGTACGAGGATCATCAAAAATAGTAGGTTTTTCATCTAATAATAAAAACACACGCTTAGCAGCTGATAGTGCTTCTTGTAGCGAGGTATTAAGTTGAGTTACCGACTTTAACGGCTTATATGTCATAAGTAACGCAGTAATAAATGAAAAGAACTCGCCTGGCGTCATCTTTGAATCTATAACCTCAGAACCGCCATACCATATTATAAAAGCTATAGCTATGCTACTTAATACCTCCATCATTGGTGAAGGAGCGGACTCTATATATGCAGATTTTTTATAAAGAGAAAGAACATTATCTATAACTTTCTTTGCTCTAGAAATTTCATATTCTTCCCGACAATAAGATTTCACTAGGCTTATATGCTGAAAAGTTTCATCAAGTCTTATAGTAAAGCTTGAAAGCTCCTCTTGGATTTTTCTTGCAACGCGCCTCATTTTATGACCTAATTTGAACATAGGGTAAAATGCAAGCGGTATGATAAAAACCGCTATTAAGGCTAAACTTTTACTTTGGTAAAACATCAAGAAAACTAGACCAATTAAAGTACATAATTCCTGTACGGAACCTGTCAAAATATCTGAAACACTTTTGCGCATTGCATTAATATCATTTGTCATTCTTGATATTAAATTTCCAGAAGGATACTCTATCAACAATTTAGTATCTGCGTATATCAAATGGGAATATAATCTTATTTGCAGATCATTAATAATTTTCTGGCCCAATTTTTTCATTGTAGACAACTGATAAAAGTATGCTCCTCCCTTGACAATGCTATTTATTACAACGAATGTAGGAACAATATACAGCATTGTAAGTTCTTTGTTAAAGAATATACTGTCTAGGACCGGCTGCATTAACCATGCATTAATTGCAGTTGTTACTGCAGCTACAAACATTAAGAATATTACAGCTAAAAATCTTTGACGATAATGGTGAATATGTTCTATGTATAATCTCTTGATTAGATACCAACTGCTATCATAGTTTACTTTGCTACCCTTATTCATTAAAAAATTACCTAATAATCAATCAACTATTTTTTTCCAAATCTCTTTTAATAAGGAATTATTTTTACCGTCATCAACTGGAGAATTTTCTCTTACCTCACTGACCACAACTTCTTCATTATGATCAATATCATCAAAGGCCTTTAATTCATTCCTACTACGATTGCGAAATCCCTTGCGGCATTTAGGACTTTTATTTGCATTTGGGTCTTCAAGTTTATCTAATTCAGCTTTGTTTTTTATCGGAGATTGAGTCTTAAGTTGCTTCTTCTGACTTGATTTATTAGTTTTTGCAGTTTTTTCTGTATTCTTAGCAACTTGATCATTTTCATTATTATCAATACGATAAGGTTCAAAATCTATGGCAGATAACGCTATTTTCTTAGATTCTGAAGCCCTTTTCACACCTTCTAAGAAAAAGCCATCAGCACCAGCCTCCTTATCAATTGCAAAATTAACTTTAATACCATGATTCTTCTCGATATTGGCGATATCATTACACTTTCGATTTAATAAATATAGGACTAACTCTTGCGAACAGGAAACTTTAACTTCATTATAGGCGCCTCTAGCCACCTCATTTTCTATGGCTCTGATGATTGCAATAGCTGTTACATTCTCTGGTCTGATTCTACCTCTGCCAGCGCAGTGATTGCAAGGCAACATATAAGTTTCAGAGAAGCTTTGGCGTAGCCTTTGTCTAGACATTTCTAAAATACCAAATTCGCTAATCTTACCTATTTGAGTTCTTGCTTTGTCATGAGATAAAGCATCTTTTATAGCTTTTTCAACTTCTTTACGGTTTTTAGTTTCTGCCATATCTATAAAATCAATAACAATGAGACCTGATAGATCTCTTAACCTAAGCTGCCTTGCAATTTCTTCCGCAGCTTCTAGGTTATTTTTCAGCGCTGTATTTTCAATGCTTCTCTCACCTGTAGATTTGCCAGAATTCACATCAATTGCAACTAATGCCTCAGTTTGATTTATTACTATATACCCCCCAGAGCTTAATTGCACATTATGATCATAGAGCTTACCCAATTGCTCTTCTATACCATACTTGCTAAAAATAGGAGTAGCGCCCTGATGTAGCTTTACTTTGTCTACATGTCGAGGTAAAAGCAATTTTGTAAAGTCTTTTGCATTTTCATAAGATTTTAAGCCGGAGATTATTATCTCCGCAATATCACTATCATATAAATCTCTAATTGCTTTTTTTATTATATCCCCTTCTTCATGTATGAAAGCTGGTGCAACTGAAGAAAGAGTATGTCCTCGTATGTTATTCCAAAGCCTGCTTAAATAACTCAAATCTCGTTTAAGTTCTGTTTTTGTCTTATAACCGCCCGCTGTCCTAACAATAACACTATTTGATATCTCGAGATGCTCACTCAATTCTTGCACTACTGCTTTAAGCCTTTTTCTTTCTTCAGCATCATCTATTTTTCTAGATACTCCCCCGACATTTCCAGAATTAGGAAGCAATACACAATATCTTCCAGCCAGTGATACATATGTTGAAAGAGCAGCTCCTTTATTACCCCGCTCTTCTTTAGTAACTTGCACTAATAGAGCTTGCTCTTTTCGTATGACTTCCTGAATTTTATATTGCTTATAAAATAAAGGCCTATTAACTTCCTCTTCGTCCCCTTTACCATCTTCATCGATATCATCCAATCCTGAACTTTGAGCTTCTTGTTTAGCTCTGGCCATGGATGCAAGTATGGCCTCTTTATCATTTTTAGGGATCTGATAATAGTCAGGATGAATTTCCGCTAAAGGTAAAAACCCCTGTTTGTTGCCTCCGTATTCAACAAAAGCTGCTTGTAAAGATGGTTCAACTCTTGTAACTTTTGCCAAGTAAACATTACTCTTTATTGAATTTCTATCTTTATTATGATAATAAAAGGCTTTTATAATATTGTTTTCTGTAAGAACTAATCTGATTTCTTCTTCATGTGCTGCATCTATTAATATTCTTTTTACCATACTTAAGTACTATTTTTGATTTTTTTCAATTTTAAAAAAATAAAGCAATATTTATGGACTGCATCCTTGTGCCCAAAAGCAATCTACTAAATTTTAGATCTTGTTAAATTTAGCTAGACTTTAATAAGAATCATTGCTTTTTATAAACTGCCAGATAAATTATCTTGAGCTATTTCGAAGATTAATTAAAATCTCGGTAGTTAAAATTAGGCGTACATCTAAGATTATTTTATGCAAATAGTCAAGTAAAAGGATTAATTAAAAATTAAAAATGAATAAAAAATTATGTTAAAGCTACCAATTATTTTGATTAAACAAAATACCAAAATAAATTTCCTGAAACAGCGATATGCAGGTTATCTGATTAGCTTCCTTATTACTATAATTACTTTGATATGTATTTTTACAAAAGGATTTAACCTTGGAATAGACTTTACTGGAGGAGTGATCATGGAAATCAGTTCTGCCTCTCCAATCACCGTTACCAATATGCGATCCATCCTAGATCACGCTGGCTACCATGGAGCAACAATTCAGCATGATGATAAAAACAATATTATTATTAGGCTACAACCAAAGAATGATAATGTATGTGCTAGCGAAATAGAGGAGCTAAAAAAAAGTATTCTCACAATGTTTGCCCATGTAGAATTTAGAAAGATTGACTATGTAGGACCTAAAGTTGGAGATGAGCTTATTAACAAAGGGGTTATTGCTATAGTACTCGCTCTTGTTGCAATGATGATATATGTTGCAATTAGGTTTAATTGGGTTTTCAGTGTAGGTGTTGTAATTGCTCTGACTCATGACATTATTGCCACAATCGGTTTTTATATTTTTTCCAGGTTTGAATTTGATCTGACCTCCATTGCTGCAATACTGACTATTATAGGATATTCAGTAAATGATAGTATAGTAATATACGATAGAATCAGAGAAAATTTAAGGAAACATACTCAAAAAAATATTTCTGAGTTAATTAATTTAAGTATTAATGAAACTTTATCAAGAACTATAATGACAGCTGCCACTACTCTAGTGGTTTGTATGGCGCTAGTTTTATTTGGTGGGCCTGCACTGAAAGGATTTGGGGCTGCATTATTTTTTGGTATTGCCTTTGGCACTTATTCTTCCATATACATCTCCGCCCCATTATTAACATTATTTTATAAATCAAAAGAGGTAAAGAGTTTATAACTTTGCAAATTTTGCAATTTTACCTCTATTAGCATATAAGAGTTTTGAGTTACAGATTATAATAAAGAGATGCAGAATATAGCTTATAAAATAACAGGTAGAGAGAAAGTTAGTGGTAAAGTGACTTGCATGGGGGCAAAAAATTTTGCCACTAAGGCAATGATAGCTTGTTTGCTGTCAAGGGAAATATCTACCTTGAATAATGTGCCTAGAATAGGAGATGTCGAGATTACACAGAAACTTTTAGAATCAGCTGGAGCTCGTATTAATTGGAATTCCCTTAATTCCATAACTATAGATCCTGCACCTCTTCAAGAATCCAAAGTTGCGCTTCCAGATTCCAGAACAAATAGAATGCCAATTCTATTACTTAGCGTGCTCTTGCATAGGTTTGGAACAGCGACAGTACCAACAGTTGGAGGTGATGATATTGGCAAAAGGAATGTTGATTTCCATATAGACGCCATTCAAAGATTTGGAGCAGATGTAAAAAAAGAAGGCGATTTATATATTGCAGAGGTTAGAAATGAGCTCAAAGGCTGTCACATAACTTTACCTTACCCATCAGTTGGAGCAACAGAAACTTGTTTGTTTTTAGCAACAATGGCTGAAGGAACTAGCGTTATAAAAAATATTGCAATTGAACCAGAGATTATAGCATTAATAACAATGTTAAGAGCAATGGGCGCTATTATATTTTTAGACTCAGGAAGATGTTTAACTATACACGGTGTTCAAGAATTAGACGGCACTAATATATATGTGATTGGAGATAGGATAGAGGCTGCTTCTTGGGCATCACTGGCTTGTGCCTCGGGTGGCGAAATAGAAGTCTCTGGAGTGAAGCCAGATCAACTTGGTAATTTTCTTTCATATTATAATCAAGTTGGAGGTGGTTATAAATTGATCAATGCTGATACGATTAAGTTCTATCGTAGGCAGGAGTTAAAGCATGTCATTATTGAAACAGATGTTTATCCAGGATTTTCGACAGATTGGCAACAACCTTTTTCAGTGTTACTAACCCAAGCTAACGGCATGTCTGTAATCCATGAAACTGTTTATGAGCAAAGATTCGGCTATTTGGAAGTATTAAATAAATTAGGAGCAAAAACTCAAGTAGTAAAAGCCTGTTTAGGTTCTCTTTCCTGTCGCTATAAAGGTTTTGACTACGAGCATAGTGCTTTAATATACGGCCCAGCAATTCTAAAAGCAATTCCAGAACCAATTGCAGTACCAGATATAAGAGGTGGACTTGCTTACCTCATTGCTGCTGCCCTTGCAGAAGGGATAACTATACTGACAGTTGCAGAACAAATAGAAAGAGGTTATGGGGATTTGACTGAAAAGCTAAAAGACGTTAACCTAAAAATAGAAAAAATAAGAATATGAACAACATTAAGATATTTAAAAAAAGTATAGAGAATACTCTTGAGTTTCTCATGAGGTATCTTTGACTGGGAAAATGCTTTACAAAGGTTGCAGCAACTTAATCATGAATGTGAACAACCATCTTTATGGGGGAATCAACAAAAAGCAAGGAAATTACTAAAAGAGATAGACTACTTAGAAAAATCCGTTAATGGAATTATAGAGATTGAAAAAAAGCTCAAGGAAAATTTAGAATTGCATGATTTGGCAATTGAAGCTGACGATCAAAGCTTGGTTTCAGAAATTGATAATGAGTTAAAAAAATTAGCTCAGGAAACAAAAAAACAGGAAATAGAGTGTTTATTTTCAGGCGAAGCTGATAATAATGGATGTTTTATTGAGATACATTCTGGGGCTGGCGGAACTGAGAGCAATGATTGGGCTTCTATGTTACTTAGAATGTATTTACGTTGGATTGAACGCCATAAATTTAAGTTTGAAATAATATACCAACTAAGTGGTGAAGAGGCTGGCATAAAATCGTGTACAATAAAAATCTTTAGCACTGGTGCATATGGATGGCTTAAAAACGAGAATGGTATACATAGATTAGTTAGAATCTCACCATTTAACAGCGCCGGCAAAAGGCATACAAGCTTTGCAAGCACTTTTGTATACCCAATTATTGATGAAGACATACAGATTGAAATAAAGGAGTCAGACTTAAGAATTGATACCTATAGGGCATCAGGAGCAGGCGGGCAGCACGTTAATACCACTGATAGCGCAGTTAGGATCACACATTTACCAACAAGAATGGTAGTACAGTCACAAAGCAATCGTTCACAACATCGCAATCGAGATGAATGCTTATCTATGCTAAAAGCAAGACTTTACGATTTAGAATTAAAGAAAAAAGAAGAAGCCGCTAACCAGTTAAATGCTGCTAAAACTGGTATTAGTTGGGGACATCAGATCAGATCATATGTTTTACATCCTTACAGGATGATTAAAGATTTAAGAACTGGTTACCAAGAACCAGATACGACAGCAGTTTTGGATGGAGATCTTGACGAATTCATGTATAAGGTGTTAGTACGTAAAGCTACTGGTAAGGGCCTAGATAACTTTATTGAAGATTTGGATTAAACTTATGCGTTGGACAAACATTTATGATATAGCAATTTCTTTAGAGGAAAAGTACCCTGATGTTGATATAATAAACCTCAGCTTTCCTAAATTAAAGGAGATGATAGTGTCTCTTGACAGTTTTGATGATTTGCCCCATAGATCAAATGAGAAGATATTAGAAGCAATACAGGCTACATGGCTTGATGAAAGAGGCTAAGTGCTAGAGAGTTGTTTAAGAATTATATTATGGGAAGATCATAGAAACGGTATATACTACCTTAGCTTGAGGTATTGATTTCCTTCTAATCAATAGTCCAAAATAAGGACTTTGCTATTAACAAGTATGCTTCTTTAACTTAAAATATTGGTAGCTACATAGATAGATAGAATTAAGTGTACAATTTTCTTCAAAGAACGTAAGTGACCCATGCAAATTTTAAATGCTACCTTCTCTTTTCTAAGTTCACTGTCGTTTATATAATGTTCCAAATTTTAATTTACTATAGGTCTTAGCTCAAACTTCACTGTCTAAAATTATATTACATCCCTCTTTTGTAATATGAGCAAAACCTCCCAGAATATCATAAGTCATTATAGCACTTTCTAAATGCGCTTTAATTTGTCCTTTCTTTAACGCAACAATCATAGGCATATGCCCACTTAAAATTCCTAGTTCTCCTTCTACTCCAGGAATTACTATCATATCTAAATCCTTATCTAGCGGCCTAGAATCAGGGGTTAATAGTTTACAGTTTATTTTTGGCACCATATACCTCCAACATACTATGCTTGTAATTTTTTAGCTTTCTCAACTGCTTCTTCTATAGAGCCAACCATATAGAAAGCAGCCTCCGGCAAGTGATCATACTTGCCACTAACCAAATCCTCAAAACTTTTAATTGTATCTTCTAATGCCACAAATTTACCAGGTACACCAGTAAACACTTCCGCAACATGGAATGGCTGCGATAAAAACCTTTGGATTTTTCTTGCTCTGCTTACAATCAATTTATCAGCATCAGAGAGTTCATCCATACCAAGAATTGCAATAATATCTTGCAAAGATTTATACGTTTGTAGAATCCTCTGCACTTCCCTTACAACTCCATAATGACGTTCGCCAACAATTACCGGTGATAACATTTGCGAAGTACTATCCAGTGGGTCAACTGCTGGATATATACCCTGCTCAACTATTCGTCTACTAAGCACTGTTGTGGCATCAAGGTGCGCAAATGATGTTGCAGGGGCTGGATCTGTTAAGTCGTCTGCAGGCACGTATATAGCCTGAACAGAAGTAATAGAACCTTTTTTGGTTGAAGTGATCCTCTCTTGTAAAGCGCCCATCTCTGTTGCCAATGTTGGTTGATAACCAACCGCTGAAGGAATACGTCCTAAAAGTGCTGAAACTTCTGAGCCAGCTTGGGTAAACCTAAATATATTATCAACAAAAAACAATACGTCCTGTCCTTCTTCATCTCTAAAAAATTCTGCAACAGTTAAGCCTGTTAAAGCCACCCTCGCACGAGCTCCAGGAGGTTCATTCATCTGCCCATAAATTAAGGCAATCTTAGAACTAGCAGGGTTATCCAAATCTATAACCTTTGAATCTATCATCTCATGGTAAAGATCATTACCTTCTCTTGTTCGCTCTCCAACCCCAGCAAAAACTGAAAACCCTCCATGGGCTTTAGCAATGTTATTGATCAATTCCATAATTAAAACTGTTTTACCAACCCCTGCTCCGCCGAAGAGTCCTATCTTACCACCTTTGGCATAAGGCGCCAACAAATCTATAATTTTGATCCCCGTAACCAATATTTCCGAAGTAGTAGCTTGATCAATGAGTCCAGGAGCTTTTCTATGTATTGGAAGTTTAGATTTTGCAGCAATAGGCCCTCTCTCATCAATCGGCTTACCAATAACATTCATAATTCTGCCTAAAGTTTCTCTCCCAACTGGAACAGAAATAGGATGTCCTTTATCAAAAACTTCTATGCCTCGCTTTAGCCCTTCTGTATTGTCCATAGCGATCGCCCGAACTTCACTTTCACCAATATGCTGGGCGACTTCAAAAACTAATTCTTTATCTAAGTGGTTACAGCTTATTGCGTTTAATATAGGTGGCAAGCTTCCTTCAAACCTGACATCTACGACCGCACCTATAACCTGAGTTATCACACCTTTATTAGCCATTTTTCAAATATCCTTTTTTCATTAAAACCTATATTGCTTGAGCCCCTGAAATAATTTCAATAAGCTCTTTTGTAATTAAAGCCTGCCTTATTCTATTATATTTATGACTCAAATTATGTAGCATTTTTTTAGCGTTTCTTGTCGCATTATCCATAGCAGTCATTCGTGCACTATGCTCACTAGCGGCATTTTCAAGTAATACATTATAAATAACAGCTATTAAATATTTTTCTATTAATTCCTCAATCATCCCTGTCAGGACTGGCTCAAACTCAAAACTTGTACCTTGATTGTTTGCCTCAACTTCACAGGGAATGACCTGTTCATTAATTGTTTCATATTGCATTACTGATATAAAGTTATTAAATATAATATTTACAGCATTAAATTTATTCAAACTTAAATCCTTAACAATATTTTTTGCTATAGAATTTGCTAATTTAGTATCTATTTGCCTTGCAGCTGGCACTTTAGTGACCAATCCCGTACCAAGATAATTACTTAAACTTTCATAGCCACGTTTTCCAATACACCTTATATAAAAACTTTCATTTAAAGTCTGCAATGTAGTACAATACTCTTTCGCCTTTTTTATTACTGCAGCGTTGAAGGACCCACATAGCCCTCTATCTGATGTTACAACAACAACTAAGTGCTGCTGCTCACCAGAAGATCTTTTAAACATCGGTATATTTAGGTTACCGCTTCCTGCAACTGCTGCAATCATTTTCTTCATCGCAGTTGTGTAGGGAATAGATAACTCTAAAGCCTCTCTGGCTTTGTTAAGCCTCGCTACAGAAATAAGCTGCATTGCTCTAGTAATTTTCTGTGTAGATTTTACACTCTTTATCTGCCCCTTTAAAAATTTTAATGAAGACATGGCATCCACCCAAAATATCACACAAAAGACTTTGCAAAATCAGATAGAACCTTATGCAATTCCTTCGCAGTATCATCACCGATTTTCTGCTCTGATTTTATTCGGTCAAGCAATACAGAATCATTAAATTTGACATATTCATGCAGCGTTTCTTCAAATCTTTTAACGTCTTTTACTGCTAAAGCATCCAAATACCCATTAATACCAGCAAAAAGCCCTAAAACCTGTTTTTCAATAGCACTATGGCTGTACTGAGCTTGTTTTAAGAGCTCCGTTAATCTTTCACCTCGTGCCAATAATTTTTGAGTAGCTAGATCTAAATCTGAAGAAAATTGAGCAAAAGCTTCCATTTCCCTATATTGCGCAAGCTCTAGTTTAATACTGCCTGCAACCTGTTTCATAGCTTCAATTTGCGCTGCAGATCCAACACGGCTAACTGATAAACTAACGTTAACCGCAGGTCTAACTCCTTTATAAAAAAGCTCTGTCTCTAGGAAAATTTGACCATCAGTAATTGATATCACGTTTGTTGGTATATATGCCGAAACGTCTCCTCCTTGCGTTTCAATAATAGGCAACGCAGTTAACGAACCCCCGCCATCTTTATCTGACATTTTAGCAGCTCTTTCAAGTAGCCTAGAGTGTAAATAAAAAACATCACCAGGATAAGCTTCACGTCCAGGTGGTCTACGTAATAATAACGACATTTGTCTATAAGCCACTGCATGCTTACTTAAGTCATCATATATAATTAGTGCATGCATTGAGTTATCGCGGAAAAATTCACCAATACTGCAACCTGTATATGGGGCAATGAATTGCATTGGGGCTGGTTCTGAAGCTGATGCTAAAACAACTGTGGTATAGCTCATAGCTCCTTCTTCTTCGAGCTTTTTAATGATCTTAGCAACAGATGAGATTTTTTGACCGATCGCAACATATATGCAGTGTATCTTATTTTTGTCATCACTTGAGGTATGAGCCTCTTTTTGATTTAGTATAGTATCAATTGCTATAGCAGTTTTACCTGTTTGCCTATCACCTATGATTAATTCTCTCTGTCCCCTACCTATTGGTATAAGAGCATCTATTGCTTTGATACCGGTTTGCACTGGCTCGCTCACTGACTGCCTAGATATAATTCCAGGTGCCTTTATTTCTACTCTCCTATATTCAACATTCTCTAAGGGTCCTTTACCATCTATAGGGTTACATAACCCATCTACCACACGACCTAAAAGTCCTCTGCCAGTCGGAACCTTAAGAATTTCTCCAGTTCTTTTGACTGTTTCTCCTTCAACCACATCGCGATCACTGCCAAATATAACCACACCAACGCTCTCAGCTTCTAAATTCAGCACTAGTCCTTTCATACCGCTACTAAATTCAACAACTTCACCTGCTTGAGCAGCATCAAGGCCAAACACTATAGCAACTCCATCAGCCACTTTAACAACTTGCCCTATTTCATCAAGAATAGCCACTTCTTGAAAATTGGAAATTTTTTGCTTTAATACGTTAGATATTTCTGAAGCCTTCATTCTCTACCAATTTTATTTTATTCAAGTACTTTTTTTAGCTTATTTAGCCTAGTTCTTAATGAGTAGTCCAGAACTTTATTACCTACCCTAATAATAAAACCACCTAATATCTCTTTATTTTCTCCGGTCTCCAATAATATTTCCTTGCCTGATACATTTTTTAACTGCTCCTTAATGAACTGACCTATATCTCCGTGATGCGGACAAACCGTCAGATTTGCCTTCACGACTCCAGAGTTATAAAGAGTAATCTCACTAAAACATTCAATCATGTAATCCAACATGTTGATTCTGTTATTAACCAACAAAACTTCTATAAAGTTTCTAGCAATATCTCTAATATTAAGCCCATCTAATGCAGTGTTAATGAACATCTTTTTCATCTTATAGGGAGAAAATTGAGAAAACATTAGCCTTTTATAATGCTTATTGTTGCTTAATTTCTCTGAAATAACATTAAGGTCTTTCTTAATACTCTCCAAGGAGTTTTGTTCTTTTGCTACCTCATACAGAGCTTTTGAGTATTTTTTAATAATATTTTTTTGTTGAATCATTTAATAAAATTAGCCCACAAAACCAGATTCCTAGGAGTAACATACATTACAAACATTGACAATCCATTGTAACTCAATTTAGTAAATTTTTTTATTTTAAAGCCGTATTTTAGGCACTTCTCAATAAGTTAACCATATCCAACCACTCTTGTTCTGCTAAAACATGAACTCCAAATTCTTTTGCTTTGGTAAGTTTAGAACCAGCTTCAGCACCCGCAATAACAAAATCTGTTTTTTTAGAAACACTAGATACTATTTTAGCTCCCAGCTCTTTTGAAATCTGCTCTGCCTGATTACGACCCATCGATTCCAAAGATCCGGTAAAAATAATCTTTTTATTATATAAAGGAAAATATATATTAACATTCTCTTCAACATCTTGTATGATAATATACTGCAACAGTTCTTCTATAAATCTTATATTTTTACAATCAGCAAAAAAACTTTTAATAGAATCAATCATAGTTGCTCCAATGCCATTAATTCTTTCTAATGCATCGAATTTATTATTTTTTAGTTCTTTATAGAAATTCTCAAATGTCTTGAAATGTTTAGCAATTATTTCAGCATTGACCTGCCCAATATGCCTAATTCCAAGAGAATATATAAATTTATCCAGCCTTATCTTTTTTGATTTTTCAATTGAGTTTAATAAATTGGTAATAGACTTCTTTCCCCAACCAATCTTTTTTTCTAAGTTGTCTAGAATATCAGTTCCTACTCCTGGAATCTTAAAGATGTCGGCCGGCCCTTGAATTAAGCCATCCTCTAAGAATTCTTCTAGTTGCTTCTCCCCTAGACCGATAATATTAAATGCGTCTTTTTTCACAAAATAACAAAGATATTCAAGTAATTGTGCTGGACAATTCCTGCCCCCTGTACACCTAATAGCCGTTTCTCCTTCAATTTGTTCAACAACAGAATTACAAACTGGACAGTTTTTAGGAAATTCGAAAATTCTTTCTTCGCCATTTCTTTTACTAAAATCTACTTCAACAACCTGAGGTATCACATCACCTGCTCTTTTTATACTAACAACATCCCCTATCCTAAAGTCTTTACGCTTTATTTCATCTTCATTATGTAAGGTTGCTCTTGAAACTAAAACTCCCCCAACGTTAACAGGCTTTAACAAGGCAACTGGTGTTAATGTTCCAGTTCTGCCAACCTGCACAACAATATCTTCCATTTGAGTTATAGCAATCTCCGCTGGGAATTTATGAGCAATAGCCCACTTTGGAGCCTTGCTTGTTTGTCCAAAGGCTTGTTGCATTTTAATATTGTTGACTTTATACACTAAACCATCAATATCGTAAGGCAATGCAGTTCTTTTTTTCGACATTCCTAGGTAATAGCTATTGATTTCCTCTAAGGTATTACAAAAAATAATTTCTTCATTAACACAAAATCCTAACTCTTTCGCTTTCACAAAAAAATCACTCTGTGAAGCGCAATCCTCAAAAAAGCCGCCCCAAACAAAATATCTGAGTTTTCTCCCTTTTGTTATATTGCTATCTAATTGCCTTAAGGAGCCGGCAGCAGCATTCCTTGGGTTAGCAAACTCTTCTTCTCTTTTTAAAATACGCTCTTTATTGAGCTCCATGAAGTCATCTTTTCTGATATATACTTCACCTCTTATTTCCAATTCATCCTGATAATCAATAGTTTGTGGAACGCTTATAATTTGTTTGAAATTTTCTGTTATATCTTCTCCATATTTCCCATCTCCTCGAGTTAAGGCATATTTGAGCTGCCCTTTTTTATATAACACAGAAAAAGACAAGCCGTCTATTTTAGGCTCACATACAAATTCTGCTTCCGGATAAACTTTGATAACTCTCTTATAAAAATCAGCAATATCACCAAAAGAAACTGCATTACCCAAAGATAACATTGGACGCAAATGCGCTAATTTCTTAAATTTACTGTCCAATACGCCCCCTACCATTTGAGTAGGGCTGTTTGCCTCTTCAATACCATGCAGTTTCTCAAGGCTCTCTAACTCTTTACTTAAAAGATCGTACTCAGCATCAGATATTTCTGGCTTGCTTAATTGGTAATAAAGGTAGTTATGCCTTTTTAGCTCAGAGCGTAAAAATTCAACACGCTTTAAATTGCTCTCTAAACTATTTGACATGGTTTGTTTCTTCTAATTCTTCTAAAGCTTTTTTCATTTTGCGAGCATCACATCCCCCAAGCTGGGCTAAGCTCACATTACCGCCACCTTTCCCCCCCACTCTTTCAATGAAAAACTTAGCAATATCATTAGCTTTAAGCTTTTCAAGAGCACTGCCTGATACTGATACAATAATTGTAGCTTTATCATTCAGCTCATTGATTAAACAAATTAAACTGCAAGGTTTCTTCTTTTTGAGAATATCTAATGTGGACTTTAGGCTATTATTATCAAGATGAGAAAATATTTTATAAATAAAGTGATAATTATCTATATTTTTAGTTATTACGTCAGAAGCAAGATATTTACCTTTATAATGTGATAAATCTTTCTCCAAGGATTTTGATTCTGCCTGAAGAGAAGCCACTTTGTTCATAATCTCCGACTCCGCACATTTTAAATTGGTCACAAGAGACTTCAATATTTGTTGTTTAGTATTTGAAAATAAAACCGCAGCTATACCTGTTACCGCCTCTATCCTCCTAATTCCAGCTGCAACAGATTCTTCACTTACAATTTTGAAATATCCAATATCACCAGTACTACTCACATGTGTGCCGCTGCAAAGTTCAACAGAACTACCTAAGCTAACAACTCGAACTTCATCACCATATTTCTCGCCAAATAATGCCATAGCTCCTTTCTCAATAGCCTCTTTGGGAGTTGAAAGATTGATGATTGCTGGTTTGTTTTCAATAATCATTTGATTAACCTTCTCTTCCACTAGAATGAGCTCTTTACTAGAGAGTTGCTTATTATGAGAAAAGTCAAAACGTAGTTTTTCAGCATTCACTATAGAGCCTTTTTGAGTTATATGCTCACCAAAAATATCTCGTAAAACCTTATGTAACAAGTGAGTTGCCGAGTGATTTGCCCGTATTTTATTTCTATTATTAATATCAACTGATAATATTATTTCCTCACCAATAGTAATTTTAGAGAGTACTTCAATATGATGGCCAAAAATTCCTTTAGAGTATTTCTTCACATCAATCACTTTGTTCTCTCCAGCCATCCCAATATCTCCAACCTGCCCTCCAGACTCAGCATAAAAAGGAGTTTTATCAGTTACTACTATCACCTTATCCTGATCAACCTCATCTACTGTGGCACTGCCTACAATAATTGCTAAAACTTTGGCTTTTACTTCATGAATTTCATAGCCTAAAAACTGAGTTTCTCCATAATCATAGTATATTTGGTGCCAAATTTTTTCTTCAGCTTGTTCTCCAGAGCCAACCCAAGTAGTTTTCGCTCTTTTTTTCTGCTCTTCCATCGCCCCTTCAAAACCAACTTCATCAACTGATATGTTTCTTCCACGTAAAATATCTTTGGTTAAATCTAGCGGAAACCCATATGTATCGTATAGGTTAAAGGCAACTTCTCCACTGAGTTGTTCCCCTGAATTTAGATGCTTAGAGGCAGATGATAAAATTTTTAATCCCCTATCCAAGGCTTCTCCAAATCTCTCTTCTTCAGATTCTAGAACAGACTGTATAACCACCTCAGCTCTCTTAAGTTCTGGATAAGCTTCCAACATTTCTTCAATTAAAATAGGTACCAATTTGTATAACGTAAGCTCCTTGCCACCAAGCATATGAATATGGCGCATGGCCCTACGCATTATCCTCCTCAGCACATAACCCCTACCTTCATTACTCGGCATCACTCCATCCGCGATCAAAAAGCAGCTAGACCTTAAGTGATCAGCAATTACCTTATGAGATGCTATTTGACCCTTATTTTTAGAAAGCTCTACAGAAGCTCTGCGGAGTTTTAAGAACAAATCAGTATCGTAATTATCGTTCACTCCTTGCATCACAGCAGTAATGCGCTCAATTCCCATACCAGTATCTATAGCTGGTTTTGGCAAAGTAATCCTTTTACCATCACTCAATTGTTCATATTGCATAAAAACTAGATTCCAGATTTCTACATACCTATCACCGCCCTCAGCAGGAGTACCTGGTAATTCTCTTTGATATTTATCTCCATGATCAAAAAATATCTCAGAACAAGGACCACAAGGCCCAACATTACCCATAGACCAGAAATTATCACTAGTAGTAATTCTAATGATTTTACTAGGGCCAAAACCTGTTAATTTTTGCCATATATTATAAGCCTCATCATCTTCGTGATATACTGTAATATAAAGCCTTTTTTTATCTATAGATAATACCTCTGTAAGGTATTTCCAAGCAGCTTCGATAGCAAATTCTTTAAAATAATCCCCTAAAAAGCTGAAATTACCCAACATCTCAAAGAAAGTATGGTGCCTTGCAGTATAGCCAACATTCTCTAAATCATTGTGCTTACCACCAGCCCTGATGCACTTTTGGCTAGTCGCTGCTCTGGTAAACGTCAGTACTTCCGCTCCCGTAAAATAATTTTTAAATTGTACCATTCCTGCATTAGTAAAAAGTAATGAAGGATCGTTATTAGGAATTAATGAACTAGAAGGTATGATACAGTGATTTAGACTCTTAAAAAAATCCAAGAAAGATTTTCGAATTTGATTTAGCTTCATTAAATTATCCTCAATTAAAAGTGCTTTATTTTTACTACGATACTTTTGCTTTTCAAGCAATTTAAATTGAGCAAACCTTCAACAATATTTTATTAAAATATTAATTTACTATTGATTTTTTTCTAAAAAATCTGCATATAGCTATAATATTAATGTTCAACTTATTATATTAAGGAATATTATGTCTACTGTAATCAATGGCCATAATTTAGAGAAAATCATCAATCGAATAGAATCTACAGAGAATAAAAAATCCTCAACGCTTTTGCTTTTTTACTTGGCATTAATCAAGCTTTGAGTGAAGAGAGCCATTATAAGCATTTTTGTGCTTATATACACAGCAGATAGTCGCAAGACGTGGCAAAGAGATTGGCATAACTAATATACTTGATATACAAACTGGTGCTGATATTTTGCTCAATATAGAAAACAAAGCCTCCAGTCTTGATAACAGAGCAGGCTCAAAAATTCTAAATAATTACTTAGAGTAGATATTAACAACTGATGAATTAACACCAACTATAGCTTATAATATTGGACAGAATTTATCTAATCATTTTGCCAAAATACTAAAAATAAATCAGGGACTAACTTATGCTTATATTGAAAATGTAAGAGAGCATGCGGTGATACATAACATAAAAAAATTTCTAGAAAACACAATTAAATCAAAAAAATTATTGGATTGCATGCAGTTAGAGCTCAAAGAAAGGAAAAGCCATTCAGAAACAATACACAAAGAACTGAAAAGAAATAGATCTATACTGACTTAAGCTGGAAAGCTTAAAAGCTCACTTTATACAGTGAGAAAAAAGCTAGATAAAAAAAGTAATACTGGGTATAGTAATCCTATAAACAAAAATTGATTAAGATGCATAAAACACTAGATATTTATACAGACTATTTAATTTGTCAAAATAGTTATGCAACAACTACTGGTTTATCTGATTTATTATATGGTGAGATGGGATACAATAAATTTACTAGACTTTTTAATGGAACAGCCTTAATGGAAAGGTAGTATGGTTTAGGTTTAAAAATTAGTGCGATTACCAAACTGAAAAAGAGATAATTGGAATTGGAGACAGCCTCAGTACTAAATTTCAATTATATAAAGAAATACGAAAGTGGGAATGCCAATGATCTTAGAACTTTAAGCCAGTTAACAGCAGATTGAATTTATATTCAGAACAAAAAAATACCTACCAGTAATTATAAAGTTGACTATAATAAAAATACAGTCAAACTTCTATTGCTCTGGGCGCAGGTATAAAAATTCTTGCCAGTTTCAAATTTGATGTTCTCGTTAAGATTTGATAACTACTATTTACTCACCTTAATTGATGATACACACAATTTATTCTTGCAGTAATATAAATCTTGTAGAAAAAAATTTAGTAATTAAAGCCAATCTAAAACCTCTAACCAACAAATTCCTACTGTAGACCAAACTAATAAGTGAAAAATACCAATTATAAAGCCGGCTGCCCACCAGCTTTTAACACTCATATGGCTTGAACCAAAAAATATGGGGGCGGAAGTTGTCCCATAATGCGTTAAGCAAGCTGACAAATTTGCTAGAACCGCAAGAACAAGAGCGGTAGCAAGAGGAGGTACACCAAAAGCAATTAAAAGCATTGCAAAAGTTACATACATTACAGATGCATATACGGTAATACTTGCAAAAAAGTAATGCATATAAAAAAACAATATTAATAGTACCGGCACCGCAAAGTTGGCATTATAACTACTTAAAGCTTCCTCTATATTGTCTCCAATCCACTTTGCTACACCCATTTCGCTCAAGAATTTTGATAGCATAATAAAGCCTGCAAACCAAATAAATGTTCTCCAGGCTTCTTTTTCATTCATTGCATCATCCCAAGTTATAACACCTGTTAAAATTAAAACAATAAATCCTAATAATGCTGTTGTGGTTGCATCTACCTCAAAAAAACTGCCCCCAACCCATAATACTATAAGCACTGCAAAAGTTATTAAAACCATAATTTCATTCCTTGAAAATGCTCCCATATCTTTTAAAACTGCT
Source organism: Candidatus Midichloria sp. (assembly GCA_030060845.1). Classification (GTDB taxonomy): domain Bacteria; phylum Pseudomonadota; class Alphaproteobacteria; order Rickettsiales; family Midichloriaceae; genus Midichloria. The sequence goes on from CP094379.1 coordinate 481,062, forward strand.
TGCGCTAAAATTGGAGCATGAACCATGTTATTAACCTGCGGTTTAATTACAAATCTTACAATGAAAGGCAATATAAGTAATGCGCAAATGCCAGGTACTATTGCACCTAGAGCCCACTTAGTAATTGATAAATCTATACCTATACCGCTTGCCAAACCAGAAATAAGATGATTGCCTGCCATTGCAGTTAAAAACATGGAACTAGTGATCACATTAGCTTGAAAGCATAATTGCATTAAGAATTGTCTAATTTTTGTATCATGCTTACCAGCAGAAACAAAATTATATTGATCTGTTAAAGCTTGAGCTACAGGAAAAATTACTCCACCTCCCCTTGCTAAAGCACTTGGAATAAAAGGAGCTAAAAATAATTCAGTAAAAATTAAACCATATGATAAACCAATAATACTATGCCCAAGCTTAGCGATAAAATAATAAGCTATTCTCTTCCCCAAATTAGACTTTATTATGGCCCTTGATATGAAAAATGCAAAAACAACTAACCATACTACATATGACCCAAAGCCTGAAAATGCTTGAGCCGACGTCAACGTATCAGTAAGTAAGCTTACTAATATACTCAGCATTACCAATACACCCATTGGCATGGGATTCAATATCGCACCCGCAACTGTAGATGCAAAGATTATTAACAAATTCCATGATTTGACACTTAAACCTTCAGGTGCTGGTATAACAAATAACACAGCCCCTATAAAAAATATAAGTGCCAACTTCAAGCTTCCAGTTTTTAAATTAAGCATAAGTATGATAGCTAAACCCAAAAATTAAATTTTCTCTCATTTAATAAAATTTTTTGATTATTGCAACAACATTAGTTTTTTATTAATAAAAACATTAATCTATGACTCCAAACACTATTCTTATAAAATGCTAGTTATTAACCTTAACAACTAGTAAATTAATTTGATTCAATGATCACGATCAAGATATCATAATAAATAACTTTAAGTACTATTCTAACTCTTTTGAGGTCAGCGCTATAACTCAAAACCTGGATAATAATCATAATTCATTTGAATTTAGGACTATCTTAAATCATGACTCTGTCAAATTATCTAGAGTCATGGCTGGATTATATGACAATGCTTACGTCAAAATCTTTTTAATCGATTTAAATAATAAAAATAAAAGAATTTGGACTAAAAAGGGAATTATTTCTGGAATAAAAATCCAAAGAGAACAAATAACTGCTAATGCAAGAGTGTATTATCACTTTTGATCAAGCACTGAGTAGTGTCTATTCTGAGAACTGCAGAACCTCATCTGGCGATGTAAAACGCAAAATTTAAATTGACGATTTCAACAAAAAATCCCGAATTCGAGCCATATTCACTAACCTGATTTTTGAAATCAGCTCTCCTATTCAAGAGATCAAATTCACAAAGCAGGCAAAATTTTATTCACTTCAGGGCATAACAAATGCTTAGAAATGGAGATTGCTAATATAGAAAAGACAATTTTAACAGCGCCTATGCCCTTTACCATTGAGCAAGATAACAGTATAGAAGTAATTGCAGGCTGTAACGAAACCCTAAAATGTGCTCTAAAATTTATCAAAATGCAACTAACTTTAGAAGCGAATCTCATATCACAAGCAACTTTGAACTCTTATAATTTTATATAATTTTTTCTCTTTCCTTTTATCTTTGTTTCTTTTTGTTTCCAAAATTTTTTCACAGGATTTTTCATAGGCACAGCAGCAGAGCTAATTTTTTCAATTTTATTATTTTTTAGCTTTTCAGTTCTTTCCAAAAAAATAAAAACGAATAACAAGAAATACAAAAAATTATACCTCTGCAAAAACGCTTAGTTTCATAGCAAGGAAACTTAGTAAAAGTACTAAAACCGCAATTAAACTTGATATAACTTTAACAGCGATCAAGCTGTATTTTTCAAACATTACCTAATACTTAATAGCCTTCTCTTCAAGAGAATGACTATGTTTTTGTTCTTTCTCAACTAAGCTTACTATAATTTACCCACTATACCCGGAGCTATTTCCTCATAACTTTCTAATATTGCTGGCGATGGAAGAATTGAAGAAATTTTACTCTGCCTCATAAAACCATAACGAGTGTTTTTATTTATCTCATTTTTTGACATAGGATTTCCTCTATCGCACTAAAACATTAGTAAAATCATTCCCTACGGTGTACCAGTCTTTATTTAAAGAAGATTTAATATCTGAAAAATGATGTTCCTTGCTTTGAACTTGATATCTTATCTTTAAAAATAATAAAAAAAGTTTTTTAAAACATCAACCATAAAACACTACACAAGGTAAGCTACCAAATATTTCTATAATATTTTTTAAATAAAAATAAACTTTTTTGCTTATTAAATTGACTCTCTACTCATAATAAATAAAATACCCACTTATATAAAGATTGTACAGCTAGTTCCCGTAGCTCAGCAGGATAGAGCGTTAGATTCCTAATCTAAAGGTCACAGGTCCGAATCCTGTCGGGAACGCCAAAATTTAATAAAACATTGTAGTTAGTACACAATAGCATCTGCAAATAATTTGGGATCTAAAAAGTTAAGATCCTCTATATTTTCTCCTACTCCAATTGCATATATTGGAATTTTATATTTTTGAGTTATAGTTAGTACTATACCACCTCTTGCGCTACTATCCAACTTAGTAATTATAAGGCCCGTAATTGGCACCACTTTCATAAAGGCCTCAAGTTGCTGTAAAGCATTCTGGCCAGTGCTACCATCTATTACCATAATTATCTCTTGAGGTGCAGCTAAATTAATTTTTTGTATAACTTTAACAGCTTTTTCAAGCTCCAACATTAAATTTTGATTATTGTGTAACCTGCCAGCTGTATCCACTATTAATACGTCAACATTTTGCTCTTGAGCTAGGACTTGCGCATTATACGCAACACTTGAAGGATCTTGTTTATCTTGACCAGTCACTATAGCACACCCCACTCTTTTACTCCAAACAACTAGTTGATCAACAGCAGAAGCTCTAAAAGTATCACAGGCTGCTAGTATAACACTCTTTGATTCATCTTTAAAACGCTTTGCTAACTTACCAGCAGTGGTAGTTTTACCATTACCATTTACCCCACATAATATAATTGTAGTCGGCTTATCAACAATTTTTAAATCAACGGCATAAGGCTTAAGCATTTCCGCAATTTCATTATTCAAAAAGGCCTTAACTTTAACCTCTAAGTTATTTTCATCTTCAATCTTTAGTTTAGAGATTTTCCTAGTTAATTCATCAGCAATAGAAAAACCAACATCAGCCGAGATTAATAAATCTTGAATTTCTTCTAAAGCTTCTTGGTCAAGTTTTTTACTACCTAAAATTACTTTGAGCCCGGAGCTCAGGTTATTAGCAGTTTTAAACAGACCTTTTTTTAAACAAGCAAGCCAATTCACCGATAATTTCTATAGAAAGTTTTTTTAAAAATATATCCATATTCATGAGAAATCAAATTATATCTGAAGTAAAAAGTTGGCTTCATACCTCATTCCACCCCCAAGCTAGAATCAAGTAAGTTTGGTGGATTGCGTGGGATCAATTATTCTTGGTAGCCCAGGAACTCAAAATAGGGCCTTTTGATCTATGTATTACCACAAAATTATGATTACCTCAAAGATAGAGATTTATTTCTTTAACCTCCCTTACACACAAGTTGTTAATTTATATAAATTTTGTAATTCTAGCATAGCTGCTTGATTTGCTTTAAGAATTAATTTATATTTCAATGCAAAATGGTTTGCACAAATTTTTAATTGAAGCATTCCAAGCTTGCAAAAGGAAATGATTGAAGCAAATATATGATTTGATCGAGATATTACCTTCTTTGTTAGTGACTTATTTGCATTCTGTTGTTTATAGGATTACTATATCCAGTATTACTTTTTTATCTAGCTTTTTTCTCGCTGCGTAGGGTGAGTTTGTAATTTCTTTAGCTAAGGTAAGACTTACACCAGTAAGCATCAGTATTAATAATGCTCCTTTTATACTTATATCTTTTGGTATTAGAGTTCTGCTGAGGAATTTTATACCACCAGTTATAAAAAGGCTATACCAAAATTATATAAAAGATAGAATCCTCCAAATTGATAACATATTAAATTCTCCTTTAGATCTGGTATTTTAATAGACAGCTCCTTATCTTCTACTTTATTCATTGTCTTTTGTTTCCAAATAAAATATGTGAAATAGAATTTGTAAGCTTTGACTGTCCACATGAGAAATTTTTATTCTCCCTAAGCAGCTGCTTCAACCCATTTTCATCTTCTTTTAAAATCAGCTTAACTGCTTCTTGATGGTTATTGAATTCTAAATTATCTCGTGCTTTTAATAAAGTTCGACCAAGTTTTGAGCTAATATATTATCGGTCTTTTCCATTACTTGTATTTCATTTCTAATAACTAATGTGAAATTTCTTCTCACTTCAAAGTTAAGAATTTTTGAATAATATCTAGCCACTTCTATTTTTACAGTTAAACAACCAGAATTAAGCAATAAATAAGAAAATGCCCCCTTCAACATTAATATCTATTGCTTAAATCTTCTTCAAATTTCAATAAAGAAGTGAGTGGTTCATGGCCAAATTCCGCTTCCTCATCTTCAGTTAATTTTTCAAATTTATTAAGCAGATTATTGTTAGATGTTTTATGTGATAAGTTTTGCAATATTGCGCTAGCTGTAGATTATTTAAACTAACTCCTTTCAAATAACTCTTTACCAACCATGGAGTATAAACTTGAATAGTGGTATTTCCTGAAAATAGGCACAATATAGCCATTATATCAGTCCTTTATGGTTTGCTTTATAATTACTGCTTTATCATCCAACTATAGTCTATTAATTAAAATATCAACTTTTTCATCATTAAAACTAAAGCTTTTTCTAAGGTGTAAACGTTATTAAAACTAGATTGCTCTTCTTTTTTATAGTATTGAATATTCCAGTTAGAACAATTTTCTGCAAACTACCTCTATTTCCAAAAAAGTTTTAAGCATGTCTGGATTTATACTCTTACTCCATCTTCTAGGCCTGATGATAAAAGTAGCTTCGGTAGCCTAACTTATAATCTCTTTAATAAACAAAGTTTATCTACAAAAACATCACTTTCAGTAACCATTTCTTTAGAGATATCTACACTAATAAATAATAGTATGTTTAGTTATCATATAACACAATCCAAAAAATTAACCAACTCACTCTTCGAAGAGCATGCTAAATCATGAACAGATTCTTTTAAGTTTTTACAAAAAATTCTACTAAATATAAAGATGATTATATAGCATATTAATTAACAAAAAAATTGCCCCCATATTTAATTTCTGGTAATCTACTTCAAGCAATAGTTGAAGTTGGCCTTTTAGGTTATGGATGAAATAGAGAAAAAAATTTCTAGTTTAAGACAAAGGCTATTTAGACCTCAGAAACCCAAAAAAACTTTTTCAGGTTATAATTTAGTTTTGGAATTAGCTTCAGGGGTGGCTGTTGGAGCATTTCTAGGTTATCATGCCGATAAATATATGGATACCTCTCCAATTTTTTTATTTCTTGGGTCTATTTTTGGTATTGCAACAGGGAGTTATAACGCTTATAATGCCTTTAAGGGCCGATAATAAAAATGCTTAAGTATTTATGATCATTAATCCACTAAAACAATTTGCCATTAAAAATCTTTTTGAATTTAATCTTCTAGGCTTTAATATACATTTTACAAATTCAGCTCTAACAATGATTATTGTTATCTCTTTAGCAGCTCTACTTCTTTGTCCAGTCTTATTCAATAAGGATGGTCAAATCACTAAAACCCAAGCTTTTATAGAAATCATATATGACACTATAACTCAAATGATTGAAGGCACAGCAGGCGCCGAGGCCAGAAAATTTGCTCCACTGATATTTTCTTTATTTATTTTTGTACTTTCCTGTAACCTATTTGGTATGATTCCATATAGCTTTACAGTTACTAGCCATATATCTATAACTTTTGCTCTGGCTGCAGTTATATTTATTTTCATAACAACTCTTGGATTTATTAAGCATGGTACTCATTTCTTATCACTATTTTTACCAAAAGGGGTGCCTATTTTCATGGCCCCGCTGCTTATTATAATAGAATTGTTTGCATACTTAGCCCGCCCCATAAGCCTCTCTATTAGGCTTGCTGCGAATATAATCGCAGGGCATATCGTATTAAAAGTACTTGCAGCCCTTACAATAATGGTAGGATTTTTAGGTATTTTTCCATTCGCTCTGTTGACAATTTTAACCGGATTTGAAATATTCATTGCTGTATTACAAGCTTATATTTTTTCTATACTAACTTGTGTATACTTAAGCGACGCGCTTAATTTACATTAATTGATTTTAAATAAAATGAGGAACTAAATGGAATTAGAATCTTTAAAATTTATTGGGGTAGGCTTGATGGCAATTGCAATGCTTGGAGCTGCGGTTGGAGTTGGAGCCATATTTGCAGCACTATTAAACGGTATTGCTCGCAATCCTTCTGCAGAACCTCAATTAATGAAGAATGCCTTTATAGGAGCAGGACTTGCAGAAGCAATGGGTCTTTTTGCTTTCTTAATAGCATTACTATTACTTTTTATTACCTAACAAGAGGAATGTAAAAATGCCTCAACTTGACTTTTCTACTTACTTAGATCAGTTTTTATGGCTTTTTATTAGTTTTTTTATTCTTTATTTATTAGTATGGCTTTTGTTCTTTCCTAAAATTGAGAAAATCATAAATTCAAGAATAGATTTAATAAAAAATAATTTAAATGCAGCAGAGGAAGCCATTAAGAAAGCTAAAGAAATAGAAGCTGCAATAGATGTAAAGCTTAAGGCAATTAATGAAAGTGCTCAAATTATGAGCCTTGAGGCAGACCAAGAAGTTAAATTAATGCTCGAAACAAAAGCTGTTGAAAGTGATAATATAACTTCTATGATCTTAAAAGAAAAAGCAACTGAATTGGCACATTTAAGAAAATTAGAAATAGCTCAAAGTGTACCTACTATTGTTGAAGAATTAAAGCAAGTTCTTTTATCTGCTTTAATCCATAATCAAAATTTAGGAAGAAAAAAATGACTACAGCTGATTTTTGGATTGTAATTTCTTTTATTACATTTATCACTTTGGCCTTTACGCCAACAAAAAGGCTCTTCGCTAGAATGATTGATGAAAAGATAAATAAAATACAAGAAGATATAACAGAATCTTTAAAAGTTAGAGAAGAGGCTGAAAATAATTTATCCCAACTTCTTGAAGAAAATAAGCTCACTGATAAAAAATGTGCTAAAATTTTAGGTTTAACTAAAAAGCGTATTGAGAGTTTAAAATTTGCAACAAATAGAAAGCTTACCGAACTTGAGCAAAAAAGAGCAGAAATAATAAATCAGTCTCTTAGTTATCAAAACCAAATTGAAACTGCAAGATTACGCAAGTATATATTAACAACAGCCTTTGCAGAAGTGGAAAAAGAATTGCTGAAGGCTAACAAACCAATTCCAATTGCCAGTGAAAAATTTAATTTCAAAGAAATATTAGGAAAATTAATCTCTTAAAGTTATGGCAGTAGATCTAATCTAACTAAATTGTAAGAAAAAACCTATTGAAGGTCTCCTTTAATGGAGATAAGGTAAAGAAAAATATTATAATAACAATTAATTAGGAGCCCTGCACATTTCTTAATAGTATTGCCTGCCATTCTTATAATTCTCCTATTCTAGATAAAAATTATGGGTAGAAAATTGCTCATGATTTAGGTTCTAAAAATTTAGAGAAAGCTTGCCAAACTCAAGCTATCACTTTAAGTATGAACAAAGACTACTTACGAATACCTGAAGAAATCTGCCAAAACTCTGTTTATGATTTATTGTCGTTTGAAGAGAGCTTAGAAGAAAGGGATTGGGAAGCGTGGATCAGAGCAATTAAGCGTTAAAATAGAAAAATAAATTATTTTTAAATAAACAAAAGACTTGTAAAAAGCTTAGTTATTTTATAGAAGCCTATACTAGATTGTTTCTCATGCCTCCGTAGCACAGTGGTAGTGCACTTCATTGGTAATGAAGAGGTCGCGGGTTCGATTCCCGCCGGTGGCACCATATATACCATAGGTTCAAAAAAATCTCTACTTTGCTGCGTTTTCAGGTTACTCTTGATGTTTTTTAAATTCTTTAATTGCTCTACTGAAATCTTAACATTTATTTAATGGCATTGCAGTTAATTATTAGACAGGACGCTCAGTTCCAAGAACAGGAAACGTTAATGGCAATGGATTTGTAATTTGGTGATTGAAGCTATGGGAAGCTGAGCCAGGCAGCAAAACTGATGCAGGAGAAGCGTATATAGTTCGCCAGGGTTTTGGCCAGGAGTTTTTGCACCAAATAAAGGCTTATGGTACGGATAAAATACGAAGCTGGTTAAAGATAATGACATTGAGCATGAGATACCTAATAAAAGGAATAGAAGAGTGAATTTTAGATTTGATATAAAGACCATTTATAAATGGAGAGGTATAGAATAGAGAGTTTATTTGCTAGGATTAAAACAAACTGTAGATTAGCTATGCGATTTGATAAACTTCATATACTTTCTTTAGATTTATTGCTTTATCTCTTATTAAAACTTTAGGGTTGTTAATGGTTCCTAAGACTTATCTTGCTACTCTTTCAATCAGATGACCTATTGAACCATCGATCATTCCATCTATCAATGTTAATCCAATACCACTACCTATGCCACTAAGTACAATAGAAGTCTTTTGTTACTATAAACTTAAATCTTTTACTAGATTTTATCTTGATATTTTTTAACCAGGAAGTATCAAAATTTGGTATTGTTTAACCAACCTGATCGATGATAAACTTAGCTAAATAAATATGGCAGCAAAAATCCTATGAAGAAGGTGTAGATTTAACTAAGTCTTTTAAAGAAATTATAATTGAAGGACCAGAAAATGAACTGGGAACTTGGTATAGTAGAATTTGTTAGTCGTCATTTTTCAAATAAAGCCATAGAAGATGCATTTAATAACGACTTAACTATAGGAAATGTACTAAGCGAGGCTGATAAAGAGATTGAGATTTCAGAAAAGAGAAGTTCAATGAAAAATGACAAAAGCAATCCAGATCCGCTGTAGAGGAGTTAAGAGGGCAGCAACATGAGATTCTGGAAAAAGGAAAAAGAGGGGCGTGCTAAGAAGCTGCTATAGAAAAAGTGTTAAATATTGCGAAAAAATTCTCCCCGAAAAAATAATGGACTATGACAGCATGAGAGAAGGATTCAGTGGGATTAAAAATGCTATGGAGAGTAAAGTCAATTTATAGCAACAGGCATAAAATATGTCCCTGCTTTTGAAATTAGTAATTTAAGCACTACTAATACTCCAGAAGTCTCCAACTCAAGTAAAGATCGAGGAAAAAAGACCGTAGTGGATTTTCTTAACGAAGTAAGCAAGCATACTTCCATGGGTGGCTTTTATCGGCTTTTATCAACTTGTAGATCAAATGTTTACCCATTATACAAGAGCAGATGGCCCTTTTAATTTTAAAAAAGACACATTAAAAGGAGAACATAATATTTTCAGAATTTCTGGAGCTGAGGCATTTAATAAAGATTTAATTATCCACGAAGCAAAAATTAATGGATTCAAAACCAATATTTCAATAGATAATGGAAACTTTAATGCTATAGTGAATGGAATACCACCAAGAGTCTTAGCACATTTTGCTAGGTTCCAAGATTTTATTAAATCAAACAAATAAATTCCAGAAAGTATAGCAGAAACTTTCACAAGAAATTTATCCTTTGTGATATGTAACAATGTGTTAATGGAAGAAGCTGAAAAAACTAGTACCTTGCCTAATTTATTGAAAAAGAGTTCTCTATTAGATTATATAAAATTTGCTGCCTAAATAATCACAACAATAGCCGCTCATCCTAATTCCATGAAGCTTAGTATTGCAATAGCGAAAAAACTTTTTCGTATAGGATTTAAATCTATTAGATGAGATCTGCGTGGAAGTAATTAAGCAAAATAGCTTCAATGAACTGCCGCCCAAGAGAAAGATATCCAAAGCCAAACCACACAAGGTGGGTGGGGGGGAGCTTCAAGTTCAAGAACAAAATCAGCTCTCTACTCATGGTACGGCTGCTAATAAACTAGAATAGGCAGTTAAAGATACTAATGTCAAGCCTTAGTAAAAGAAAAATGACTGCCGCATTATTAGATGAAAATACTAAAACAAAATCATCAAATAAAGGAGTATAAACTTCGCTATTAATAAACAGTATAGTATTCCTTCTTAATTAAAGAGGCACATCCTGTACAATTTTTCTCCTTAAGGCTGCAGCAGTTATTCTCTTCATTAATGTTTTTAATTTTATTAGCATGAATTAATTTTCGAATAACTTCCATGATAGTGTACTGATCTAAAAACAATTCTTTTTCCAATTGCTTGATGGTCATTAATCCCTTCTCTTTTATTAAATTAAATATGGTATCATACAACATCTTTTATCTCCCTATTTACACTAATAACAAGAGTTAAAAATATTAATATTGATAACGAGGTAGTAATAATAATTGGCAAGATAGAAATCTTGCCGTAAGCAGCATACGTTCCCAATTGATATAGCAAAACCGCGCATGTATATGCAATAATAGTAGACCATAAGCCGCTAATAACTGCCCACAGCAGGCTCAATTCTTTTTGTATACTCGCAAAAACAGATATACATGGAAAATAAAGCAAAATAAAAACCATATAACAGAATACACTTAAGTTAGTGTGAAATAAATTTTGTATCTGATTAATTGCCTGATCTTTTAAACCATCGTTATCACTTGCAAAATCTATTATACCTTGCCTAGGCATAATATTATCATTGTTTGTCATATATAGAGAATTAAGAGTACCTATAATCACTTCTTTTGCCAGTAACCCTGTTACTATACCAACTGAAGCTGGCCAATTTTCTTCCGTAATCCCTATTGGCTTTAAAATTGGGGTAATAGATTTACCAATTATAACTAGTATCGAATCTTGATTTTTATCCTTTATAAAGCCATGCAATGAAACAGAATTCATTATCTGTACAACAAAGCAAACCATAATAATAACTTTACCAGCGCCTAATATAAACTCTTTAGCTTTGTGCCACGTCTTATATAAAACACTACTAATTTTAGGTAATTGGTAATCTGGCACTTCTATCAAGAAATTGTTAGCAATTATTTTTTGATTAGAATTGACCTTATGTACAACTAGAATTGATAGTACACTAAAAAATATTCCTATAAGGTATAATAAAAATATAATATCATTTGCATGTTTTTTAAAAAAGATTGATCCCAAAATTAAAAATACTGTTAAGCGTGCGCTACAAGATATAAAAGGGATAGCAAGTATCACTGCCAGCCTATTTGTCTTATTTTTTATAATTCTTGAGGACATAATTGCAGGAACATTACAACCAAACCCTATAATAAGCGGTATTAATGATTTTCCTTCCAACCCTAACTTCTTTAAAAACCTGTTCATCACAAAAGCTGCTCTTGCAAGATATCCTGACTCTTCAAGGGATGAAATAAAAAAATATAGGCAGGCAATTAACGGTACAAATTCCACAACTGTTTTAACTCCATTTCCTATGCCATAAATTAATGTTATAAACAGTTGATTTTCTATTCCTAGTTTACCTAAAAAAACAAGAGGTATATATACAAATATTTTTTCAGCCACATCTTCAAAATAGGCTTGTAGTATTCCTCCTACTTTTATACTGAAATAAAACATTGAATACATTATCAATAAAAAAAATGGCAACCCTATAAATTTGTTTAATAAAAAATTATCTATAAAGTCAGATTTATTTGGTTTTCTGATAATTTGCGTATTTAAAGTGCTTAATATTTTTTTTACTGCAGCGTATCTAAGCTCTATCAAGGATAAATCTATCTCCTGACCGCAGATAGAGGCTAGCTTTTGATTTGCCATCATATAGATCAGTTCATCTTGTTCTCCAGAAGATCTAACTTTTTTTAAAAATTCATAAAAAGAGATTTCTTTTTTTAATTGCCTAAATATCTCAACCAAGTCACTTGGATAGAACTCTAGAAACTTAAGATTATTTTGAAGTTGTACAAAATCAAGGGTACTAAAAAATTGTTTAACCTTATCTAAATTGTGTTTCTTTTTTGCAGAGATCACTAAAACCTGGCATTTTAACAAGGAGGTTAACTTAGATCGCAATGACAACGCTTGTCTATTTTGAACTAAATCCAGCTTATTCAATACCAACACCACTGGCTTGCCAAGTTCAAGCAGCTGCAATGTCAAGTTCAAGCTTTTTTCCAGCGATGTAATATCTATTAGATTTAAAATCACATCGTATTTACTATTGAGTAAGAAGTTTGTAGATTCCTTCTCATCCAAAGTAGTACCCTCTCTTAAGCCGTAAGCCCCCGGTAAATCAAAAAATTCAAACTGTTTATTATCAAAAATAGCTAGCTTAGAATAAGCCTCTACTGTAACCCCAAACCAGTTCCCAACCTGATTTTGTGATTTAGTTAACAGATTAAAAAGGGTAGACTTACCTGAATTAGGGTTACCCACTATACAAATCTTTTTCATAATTGATACTCTACCCTTAAGCAAGGGAAACTATAATGTTATTACACAAGGCCTTATCTATAGCAATCCTAGTTTCATCTAGCTTAATGATAAGGCCATTATTCTTTAATACTACGTCAAATCTCACTCCTGGCTTGATTCCAAGTTCAAACAATCGCTGCAGCGTATCTTTGCTAAAAGACAAACTCTCTACAATTGCAGAAGCTCCGCTCTCAAGCAAGGACATAGGTAATAACATACATTACTATTTGAAAATTATTCTTGAGTTCACTTTAATGCACTTGCGAATAATTCGCAAGTGTTAAAAGATAAATTTTCCTCAAATTTTTATTTTGCTAAATAAAAAGTTCTATATACTATTTAATTCTATATTTAATAAATAATTTATGAATTGTTGCAGATTATTGGCTAAGTAGCATCAATTGTTGTAGGTGACCTGACAGAAAAGGTTTAATAACGCGAATTTAGGATAAGAAGAGAGTAGCAAGTTTGAGGAGAGAGAGTTTTGCAGGAGCTAAGTGTTGAGATAGATTTGCTTAAGAAATATATACTCAACATGAAGAGATGTATCATAACTTACATTTTATACCCTAGATAATTTCTGCCAGATATAAGAAGAATGAGAGAGAAGAAGATTAATACCAACTCACAAAGTGTTAAGGAGAAGGAAAATTAAAGTTTTCTGGATTACTGATCATCATTCTATACTTTTATTTATCACCTTACAAAGATTTTAAAAATTATTATCTATGTCATTTATCATGTAGATATAGAGGATATTTCAAATTACCAAGCTACAACAGAACAATACAATTATGGTCAATTTTTATAATGGCTAATTATTTTGTTGCCTGCCTACAAGGAGCGTCGTATGCTTTTCTATTATTGGTAATATCTCTTTGTTAAATAGACATTTTGATATTTAGGTATAGATAATCTGATATTTTTCCTTTTTAGATGGTAATGTATCACAATCCTTTCTTGGTTTAAGTTGTTTGTTAATACTTCCTAGCATTTATTTTTATAATCCACGCAGTAACTAAGGCCATTACTGCAATGTACATAGCTATGGAAACAGAAAATTTTGTAAAATGCCAAAGAGTTATACATAATACTGGGGTAAGACGACCTACAGAACTACCAATAGTTTCACCAATACTAGATAATAGGTACTTATCTGTACCCTCAAATAAACTATTAATCCATAAATTAATAGAACAAGCAAAAAACACTCCTATCGTAATAATCCACAAACGAACAAAATTCACATACCACAAACTACTGCCATCTATGTTTTCCCATAACGGCACTATAGTGACAGATAAAATAATAGTTGAAATCATCATAACTCTAGTAGGATTGTATTTTCTTATAAGATACCCTATTAATAACAACATACCAGCGTCTACTACTAACAATATTGTATTATAGCTCATCATTACTTCTAAAGAGATAGAGGTGACACCAGGAACAAAGTTATTCATTACTATAAAAACTATAGAATAAGTTACATGGGAAAAGCAACTTACTACTGCCACACTGAAGACTTTTAGCTTATTATTACTTATTAATTTTATTTCATAATAGCGTGGCATATCTTTCTTTTGCTTCTGCCATACCTGTATTTTATCCGCATACTTTCTAAGACTATATCCTATGATGCCAACGCTTCCCCCTAATATAAAACACAGGCGCCAATAACTACTATAGCTGGAACTAATTAGCAATGTACCAGCGAAAGAAACTAAAATGATCCCTACCATACTCGAAAATTGATAGAGGGTTGAAGCTTTAACAGCTTGGATATGCAATTTATTTTCTATAATATATAATTTCGCGATAGCTTTCTCTCCTTCTGCAAATATTCCTTGCAGCATCCTACAAATAGTGAGAATAAGAGGGGCAAAGCACCCAATTGTTGCATAAGTTGGTATAAATCCAATTGAGATAGTAGTTATTGACAACCCTATTAATGAATATGATAAAGCTAAGGTTGCTCCCTTATTTTTTGCAATCATACTAAAAACTATTGACCCTATAGGCCGCGTAAATAGAGAACTTGCAAATATACTATAAGCTAAAATTAGGCTAACTATTGGATCATCATTGGGAAAAAAAATTTCTGAAAGAATTGGCGTTATAAAACTATAAATAGCAGTATCAAAATGATCTAAGCTATTACCAATTAAAATTGATAAATCTTGTTTCGTTAACGCAGTTTTTGAATTTTTAGCATATAACATAAAATTAAGCCCAATTTATAAAATGCATATATACATTAATAATGCTATCTCATATAAATAAATTTTTTCTATTAAAAGAACTCGAATTTAATCTCTGCCAAGCTTTTTTCAAAACCTCCTCTCATTCCTCTGCCAAACTTCTATCGCCAAAGGCATTCATGCGCCTTAAAGTAGTCTTTAAATTCTGCCCTAAGATCTTTAATTCTTCTTTACTGAAACCCTTACTTATATTTCCTTCTATCATAATAAAGTGCAGCTTCCACCTCTCTTGCTAGAGTTTAGCATTTTATATACTTGATAAAACTATAGAAAAAAATACAATGAAAGTTATTTCATGCACAAAACTAATATAAATTACTATAATAATTCACTACTTTTTTCCATAGCATTATTCTCATTTAGCCTCTCGTCTTCTCCACTATTTTTAGATCCAGATGTTGTCTGGTATATAGCAGCTGGCAATTATATTATTGGCATATAAATATAATTATTTTTTTATTAGATTTATAATTTTCTAAAATCAAAAAGTATTCCTTTTATGATCCTTGGTCATATGCAAGATTGGAACAGCAATGATACAACATTTCTTGACTCTGTGGTATATGTATGTTCTTTTCTTAATAAATTAATAGGGTTTTATGGCTTATCATTATATAATTTTACTACCTAAATGATAAAAGGCCTTAAACAAATTGCCTTTTGCCACTTTAATTTAAACAAATAGTCACGGCGGTTTTCTTATTCTCTATGCTTTACTAGTAGTATTTATAGCTATTACAATACCAAAATATATCATCCTTAAAAATTAAAAATAGTGATTGGCTTATTGAATTAGCTTTTTTAAAAATTGCCTTTTTATTATCAACAAGAAATTTTGGTAACTTAGCCACTTCCAGAGCACCTTTTATAGCAGGTATAGTTGACAGATCCCTTCTTGCACCTAAATTTACTATCAAGCTAAAAAATTCACATAAAATTTTAATCAGTACTTTCTTAATTATCGTATCAATCTTTATTAATGCTTTTTTAGTTATTACCAAAAATGATAAAAAATAGGGTTATACAGAATCCCAGTAGACTTAATTCAATATACTGTAGATAATTACCCTGGCTTCAAAATTATTAATAACTACAATTTAGGTGGATATATAATTTTATTTGGTAATAGCAAAATAGAACACTTCATAGATGGAAGGGCAGGAACTGCATTTAATGAAAGAGTATCAAGTGAATACGTTGTGATATGATTAATAGAAAGGTAAGTTTATTAGAAATTGCTATAAAACATAACATAGATAGTATTATTATACATGAAATGCTTTTTAAGCAAGAACGAGAAAGCCAGAAAGAAATTGGAATATAGTTTATAACTCAAAAAAGTACTATTTACTTATTAGAATAAATAAAATATACCATGATTTATTTATTATATTGTATTGCTCTCTTTAAAATCTTATAATCACCTAAGCTTTGATAAAAACTAACCTTTTTATAAAATGTTTGATGTAATAATTATAGGAGCTGGACCATCTGGGCTTTTTTCAGTATTCCAAGCAGGAATGATGGGGCTCAACTGTGCTGTAATAGATACCCTAAGCTCTCCTGGAGGACAGTGCAACGCACTATATCCAGAAAAGCCAATATATGATATACCAGGCCACCCACGAATTTTAGCACAAGAATTAATTGATCTACTTCATAAACAAATAGAGCCATTTAAACCCACATTTTTCTTAGAGCAGCAAGCACTATCAATTAATCAAAATGAAGATCAGAGCTTTACTGTAACTACTGCTGCCAATAATAAAATAGGTGGTAAAACTATAATAGTTGCAGCTGGTGGTGGATCATTTGGTCCAAACAGGCCTGTTATAAAAAACATTTTAGAATTCGAAAATAAGAGCATTTTTTATAGTATAACTAAACAAGAAATATTTCATAATAAAAAAATAGTAATAGCTGGAGGTGGAGATTCAGCAATAGATTGGAGCTTATCCCTTTCCGGAATTGCTTCAAAAATATATCTAATTCATAGACGCAATAAATTCAAAGCAACCCCAGAAAGCATGAAAAAAATTAATACTAAAGTTGAAGAAAGTAAAATAGAGCTAGTTATTCCATATCAATTACATAAAATTCATGGGGAGAATGGAAGATTAAACTCTATAGAAGTAATAAATTTTGATAATAACACTAAATTAATAGAAGCAGATTATCTCTTACTTTTTTTTGGGCTCTCAATGAACATAGGACCCATACTAGATTGGGGTATAGATATAGAAAATAAGCACATAAAAGTTGACTTAAGCACTATGCAAACTAATATAAAAGGCATTTTTGCAGTTGGTGATATAATAACTTATCCAGGAAAATTAAAATTAATACTAAGCGGGTTTGCAGAAGCTGCCCGTGCATGTCATAGTGCTTATTCTATTATTAATAATGGAACTGAAATACACTTTGAATATTCAACAACTAAAGGAGTACCTACTAAATAATTGTAATATGCAGAATTGTAAAATTATAGATGGAAAATTATATGCCGCAAAGGTCTTGGAGACAGTAAAAAGCAAGATTGAATATCTTTCTACAGTTGTTTACTCGGATGAAGCCCAAAGATCTGCCCTCACCCTTGGTCTCGCTGTAATTTTGGTTGGTGACAACCCAGCGAGTCAAATTTACGTAAATAATAAAGCTAAAAAAGCAAAAGAAATTGGCTTTAATTCGGAGATATACAGCTTTTCTAAAACAACAACAGAGCAAGAAGTAATACAATGCATAGAAAAATTAAACTTAGATCCAAATGTTAATGGAATCTTAGTTCAGTTGCCCCTACCTCAACATATTAATACTCAGAAAATCATAGATGCCGTAAATTATGAAAAAGATGTAGATGGATTCAGCACTTATAATGTTGGATTATTAAACTCATGGCAAGACAGTTTGGAGCCCTGCACTCCTCAAGGGGTTTTAATTTTATTACATGCGGTGTTAGGAACAAATATAATTGGCAAAAAAGTAGTAATTCTTGGTCGTTCAAGAATAGTCAGCAGACCTATGGCTTCAATATTAATCAGAGAAGGCTGTAGTGTTAGTTCCTTAAACTCTAACTCTTATAATACAAAAGATGAATGTAGTGCTGCAGATATATTAATCTCAGCAGTCGGATCACCCTCTTTTATTAAAGGTGATTGGATTAAAAAAGGAGCTTGCGTAATTGATGTTGGCATTACTAAAGTAAATGATAGGTTATATGGTGATGTTGACTTTGAGAGCGTAAAAGAAGTTGCTGGATTCTTAACTCCAGTTCCAGGAGGAGTTGGGCCTATGACTGTTGCATGCCTAATGCTTAACACAATTAAAGCAGCTTATAAACAATACAATATAAAATGGTAAAAGATACTAAAATTGTAACCTTCATAAAAATTATTTATCAAAGTATGGTTAATACTATTAAGCATGACGGTATAGAACATGCAGGCTACTTATCATTTTTATTAATGCTTGCAATTTTTCCATTTTTAGTGTTTTTCACAGCAATAATTGGTACTCTGAGTAACTTAGTAGATATACCTTTAGTCACTACCCTAACAAATGTTATTATAAATAGTTCCTGGGCTAGCTTTATAGATTCTTTAAAGCCAAGAATAATCGAAATTACCACCCTTCCTCCCCAAAATTTTTTAACTATTGCTATAATTAGTGCAATCTGGACAGCTTCCTCGATCTTTGAAGGTATAAGAACTACACTAAACCGTGCATATAATATAAAAAATCCTCCAGCTTATTTATTCAGAAGGCTATTTAGCATCTTAGAATTTATTATTGTTATAATCATTTTGGCAGTTGTGATACTCATATTAATAGTAATACCTGCTATATGGAACTTTTTAGAAAAGCATATTATCATACCAGATACTCAGATTATTTCTTTAATAGATAGAGACTTAGAAGTGCTAAGAAGTGCTATTCTTTATCTCTTTAGTATTATATTTGTTTCATATCTCTATTATTCCTTGCTAAACAAAAAACAAAAATTTATCAAAATACTACCTGGCACTGTACTAGTACTATTTTGTTGGGCAATTTTTTCTAAAATCTTTAAATATTACATTTCTTATTTTTCGCAGATTAATATGATATATGGCAGTATTGCTGGCGTAATTATATCTTTGCTATTTTTCTACTTCTGTAGTTTAATCCTGATATACGGAGCTGAGTTCAATTACTTATTTGAGTCGAAATTTAAAAAGAAAAAATGAGCAATTCTATTTTTTTTATCAATCATATTTTTAATAATCCACTACAATATATAAAAGGGGTTGGGCCAAAAAAAGCAGAATTATTGAGTAATTTAGGCTATAACTCTGTAAAAGAATTAATTTTTCACATTCCAACTCATTATATAGACAGAAGAAAAATAACTGCACTTAATCAAGCTAAATCTGGCCAAATATTGAGTCAAATTGTAACCATTGATGCAATATTGCCTAAGAATAGAAATCAGAAAATAACCAAGATACTTTGTAAGAATCAAACCGGTTCAATCTCCTTAATCTTTTTTCACCTTAATAAGTCTGCTTTATTGTCTTGGAAAGTTGGTGATCAAATAGCAATTAGCGGTAAAGTTGATTGGAATTACGGCAGCTTACAGATGCTTCACCCAGACGTAATGGTACCACATTTCAAAGCAGAGCAAAGTTTTATAATCGAGCCAGTTTATCCAGCAAGCCTCCAGCTCAATTCAAAAAGTATAGCTTCTGTAATTAAAGAGATATTAAAAGTATTACCTTTATTACCAGAATGGCTACCTCTAGATTTAAAAAAAAATTGCAGTTACCTTCATGGAATGAAGCAATTAACACTATTCATAACCCTAAAAATGATGCTGATATCGAAATGATTAATAAAGCGCTTAAGCGGCTGGCTTTTGATGAAATATTAACGGAACAAATAATGCTTGAAATAGCGCAAAATAAGTTACTGAAACACAAAAAAACACTCCTTATTTTTACTGGAGCTTTACAAAACACTTATCTCTCCTCCCTCCCCTTTCAGTTAACCACTAACCAAAAAGAAGTTTTAGAAGAGATAAATAATGATCAAAAATCTGACCAACATATGGTAAGAATTTTGCAAGGGGATGTTGGCAGTGGTAAAACTATTATTGCTTTTCTTGCTGCTATCAATGCCATAGAAGCAGGAACCCAAGCTATAATTATGGCCCCAATCGAACTCCTTGCTAGGCAGCATTTCTCTAATTTTAAAAAACTTTTTCCAGACCACCAGATAGAAAGCGGTTTGTTAATCAGCAAAATACCAAATTCTCAAAAGAAACAGCTCTATACTGATATTCAAACTGGAAAAATTAAATTAATCATAGGAACCCATGCCCTAATACAGTCAGAAGTTCAATTTCATAAGCCTGGTTTGATAGTAATAGACGAACAACATAAATTTGGAGTGGCCCAACGCTTAGAGTTATTGGAAAAGGGCATGATCTGCGATTTTCTTATGATGTCCGCAACCCCAATACCTAGGACCTTAATTATGATGTGTTATGGGAGTATGAAAATTTCAACTTTAAAAGAAAAACCTACCGGTAGGCTCCCTATTATTACTTCTTTACTATCTTCAAAGAAAGCAGGTTCCTTAATACATAGCATAAAAAATGCTATAGAAGATGGAGCGAAAGTATATTGGATATGTCCATTAATAGAAAGATCAGAGAGCTTGTCTTTAAATAATGTCAAGCAACGCTATATCTCTTTAGAAAAAATATTTAGTAACCAGGTTGCAGTAATCCATAGCAGAATTAAAGTTGAAGAAAGAGAAAGGATTATGGAAGATTTTGCATCTAAAAGTGGTAAAATAAAAATCCTTGTGACAACTACAGTTATAGAAGTGGGAGTTGATATCCCTGATGCAACAATTATAGTAATAGAGCACGCTGAGCGTTTTGGTTTAGCACAAATGCACCAATTAAGAGGCCGAGTTGGAAGGAGCAATAAACAATCTCATTGTATACTATTGTATAGTCATCCCCTTGGCGTAACTGCAAAGTATAGATTGGAGGCAATGAAAAAGTCAGATGATGGCTTTAAGCTTGCTGAAGAAGATTTACGTATCAGAGGTGGCGGTAAGATACTTGGCACTCAACAAAGTGGCCTACCTTTATTTAAAATTTATGATTTCTTTACTCAGCACCACTTAATTAAACATGCAAATCATATCGCTCTAGAACAAAGCAATAAATTAAATGAAAGATTTTATGTACTAATTAACTTATATAGTAACATTAGTGACATTAATATCCCCTCAATTGCAACAATTTCAATAGCATAGCCTGCTGTCCAAACATTACAAAATAGTGATGATATATTGTTGATTTAATAAAAATATTTGTTAATATCTGAGCTTGTTATGTAGAAAACATCTTATCAATTGTTTTCTATTATGTCTAGAATTTTTTATACTTTTAGTTGAATATGGCACGTAATAGTTTATTTACAAAAGCATCAATAGTCGATTCTTTAAAAAAGTCACACCCAGAATTGGGTGATAATCTTCTTGAAAAAGTTGTTGATATATTTTTTAATGAGATCGTAACCGCATTGGTTTGTGGGGATAGAGTTGAATTAAGAAAATTTGGCTCTTGGGTTGTTAGAAAAAGAGAGGGAAAAACAGTTAGAAATCCTAGAACCAACGCTAAAATAGTAGTAGGAGATAAGGGTTCTCTTTACTTTAGAGCGAGCAGAGATTTAATAAAATCTCTCAATTCTATCAAATAATATAGCTAATATAATTCATTCTGAGGCTCCACAGTGACAAAACATCCTTTTTATTTATTAGCTACTATTTTAGTTTTAAGCTTTACCCCTCATTCCTCTTTCGCTTCTGACGTAAACCCCCCCTGTAAATTTAGGAATTTCGCAACTTAATCAGGTTAAAATGTGTGATATTAATGAAGAATATATAGAAAATTTTATTAAAGATTTTAATATCATACAACATGATTAAAAAAACAGGCATCCATACATCTAAGCTACATATCGGAAAAGACTATAAAGAACTTTTACTCTATCCTTAGAAAAAAATCAAAAGCAGTAAGCAGTTATTGTGATCAATTAATAGCAGAATATGTAAAAAATGGTATCTAAAGAGATTCCAAAAAACTATTAATTGGATCAACAGTCCTGATACAAGAAGAACTCTTAAACTTGGGTTTTTTTATTTTATTAAAACCAGTAGGAATTGGAATGAAAAAAGGTGATAACAAGCAAATCAATACATCTAAAGCTGCTGTTGTTCTTAGAAAAATACTAATTACAAATATCCACTAATTGTTTGATAATCAATAAACAAGGGAATAAGGATTAAGCAATTTAAGCATGACTTAAGCTAGAGTATTTCTAGCTTAAGTCATGTTTTATTAACATAAAAGTCTCTCTTTTTATCGATAACATTATAGTCTGCTATAATCGAAATAGAGCTCGTTTGCTATACCGTTGTTCTTAGCTATTATTTATTATTAAAGAGTAGTAATAGCTAATTTTAATAACGATGGTAAAACTAGATGTAGGGACTGCTAATTTTGGCTCTGCTGTGATCTCAGTGTTAATCAATATTTTACCAATTGTAACTATAACAATCATTTTATAGCTACAACTACTTCATCTTTATGTATGCTCTTATCAAAGGCAAAAGATAAGCTTTTTGGTGCTCTGGTACTGTGATGTGAGTGGGAATATTAAAGTAATTAACAGGCTTTTGAATATGAGATGTAGAGTTAAGCTAAGCGGTTGCAGCAAGCGCAGCCCAGGTACGACTGAGCATTATGTGGTGAAGGTGCAATAGCTTCATCACCACAGGTGAAGTTGAAATTAGTGTAGGTTGGGAAAGATTAGATATATAGATGATTTATCAACCAACTTTTATTGTCCATGAAGGTCATGTCATATATAGCTAAGTCTTTATAATTCAGCCAAGGATTTAGTTTCAAGCGCTTATGTAGTATCACTCATTTTGCTCCTATATTCAAGTAAAAGATGCTTCAGGGTTAATAGTCTTTTTATCTTTCCTCATTGAAAAATGAAGCTGAGGAATGGTGACAGCTCCAGTTTTTCCAATTGTTGCAATTGGCTGGCCTTGTTTTACTTTAGCTCCTTTTTTTACACTTATCTTATCGTTATGTGCATATGCAGTCAGGTAATTACCACGATGCTTAATTATTATTAAATTACCATAAACTTTTGGTTCTTTACCAACATATATTACTTTACCATCTGCTACAGCTCGCACCACTGTGCCAAGAGGGGCGGCTATATTTATACCTTCATTAAAGGAATTTCCTGACTTTCCATACCTAGATAGGACTTTACCTTCAACAGGCCAAATAAATTGCTTTGAATTTAAAGGGGTAGCATATTTAAAATCACCTTTCTTTGCTATCTCCTTATCTTTTTTAGGGATAGTAAGTTCATCTTGTGGTAAAGACTTCTCAGCCAACGCCTGTGTTTTCGATGAATTAATATCTTTATCCAATTCTTTATCACTTAGAAAAGAAGGAGTTGATTTTTGCTTGGTAGATTCTTGAGCTAAAGGGACACCTTCTATACTATCTTCATAATCCTGTCCTTCTTCATCAAATAATTGTTCTTCAAACTGAATATCATGTGACATAGGAATTTTTATTACTTCTCCAGCTGCAATAGATCCATAAACTGGTCTACCATTAACTCTTGCTAGGATTTCTGCATCAACTCCATAGTTATAAGCTATTTCCTTAATGCTTTGGGTTCTAGAAATTCTTATTAATTTTACTACACCTGATTTCCCATAATATAGCTGCTCTTTGCGTTCAGCTGGAGCAGCTATATCAGTGCTACAAGAAGAAATAAATAGTAAAGGAATTAAAGCCAAAACTTTAAAAAATTTACACATGTTTCTCATATTAAAATTTAAGTATTAATTTTCATTTTTTAGCTGAGTATATGCTTCAGCTAAAGCTACATTTTCATTTAATAGCCTATTTATTTCATTTTGTTTAGCTTTAAATGCAACTAGCTGCTGACCTTCTAGATTTAATGATTTTGGTATAATAGTAACCTTTGCAGGATTGACTTGCCTACCATCAACATGCACTTCGTAGTGCAGGTGAGGGCCTGTAGACATCCCAGTTGAACCAACATAACCAATGACTTCACCTTGTTTTACCATGGCCCCTGCAGAAAATTTGCTAGAAAAGCGATCTAAATGAGCATAAAGGGTAGAGTATTTCTTATTATGCTTAATTTTAACGTAACGTCCATAATTACTATGATACTTCATAATTTCAATTACTCCATCTCCTGAAGCAATGACAGGAGTGCCCCGAGAAGCTGCATAATCAAGGCCTCGGTGCATTCTAGAATACCCTAAAATTGGATGTTTGCGCATGCCAAAACCAGAGCTAACTGTGGCACTTTTTACTGGAGTTCTAAGTAATGCTTTTTTTATATTAGAACCATCTTTATTAAAATAGCCAAAAGTGCCATCAGAAAATTCATGCATATATACTTCAATATTTCTGTCTTTCACCTGTAAAGAAGCATACATGATTCTGCCATCTTTAATCTTTTTACCTTTATCATTTGTTTGGTATTTATGCACAACTTTAAACTTACTACCAAAATCTAAATCGCGCTGAAAGTCAATTTGGTGACTGAATATATTAATGAGATCCATAACTATGGAGCGCGACAAGCCACTGTTTTGCGCAGAATGAAAGAAGCTGTTTGTTATCTTTCCAGCTACGGATGCAATTCTATTTTCTAATGCTATTGGCAACAACTTAGCATAGTATTGCTTACTATCTAAAGAATAATTTACCTGTATTTTAGCTTCGGAGGTGTCAATAAGTAATTGCTCAATGTGTTCTGGCTTATCAATGATTTGTCCTTGGGTATTTAAAAAAGAAATTTGGATTTCTTCACCAGCTCTCAGTTTTTTTAACTTATAAATTTTCCCTATTGCACTCGTAATTAGGTATGATTTCTTTTTATCAATTTGTAATTCTGCAAATATCTGCCCTAGATTATCGCCGTCTTCTAAAATGATTTTGTATATACCATCTTCTTTTTTTATTTTGCTGTATTGTTCAATATCATGAGAGTTATCTCTAACATCAGTGCTTTCTTCGTTATTGATAGAAGGTGAGGTATGATTATCTATAGTTAAAAGCTTTATCAACAAGGTGGAGTCAGGAACATCAATAGAGCTGCCACGAAAAATAACATTGTACGTTAGAGAAACTATTATCGTAACAAAAAGAGCTAGGTGATACTTATCTAATCTGAATAAGAAGTGCACTCCAATGACCTAATAACATATAATGAACACAAAAAATGATACACTAAAACACATAATGGTCAATATCCAATGCTAACCGGAACTAATTTTTTGACGCTACAATGCTTATGGGGTCTGCCTTTCTTTTAATCGGTAGATTAATAATACTCCCACTAATATAAATGGAATACATAGTATTTGCCCAGTTGTAAAATATTTGGCAATAAATCCGATATGGTAATCTGGTTCTCTAAAAAATTCGACAATTGACCTGAATACACCATAAAGTATCAAAAATAAGGCAGATAAAATTCCTCTGTTTTTTACTACTTGGGTACTTTTCCTTAAAAAAAACATTATAAAAAATAACATGA
Source organism: Candidatus Midichloria sp. (assembly GCA_030060845.1). Lineage (GTDB taxonomy): Bacteria > Pseudomonadota > Alphaproteobacteria > Rickettsiales > Midichloriaceae > Midichloria. Next base: position 506,669 of record CP094379.1, read on the forward strand.
AACCTTCTAAAAAAGCTTCATAAAGTTGACTTGGATGTCTGATTTTTCCATCACTATTGGGAAAAATTATGCCCCAAGCCATTTCAGTTTTCCTGCCAATTAATTCACCATTAATAAAATTTGCAATCCTTCCAAAAAAGAGCCCTATAGGAGCTGCACATGCAATTAAATCTGTTAATGCTAAAAAATTTAATTGATATTTTTTACATAAAAAATAAATACCTATTACCAATCCAATAAGTCCTCCATGAAATGACATCCCACCTTGCCAAATCTTAATTATTTCAATAGGGTGCAATATATAATAACTGATATTATAAAAAAGCACATAGCCCAGCCTACCGCCAATAATAATTCCAGCTGCTGCATAAGAAAGCATATCTTCGACCACCTTGCCTTTTAGTGGCAGATGTGAAGATTTATAGTTTAAATACTTGATATACCAAGCGCTAATAATAATACCTAAGGTATAAGCCATGCCGTACCACCGTACAGCTATTGGTCCATATATGTGAAAAATTACCGGATCTATTGATAGAAATGCTAAAGAAACCATATACTATGGAAAAATTTAATAGATATATAGCACAAAATAATATATTATATGTGAATTGAAAATATTATTAAAGTATTTTAATATCATTATTGGATTTAATAAAGGTAAAGTAATATGTCCAAAGACAATAATAACCTTTTTGCAGATATAGCAAAGCTTGCTAATTCAGCTTTAGCAACTATTGCAAATATGAAAGATGAATTAACTAAGTTTGTTAAATATCAAATAGAGTCATTTATAAAAGGCATGGACTTTGTGAAAAGAGAGGAATTTGAAGTAGTAAAAAAAATGGCAACGCAAAATGCACTTGCGTTAGAAAAGTTAACTGGTAAAAAAAGCTCAGCTCAAAGCCCTACAAAAAATACTGAAATTAAAAACAATACATAAGAAAATTACCAAAAAATTAAGTGCTAAACCAAAAACAAATTGAAGAAATTTTTACTAGATTTGAGGCTGCAAAAGAAAAGCCATCAATCGAACTAGACTATTCCAGTCCATATACTTTATTGGTAGCTGTTGTTCTTTCAGCACAGTCAACAGATAAAACAGTAAATAAAGTTACTGAAAAGCTTTTTAAGGTAAGTGATACACCAGAAAAAATGCTAGAGCTTGGTGAAACGGAATTAAAAAATTTTATTAAGATAATTGGTCTTTATAACTCCAAAGCTAAAAATATTATTGCTTTAAGCAAAATACTCATTAAAAAGTTCAATAGTGTGGTTCCAGATGATTTAGAAGATTTACAATCTTTACCAGGAGTTGGAAGAAAATCAGCTAATGTAATTTTAAATTCTATATTTGAAAAGGATACTATAGGAGTAGATACTCATGTTTTTAGAGCTTCTAATAGGATAGGTCTTTGCCAAACCAAAAATATGTTAGCAACTGAATTAGAATTAGAAAGAAAGATACCAGAGCATTTTAAAAGGTATGCTCATCATTGGCTAGTTCTGCACGGAAGGTATGTATGTAAAGCTAAGAAACCTTTTTGTTCTCAATGCATCATTAATGATATTTGCCAATATGAAAATAAATCTTAAAACAATTATAAAACTATTATTAGTGATTAGTTTAGTTTCAGCTTGTGGGATTAAGAAAAATTTAACTCTGGAGTGATTAGCCTAATACAAGGCCAGCTATATAAAAGACGAGAGTTATCTCTAACTACTACAGGCTGTATTAATCAAAGCATTCATCTTGATATACAGCAAGGGAAGATAACAACTGACGCTTAAAGTATGCCTGATAAGAATAATTATCTCAAGAACTGAACTCCCATCAAATCTGCACTAAAGTCTTGATCTTTGTCTTAGAGTGGCTCTCATTTTGCAACATGATTACAGTGCTTGGTTTTACTCTTTCTATAATTTTTCTAACAAAATGCCTAACAAGCGCTGAGGTAAGTATTACTGGATTTTCACCTGCTGAGGCATATTTCTCGTATTTCCTATTAACATCTCTGCAACAAATTCATGAAGTTTACTAGGAGGTAGTACTATTTGCTTGTTATCTCCTTCTCCAACTATATGTTCAGCTATGATTTGTTCCCAATTAGCAGATAGAATTAATATTGGAATATAGCCTTTTCATTAGTATTTACGCTGCATATCTGTTTGGCAAGGCCACTCTTACATGCTCAGTTAATTTTTGAACGTTTAGCTTAAGAGTGACTGTAAAATGCGTTGTAAAACTACTATTGATATTTGAGTTGGAATGATTTCATTAACAAGTTTTTTGTGACCGTCTGGCAAGTTATCAAGTAATTTCTGGACTTCTACATAAGTTAGCAACTCTATCACATTCTTTTTTAATAACTCAGTCATATGAGTTATTATCACTGTAGATGGCTCTATCACTGTATATACTTTGAACAGTTGCATCTTTCTTATAAGATGGATTAATCTAGCAAGCTACCAAGCCGAAAACTGGCTCTTTAGTGTCTTCTCCAGGATTCTCATTGAAACAACCAGTTGGTTCCATTGTACATAGCCCAGTCCCGCTTCTATTTCTTTAATCTTTAAGATACGCATATTGCTATCAATCTGCATGTTATCCTGCACTCTAACAGATGGTACTATAAAGCCCATTTCTTTAGCTAATTGTTTACGCAAGCTAAATCCCCTCTGATCTGTGATTTTCAAATGATGTGATTGCTCTACAAGTGGTAATAACTCATAGCCTATTTCAAGTTTAATCATATCCATATGCAGAGCTGATGATTGCTGGAGTGGAACTTCGCGCGAAACGCTACCTCCAGTTCTGGAGACAGAAGAGCCAGTAGTTGGTGTATTAAATAAGGCAAAAGAGATATTTATGTTTTTGTATTTTATTAAGCCAAAGAGAAGCACCAGCCATAATTGATCCAGCCATGAAAACGCTATAATGAAAGTCCTGGCATTGCTCCCATAAAAAAACATAATCCTGAGCTAATTGCAAGAGATTGGGGATATCTTCCTAATTGTTGGAATATTGCCTTATCAGCTGATCTATGTACACCTGACTTAGTAACAAGTAAACCAGCACTAATTGAAAACAATGAGCATGGGGATCTGGGTCACAAAAGGCCGTCACCTATAGTTAGTATGGTATATGTTTTTAATGCTTTATTAAAACTCATATTCTGTTGCAGGGTACCTATTATGATGCCGGCAATTAAGTTGATGAAAGTACTAATAGGCTAGCTATTGCATCGCCTCTTACAAATTTATTAGCGCTATCCATAGAGCCAAAAAAGTACTCTCATTTTCTAAATCCTTTCTTTTTTGTTGGGCTTGTTCTTGGCTAATAACTCCTGCTGCAACATCTGCATCTATTGCCATTTATTTTCCAGGCATTGCATCCAAACTAAAGCGTGCTGCAACTTCAGCAATTCTTCCTGAACCTTTTTGTGATAACAACGAAATTTATAATGGTTAAAATGGCAAAAACTATTGCCCCAATAACAACAGACCCCTGCATAACAAAATACCAAATGCCTTCACTATATGCCCTGCGGCATCAGTTCCTTTATGGCCATTTGATAAAATAAGCCTAGTGGGTTGAAATATTAAGAGAAAGCCTAAGCATTGTGACAACTAATAGAATGCTATGAAAAGAGCTAAGATCCAATGGTTTATCAATAAATAGCACAGTCATTAGTATTAATGCAGAAAATGCTATTGAAGCGCTTAACAAAAAATTCATCTAGCTTAAGATTTATAATATTTCAACTTAAAATAGTATTTATAGCAGAAATGTCCATTGTATAGTAAGTTACAAATGCTTCCATCCTTCTTTAAAGTATATATAGCCAGTAAATAAAGTTAAGGCTGCTGTAATCCATAAGAGTATATGGCCTAAAGAGGTGAGGTAATGCATACCTGTTGATTCTTCGCCAAGAAGCACAACAATGATAGAGATCATTTGCATAGCAGTTTTTACTTTTGACAAGCGACTTACTGGCATACTAACTTTAATTTGGCCGAGGTATTCTCTTAACCCAGATACTAGTAATTCCCTCCAAAGTATTGCAAGTATTGGAAGAATTGGTGCTATGTTTTTGTGTACAAGCATGACTAAGGTTGATATAACAAGCATTTTATCAGCAATCGGATCTAGCATCCTACCAAAGCTGGTTTCAGTTTTCCAAAGTCTTGCAAGTAATCCATCAAAGTAATCCATAATGCTCGCAAAAATAAATATACCTGTTGCTACATACCTAGCAATATTGACTTCTAAATAAAAAGATATAACTAATATTGGGATTAGGGCAATTCTAATTAGAGTTAGAATATTAGGAATTTTATTTGGCGACATAAACGCTTATCTAATTTGGAAAAAAGCACCATACCCATTCTATTCATCTTTTTTGCTGTGTAAATAATTATAAACCTCTAATGCAAAGTTTTTCCCAAAATTTGGGAGTTGTTGTAATTCTTTTAAAGAAGCTTGCCTAATTTTTTTGTAAGAGCCAAAAGCACTTAACAAAATTTTTTGCCTTTTAGCACCTATGCCAGGTATAGTGCTAGTTAAAGAAGTTATAGTCTCTTTTTTGCACAATTTTCTATGTGTTGAAATAGCAAATCTATGTACCTCATCTCTTAATCTTTGCAAGTAATGTAAAACCTTATCATTCTTATCAAAATTTATTACTTGCCCGTCATCTAAATAAAAGGTTTCTTCCCCAGCATTACGTTTTGCTCCTTTGGCAATTGCAACTACACGGATTCTGGTTATATTTAATTCCTTTAGAACTGAAGAAGCAACAGATAAATGATTAGGTCCACCGTCAATTAATATAAAATCTGGTGTATTAGTATCAGCAAGTTTTCTGAATCTACGCGTTAATACCTCATGCATCATGGAGTAATCATCACCTATTTTTGATTGCTTAATTTTAAATATACTGTACTCATCTTTAATGAATTGCTTGCCATTACTTACTACCCTGCAACCAACTGCATGGTTACCTTGAATATGGCTATTATCATAGACTTCTATTCTTTGGATTTGTTTTTCAAGTTCAAAAATATTTTGTAATTGCTGCAATATTTCATCTGCTACTATATGGTTTTTTATATGCTGAATTAGTGATAATTCAGCATTCTTTCTTGCTATACTATATATTTTAGTAATAGATTTATCTTTTTCTGCATCCAGTGTTTTAATATTAAATAGAGTTTCCAAAATTTTCGCAGTGTTGCTATCTGCGTAATTTATTGCAATTACCTGAGGTGGTACTTTCTTTGCATAGTACGTTAACAAAAATGTTTTTATCATTTCATCTCCTTCTTCAATTGTTTCTAAAAAGAAATTTTCATGACTGACATTTTTTCCATCTCTAATACTAAATATCTGTATAGCGTTCCTAAGTTGCATAGAGTATATTGCAAAGATATCAATGTCATCGTATGCATTCTCACTATATAGACTTTCTGTTTGAAGCTGATTAAATAGTTGTATAGTGTCCCTTATCTCTGCTGCCTTTTCAAATTGTAAGGTCTCACTAGCTATTTCCATCTCTTTTATTAATTCATTTCTTGATTCTACTATATCTCCAAATAGAAATTTTTTTGTCTGTTTAAGGCTTTTACTATAATCTGTTTCACTTATTTTACCAACACAAGGAGCAGAACACCTAGATATCTGGTATAGTAGACAAGGTCTTTGCCGCCTTGCAAAGAATTTATCAGAGCAACTGCGTAACTTAAAAATTTTTTGAATATTAAATATGAGGCTTTCTAAATCATTTGCAACTAAAAAAGGACCAAAATAAGAATTTTTTTCTTTTTTGACTCCCCTGTATTTAAAGACCCTTGGAAATTTATGTGAATTATCGATTGCTAGATAGGGAAAGCTTTTATCATCTTTTAGAGCTATGTTAAATTTGGGCTGTAAGCCTCTTATAAGCTGTGCTTCTAGGAGTAGCGCTTCCTCTTCGGATTTTGTTATGAGTACCTCAATTTTAGTAAGCAAAGAAACCATTAATTTCAATCTATTGGGCAGCCTTTCAATTTGGCTATATTGTTGCACTCTCTTGACTAAATTCTTAGCTTTACCAACATACATTACTTCCCCTTGGGCATTTATCATTTTATAAATACCGCTTTCTTCAGTAATATCCTTTATAATTTGATTTATTAATTTTGTTCCAATTTCTAAGCTCAAATTGCGCCCTCATTTTCACTTATTAACAAGTATTATAATGAGATTACTCTTTATATATAGTACTTTTTTATTATGTAGGCTTATGTCAGAAGATTTTTAGCCATATAGGAGGGGTGGGGCCAAATAATGGGAAGCTAATTTTTCAAGGATTAAAAAATAACGCCACAAAAATTTAAACCATTAATCCCAGGTATTACTTTAATAGATAAAATTCTTCTGTAATGCAAGGATTTGTTAGCTCTTTTTCATTGCAAAATGTTTCAATATTGCCTCCACCGCCTCAAACTCCTATTTCAGCTGATGCTAAATTACTAGGTATTGTTGTGGGTAGCAAAGGAAGATAGCAGATTTATGATTTTGTTATTGACTTTTTATCAGCAAAATTTTAAAAGTGCAAAATCTACTAGTGATTAATATGTATTTTAGAGTTTTTTATGTTTGCTGTAGTTGAAACAGGTGGGAAACAATATAGAGTGAAGGTTGGCGATGTTATAAGAGCTGAGAAGGTGGCTGCTGATGTTGGCCATATTGTTGAATTAGAAAAAGTGACTTTAATAGGCGGGAAAGTTGATGCTAAAAGTTTGGGCAGTGCAAGAGTAACAGCTGAGGTGCTTGAGCATAAAAAGACTAATAAGGTTATTGTGTTTAAGAAAAAACGTAGGCATAACTATCGCAGAAAAAGAGGACATAGACAGCAAATTACTGTTATGCGCGTTAAAGAGATAATTTCTTAATTTTATAGGGCAGGAAAAAATGGCAACCAAAAAAGCTGGTGGTAGTTCCAAAAACGGTCGTGATTCTAGCGGTAGAAGGTTAGGAGTAAAGGTATTTGGCGGACAGTCTGTGGTACCTGGCAATATTATAGTAAGACAGCGTGGGACGCAGTTTCATCCTGGTGAGAATGTTGGTATAGGAAAAGACCATACAATCTTTTCTTTAATTGATGGTGCTGTATCTTTTAAAATAGGAGCAAAAGACCGCATTTACATTTCTGTAATTGCTGTTTAGATTTATCCTAATGTTTTTAAATGGGCCTGTAGCTCAGGTGGTTAGAGCGCACGCCTGATAAGCGTGAGGTCGGAGGTTCAACTCCTTCCAGGCCCACCATTTAAGCAATAAAAAATTAATGACAGTAGAAGTTATAACATTTGGTTGCAGACTCAATCAGAGTGAGGGGGTTGAGGTTAAAAAGCAGGCTGAGGAAGCTGGCTTGCAGGATGTTATTATTCTAAATAGCTGTTCTGTAACCAGTGAAGCTGAGCGGCAACTTCGTCAGACTATAAGGAAACTTCATAAAAAAGAGCCAAATAAAAAAATTATAGTAACAGGATGTGCAGCACAAATTAACCATAATCTTTATTCCACTATGCCAGAAGTTGATAAGGTAGTAGGCAATATTGAAAAAATGCAGCTAAAAACCTATAAGAGCTTTGCACATGATGATAATGAAAAAATTCTCGTTAATGACATAATGTCTATTCGAGAAACTGCTCATTATATACCAGATGTCATAGAAGAAAGAGTAAGAGCTTTTTTGCAGGTTCAAAATGGGTGTAACCATCGCTGTACCTTTTGTATTATACCTTATGGGCGTGGCAACAGCAGAAGCGTCCCACTTGGGGAAATTGTGGCTAATGCTAAGGATCTAGTTAGTAGGGGTTTTAAAGAAGTAGTACTGACAGGAGTGGATATTACTGATTATGGTTTAGACTTGCCAGGCCAGCCTTCATTAACCGAAATGATCAAAAGATTATTAAATAATGTACAAAATCTTCCAAGACTCAGATTATCATCTATTGATGTGGCAGAGTTAAAAAGCGATTTTATAGAGCTATTTGCCAGCGAAAAAAGAATTATGCCCCATCTACACTTAAGCTTGCAATCTGGGGATAACATGATATTAAAAAGAATGAAAAGGCGCCATAGCAGGGAAGACATTATTAGATTTTGTAGCCAAGTTAAGTTCGTACGTCCAGAAACAGAATTTGGAGCAGATATTATTACGGGTTTTCCAACTGAAACTCTTGATATGTTTCAAAACACTGTTAACTTATTAAGAGAAGTTGGTATATCCTATCTGCATGTCTTTCCCTATTCAGAAAGGCATGGAACTCCTGCAGAAAAAATGCCTCAGATGCTAAAAAATATTAGAAAGGAAAGAGCAGCAATAATCAGACAGCTTGGATCAGAAATTTTGCAGCACTCCAATGCAAAGAAGATTGGTAAAATTTTTAGAATCTTGGTTGAAGGCGATGGGACAATAGGTAGGGCAGAAGATTTTAGTTTGGTAAAAATTACTTCAAGTGCTGCAGTAGCTGGAGAAGTAGTATCCTGCCTCATAAAGGGAGTAGAGGGAGAATACTTAGTCAGTATTAGAGAATAGAGGTAGTATTCACGGACAATAAAAGTTGGTTGATAAATCATCTATATATCTAATCTTTCCCAACCTACACTAATTTCAACTTCACCTGTGGTGATGAAGCTATTGCACCTTCACCACATAATGTTCAGTCGTACCTGGGCTGCGCTTGCTGCAACCGCTTAGCTTAACTCTACATCTCATATTCAAAAGCCTGTTAATTACTTTAACATTCCCACTCACATCACAGTACCAGAGCACCAAAAAAGCTTATCTTTTGCCTTTGATAAGAGCATATATAAAGATGAAGTAGTTATAGCTATAAGAAGAAGTTGTTATAGTTACAATTGGTAAAACATTAATTAACACTGAGACCACAGCGAAAAGCCAAGTTCTACACGAGCTACCAAGACAACTTATACTTCAAATTAAGGAAGTGTAATAAGTAAAGCTACTTTACTAAGAAGCTTTAAATAGTCCTAGTTTACAAGCCGCAACTTCAAGTTCTTCTAATTTCTTTAATGCAGCTTTCACAACTTTTTCTTGTGATTTAAAGGAACAGCCTTGCATTTTCCCTCTTATACTGTGCAATAAACTTTCTGCAGCTTCTTCAAGGTTAATTAGTTTTATCCTGATACTGTCAGCAATCATATTGGCGCTTTTCTCCAAATTTCTAATCTGCTGCCTTGCCATATCAGCTATGCCAATTGCCCCTATTTCAACGCTAGAAAGCTTATTTTTCATTAATTCAGTCAGCTCTAATTTTACTTCTGCCTGTTTAGCAAGAATTCTCTCTTTTGGAGTAATAACCAAATCATATGCTAAACCTACTTTGCTCATAAGATATATAATCCACTTATGTATATCTAACTGGTGCCATTTCCATCCATTCCTGTAATCTCTAGCAAACGCGTGATGATAATTATGCCAATTCTCGCCAAGTAATAAGAAGAACATCCAAGGAATTTCCCCTGGAGTTCCGTTTAAATATGGCTGACTGCCTAAAAAATGGGTAAGTGAATTTACACAGAAAGTCATTTGTTGTTGAAATACACGACCGAGGCCTATAAAGATATATCCAGCAATAGCAGATCTTAAATCACCACCAATTAAATACCCGATAATAAATGGCACTACTAAGTTCATAACCAAAGCTAGCTTCCAATAGTGCCGCAACTGGAATAGCAAAATTTTACTACGGCCTAAGCGCCTCATTGTTCCTTTATCTATGTGTTTCTTAGAAATATCTTCAAACAGCATCCACCCTATATGAGACCAAAGAAAACCTTTTAATTTATTTTTAAACTTTAAAGGAGAATGGGGATCTAATGTTTCATCCATATAAGTGTGGTGTAATGCATGATCAGAAGCCCAAGCTATAGCAGGCCCCTGAAGCGTGCCACTAGAAATTATCATTAATATAAATTCTACAAATTTATTTGTTTTATAGGCAGCATGCGCCCAAAGTCTATGTAGGCCTATTCCAACTGATATGTTATAAATATAGTGAGCAGCTATTGCCATACCCCACTCAACCCAACCAATACCATAATGATTATAATAAATAATCAGGGCAGCTATAATGAGCAATGGATAAAAGATTAATACGCTTGTTGTAATCCAATTTATTTTTAAGGAAGTATTCTCCTTCATATTAACACCTAAAATTTATTCACAAGAATACACAAGCATAATAAGCTCTTAATGCATTTAAGTAAAGGAATATTAATATTAGGGATATCAGTACTCTTTCTATAGAAAGAAAACAATCTTTAATAAAGAGAGTATCTTGTTTACTTATTATCAAGTTTTGTTTAATAAATTATTGGGGATTAAATATAAATATTTTACATATATGAGCATTTTAGGTATCATTAAAAAACTTCCAGATTATGCAGCAGATATAAAAGGAAATCTAGTTTCTATCTTTGAGGAAAAGAAAGTTGCTTTGGATCAAAAGCAATTATACGGCGTTTCTCTAGCTATAGCTTATTCCTTAAAACATGAACAGCTTCTAAATGGTATAAGAGCAGAAGCTAAACTTTACCTTGAAGATGTAGATGCTAATGCCTGTAAGATTGCTGCAACAATGATGGCAATGACCAATACTTATTATAAATTTGTAGAGAGGGCTGAAGATCCTGATTATAAAAATATGGAATCAGAATTAAATATGCTTTCTTTATCTAGTACTGAAGTTGCAAAGGAAGAAATGGACCTATATTGCCTTGGCGTTTCCATATTGAATGCATGTAACTACTGCATATCGGTACACAGCAAAAGAGTGTTAACTACCGGGTTGAGCAAAGAAGCTATACGTGATATTGCAAAAATTGCATCAGTTTTACAAGCTGCGGTAAATGCTCTTGAGATTGAGAGAATGAGAAGCTATGATTTCGTGGTTCGTGATGCAAGCATGGATTAACACAAAAATCTAGAAAAATGAAATATCCAAAAGTCGTCATAGTTGGTAAGCCCAATGTTGGTAAATCTACGTTATTTAATAGATTATGCGGCAGAAAAATCGCTATAGTAACAGGTGTAGCCGGTACCACCAGAAATCGCAAAGAGTATTTAGCCAGTTTTGACGATCTTAATTTTTTGCTTATAGACACCGTAGGTTGGGAAAACGAGCATAAGAAGCATCAAATGAAGTCTTTAATGATAACTCAAACTCAAGAAAGTATAAAAGAAGCAGATATTATAATTTTTATGGTTGAAGCCAAGAACCATTTAAGTAGCGACGACTTGGAGTTTGTAGAGCTAATCAGAAAAAGTAACAAAAAAATTATACTTGTTGTTAACAAAAGTGAATCTAAGATTACCATTTTAACTAATGACCTCATGCCTTTTGGATTTGGAGAGCCGATCTATATTGCCGCTGAGCATTCATTAGGTCTAGATACCTTATACAGTGCACTATCTAGCGAGCTAAAAAATTCCCCATATATTAAAGATGAAGCAGAAAACGAAAAGCTATTGCTAGCAATTGTTGGACGACCTAACGCTGGAAAATCCACTATATTTAATCAATTACTTGGCTTCCAAAGAAGTATTACTTCAGCAGAAGCAGGAACAACCCGCGATGCTATAACTTATGATCTTAGCTTTAATGATACAAAGCTTTCTTTAATTGACACAGCTGGCTTGAGGAAGAAAAACAAAGTACATGAAGAAATAGAAAAACTATCAAATGCCCAAACCATAACTGCAATTAGACGTGCAAATGTTGTTGCACTTGTAATTGATGCCACCCAAGGAGTTGAACAGCAAGATCTTGCTATAGCCCAAATGGTTATTAACGAAGGTAAGGGTTTATTCTTGGTACTTAACAAACATGATCTTGTCAAAGACAAAAAAAAGCTAGAAGATGATATTGATCACCTTTTTTCTCATTCACTAACTGCTGTTTTGAGTGTACCTACTTTATACACAAATGCGTTAACTGGGGTCAGCGTAGAAAAAATGATATCTACAGCTCTCGAAGTTAAGAAAAGTTGGGAGAAAATACTGACAACAAGTATGTTAAATAAGTGGCTAGAAAGTTCTATTAATAATCATCAACCGTCTTTTACAAATGATGGGCAAAGAATAAAATTAAAGTATATTACTCAAATTAAAAGCAGGCCCCTGACTTTTAAGGTATTCGTGAATTTTCCATCAAGCATCAGTAAACATTATAAACGTTATTTAAATCATGATCTTCAGAAACACTTTAATTTTATCGGCACTCCAATTAGGATAATATTTTCTAAAACAAAAAATCCTTATGAGGCTTAACAGCTTAGGTAACTCAATATATCCTGAGTAGTTATCATAATTCCAAGATCATCATATGTACAAAATTCAACGGCTGGCGAGTGAATCGTTTGCTCATCACAAATTCCTTCTCATTATAAACAATTAACCTTGTTCTGCATAAACCTTACTATTTGATAGCTCACCTTTAATTGCAGTCCTTAATTCACCATTTTAGTATTCAAACTCATATCTACCATAGATAATTGCCAATAGTACTAGTGAGAGTTAGAGTACCAAAGATATGGTGCTTTACTGTTGATAAAGGTATGCATAAGGGAAAGTGGTGATTGGTTCTATAGTAGTTATTGGATTAGGTAAAAATAATTTTCTAAAAACAACAATAGCATATTTGGTTGCTCCAACAATAATATCTGTAATGCTATCATTATTAAAATCACCTGTGTCAACAGATCTACCAAAATTTGTACTGCGATAAACACCCTATTATATTAGTGTCTGGGTATAGTAATCCTATAAACAAAAATTGATTAAGATGCATAAAACACTAGATATTTATACAGACTATTTAATTTGTCAAAATAGTTATGCAACAACTACTGGTTTATCTGATTTATTATGTGGTGAGATGGGACACAATAAATTTACTAGATTTTTTAATGGAACAGCCTTAGGATCACAGGATCTATGGGGTTATATCAAGCCTGAAGTCAGGAAAAATGAAAAGAAATTAGGTAGAATTTTGATTTTGGATGATTCGATTGAAGAAAGACCTTATACTAATGAGAACGAAATTATGTGCTGGCATTATTCACATGCTAAAGGAAGGCATGTGAAAAGAATAAACATACTTTCTTGTCTTGTTGGTGCTGTTACTCTACCTGTGAGTTATAAAATTGTGCATAAGGAGATAGTATTTTATGATACTGAGAGTAAAAAGGTAAAGAAAAAAGCAAGTATGACCAGAAATGAGCATTTTCGTAATTTAATAAAACAAAGCCATATAAACAAAGTATTATTTGATTATGTAATGACTGATAATTGCTTTGGAGCAAAGGAAAATCTAGAATATATAAATGATTCGAAAAAATATTTTATTATAGGTATTAAATCAAATTGCACTATAGCTTTATCAAAAAATGATAAAACGCAAGGTCAATCTCAACAAGTTTCGTCATTAAATCTAAAGGATGGTCAATCTATCAAGGTGTGGCTCAAAGGATTAGAATCTCCAGTGATGCTCATTAGAAAAATCTTCATAAACGAAGATAATTAGCAACTTGTGCGTAAGTGGGAGTTAATTATGTTATTAGTAGTTCTGTATCCATTACTTGGAAGCATTATCTATGATATTCAATCAAAGAAAATTGCCCTGAATTTTAAAGGCTAGGCAACTTGGCTGGTAGTGGAAGTTATGCTTTATGTTAACCTCCTAAATTAGTGTTACAAGCAAGTAAACCACTTTATTGTGTGGTTTGTTTATGAATAATATTTTGCTCCTATGGTTAGGGGTTGATTCTGCTCTTTATGGAGTTTTTGCTGCTGATTTAAATGGTGATGGTAAATTGAAGGCTACAATTATATTAAATCAGATAACTTCATCGACTCATTTAGACTAGCTTTAACCATATTAAACGATCTCAGCCTTGCTTTTAAGGAAATAGAGTTTACACAATTTATTGCAGCAGAGGAATTTATAGATAGGGTTGCAAAACAACTTAGCAATGAAAGTGACTAAAATATAATTTTACCGAGCACCCTCTTGGTGCAGCTATTGGAGAGATATCTGCTGTTTATTATAACGCAAAAGCTAGATTATTCAACAACCCCACCTGGAGCAAAACGTATTATAGACTATGAATGTTATGCAAAAGGCCAGAAGAAATTTGATATTAAGTCATATTAAGGGAAACTTAATTTTATTAATGGCTGTTGTGGTAAATATGGAGAAGAAATAAAAATTTCAAATAAATATTATGAATTTAACGGTAAGCCCATTAAATTGATGCTAGATCTTTTACAAAACTACTTCAACACAGAAACATATTCTTTTGAATATATTGTAGAAAAACTAGGATGTAACTTAACCGAAATTTTTACTGCCTGATTTTTTTCAACTAGCTAATTAATCAGAGTTCCTCCAGATTTTGTAGTCCTTACTCCTGTTGTAGTTGAATAAGATATTGGTAACTTTTTAGCACTCTTGCTGCCAGATATTCAAACGCATAGGCTTCAATAAGATCTCCATCTATACCAAATTCATCTATTTGTTTTATATCTTTTCCCTGAAACAGCTGCATCAAAAACTTATTTTTAATCCTCTATCCGCAAACCATAACTTGTTTAATGTCTTTCTCTAGAATTTCAAGGCTTTTCTTAATAAAGTCAGTAGTTATATAGGTTAATGTTGCTGTTCCATCTTCTAAGTTTATAAAATTTAAATCAATATAATTAAAATGATTACAGTCTAAAGATTTTGGAATAGGGCTGCTGTAAAACACGTCTTTTTGAAATTTTTTTACTACTTCAAAATCTATCTTACCTCTTACACCAATTTTACCATCTCCATCATAATGAATGGCTGCTCTTTTATATAAAAAATCATCAATCAAAATATTGCCAGGTTCAACATCAAAAGCTAAAATAGCGCTATCTATACCTAAGCTCTAGCTATTGCCTGATGAGAAATCGGAATTAGTGGCGCTCTCCACCCCTACCTGCTGCTATATCTCTTCTTCTAAAATCACTTACTACCGAAATGCCAGTTAATTCTGACAATAAATTAGCATTGCCTATCTGCCAAGTTAATTCCTTACTTGAGTTATGAAAAACAGCATGTCCATGGAAGCCTATTAAATCAATTCCAGAAGAAGTACCGCTCATTGTGCCTATAATCTTAAGAATCTTAAGCATCAATCCCTTCACCAATTATCTTTATTTCTGGTTCTAATAAAACCCCAGTTTTTTCTAAAACTCTATTTCTGACTACCTTAATCAAGTTTTCTAAATCATTAGCAGTTGTAGCTCCACTATTAATAAAGAAATTACAATGCTGAGTGGATACTTCAGCTCCTCCAATTCTTAGGCCTCTACATTTTGCTTCATCTATTAATCTCCAAGCAGAAAGCCCAGTTGGGTTTTTGAAAGTTGAGCCCCCTGTCTTAGACTTAATTGGCTGCGTCACCAATCTGCTATTTTGTATGTCTTTTATATTGTTAGCTATAACATCATAATCACCAAATTGTCCTTGAAAAGAGCCTTCTATAAAAATCCACTCTTCATCTAAGCTATTGTTGCGATATTTATAACCAAGGTCATCCTTCTTAAGTACTTTTAGTTCACCTTTTAAGCTAATAGCTTTAGTTTCAAGTAAAATGTTTGAAATCTCAGCATTGTAAGCGCCTGAATTCATATAAATTGCACCGCCGATTGTTCCAGGGATACCTGCTAAAAATTCCAAACCAGATATCCCGTATTCTAAGCAATACTGCACTACATTTAAGTCCAGAACAGCTGCACCAGCTATGATATGGTATCCATTATGATTTATATAATTAAAACCTGCTCCTAACCTAATTACTACTCCTCTAACCCCGCTATCACGAATCAATAAATTTGACCCCACACCTATTACAGTAATTGGGATAGAATTATCCATTTTTAGCAAAAAATCCTGTAAATCTTCTGCATCAGCGGGTATAAATAAAACATCTGCATTTCCTCCAACACCAAACCAGCACATTTTTCCTAAATTAGTGTTATATCTATACCTTCCCCTAACTTCAGGTAAGTTATAATGATTCATAAGCTAAGCACCTTTCAAATAAATTTTTAAGCCGCCATTTCCCAGCCTCAACGGTTACATGATCTCCAGAAAGCATTCTAGCTATTTCTTTAAAGTCTTTCTTGCTCATTCAAAAGATCAACTCTTACTTCAACTTGCCCTTGGATTATTTCTTGTTTAGTTACTAAATAATGCCTATTAGCAAGAACGGCAACTTGGGGCTGGTGGGTGACAATTAAAATTTGCCCTAATTCAGATAATTTTGACAATTTTCTTCCAACGCTAGTGGGAACAGAACCACTAATCCTAAAATCTATTTCATTAAAAGTCATTACCGGTACAAAATTGTTTTTATATAGAGCTATTTTACAAGCTAACATAATTCTTGATAATTCACCTCCTGATACAATACTATTGATAGCACAAAAGAGCATACCTAGGTTAGTTTTTATCAAAAATCTCACCCCATAGATACCATCAGTAGACCGTTTATCTTCAGATTTGTTTTTAATCTCAATAAAAAAATCAGCCTTATCCACTTTAATACCTTGAAATTGAGAAATAATATTTGCTCTTAAATTTCTTGCAGCTTTTTTTCTTTGGTAAGAGGTAGCTAAGGCATAATTAAAATACTCCTTTTTAGTTCTTATTAGAAGTGCCTCTGCTTTGACAGTTTTATCATCAATATTTTCAATTAGCTTATACTGTCTTTGTTTAGTACTTAAGAATTCTGGAATTTGCCTTAGTACAATTGAATATTTTCTAGCCAGATTCTTGACCTTGAAGAGCCTGCCTTCCACCTCATTTAATGTTATTTGATGATCTTCATTACTCATCAGGTCATAATTTTGTCTTACCACCTCTTCTAATATGATAACCACCTCATTTATCTGGTTGGAAATACCCTCAAAATGTCCCGGAACTTTTACTAATGCTTTTTGTAAAGTATATAGAATGGTAAAAAAACCATTAACTCTTCTGGAGTGTTGAAAATATAGTATAGAGCAACTGTTAATTTCTCCGGGTAACTTTAGCTGTATTAAACTCGAGAACTCTTTTAATTTTTTTAATGAAGATAATTTTTTCTTTTTAACCTCAAGTTCTCCCTCTTCGCCGAGTCTATATTCTAACTCTTCAATTTCTGAGATTATATATTCCAAATAAGATTCTTCTTTTAATGACTTATTTCTCAAGTTAATCAGATTAGTTAAAGTTATTTCTTTATCTTGATAGGCAGTAAATAGTTCTTTTAGCTCAATCTTTTTAGCTTTTAAATTATAGTATACGTTCACTTTCATCAAATAATACATATTGGTCATGCTGGCCACAAACTTCTATAAGATAACTTGATAAGGTTCTAAGCTGTGATATGCTACTGATCGCATTATTTATAAAAGCTCAGGGGGCTTTTGCCATCAAAACTCATTACTCGCTTTAAAATAAAGATCATGACTATATATACCATAATTTTCTGCTAAGTTCTGCTTAATATCTTGATTTAAAAGCAACATATTAAATTCAGCAGAAATTACTGCAGATTTTTCTTTATTTTTTATTAAAGAAAGGTTTGCTCTATCGCCTGTAACTAAGCCAAGAGCATCCAACATAATGGATTTTCCTGCTCTCGTTTTGCTAGTTTAAAGCGGTTATAAGCTATTATGAAACTCTATTAATCAGTGATATGCAACATCAATTAAAAACTAATTCATTTATGATTTAGTTATGAATTGATTTACATCTATTTACAGGTGCTACTGTTATTTCTTTGGCTTCAAACAGCTCCATAGAAGCAAGTATTGGTGCCAGCTTTTGTTCTCACGCATTTTCTTCCACAACTTCTAATAATACATTTAGCTACATTTCTTCAAATATTCTAGCAGCTTCTTTCAGTTTCATACTTTCATATATTTTAACCAACTTTGCATTCTTTTCTCATTCTTTTATATCACATTGTTTTATGATAACTTGTAACTCATCTTTTAAAAGCTGTAAAGTAGATAAACGCTCACTTATTTGATTTTTAATTAATTGAATAGTATTTTCCTTAAAAAAGCACTTTCTGCTCTCTATTTTCCAATTCTTCCTGACGTTGTTTTAAGCTTTTCAAAATATCAATCTCAGTAGGAGAAAACTCTCTCTTAATATATGAAATACAACTAACGGGTGGCAAATCTTTTATATTTCTATCATAAATTTTTCATCCTTTATAACATCTTCTAAATTGCTTTTGATTGACTGGATTATTTTGTTTAACTCTTTAGTATTTTGATTTTTAGCATGCTCATTAAGCTTTATCATCAACTTCTATTACAGCTTGAGCTATGCTGGCTTGAACAAGGCTGAATATTGTGCCATCTTTTAATATTTTAAAAAACCTATTCCATTTTTGTTAACTATACTAAACACTTTACTACCTAATATAATCAATAAACAAACAATAAGGTATGGCAGAAAACTAACATAAAATTTTTATTTCCTATCTACATTTTTTCTTTGCTAATGAGCTATAAATAGCCTTATTAACATTTTCCTTAACTCTTTTATCCCTTAACTTTAATGGGGTTTTATTACTTTTTTCTCTTCATTTTTTGTAACCTTCCTGCGAGCTTTTCTCTTAACGGGCTTTTTAATTAACGCGGCTTTTTCTATTAATAAAGTGCATTTTGCCTCAATATCTTTTGCTTCAAACAATACATTTTCTAGTCGATCAGCTAACCGCACTGCAGTATCATTCATGAAAGCTAATTCGCTGATTAGCTCATTAGATTTGATTGTGTATTTTTTTAGGTCTACCGCGGCATTAGCTGAAGCCTCTTTAAGGGCTCCTAAACTATTATTAGTATTAATTATAGCCTCATCAAAAACCTTTACGAGGTTTGCCATATCTTTTTTACTACTTTTTATTTCCGTAATTTTATTATTAAGGCGCCAGCAAAACATTACTGTCATGCCAAGTAAAAGGACTATAATAATTTCCAATAAGTAATTCATAATATATGGTTAAATTTTGCAATGTTAATATCGTCTAGAAGCTGGGCAGCAACCTTATCTCCAGCCTTACCTAATTTGCCCATTGTGACTTTCACTTTGGTTTATACTTACATATAACGGCTCTTCCGCAAATTTATCCAAAACCACAGTGTTACTGACCTTTAAATTCAGTAACTCAGATATTTTAGAAGCCACACCATCTAAAATCAGCTCCAACTTAACTTTCGTATTCTTTAGCTCTTTTTCAAAATGATCAAACCAAATAGGGTCTTGGAAGATTTTATCTTCTAAAAATGATTGGGATAGTACTTTTTTAACTAGTTCTAAGCTGTTATAGGGGAAAACAATATCAAAATAACTCCAAGCCAAGTTAATCTTGAGGTTAGTTCTAATGCGCCCTAACATTTCCTCATGTTTGGCAATTTTAATTGTGTTTTTATCAATTTCTATTCTTTCGATTTCAGAATGGAAAGGAATAATGCTAGAAAATGCATTATTAAAATTCTTAAAAATAATATTCAGCATATATTTTATTATTTCCATCTCAATAGCAGTAAATGCTCTGATATCGGACTTAATTGCTTTTGGTTTTTTATTACCACCCAGTAGTATAGAAAGAAATGAAAATACTATATCGGGAGATAAGTTGATCATAAAACGACCACTTAATTCATTAGCTTTTCCTATGCAAAAAACAGAACAGCTTTTTTCATTTTGAATGTAACCAGAAAATTTGAATGATTTTATAGATTCTGTTTTAAGTAATACTTCTACATTTAATGCTTCCCTAAGGAGGAGGGCTATGACTTCAATAAATTTATCATAAATCACATCTAGCATAGAAAATTTTAACAACGCTCTTGAGCTTTGATCGATAAGAGCACTTATACCTGTCTTGGAAGCATTATCTTTTAAGCTATTATCTTGTTGTTTCTTCATTTTAAGAACCTAACAATTCATTACATAATAAAATCTTTAAATAATACATCGTTAACTTGTGCTGATACTATTATTTTATTAAATCTTATCATCAGTTCCTCTCTTAAGCGATAAATCCCTATAGAACCTTTAAGTTCACTTGGCTTTAATATTTTTAAATAAATTAAAAATACATCATTAATCTTGGGCATCATTTTTTTATAACCTTTAAACTTTCCTTATCATGCACTTCTAGTGTGATTTTTAATTTTAAAAAACTATTCTCTTTGCCTTTACTATCAAGGTTTACTACCATCTCATCTAAATCTTGAAAAATCACTTCATCAACTCCTGATTGCAATGATGTAGAATTATTTTTTTGCTCGCTATTTTCAACTGGATTGGAATTATTCTTCTTATAACATACAAAACCAACTGCAATAGCAGATAATATTAACAATGCTACAAGCATTAACGGCTTTTTACTGATACTATGATACCCTTCGTCTGGTACCTTTAAAATGTCATCTTTTTCATTAATATCAGATATTTCTCCGGATGTATTTTTTATATTTAACTTATTGTCAGCTTGAGATTTCATGTTGTAAAGCAGTAAAAAAATTAGATAATTGAATACTGTCACAAGGTTTTTTTAATTGCAACTTAAGTTTTATAAATAAAATATGATAAAATTTCAAATAATCTTTACAATAGCATTATTTATAATGGGTTGCTCTTCCCTTGAGGCAACTAAAAGTCAAAAATCGAATGCATCCCATAGGTTGAATGATTTTAAAATTGTTTTCAAAGAGTGTAAAAACTGCAGTCAAATATTAACTTATGAAGCAGCTGAAAAAATTAATTCCCTTGTTGCAGATTATGGCCATAAAAAAAAATATTTGGCCAAGGTAAGTGTGATTTTCCTAAGAGAAGCAATTTCAATAAGAAGTGACAGCGTATCTATGCGCAATAAAATTTCTCTAAGATTAAAATATGAAATAATAAGTAATAAAAAAACTATAGGCGCTGATCAAGTTTTACAAATAGATACCAAACCTTTATCAAAATCAACTTTTTCTGATTTTATCTCTGAGGAAAAATTATCTGTTCAATTGTTGGATGATGCTATTAACGAACTAAAAAGGAAACTAATAGTATTTACATTAGTAAGTATTAACAACCATGTTGAACCAAGAAAGGATTGTGATATACTATCATCTAAAAAAGAAAGAAATGTCAGATCGTCTATATCAAATATCAGAAGATCTATTTAACAAAGAGATGTTACCAATAATAGAAAAGCATACGACACCCATTTGAGTGAGGCCCTAAAAATTAGTCATTATAAGTTGTTTTTGTGTGGTGCTGAAGATACTAAGCATATCAGTATCCTGGAGGGGAGATTGCCCTAAAGAATATGGTCTCTGGCATACGAATATTAGCAGGTTTAAAAAACGTAATGAAGATGGTTTATTATGGCTGATTTTATACGCCTTAGAACAGGAGAAGATATTGAAAATAGATATAGTGTTTATGGACTCAACTGCAATAAAAGTGCACTATCATGGAACTGGAGCGTTAGAAAGATAGGTAAGCAAAGTATAGGTAAAAACGTAGCAGTTAAGGGTATAAAAATACATGTTATAATGAGAGAAGAAGATATTTCAGGTTACAGGAGCAGCGCATTCTGATTGTAAGATGATAAGTGAGATGACGGAGATGCTAAATTGTGCTGATGTAAAAAGATGGAAATAAAGGCTTATGGTACGGATAAAATACGAAGCTGGTTAAAGATAATGACATTGAGCATGAGATACCTAATAAAAGGAATAGAAGAGTGAATTTTAGATTTGATATAAAGACCATTTATAAATGGAGAGGTATAGAATAGAGAGTTTATTTGCTAGGATTAAAACAAACTGTAGATTAGCTATGCGATTTGATAAACTTCATATACTTTCTTTAGATTTATTGCTTTATCTCTTATTAAAACTTCAGGGTTGTTAAGATTCCTATACTACCACAACTTCATCCTTATACATGCTTTTATCAGCAGTTCAAACTCCATTTTTTGGCAGTCTCAGTCTCATTGGTAACCGTTAAGGCAATTATTTATGGCAAGTACGGTCTAGTATATGAAGACTGAGGATTAAAAACAGCAATAGCAGAACTTTATCCAATAGCGAAGTATCCCTTTCAATTACGTGGAGAAGGGGCAATTGGCTGCAATGACAATGAAACCTACAGCACACAGCGGTTGTGAAGAAACTCTAAGTATTAATTTCTATATCTGGGATGATTTCGTGCTGGTAACAAATATTGAGGCTTTAGCTATATTGCTTATTTCAAACGATTAATTAATTCTTCAATACTGTTAACAAACTCATAATTAGATTTGATTGCTGGGCTTGCAAATTTTTCATTTATAACTTTTTCAAATAAATCAAATAATGGGCCCCAGAAATTATTTTGGTTTAGTATAAAGACAGGTTTTTCACAAACCACATTAATACAAAGATTTTTTAAAGTAACAACTTCAAATAGTTCGTCCAGAGTTCCCAATCCTCCTGGTAGAATAACAAAAGCGTCTGATTCTTTAAGCATCCTTTCTTTACGGATAAATAAATTATCCACAAAAATTAATTCATCAACTTCCCAGCTCAAAAGTTCAACCTTCTCTATTATTTTAGGAAATATCCCAGTAACTCTAGCTCCACTTTCTTTTGCAGATTTTGAAACTATACCCATTAAACCTGAACTGCCCCCACCATATATTAAATGGCGCTTTGTTTTCCCTATTTCTTCTCCAAATTTTGCAGCTAGTTCCTTGTATTTATTATCAACTAATTTACTTGCTCCGCAAAAAACGCATATGTTATGATAGCTCATATTGACACTTGTATTTTAAAATTACGCTTTCTAATAATTAAGTTTGTGGTATAACTCATTTTTATGAGAAATATATAACACTAAAAGAAAATGTTTGAAAGCTTTAAAGATTTTGCACCTACAATTCATAAAGAAGGTTATCTCTTTATTTTATGTTTTGTATTAGCAACATTTGTTCTGTTTGCAATATCTAACACCTTCGGTTGGATAGGGGTTATATTGACTATATGGTGTGTTTATTTTTTTCGAGATCCAGAAAGAATAACTCCAGTTGCAGCTGGACTAATTATAAGTCCAGCTGATGGTACTGTACAAAAAATCACCAAAGCAATGCCTCCTGAAGAACTTGGCACGAAGGAAGAAGAAATGACAAGAATTAGTATATTTTTGAATATCTTTGATGTGCATGTCAACCGTATAGCAGTAGATGGGGCTATTGAGAAATCTCATTATCACCCTGGCAAATTTTTAAATGCCTCCTTAGACAAGGCAAGTGAAGATAATGAAAGGCAGTCATTATTAATTAAAACTCCTGATAATCAAAATATCGCATTGGTACAAATAGCTGGCCTAATAGCAAGAAGAATTGTTTGTAATGTCAAAGAGAATGATAAGGTGCTCGCTGGTAGGAGATTTGGTATAATTAGGTTTGGTAGTAGAGTTGACGTGTATCTTCCAGACACCGCTAAAATTCTTATTGCAGAAGGACAAACTGTAATTGGTGGAGAAACTATTGTAGCAAGATTAAGTGGGACTAATGATGAAGAAGATATAACCTGGGAGAATAGATAGTTAAACCCTTAAATTATTTTTATTTGCTTTATAGTATTTTTAAAAATAAAATGCTCAAAGTTGGTTTTGAATTAATAATTTTAGAAAAATCATGTATAAATTCTCACTAGAAACTATCAGTATTCCGCTCATACTATCTTTAGCAGTTGTAGCATGTGTTCCCTCAATTAATCAAGCTGGTAAGATAAATAAAACTCATGCAGATACAGTAAATGGTGCTATTGTTGGTGGGCTTTTGGGATCTCATATAGGAGGTGGAACTGGAAATGTAGCTGCAACTACAACAGGAGCGCTAGCTGGTGGTATAATGGGCCATTCTATTGGAGATCAATTAGATCACGCCGATATAGAGGCAATAAATAGAACTCAGCAAAAAGCTTTAGAATATGCTAAAACTGGGCAACAAGTTTCCTGGAAAAACCCAGATACGGGGGCAAGTGGTTATGTGGTACCAACTAAAACTTATGTAATGCATGGTCAAAATTGCCGTGAGTATACCCAAACTGTAAAGATTGGGGGCAAAACTCAAGAAGCATTTGGACATGCTTGCAGAAGAGAAGATGGAGCTTGGGAAATAATTCAATAAAATTTTTTAAAATGTTATAAATGAGTAAATTACTTGAAGGCAAAAAGGGCCTAATAATGGGTCTTGCTAATAATAAATCTATGGCTTGGGGAATCGCTCAAGAGTGTGCTAATCATGGTGCGGAGTTAGCCTTTTCTTACCAAGGTGAAATATTAGAAAAAAGAGTAAATCCTCTTGCCGCTAGTTTGGGATTTGATTTTCTTATTATGTGTGATGTTTGTGATCAGGAATCATTGAGAAAGACTTTTGCCATAATAAAAGAAAAATGGGGCAACCTTGATTTTTTAGTCCATGCAATAGCTTTTTCCAATAAAGATGAACTCAGTGGAAGATATGTTGATACAAGCTTAGAGAACTTTACTTTGACAATGAATGTCTCCTGTTATTCTTTTGCTGCAGTTTCAAAATATGCAGCTGAATTAATGACTGACGGTGGGTCTATAATTACCCTTTCATATTATGGTGCTGAAAAAGCTGTTCCTAATTATAATGTTATGGGAGTTGCAAAAGCCGCCTTAGAAGCTAGTGTTAGGTATATTGCTACAGACTTAGGAAAAGATAGAATCAGAGTTAATGCAATTTCAGCTGGTCCAGTCAGGACGCTTGCAGCTTCTGGGATTTCTGATTTTAAATCAGTGTTAAGCTGGACTGAGCAAAACGCTCCTTTAAAGAGAAATATAGATATACATGATGTTGGGCGTAGCGCCTTGTATTTACTGAGTAACTTGAGTTCTGGAGTAACAGGTGAAATTTTACATGTAGATAGCGGTTATCATTCTATTGGTATGAAAATGTCTCAAGATTCAAATTAGATACACCTACAACTACTGTAAAAGATTGCAATTATCCAATAAGAATGTTTAAATTTGTTTTTTATAGCAGAAAGATTAATTTTTATGCAAAATTTAACTACAGAAGATCGAATTTTAATAAAAGCTAGGCATAATATGGTACAGAATCAAGTGCTGCCAAATAATGTTACAGATATTGCTGTGTTAAATGCACTAAAGCTTGTTCCAAAACATATATTTGTAGAAGATAAATTTCAGCCAGTTGCATATAGCGAAAGTAGTATGAGTGCCGGTTCTGGTAGAGTAATTTTAGAACCAGTTGTTTTTGCAAAAATGCTTCAAGCTTGTGCTATAAAAAAAGCAGATATAGTTCTAGATATTGGTTGTGGCTTAGGTTACTCATCTGCAGTTCTGTCATTGTTGGCTAAGTCTGTGATTGGTATTGAAAACAATTTACATTTAATAGTAACTGCAACACATAACTTAAAAGTACTTTAGGTATTGATAATTTTGCTATTCACTCTGGCAACTTCAGCTATGGTCACCCAGATAAAGCTCCTTATGATATTATTTTTATCAATGGGACTCTCAGAAAAGCATCCAAAATATTGTTTGAACAATTAAGTAATGGCGGAAGGTTAGCAGTTATAGAGCAAGCATCTTCTGGCATTGCTATGGCAGTTCTATATACAAAACATCAAGATCAATTAGACTGTCAAGAAATATACCATTGTAGCATGAACTATTTAGAATAAACATGAGATCATATAAGAGACTATAACGAATTAAGGCAGGTAGAAATTATAGCTGGCTTAATAAACACGCAGAAGGATCATACTGCTATAATAGAAGGGTATAGCTTTATGTAAAGCGATAAAAACTATGATACAACCTTGGGATAATAAAGTGTTCTCCAATGAAAACTCAGATAGCTGCTGTTTCCTGTGGTTATTATTAATGGTAAACCATTACTTGATTTGGATTATGATGAAGATAGTAATGCTAACATTGATGCTAACTTTGTCTTTGATGGCTTTAATAAATTAATAGAAATACAAACAACTGGTAAAAGAAATTAAGTAAAATGCACTTCATACAAATTATTATTTATTGTTCTCTGTTATTTTCCACTCTAGCTTTTGCTAGCACAGATCATACTACAAATGAAAAAGCTGAGTTACTTAAAATTAATTCCAATGATAAATTTTTAGGTAATAAAAATGCTAAAATAGTATTGATAGAATACTCTTCACTTGCATGTCCACATTGTGCAGACTTTCATATTAGTATTCTGCCCAAAATTAAGGAGCATTATATAGATAAAGACCTCTTGGTATACGTGCATAGAAATTTCCCAACCAATAAGCCCTCTTTAATTGCTGCTATGTTAGCTTCTTGCAGCAATAATTATTTTCCTTTCTTGAACGGCTTATTCTTATCGCAAGAATCATGGGGGTATAGCGTTAATTTTGAGAAATTACTTTGTAACATAGCAAAGCTGTCTAGCATGGAAAAAAGTGATTTTGATAAGTGCTTGCAGGATAAGGAGCTTAAAGACAGTATGTACAACGAGGCTTTTAAGGCTTCTAAAATATTAGAAATAAATGCTACACCGGTTTTTTTTCTCAATGGAGAAAGAATAGAAGGAGCTGTTTCTTACGATTCGTTAGCTACAAAAATTAATTCTAGAATTAAATTATATAATACTATTTCTAATCAATAGAATGGCAATGTAATTGCGTAATCTCTCTCTAAAAGAGCTGGCATAGTTAGCGTTTTACATTTTTAAAACAGCTAATGACAACCTCTTTCCTCTCTTATCGCTTACCTATTTCAGAAAAATCTTATAATTTGCAGCAAAAGGCATTTTAATTCTCTTAAATTCACTTTGTTAACAGTACCTAGTACTACTAGGTGATTTTTTTGAAACTCATTTTTAATGCTACCCAAGTCTAAGATCATGGGTTGATGATATCAGGATTAAAGTTTAACAAATTTCTTACAAAATAGCTCTCTATGAAGATTTGATATCCCATGTTCTCTTATTGCTTCGATATGTTTTTTTGTGCTGTATCCTTTATTTTCATGCCAATAGTAAGATGGGTATTGTTGGTGCAATTCTCTCATAAGATTATCCCTATAGCTTTTAGCTATAATAGAAGCAGCAGCTATGGACCTACATATCGCATCACCATTGATTAAAAGCTCTATTGATTTCTCAAATTCCATTAAATCCTTAAAAGGGTTTTGATTACCATCGATTCTTACAAGGTGATAATTTTGATCTATTCCAGCTATAGCTCGACGCATTGCAAGCATTGTGGCTCCTAATATATTTAACCTGTTTATTTCTGCAACAGAGGCCTGTCCTATGGCATAAAAAGAGCACTTTTTAATTTTATTAGCAATAGCGTTAATTTTATTTTTTGGAATTTTTTTTGAATCTTTAATTAATATATTTTCTCTACCCTCAAACAAAACAACTGCTGCAGCCACAACCGGCCCAGCAAGAGAGCCACGACCTACTTCATCAACTCCTAAAATTACCTCCTTCTCAATCATATTTCAGCGCTATTGTTGAGCTTTTAAAGTAATTGTCTATGATATAATTTATATAGAGTTTACCGTGTTAAAATGCTACATAAAAAACTTATATTGTTTTTTGTATATTTACTTTTATTCAATAACTTTTGTTACTCTCATAATATCCTAGGGCTAGTTTCCCAGGAGGAGAGGCTTAGCGAGCCGGTACAATTTGAGTTATCGCAAGAAGGTGATAGGCTATTTATTAATCTAGCAATAGAAGATGGTTATCACTATATACTCCAATAAAAAAGGTAATATTGGGTATCCATTTCATTTAACTCTTACTAATATAAGCAACTTATCTACTTATAAGATTTTCTTTCCTGAAGCCCTTACCATAAAAACTAATCCGCATCAGAGCATTAGCTACGTATATGAGAAAAATGCTAGGATTATTGTAGAACTAAAGCCTGTTGATCCTCAAAAATCTATAAAAGTGCAATTGCACTTAGAATATGGAGCCTGTAAGAGTTTTTGCGCCATATTTAGTAAACAAATCAACCACACATTTGAACCATCCCGGGCTCAAAAATTTACTTATAGTCATTTAAAAGAATTACTTCTGATGGTGATATTCGGTACCATAGGGGGATTATTTTTTAGTTTTATGCCCTGCGTTCTTCCAGTACTTTCAATAAAAATTTTTAGCATAGTAAAAAGTAAAAAATTTGATAATAATACTGCCAAAATGGGATTATTGTTTACTATAGCTGGGGTAATTAGCACGTTTGCAGTGCTGGCTACTGTAGTTATATCTTTAAGAAATTTAGGGCGCTTGGTTGGCTGGGGTATGCATTTTCATGAGCCAATATTTCTGATGATATTGGTTATCGTATTAATATTCTTTACCAATAATCTTTGGGGTAATTTTGCAATTAATCTTAAGGTCCAAGGAAAGATTCTAGATAAATTAGTTAAATTAGTGAAAAAAACTGGAGTTACTTAAGCAGTCTTGCTTCAGGAGTTTTAACTACACTACTTGCAACGTCATGTACTGCCCATTTTATATCAACTTTAGTTGCTTTTGCAACACAAAAATCGTATACAATTTTGCTGATTTATTTAAGCATTGGGATTGGTATGGCAATTCCTTATATGCTAATGATTATCGCTCCTTAATATACTAAAAATTTTCCCAAAACCTGGCCAATGGATGCTAAAATTGCAAAAAATTATGGCTTTAAGCCTAGTTATAACTATCTTTTGGTTTTTATATATTCTTTTTTACCAGCTTACCCTTAAAAGCTTTTTATTATTTATTACCATAATCGTTATCACTAAGTTTACTCTATTCAATATTAAAGGTCCAAAATACCTGGTAGCCATAACCATGATATTAGCTATTTTTGCAATTACTGCCCCACTATTAATTAATAAATTTGAAACACAGCAGAATTTAGAGTCAAATGCTGGGTGAGTTCCTTATAATAGCAATACATTATCTCAAGTATTAAAAAAACAAAATTGTATTGTTGGCTGTTACTGCTTCATGGTGCATGAATTGTCATTATAATAAGTATTTTGTATTGGAACAACAGAGTATGATTGATTTCTTAGAAAGGTGCAATGTAGTTCTAATTAGAGCTGGCTATACT
Source organism: Candidatus Midichloria sp. (assembly GCA_030060845.1). Classification (GTDB taxonomy): domain Bacteria; phylum Pseudomonadota; class Alphaproteobacteria; order Rickettsiales; family Midichloriaceae; genus Midichloria. The sequence goes on from CP094379.1 coordinate 535,921, forward strand.
AAAAGGTCGGAAGGAATTAATCAAAAAACATAACCGTATTGGCATACCGCTCAATGTAGTGTATTGCACCAAAAATAATTTAGAAATAATCCTGCCAGAAATTCTATCCCAAAAAGAGATCGTAAGTGCTATCAATCAGTGTATGCACTAAGTATATATTTCATAAATTAAAATAATAAATCTACATTACATCGTTGCTAAAATGTATTATAGTTCTGATATAACCATGCTATAACAAAAGAAAAAGAGAAATAAGCAACATTTTTCACTGGCAGCTAACTATAACACTGTAAATGGACCTACAGGAGTGGCAGTAGGGAGATTTTAATAGAGATGGTAAACTAGATACATCTAACCCAATTATAATTCAAATGCAGTATCTATATTATTAGTAAATGGTGATGGTATATTTCAATCCATCGCGTTTTATAGTGTTGAAAGCAATCCTCATGATATAGCAATAGATGATTTTGATAGCGATAGTAGGCTCAATATAGTGAATACTAGTAGTGGTTCAGCTACAATATCTATTTTACTGAGGAAGAACAATGGCACTTTTAAACCTGCAATTTCTTATAATGTTGGTACTTGATGTTATGGAGTTGCCATAAATGATTTCAATAATGATAGCAAACCGGATGTAGTGAGCACTTTATCAGATGCAGTAGTAGCACTGACTTATACCAGAGCAATTGTAGGAAGTGTGATTGGCAGTATGGCCACCATTTGTCTTTCTATTTTGTGGCATATATGTAGTTAATTAAAAATAGAGCAGCAGGCACTGATTATTCAGTTACTCCTCTTTCACATGATGTAGTGGTTCCAGCAGCCTCTTTCGTAATAATCTACACAGTAGAATGTGTAAATAGCTTAATATCACAGCAGATACTATGACTTGGTATAGGAGCAATTATGAAGTGTAATATCTATCACTTATAGAAAAATTTTGTGAATTAGACACTTAGTCAAATCAAGCATTTCAGCTTAGGCATTACACCTTTTATTTTGTAACCAGCGATAATACGTTATTTAGATCTTTCTCTAATTTCTCTTACGGCTGCTTGTAGGTATAATAGCTCTCTAGTTTTAGGAATTGTCAACAAGTAAGGTTAAACCAAGAGAGGATTGTGATATATTATCATCTAAAAAGGAGAAAATGTCAGATCGTCTATATTAAATATCAGAAGATCTATTTAACAAAGAGATATTACCAATAATAGGAAAGCATACGACGCCCATTGGAGATAGGCCCCCAAAAATTAGTTATTATAAAAGTATTCTTGTGCGATGCTGAAGATGCTAAGCATCAGTATCCTGGGGAGAGATGCTAAATTGTGCTAGTATAAAAAGATGAAGATAAAGATTACGATACGAACAAAGTACAAAGCTGGTTAAAGATAATGACATTGAGCCTGAGATACCTTAAAAGGTATAGAAGAGCGAATTTAGATTTGATAAGACTGCTTATAAATGGAGGCATAGAATAGAGAATTTATTTGGGAAGTTCCTAGCATAATCAGTTATGATAAAAATTAGTACGTATTCTTACAAGCCTTGGGTCATTGAAATAATGTATCTTCAATCATCAACCGCTCATTTGCCTTTAACCTATACCAATAATCTCTGTAAATTCCTTTAATCTCTTTTTCTCTGACTGTAATGTAACATTCTTACAGCTTATTGATTTCTACACCACTTAATTCTATTTTACTTCTTTTTAACATCATAAAAGTTAGGTTGAATTATGCTATTAAATGCAATTTCCCACTCCCTTAAGCTCTTAACTGATTCATATTGAACCAATATCATAATGGTTAGATTGTACCTCTTAGCCGTATCCAGGTAAGCTTTTTTTCTCAAGCCCTCACTTTTTCAATAAGAATTTGTCTTTGAATTTTAAGAGATGCATATCATTTTCATCTCTGTTGATTTTTAAGTTATGAATATTGTTTCTTATATTTGATGAATCCTCTATACTTGTAACCATGTTTTTAAACTATTAAGTAAAGCTGTACCAGAACTACAGCATAACATTGCATTATGTATTCTTGGATATGGCTATACTTAATTATTTGTTGGATTTAGTATAATTTTAGGTATGATAAGGAAGTATTTTTTTTATTGTAACTCAAAAGAGTATGGAAGATGAAATGGTTTGAAAGCGAAATTCATGGTGCTATTTTCTTTTTTATTTTGGTCGTGCAAGGATGCAGTTACCACGATGAACAAATTATTGTCACGAATCCAAATGCTTTATATGAAGAATCACTTGTTTTAATCCAAAAAGAAAATTTTGAACAAGCAATCAAAAACTTTGAGGTTATTGATAGAGATTTTCCTGCTTCAGAATCTGCAGTTAAATCAAGTATGATGAAAAGTTATGCCTTTTATTTAAAAGGCGAGTTAATAGATGCAATTTTTGCTGCAGAGGATTTTATTAAAAAGTATCCAGTCCATCCAAACGTAGACTATATGTATTATATGAAAGCACTATGCGAATATGATCAAATAGTTGATGTTGAGCGTGATCAAAAGCAAACTCTTAAGGCTAAAGAAGCGCTTGAGGAATTAATACTCAAATATCCTCACTCTAAATATCTTGAGGATGCAAAACAGAAAAGGCTTTATACTTATAATGTAATAGCTGGAAAAGAAATGGCTATTGCAGCCCTTTATCGAAATAAAGGAAAGCTAATTCCTGCATTGATTCGCTATAGATCGGTTGTAAAAGATTACAATGATACGATCTTTATAGAAGAAGCTTTATATAGGATGACTGAAATATATTATAAAATGGGCATCAAAAAGGAGGCTAAAATGTATGCTGCAGTTTTGAGTTATAATTACCCAAGCTCGCCCTGGTACAGGAAAGCTTATAATTTAATTCAAGAAACAAAATGAATATTAGTAGCTATTTTCATAATTACAAGGTCCACTTAATAGGGATTGGCGGTATAGGCATGAGTGCTATAGCTGAGATTCTTTGTAAATGGGGAGGAAAAGTCCAAGGTTCGGATATAAGCGAAACTTATATTACTGAACATCTTAGAAAAATCGGGGTAGAGGTAATAATTGGCCACGATCCAAATAACCTCAAAGATGCCTCGCTTGTAATAAGATCAACAGCAATTAAGGATACTCATGTTGAAGTTGTTGAAGCTAAAAAGCGCTTCCTCAAAATCCTCCATAGAGCCGAAGCTTTAGCTGAAATATTGCAAGGCTTTAAAACAGTTGCGGTTACTGGCACCCATGGGAAATCAACAACAACAGCCCTTATTGGCGCAATTTGCTTTGAAGCAGGATTGAGCCCCACTATAATAAATGGTGCTTTTATGAACCAATTCTCAAGCAATATCTTGATTGACAATGGTAATTTTGCTGTGATAGAGTCTGATGAGTCTGATGAAAGCTTTTTAGTGCTTCCATCTGATTTAGCTGTAGTTACTAACATGGATGCAGATCATTTAGATTACTATGGCTCTATTAAACGAATGCAAGCAAGCTATAAAAAATTCATCTTAAAGACAATTGAAAAAGGTATTTGTCTAATATGTAATGATCACTTGGAATTATCCAAGCTCTCTAAGGGTCTTAACAATTCCAATATAATAACTTATGCAATCAATTCTGATGCAAATATACGGGCCAGTAATATTGAGATTACAGAAAATGGTACAACATTTGATCTAACATTTAGTCAAACTTTGTTAGAAAAATTTTCTATCAGATCATATCAAGAAAGCAATTTGTTTTTGTCGTTATATGGGCAACATAATATTTATAATGCACTTGCAGCACTAGGGATTGGCTTATCTTTAGGTGTTAGTATTGATAAGATTAGAGGGAGTTTAAAAAGTTTTAGTGGAGTAAAGAGGCGTTTTACTAAGGTAGGGACGATGGATGGAATTATGATAGTAGATGATTATGCGCATCATCCAGTAGAAATTCAAGCAACTCTTTCGGTTGCAAACCGTATAGCAAAAATGCGATCTGGCAATGTAATAGCTGTAATGCAGCCACACCGTTATAGTAGGCTTCTTGAGCTAATGGATGAGTTTGCGCAGTCTTTTACTTGTGCTGATTTTATAATATTGACTGAAGTATATGGAGTGTTAGAAACAAAAATTGGAAATGTTGATGCAGAAAGTTTAAGAAATAAAATTGTAAATAACGGCAAAGAAGTTACTGGAATTTGTTATCAATATGCCGAGCTGAAACCTATGCTGCAAAAAATTGCCAATCAAAATGATATAATAGTCATGATAGGAGCAGGCGATATCACCAAATGGGCCTATAGGTTAGTTACCCAGAGCTTAGAATAGAAAGTAGAGTAAAAGCAAATTGCAGCAAAAGCTGTTGTTCTTCTGCAAATTTGTGCTGGAAGTGTAACAACTATAAAACCTGATGTGACCACAAACCTTGCTTAAGAAATTCTTGAATTGGCCAACTGTTACTTCTTTATTATCTATATATTAACCTTTTTCTTGGTTCCATAGTACTAATAATTGATGTGGATATTTTTTTGAAAACTCTACTAATCCCTTTAAATGGCTCTTTTGAACATGGGTAGAGATTTTCACTTCAACCGCATGATTTTGAAATATAAAATTAACTTCGTAGCCTTCTTTTGTACGCCAAAAATTTATTTCCTATCTTTCTTAAAATTGGCTCTGAGCTGCACTTCAGGTAAAATATAGTCAAATAACTATGAAGCTAAGTTTCTCTGGGCTTGGACTTTAGCTAGGTAATGGTTTGGGATTAAACCATTATTGAAAATTTTCTTTTAATTTAATTCTCTTAACTCTGCATAACAAAAGGGCAAAAACAGAAAACGCTACGCTTTGCCTCCAAGCAAGTTTGCACCGGTAGCCTTTAATCTTCTAGCAACTTGATCCACATAACACAAACTATTTATCTTGGTACAACTCTATTAATGACGTACTTCGTCTGATAACTCTGGGATTTTCTGAACCCCATCTATAATAATGACTATTTTATTAGGATGTGCTAATATTTTGCCTTCAAGCTGATTCGAGTTTTTTATATACTGCTGAAAGACCCTTGAATCTAATAAATCAATAAAAAATATCGTACATACTTGGATCATATTACCATTATATATTTTTTCAAGTATTAAAATATATGCTGGAAAGCTTTATAGCTTACCCTGTTGCAAGTGCTACTAACTATCTTTATATATCGATAGTTTTTAACTCTCCTAAAAAGCTTTGAGTACGCATTTTTGATGAGGCATTATATACTCCTCTTGTAGTCATACAATGATGTTCTGCTTCAACTATTACTGCAACACCCTTGGCTTTTAATTCATTAAAAATAGCTTGTGCAATTTGAGCCGTCATTCTTTCTTGAATTTGAAGCCTTTTTGAAAATACCTCAACTAATCTAGCTAATTTACTGATTCCTACCACTTTTTTATCAGGCAGATATGCAATATGCACGAACCCTATAATAGGTGCCATATGATGTTCACAAAATGACTCAAACCTTATGTCTTTTAGAATAATTACATCTTGGTAGTTAGCGATTTCTGAGAAAGAAACATTTAATATTTCTTTCGGATCTTGTTTATACCCACTAAAATACTCCTCGTAGCTTTCAACTACTCTTGCAGGAGTTTCAATTAAACCTTCTCTTGATGGATCCTCTCCTATCCATTTTAAAATAGTTTTAATTGCTTCAATTGCCTCATTTTTAGTAACTTTTTTGTCCATATAAATTTAGTAAGAGATATTTATTATTCTATGATCCTGCTCTTCAGCAAAGTCGATATACACCTTTATCGCATCACTTGGCAACATATTTGCTGCAATTTCAGGCCATTCTATAATAGAGATACTAGACTCCAACGCTTCATCTATACTGATATAATTTAGCTCCTCTAAATTTTTTACCCTATATAGATCAAAATGCGATACCTGACTATTGTTGCCCTCATAAGTCTGTATTATATTAAATGTTGGGCTGGTTACCTCTTCATTACCGGTTAATTCTTTGATCAGAGCTTTAGAAAAGGTAGTTTTTCCTACTCCTAAATTGCCAAAAAGACATATTACTGCACCTTTTTTTACTTTTTTTGCTAAATTTGCAGCAATAATTTGCATTTCTGATAAATTACATTTTTTATCTATCATTGTGCAAATTCATTTTTCTATATAATAATCAACGCTTGCAACAACTCTCAGAACTTTTTCTATAAAATAAGCTTCATTGCTACTATATTGACCAGCGCCATAGTTTGCATGTGGATCGAGCCCAGCACTACTTGTTGTCGCCTCTCTAGAATATATGCTAAAAGCACCTTGAGATGCATGTTCTATATCACATACCTTATTATTTGAAGGCTTAAATTGCTTTACTGCTTTTTGTGCCTCTTGCATTGCTTTAGACAACATCCCAGGCTTTGCTTTATTTAATTTGGTAAACAAGTATCTTGGGGAATAACAAGAACTATTATAACCATCGTAAGAAAGGGTTACCATCTCTTTTAATAACTCATTTATGTTCTTGCTAGTTCTATGTACAGCTTCAATGTTAGAGTTCTTTATTATCAATTGATGATCAACAGAAAAACGCTTAGCTTTATTGTGTTCATCGTAATATTTTTGAGCAATTTTATTATATATACACATAGTGTCTTGCTCTATTTCCTTATTTTCTATGTCATATTTTTTAAGATAGGTTAAAATCTTTCCTATACCTGCCTCAATTTTGTCTCTAACAACTTCAAATTCATCTCCACTCTCACTAACTGGAATAACCCAAATTACAGAGTCAGCCTTTATAACTCTTTCAGCTAAGTCTTTGATAAACACCGATTCACGGTTTTTCTGCACATTAATTAATCCATTTCTTATTATAATTGAGCTGACTAACACTATGACAAGTGATGATAGTATAGCACCATACCTATAACACCATCTTTTATGATCAACACTATTTGTAGTCTCGATATCTTTTGTTTTTTTCATTTGTTTTTAAGATATTTCTCAAAGATTTTTAGGTCTACTTCTATTATTAAATTTTTTTCTAAGTCATTCAAGTAAAATTTCCCATATTCTAATCTGATCAATCTATTGACTTACAAGCCAAAGCGTTCCATCACTGTTCGTATTTCTCTATTTTTTCCTTCAGTAAGCGAAACCAGGATCTAAGAACTATTGCCTTATTTTTTTCAATAACTCAACTCTTATACTACGGTATTTAACCTTATTAGTAACCACTCCATCAGCGAGTTGTTTTATATGGTTGCGACATTTATACTTTCTTGATTATGCCGAGTTATGGCTTTCTAAATGATGTGCGAGGTTGGGTCATTGGTTAATACCTTCAGTGTTATAATCACAAGCTTGCCAACTGATATTATATTCGTTGTAAATCATGTAGTAATTAAGAAAATACAGCAGTTCTATTTTATGGAGCATTATTGGTAGTAATAGTCCCTTTTGGTTTATTATAAAGCCATAATCTAGGCTTGGTAATAAGGTTAATTATTTCTCTCTCAATTGAAATTTTGTCTTGTACGTTAACTATAGTTGCACAATTTACTATAGCTTCATTATTAACTGAAACCTCTCATCTTAGTATCAACTCTTCAGCTTTTCTTCTTGAACAATATCCAGAATGAGAAATAAATTTGGCTAACCTATAGTCCACAACAAAACATTAAAGAGGGAAAAGAAAAAATCCCAACTGCTTTCGTAATTGGGATCTTAATTTATCTAATTAGCTTTTTTTAATTACGTCTTTCGCCAAAGAAATGCAATAAGTTAATGAATAGATTTATAAAATTCATGTATAGGCCTAAGGCACCGAATACAGCAATTTTTTCAGCAGAGGATAAATCATTTGCAATTTGGTAATATATGCTTTTTAATCTTTGTGTCTCGTAGGCGGTTAAGAAGGAAAATATACTAACTCCAGCTATTGAAATAATAAAGGACATGGCATTACTTTGCGTGAACAGGTTAACAACGGAAGCAATGATAATACCGATAAGACCCATCATAAAGAAAGAGCTTATTGTTGATAGGTCTTTTTTTGTAGTATAACCATAAATGCTCATAGCCCCAAATGCAGAAGCAGTAATAAAGAAAGCCCTAGCAATACTGGTGCCAGTATAGACCCAAAATAAAGAGGCTGTAGAAATCCCAATTAAAGCAGAGTAAACCCATAAGGATACACGTGCTCCTTCATTACTCAGATACACAAACCTTGTATTCATAAAAATTGCCATACCTAGCGGAGCAAAGATGATAATCCATCTTAAAGGACTACCAAAGATTACATTCATAAGCGCTGGTGAAGATGCCACTAAAAATGCAACTAAGCCGGTTAAACCTAATGCAATTGACATATGTTTGTAAACTGCAATCATATAAGAGCGCAACCCAGCATCCAAGGCACCGATTTTGGTTGCTGTGAAGCTATTAGTACCCATTTTACTATAACTCATACTATATACCCAATTAATTTTGAATTATAGCATCAATATATATCTCTTAATTAGAATTTGCAAGGTCTTAAAGAAAATAAAAAATAAGTATTTTTTTCTTTACACACCTATTTCAACTCAACCTTGCTGAATTAAATTTAAAGTACAAAATTCTGAAATATTATACATAATAATGGTTATATTACGTTTAATTCAAAGAGGTATAAAAAATGAAAGACGACAGTGGTAAAAAAATTTATGAGCAGAAAATATCAGTGGTGAATTTCCAAATTTACAAGAATTTAGCAGTTATGTATAATTTGGGACAAATAGCAATAATTTTTTACTTCTTGCAAGGTATGAAACTGCTTTAACCCAAATTTTTAATAAAAGCCAGGAACTTAGAGAAGTATGTACGTGAATTCATTGATAACCTTGTTAGTACTCTTCCAGAGGACAAGAAGGGTAAGTTTCATAATTAAAATGTAGAAAGTACTTTGCAGAAAGCTAAATTAAAAAAGGCTCTCTTGATAATTTTGCACAGCTCATAGACTAATTTCATCGAAACCTTAATTTTTTAAAGAGTAAAAGATGAAGAGGTACTGAAGCACTTTAACCAAAGTGCTATGTATCAAAAGATTAAGAGTTACATATTAGTAAATAGTATTGTAACTCTATAAATATAAAGTATATTTCATTGGCTTATAACTTGGAACAGCCTGGAAAAATTGGCGTTATTGTGTAAGAAGCTCGCATTTCATTAAATAATTTGTTTAGTGATTAATAACAAAAATGAAAAAGCCCATAAATAAATTCCGTTACTATTTTAATTTTCAACAAAATAAGATTAATAAAAAGTTTTAGTATTATATACAATTATTTTTACAACCTACTTTCATATCAACTTTAACAATAATGCTCATCATTTATGGACTTCAGATAACAAAGTACATTAAACAGCATAGCAAGAATCAATTAAGCTCTACACTTTTCTAATTGCCTTACCATGCACATCCATTTTAATGCTTGGACATTAAAAATTATTTGCAATGATTACTATTAAAACAAATAAAAAGCTGAATTATTTATTAGCTCTTTTTTGTATTCTGTACTTTTCTCTCTGGCAATATAGATTTATATCCAGCATTATTTTCATGAAATAAAAATCTAGCAACCCTTGTGATAGTTGCAATGCTAACTCCTGTTTCATCATGAATCTGCCTATAAGACAGTTTGCCATCATGTAAGAGCTGAGCCACTAGCCACCTTTCTTTCATCGCTTTGAGCTCTGCTGGAGTGCACAAATCTTTAAAGAAAGCTTCACATGCCTCGGTTGATTTTAATTTCAAAAATACTTCATACAAACTTGTTTGTCCTGATGTTTCCATAATACGCCACACACATTATATAAAAATTAAACAAAAAATGCTTTAGATATCTTTCTAAAGTTTGTGAATTAGCAAAACGAGAAACTCAAAAAGAGAACCTCGCCTTGCAAAATAATTATTTGCGAGATAATTATCTTTTTTCTGCTTCAGTCTTATCAACAACTGGAGCAGCTTTATTATCATCTACTCTTTGCTCAACATGAGTAGCATTTCTGGTGTCTTCTTTCTTAGAATTACCAGCCATAACTGAAGTAGCAACTGAAAGAGCTGCAATAGCTGTGATCAAAGAAAATATAATTTTTTTCATTTTTCAAAAACCTTAAAATTAATTCACAATTTCATACAATAAATATTTACTGTACCTACTTATTAAAACACTCTGAAGCCATTATAAATACATTTATAACGTTTTATTGCAAAAATGCAACTCTAATTAATTTTTTATACAGCTTATTATTTAGGCATTCTAATTAATAAATTAACCAAATAAAAAAACATATAAAGTTCAAATTACTAAAGTAAACAAATAAGTAATATTCTGCTTTAGAGCACTTTAAGTTAGAGCTTTATCTGATTTTTATGATAATGTAAATAATATTTACATATAATGTGGAAAATATTACCATTTTATTACATATAAATTTAATTATTTTTTACTCTAAAAGATCAAACTTAAAGCTGGAATCACAAATTAATTTGTGCCAGTTTCCTGTTTTCCCTTTATTATAACCAATTACATAAATTTCATCTCTAGCTCTTGTCACAGCAACATATAATAACCTCAAATTTTCATTTTTTTGAATAAACTTTGCTTTCTTTTTAATTATTTTTATGAATTTATCGTCATACTGCACTCCGCTACTGAAAATTAAATGATTTTCGACCCAAAATATATTGTTATGTGATAAATTTTCTGATTCAAATGCATCAGCAAGTATAACAATAGGTGCTTCTAAACCTTTTGCAGAATGTGCTGTAGTTATTTTAATCGCATTTTTATCAGTGCATGAATCTAAAACTTGTATTTTTTCTACTTCAAACCAATGTAAAAATTCAAATGCTCCAGCAAATTGATATTGCTGCTCAAAATTTGACACTGCATTTAAAAAAGTTTTTATCGCAGTACCAAAGCCTTTATCATTCTTTTTATAATATTCAAAAGCCACTTGGTAAAAAAATTGATAAAGAGAACTAGAGGTAAACAATTCAATGAATTTCAAAAGTATTTCTTGAATAGCTTGATAGCAATCGTTTTCACATATAACTTGCCAAATAGACTTTTTCTCTCGATTAAAAGCAACTTTAAATATATCTTCTTCTTTGAAATTAAATAACTCGGATTTTAGTAAGCTAGCTAAGTTGAAATCATCTTTTTGATTTAAGATGAATTTTAAAAGTGAAAGCAAATCCAAAATTACAATATTATTTTTGAGATAGAGTGATCTACATGTAACAAAAGGGAGTTGATTTTTGTTTAAAGAGCTACAGATATCACTATAAACCTTTCCTCTTTTTCTTAGGATAATCATTAAGTCAGCTAATTCAAAATTTTTGTTGCTACCAAAAATAATGCGCCGGTTCTTCAACCACTCCAATACTTGAGTAGATATAAAATTGCCAATGCTTTCTTTTTGATAACCCGCTAATTCGTTAGGAACAAGCCACTGCAAGTCCGGTTGATTATTTTTTGTCTCATCATTTAATTGCCAAGCTTGAAAATATGCAGGTGTACTTCTATAAGAGATATGGCTTTTATAAGAAGTATTAAACTGGGTTGTTATATCAGTTCTTATAAAAATACTATCAACCAATTCTAAAATCTCTTTCCCAGATCTAAATGAAATATTGAAATCAATTTCTATCCATCCTTTTGAAGCGTGCTGTGCTTTCTCCTTATAATATTTTGCAATATCCACAAAAATCTCTGGAGCAGCTCCCTGAAAGCCAAAAATAGATTGTTTTTGATCGCCAACTATAAATATTGTTCTATTTCCTTCTTTAGCTCCAATCCCAGCAAAAAATTCTTCGCTAAGTAATTTTATTATTTGCCATTGGTAAGCATTTAAATCTTGTGCCTCATCAACTAATATATGATCTATCTTGCAATCTAGTTTCCACAGCAACCAGTGCCTATTTTCAGAAGTTTCTAGTAATTTTATTGTATTAATCAGTAACTGATCATAGTCTAACAATCCTTTTTCTTTTTTAAATTCCTCGTAGTTTTTAAAAACTTCTTGAGCAAATCTAATAAAAGCAAAATTGTGCAGCGCAGCAGTATAAGACTTTTTTATTTGAATGATCTCATACACTTCTTCTTCATGCTTATGAAGCTGAACCTGCATGCTTTCATTTAAGGATTTAGCACCGCTAATGCAGCTTCTTTTTTCATGATTTTGGGTCAGAAAAATATTTGCATATTCAAATAAATTTTCCTTTTTGTGTTCCAAAGAGTAGGAGAGCCAAGATTTCATTAACTGCCCTTCCTTTTCGGCTAAAGCTTCAGCAATTGAGTATAATACAGGAATATTAATCTGATTTAACCTCTCCTCTAAAAAGCTCTCTAAATTGAAATTTTGTTCAAAACCGAATAGCTGCAATATTCCACCTAAGAGTTGTTCCTCAGTAGTAATATCTTTTAAGTACTCATGAAATTTTGCGTATTGATTAACCAAGTCAACTGTATATTCAAATAAAACTTGATTATTAAAAAGAAGTGCAAGCAATTTAACTACTTTTTGTAGGTTATCAGATCGCATTGCTTTATAATAAGCCATTTTCAATAGAATATACTTTTCTGCATTACTAATAATTCTGCTGCTATTTGCATATGAATTATCAATTTCTATATTTAAAATTCTTGCACAAAAAGCATGCATAGTCTGAATTTTAATCTTTTGTGCTTCTAACAATAAGGTGCCATATAAAGAACTAGCCAAATCGATTATAGATTCTGATATAGGCTCATCAATTAAACCTTCTAGTTCTTTTATGAGATCTTCTTTTGATGCAGTGCGCCATTTTTTAGTTCTACTTTTAAGCCTTTCTATCATCTCTTCGGCTGCTGCATTTGTGAAGGTGACACATAGAATATTGCTCAAGTTGTTACCCATTAATAACAACCTTAATATCCTATCTATCAATACCTTCGTTTTGCCAGAGCCAGCAGATGCATTGACATACACTGAATAGTTGGGGTTAGAGGCTTGTTTTTGTACATGTAAATGGTTATTGCTCATAAACCCCCCCCACCCTTTCTTAAAAGGAAATCATACTGTATTTGGTTTCTAAACCATGTAATTTGCCTTTTCGCATAATTTCTTGTAAACTGCTGCGCTTTTTCTATAGCCTCTTCTTTGGTGATTCTCCCTTCCAACCAATTAATTAGTTCATAGAGCCCAAGAATTTTGGGATATTTTATACCAGGCTTCTGCTTTAACAATGTCTTAACTTCTTCAACTGTGCCTACTTTCAACATCTCTACAAACCTATTATTACAGTTGCGGTATAAAGATTCTCTTTCTATATCGATGTTTATAACGAAAAATTCATCCCGTGCTAAATACGGTTTAGTACTGCTTTGCCATTTTGATAAAGGAATCTTTGTCTCTAAATAAACTGCCAACCCCCTGGTAATTCTCTTCAGGTCCGAAGGTGCAAGCCGTTGGGCTAGCTCAGGATCATAAGAAAATAAGAGCTTATGAACGGAAATAGAATCAGAAGAACTTACTATCTCAGATACCTTCTTTTTGGTGAATTCAGAAATATCTGGAATAAACGCAAGGCCATCAATTAACGATTTTATATAAAGCCCACTACCCCCAACGATAATCGGAACCTGGCCCTTCTCTTGGCAATTTGTGATTTCTTTTTTAACCAAATCAAGCCATATAGCGACAGAATAGTAGTTGTCAATTTCAATAATGCCATAAAGCTTATGGGGATAATAGAGATGATCTAAAAGAGTAGGTTGAGCTGTTAAAATTGGTAGTTCTTTATAAACCTGCATTGCATCAGAATTTATAATAACTACATCAACTTCTTCAGCTATATCCATTGCTAAAGCTGACTTACCGCTCGCTGTAGGGCCACATATAATTATGATTTTATCTTTGAGTTGAGAAAAATTAAGCACTGCTACAATTTTCTTAGAGCCATTATATAATTAACATCAACGTTGCAATCCAGGTACCATTCACCTGTTAAAGGACTAAATTCCATTCCTTTCATACCAATAAAACGGCATTTATTGCGGGATAAGATATCAACAATTGTGCTTGGTTCAACAAACTTATTCCAATCATGGCCTCCTTGCGGAACCATTTTAACAAGATATTCAGCAATTAATATAGCTTGTACGTATGACTTAAGAGTCTTATTGATTGTGGAGACAAAAATTATTCCCCTTGGCTTAGTAACTTGAGCTATAGACTCAAGAAACAAATTAATATCTGCAATATGTTCTACTATCTCAAGTGCACATACTACATCATACAAAATCCTTTTTGTAGCGAAATCTTCAATAGTTGAAGTTACATAATTTATATGGTAATTATTATATTTTGCATAATCCTTTGCTATTTGTATATTTTCTGCGCAAGCATCTAAACCTGTAATATTAGCTCCAAGCCTGGATAACGGAATAGATAAAATACCTCCACCGCAACCAACATCAAGTATATCCAACTGATTAAGTTGATCACCCTTGATTAATTTTTCTTGTTTCAATATACCTTTAATGTAAGGGATTCTTACCCTATTCATTAAATGTAGTTGCTTAAGAGGCCCATCATAGTCCCACCAATTTGCAGATAAATCTGCAAATTTTTTTACTTCTGTGAGATCAAATGTACTTTTAGGCACTGTGCTCAATATTATCCATAATGTATTGATTTAACAACCTCACTCCAAAGCCAGTTGCACCTTTGGGACAGATATCATTATCCTGTTTAGTCCATGTTACTCCAGCAATATCAAGGTGAGCCCAGGCGCAGTCTTTAATAAATCTTTTTAAGAATTGAGCTGCTGTTATACTTCCAGCACCACGACCACTTTGACCAGTATTTTTAACATCAGCAATATCAGAATTAATTTGCTTATCATAAAAATCATGAAGCGGCAATCTCCAAATTTGTTCTCCAACTTTGTCTGCTGCAGCGTATAAATGCTCGGCAAGTTCATCGTTATTTGAAAAAAGACCAGCATAATAATCTCCAAGCGCTATCACAATAGCTCCTGTCAATGTTGCTAAATCTATCAAATTTCTAGGCTTATATTTTTCTTGCACATACCACATAACATCTGCGAGCACTAAGCGGCCTTCAGCATCTGTATTGTCAACCTCAATAGTCTGCCCAGACATTGATACAACAACATCACCAGGCCTTTGAGCAGTGCTAGATGGCATGTTTTCTACCAAGCCTATAGCTCCAATAATATTAGCTTTTGCTTTTCTACTTGCTAATGCTATCATAGTGCCCGTCACAACACCAGCACCGCTCATATCGTATTTCATGTCAGCAATGCCTTGGCTTGGCTTTAAGTTAATGCCACCACTATCAAATGTTACTCCCTTACCAACCAGTGCGGTAATTTCATTTGGCTTAGAATTGTTCCCATGCCATTCCATGGTTACTACTCTTGGTTCATTAGCGCTTCCCTGAGCTACTCCAAGCAAAGCACCCATTTTCAATGCTTGTAAATCTTCTTTATTTAAAACAGTTACTTTCACTCCAAATGCTTTTAATTTTTCACATTCTGTTGCAAATGATGCAGGAAATAAATTATTAGGCGATTCTGAAACTAAATTTCTAGTTATTATTACTCCATTTAAAATTGCTTCTTGCTGTGCAAATGCTTCTTCATTGCTAGAAGTTGCTAATATATTTACCTTTGATAGGGCGAGCTCATGCTCTTCTTTTTTGGCTACATAATGCTTATTAAAAGCATAATTCTTAAGTTTGATTCCTATAGCTAAATTCATTCCCAAATCTACTTTAAATTCTTCCATAGTATCAATTACTAAATCTGCTTCACTGATTTTTATTTGGTTTAACTTACAAGCAAGTGTACCACCTGCTTGCTGTACAGTTAAATTAGTCGCTTCGGCAGCTTTACCAAGGCATAAAATAATTACTTGCTTCTGGAGAAAACCATGAGGTGCTAAAACAGTAACTATTTGACCAGACTTGCCACCAAATGCTCTATCTGCTTTGATAGCATTAGCTATATGGTTATGCTGATCCAAATTTACCAAAGTTTTTGGCAGGTTTAATGACTCAGATATTAAAAAAATTGCTGCCTCGGAACTTAACTCTGAGAGCGACTTAAAAATAAAATTCATAACAAACCTCCTATTTGATTTTTTCTATAGTAGAGATAATACAAACAAATAAATGCAGGTAAAGATAGTATTGCTGAAAAATAAAAGAAATTTATCCAACCTAAGATGGAAACAATAAATCCTGCACTTGAACTAATGATAGTTCTGCTAACCACCGCTAAAGAACTAAGTATTGCATAGTGTGTGGCGGTAAATTCTTTTTTAACGGTAGTACTTATGTAGGCAACTAAAGCTGCATTGCTCAAACCACTACAAAAATTTTCAGTAGAGATTACTGCAACAAGGATAGAAGTATCATATCCATATTGAGATTGTACCACGAATGCTAGATTTGATATACATTGCAATACAAGTCCAAGCGTTAATATAAATTTCATGTTTTGGTATTGAGAAATCAAATAACCGCCAATAAACATACCAATTATTATAGTGAAAAAACCATAAAGCTTGATAATACTTGCTATCTCAATTTTAGAAAACCCTATATCCATTAAGAATGGAGTGGTGAGCATGCCTATATATGCATCACTCAGTTTATATAAGAGCACCAAGCATATAATAACAAACCAGTTTTTCTGCTTAATAAATCCCACAAAGGGACAGATAAAGCTATAGTTTAGCCACGCAATAAAATTACTAAAATCTTTTTGAGATGTTCTAGATAATGATGGCTCTCCGTAAAGTAGAGCAGCTAAAGCTCCAGGTATTAGAAAAAGAGCTACAAACGAATAGGCGATAGCCCAATTTAAATATTCTGCGATAAGAATACTACCGGCACTTGAAATTAACATTCCAATTCTATAACCAAACGTAACCGCAGCTGCACCAGCTCCTTGCTCCTTATCTGTTGATATTTCAATTCTATATGCATCAATTATAATATCTTGAGTTGCCGAAAGAAATGCTATACAAAAAATCCCCACACTTAGAATAAGCAAATTAGGGGCTTTAGCAGCATAAAAACCTACAAAAATTATTGTGAAAAACAACAATATTTGGGTTAATAACATCCATGATCTTCTGCACCCTAAGAACTTACTTAATATTGGCAAATTCAAGTTATCAATTAATGGAGACCATAAGTATTTAAACGCATAGGGAGCTGAGGCTAAACCAAATATTGCAATTTTGGTTATATCTATTCCACTATCCATCAACATTGCCGACAGAGTTGATGCAGATAATGAGAGAGGTAACCCACTTGCAATGCCTAGCACCATGATCACTAGCATCTTAGGCCTCAGATATAAAAACATAGTAGGTACTCCGTAAAGTGGTGCATTTGGCGGGATTCGAACCCACGACCTTCGCCTCCGGAGGGCGATGCTCTATCCACTGAGCTACAAATGCTGTCAGTTATTCATAGGTTACAGATATGACATCATAATACTTAACTCCCTTTGGCGTCGCAACTTCTATTTGGTCGCCAACACTCTTGCCTAATAAAGCTTTTGCCAAAGGAGAGGATATAGAAATCAAGCCACTACTTAAATCAGCTTCATATTCACCAACTATTTGGTATTTGACTTCATTGTCATTTTCCTCATTAAGTAGAATCACTGTAGCACCAAATTTTATTTGATTTCCTGTTAATTCTTTCACATCTATTACTTCTGCTCTAGCAATTCTGCTTTCTAAGTCAGCAATTTTTGCTTCAATAAAGCCTTGTTTTTCTCTTGCAGCACTATACTCAGCATTTTCTGACAAGTCTCCATGTGCTCTTGCTTCAGCTATTGCTGCTATTACTGCTGGTCTCTCTGTACTTTTCAAATGTGCCAAGTCTTCTAATAATCTTTGATAACCCTTAGGCGTAATTGGAATTCTTTCGCTAGACATATTAATGAACCATTATTCTTTTCAGATTAATATTATATATTACTTAAATATAAATGCAGAGAATCCAACAAACCGGCCTTAGTAAATCCCTCAATTCTTAGTAAACACGCATCACATTGACTGCAGGGCTGTCCACTTTCATAAGGAGTATAACAAGATGTTGTCAATGAATAATCCACACCCAAGCTTTTCCCTAGAATAATAATCGCAGATTTGCTAAGTTGCAATAGCGAAGCATAAATTTTAATCTCTCTCTGAATTCTAATTTTAGCTAAACTAATCATTCTTTCATATGTAGATATACATTCAGGCTTGCAGCCTAGATAATTACTATAATCAATGGCATTACAACCGATGAATATATTAGAAACACCCAATGCCTCGGCGTAAGCAAAAGCATATGAAAGAAAAATTGTATTTTTACCATGAACATAAGTAGAGGGAATTTGGCCGCTTCTCAAATGATTCAGATCATTATGTTTAAGTACTTCCAGGCTACTGGTCAAAGAAGAGCCCTCAAATACTGTTAAATCTATATCAATAATCTTATGTTCTGCTTAATATTATAGCCTTCTTAAACATATGTTAAAGAAGTTTTCCTTACTGTAAACAAAGTCCATGATAATAGGGGTAGTAATAATAAATAATGTCTTTATAATCAACAAAATTTTATCCAAGATAATTCATATCAAAAATTCACGAAACTATTTTCTAAGGTAGTAGCCTTTCAGATTGACCAGCTGGAGAACCTCAATATAGAACCGATAGCAGTTTTTGCTAGCTATAGAAATGCAAAGTAGAGGATATAAGATATTTTTTACCAGGTAAAAGACTTATATATTGAAAACAATAAAGTTTTTGCAAAAGGTTTTTCTGCGCAGTTAAGAAAAGATTCAGAGCCATATTACTCAATAACTGAGCTTACAGTCTTAAACTTAGCCAAAACCTTGCTGGTTATGGTACGACAAGATCCATCATTTGATATGAATTAATACTTACTTCAACCTATATACTAGATAAGATAAGCACCTTCACC
Source organism: Candidatus Midichloria sp. (assembly GCA_030060845.1). Classification (GTDB taxonomy): domain Bacteria; phylum Pseudomonadota; class Alphaproteobacteria; order Rickettsiales; family Midichloriaceae; genus Midichloria. The sequence goes on from CP094379.1 coordinate 554,973, forward strand.
TCAGTTTTTAACGATCCAAGTAGTATAAGAAACTTTCCAGAAAAGCTCAGCCCTTTGATATTCAAAAAATTTTGCCAGAATTTATTATCTCAGCTGATTTTCAGCTCATTAAGAATTTTATTCAGCAACATATAATTTGCTGTATTAAAACCACTTTATCAATATGGTGATAAAAATATTTTGCTAACTAACGTGCATGAGGAAAATTTCCAAGCTATTATAAAAAATCATATAGAAAAATTTGGGCATATTGTTGTTCAGCAATTCATTCCTTCGGTCAAAAAATGGTGATAAAAGAGTTATATTTGCAGCAGATAGAGTGATTGGCTTTTTTCAGAGGCTACCATGACCAGGAGATTCTAGAGGTAGTACTGCTTCTTGGCGGTAGTTTTGCTAAATGTGAACTCTGCAAGCAAATAGGTAGGTTTTTAAAAAATCATAATATAATTTTTGCAGGCATTGATTTTCTTGATGAAAAGTTAATTGAAATAAATACAAAAACCTCACCAACGGGCTTAGCTATTTTAAATAAGCTGCATGGAGGTTTTCATGAAAAACTAATAGTTAACACAATTGAAACAAAGATTAATTATTGGTATAAATCCAAAAAATAAAAACAAATACTAGTAATGCATGGATCATCAGATAATATAAAACGCAGAGGGTTAATGTTGGTTATTTCAGCTCCCTCTGGTGCAGGAAAAACAACCTTATCAAAGCTGTTAATCCAAAATGATCATCATTTAAGAGCTTCGATTTCTGTCACCACAAGAAAAAAGCGCCTAGGCGAAGTTGAGGGCAAAGATTATCATTTTGTAGATCCAGAAATATTTAAACAGATGGTCAAAGATAACGCATTTATGGAATATGCAGAAATTTTTGGTAATTTTTATGGTACTCCAAAGGACACTGTAGAAAGATTTTTAGAGATGGGAAAAGATGTGGTCTTTGATATAGATTGGCAAGGACACAGGCGCCTTGTTGCAACCGCAAGGGAAGACGTAACTAGTGTTTTTATACTTCCTCCTTCTAAACAAGAGCTTTACAAACGGCTTAAGTTACGCCATCATGATGAAGAAAGTATAGCTGCCTTCAGGCAGGAAAGAGCTAATGATGAAATAAGTCACTGGCATGAATATGATTATGTTATAATTAACAAAAACCTAAATGAAAGCTTTAATAAGTTACTCTCAATATTAAAAGCAGAACGCTTGAAAAAAAATAGAAGAACTGGCTTACCTTCTTTCATAAGAGACTTGCTAAAGCAAGAAGTATAATTTTTAATTTCATTACATGTACAAAAAATATTTGACTGCATTTATTAAATACTATATCTAGACCTTACTCTTAGGTATAGGCTTAGTTCTTCCTCTAGGTTTAGAGAATGGTTGCTATTTTAATACCAGGGTTCATAGTTATGTAAGTGTTAAACTTATTTCCCTAAATATAATTAATTCCTTTATAAATTTTTCAATGAGCAACGATAATATGAGTTTAGAGCAACCAAAGAAATTAGGTGTAAATAAAGCAATTTCTCAAAACAATCATGGTGCAGCAGCAGAACAGAATAATGATTCTGAGCTTTCACCGCCACAAAATGAAACCCCTAAGAGTAAAAATTTCTCTAGAAAAAATTTTAGAAATAAAAGAAAAAAAGAGGAGACTGAACTTAACCAAGAATTGATTGAATCTAGTAAAGATAACATGCAGGAAGTTGATTTGGAACATTCTACTTACTCGGATCCAGATGAAAGGGATGAAACAGAGCAACATTCGAATATACCTGCTATGGCCTTTCATCTTAAAGATCTAAAACGCAAAAATATAGAAGAATTGATGGAGCTTGCAGAATCACTTGCAATTGATAATCCTAGCAATTTTCAAAAACATGATTTGGTTTTCGCAATCCTTAAATGCCTTGCGAATAAGGGTGGAATAATAGTTGGAGAAGGTGTGCTAGAAATCCTACAAGACGGTTATGGATTTTTGCGTTCGAGTGAGGCTAATTATGTGCCAGGACCTGATGATATATATGTTGCACCTAATCAAATAAGAAGATTTTTACTCAGAACCGGTGATACGATTATTGGCCCAATTAGATCTCCTAAGAAAGGTGAACGTTATTTTGCATTAACTGACATAAATCAAATTAATGGCGCTGAAGTCATAAAGAGTAAGCACCGCATGCACTTTGATGATCTTGTCCCACTTTACCCTAATAAAAGAATTGTTTTAGAAAATAGTACTGCAACCGGTTTAAAGGAGTTGAGTGCACGAATTATAGATATAGTGGCTCCTATTGGAAGAGGGCAAAGAGCTCTAGTTGTTGCGCCACCTAGAACTGGGAAAACTATGCTAATGCAAAATATAGCCCACTCAATCACTATAAACTATCCAGATATTTATTTGCTCGTATTGCTAATTGACGAAAGGCCAGAAGAAGTGACTGATATGTCTCGTTCGGTATGTGGGGAAGTTGTAAGTTCAACATTTGATGAGCCTTCTAATAGGCACGTACAGCTTGCAGAAATGGTTATAGAAAAAGCTAAAAGGCTAGTTGAATCAAAAAAAGACGTAGTAATCTTGCTTGATTCTATAACTAGGCTAGCTCGAGCTTATAACAATATAGCTCCTTCTTCAGGTAAGGTCTTAAGTGGTGGAGTTGATTCTAATGCATTACAAAGACCTAAAAGATTTTTTGGTGCAGCACGTAACATAGAGGAAGGAGGTTCATTAACAATTATTGCAACCGCATTAACTGAAACTGGATCTAGGATGGATGAAGTTATCTTTGAAGAATTCAAAGGTACTGGTAATTCTGAGATTGTCTTGGATAGAAGAATTGCAGATAGGAGAGTATTTCCTGCTATTGATATTTCTAAATCTGGAACCAGGAAAGAAGATTTACTAGTAGATAAAGTCACATTAACTAAAATGTGGGTTTTACGTCGTATTTTAAATCCAATGGGAACAACAGAAGCAGTAGAATTTTTAATAGATAAATTAAAATATTCTAAATCAAATGATGATTTTTTTGAGCAAATGAATACATATAATTCTCCAAAGGTTAAGAACAATAATTTTTAATGCAGATATTGCAAAAGTTAGCTTATGCAAAGATCAATTTGTTTTTGCACATAGTTGGCAAAAGAGGTGATGGCTATCATTTACTAGAAAGCCTTTTTGCTAAGCTTAAAGTACACGATACAGTCACTGTCCAACAGTATAACGAATTAATTTGTAATGTACTTGGTTACGAAATAAATGGAATAAATATCTCGATGAAAGCAGCAGAGAAACTAAAAAATTTTGCTAATTTCAGCGTATGTGCAAAGTCAGTCAGCCTCCCTACAGAAGAAGGAGTACTGAGCCTTAGCAGAATACCAAATATAAGTACTGAAGTACTAGATCAGAGATCTAACGACAAGTCTACGCCTACGTGCAATAAAGTATTGGGAGCTAATATCACTATAAATAAACAGATACCAATAGGTGCAGGGTTGGGAGGTGGTTCTGCAGATGCAGCCGCTGTTCTTAAATTACTAGTGAAGCTTTGGAACATCAAAATCAATAAAAAAGATTTAAACAAAATAGCACTTGATATTGGTGCTGATGTTCCTTTTTGTTTGCAAAATAAAACTGCTTTTGTAACTGGTATTGGACAGATAATAAATAAGCTGCCAGAATTAGGTCATAAGCTTGATATGGTTTTAATAAATCCAGGATATGAAATTTTAGCAAAGGATGCTTACCAGCTAGTGAAAAAATTTTCTACTCCTATTGATAAGCATAATATATGTGAAATGATTTTTAAGGGCAAAAATGATTTAGAAGAAGCAGCACTTGAGATATGCAAAGATCTAACCGAAGTAAAAGTAGTATTAAAGCAGCAGAAAAACGCTAGGACAGTAAGAATGTCTGGGAGTGGACCAACTTATTTTGCTATTTTTGATAATTTCAATTCAGCAAAGATTGCAAAAAGTAATATAATTAAGGACCACCCACGTTGGTTGATTTGGCAAGATCAAGTTCGGATTTAATATCTAATCAATATCAAAGTATATAGAGTTATATAAAAATTCTTATTCAAACTCTTCCACGAGTCTTCCCAACGAATTGCGTGAATTCTCATAAGTCGTTAAATTCTACCTTCAAATCTTATCAAGAAATGAGCCATAGCTTCATTCCAATTTTGAATAGGCATACACCATTTTCGTGTAATATAATCAATTGTCAAAGTACAGGATTTTAAACACGAATTCAGTAGTAAGAAAAACCCGTTTGTTTTTGTAACCTTGCATAGCTGACTATTGAGAGATTCAAAGCTATTAGTTGTATAAATTACCCTTCTTATGGACTCTTCTGGATACTGCAAAAAAATCATCAAATTATCCAGTTTTTAAATTATCACTGCAGGCTATTAACATGTAATGCATGTCTCTATTCTTCATTTTAGTTTATTCTTCACTTCAGTTAAATTATTAAGCCAAAATTTAGCTCCTCCATTTTCACTTATCTACAAAACCAAGAATATTAAATTCGCGCTTTTAGCTCTTAAACCAAGAGAGGGTAAGGAACACTATTCTTCATTTCTTTGAAAAATGGAACCCTACTCTTGATCAATTTTGATAATTAATGCAATCAAAAAAAAATAATAAGTAAAGAGCAGAAGTTTAGCTATGAATTTTGAGGTCATAGCAAAGTTATGATTAGCTAAAAAATTTTACCGCTAAGCTTCTTCTCTCTTAATCTGAAGCGACTTTAATAATCAATTTTTTATTTATTAGGTCAACCTCTGGAACAAATACTTTGTTAAAAGGATGGTATATTGAATCTTTTTTATCTGTTAAACTTATTTCTAAAAGATCACATGCCCCAAAATTTGCTATATTAATTACCTTGCCAATATAATTGCCATTTCCCAAAAAAACCTCCATACCAATGAGGTCAACATAATAAAAATCTTCTAGTAACGTTGGAGGAAGAGACAACCTTTTGATAAATAGATCGGTACCTCTTAAAGCCTCAGCTTGATCCCTCGAGTCAATACTGTTAATTTTAGCAATATAGTAACTTTTTTTTTTTGAAATTATTTTAATTTCATAATTTTTATTATTTTTATCAAAAATCATGCCATTCAAAGTATAGAGATCTTTTGAGGATAAGAGAAATAAATAAAGCTGAACGTACCCTTTTAAACCATTCGCTTGACCTATACTTGCTATTTTAACATCAAAGTCATGTTCAGCCATTTTTTTATTTTTAAGCTGATAAGCCTATTTTCAATCCTTTTAAAAGCCTTTTGACTGTTGTAGTAGGTTGAGCGCCGACAGAAAGCCAATGCTTAATTTTTTCAGCATCTGCTACAACTCTTTCTGGAGAATCACTTGGCAAAAGTGGACTATAATTTCCGACTTTTGCAATATACTTGCCATCCCTTGGACTTTTTGAGTCAGCAACAACTATCCTATAATAAGGTATACCTTTTGCCCCAGCTCTGGCTAATCTTATTTTTGCAGCCATTTCTTAATACTCACAATAAAATTTTTAATAATACTTTAGCTTGTTTATAATAAACACAAAAAATTGTAAATCTATAAAATATTAATTCAAAATTAGTAGCAATAATAATTTAGTCATTAATACTACAAACCTCTCCACAACCAATTTTGCTTGAAATTTGTCCTATCTTAACGATTTTATTATCTGTGTTACCTATAAAATATGTGCTTTGTTCTATAGCTATAGCTTCATGCTTAGCTTCAGAATTGCCTTGTATTGTAACTAAATAAATCTCCTTCTCCTCATTTAAAGGAGTTTCAGCAAAATCTGCCCACAATGAGTATTCTCTACTTTTTGCGTACCCAAGAAAATTTATTATCATTAAATTTTAAATGTATTGGGGCTAAAGGCTTAAGGTTATTAGCCACAAACTTAATCAACTGGCTTTGTCTTTTCCGCAAATTCTTCTCCTTTAGTTACTGCATGAAATTTTACAGTACTATTGATTAAATTATCCTGCATATTAATAGACATCACTGCATCATTTAATAAAATAAACTTTTCATTGATACTATTCATAAACTTTATTTATCTGTGCCAAATAAACCTCGTTGAAATTCTGTCAAAATATATTTTTTTGCCTATTAACTCAGCATTCTTAAATTGCACAACCTCTTCACCTATCAAGGCAATATTGCCTTTATTAAAAAATTCCTCGTCTTTTATATCAGCTAGCTGGCCATGAATTAAATGAACTTCTATATTACTTTTCTTATCAATAAGATAAGGATTACCCCCCCCCTCTAATTTATTTAAGGATGTGTCAATTGTTGCTGCCCTATCAGTACTTGCAATTTCAAACTAATTGATGGAATGTCCAGCAGTTCTACTTTTATTTTGGATGGTAAGTTAAAGGTAATTTGTTCATGAATTAGGTCGCTATACTGCAGTAAGCTCATCACTTCAAACTCTTCAGAGAAACCATGTAATCTTAAACAATTACTGCTTCTTATATCAACATCAGTAACTCTAATTTTTGCTCTATTATCCAAATTTAAACGTACTAAATCACCTAACTTAATATTAATATAGGTTATGGGCAGCATGAAACTATAAAGATTTCTGTTGCTTTAAGCTGAGAGAAATAGTTCATTTCCTAGAACCGTAACATCATTTTCATAAACTGTGATGGATAGGTCCGCCACCATTGATTTATTCCCAACTATACCATCACGAGATATATATTTGCTCTTTATACGATAATGATTAAACATGTCTATACAATTGATATTAACTTTAGATAGAATATTCCAACCTCGAGCTCTTTGGAATACCCAGCACTTCCGTACCTGATTCAGAGTTAATAGCCAACAGATTGGCCTCATCTACCTGTTTAATTTCTTTAGTATTTTTCAATTTAATGAGATTTTATTTCCATCTTTGATAGTAAAAAAATCATAAAAACTGTAGTTGCTCAATAATTTTTCTTATGGGATGGTGAGTAATAACTATACCACTTATATATATAATCATAGTTTATTGTTTAATTCTGTTAAGTTTAATAAGCCTTCACCTAATCCTGATTTTTGACATAAATCTTGCAATAAGCCTGCCAAGGTTGCAATACCTAATTTACCTTGGATCTAGTACCTTTAATATCAATTAAAAATATGGTGGTAAGCATAAATAGGTTGTGCCTTCTTAACTCTTGTAAATATCTAATGATACTAATATCACTAAGTGATCCACCATAGTTAGCTGTGCCCTCAACTTGTGAAATTAAGTAAGCATTACTCCTATTACAACTATCATACCCTACATTTGTTAAGATGAGTTATAGCGCTATCTTTAAATTCAACCCACTGGCAATATTTTGCATTCTTGATATATCAAGACTATTAGCAACCCAACTGATAACAGGCCCCCACCACTTAATATTGGGTAAAGTTTGAGATAATTGGTTAAGAGATAATATGCTGTTTGCTAGATTAGCGTGATTATGCTCAGGAAAGATATGGAAAACCATTTACTTGCGATAGAAAATACTGCTTAAAAAAAGATCATTAGTTGAATCAGTGTTTAATATTCTAAAAAAGTCTATGAATTTTGAACATACAAAACATAGAGCTTCACTAAACTTCTTAGTATATATCTTAGCTTGTGTTAATGCTTATAATATTAACAAAACTATCTGCGTTTCTAAGCTGGCACCGTTATAGAGTAAGTTGGTAATTCATCGCTTATATCATGAAGCACAGAGTAGACTTAATTTTAGTCCCTTTCTGGAGAAGGGCATACTTAGTCAACCAAGCAATACTATAAATAAAATTTAGTATTACCAACAAATAAAAAATTAGTGAATTTATTGTCAATAACTAGGCAGATTCCGATTAAAGCTAATACTTTTTGTTGGTTAGTAAACAAAAAAGCTGTACTATTAGTACCATCTTTATTTAAATCAGTTTTTCCTTTATAATAGCTGCTTACATCATAGGTGATAGCAGCTACATCTTCTAAAGTTAATATTTTTTATCTTGATGCAGATAGTTGTTATCTATGTTATAAGCTTTTAAAAATTTGGAATTTTGCTTTTCCAAAGAAACATTAACGAAACTTCTTCACACACAAGCAACGATTGTTATAATAAAAAAGTTCTATAAAGAATTATTTAATACTCAAATATCGTATTGCTTTGTAAGAAATATGACTAATTTTATACATTTACGTGCTCATTCAGACTATTCCTTGGGTAAGAGTATTATAAAAATCCCAGACCTCATTACTAAAGCCAAAGCAGATAACATGCCAGCCCTTTGCCTTATGGATCAAGGTAATCTGTTTGGTTCTCTTGAGTTTAGTATAGAGTGCCTGAAAAACGGGATCAAGCCTATAATTGGTACTATATTGAAGATAGATTTAGAGATTAGTAATGAGAAGACTAGGCGGGACACACATTCTAAGATAGCGTTAATTGCAAAAGATCAAGATGGATATCAAAATCTTTTAGAGTTAGTCAGTTCATCTTTTTTAACATATTCTAATCCAGAGCAGCATATAAAAATTTCTCAACTCCTTAGCTATTCTGAAGGATTAATAGCTCTATTTAATTCATTTGAAAGTCCGATCGCTAAGTTTGTTAAGAAAGAACAATACGAGGCAGCTGATAATTTATTAGAACAATTTCATAATAGATTTAAAGAAAATTTGTTCTTAGAATTGATTAGAACTGCAAAAAATAATTGGCAACTATATGAAAAATGGTTTTTAGATAAAGCCTTTGAGAAAAATATTCCTATTGTTGCAACCAATCCTATTGCATTTTTAAGATCTAATTTGTCTGAAGCACACGATGCTCTATTATGTATAGCAAATAGTAGTTACATCCTAGAAGATGACAGAGAAAAATCAGACCCTGATCATTATTTTAAAAGTGAAGCAGAAATGAAATCCATTTTTTTAGACTTACCAGAGGCAATTGAAAATACTAAATTAATAGCTTTAAAATCCTCTGTGTTTTCTGAAACAAGAAAGCCTATCTTACCAAAATTTTCACATTTCATTGAAGATGAAGCATTAGAGCTACAGAAGCAGTCTACAGATGGCTTAAAGAAGAGAATTAGTGCAATAAAATATAATATAAATCAGCAAGAATACTTTAAGAGACTTGAGTTTGAGCTTAGTGTTATCAATAAAATGCAGTTTCCTGGATACTTTTTAATTGTTTCTGATTTCATCAAGTGGAGCAAAGAAAATGGAATTCCGGTAGGTCCAGGAAGAGGATCGGGAGCTGGCTCAATTGTCGCATGGGCGCTTGAAATTACTGATTTAGATCCAATAAAATTTGGTCTTCTATTTGAAAGATTTTTAAACCCAGAAAGAGTTTCAATGCCAGATTTTGATATTGATTTCTGTCAAGAACGTCGAGATGAAGTAATCAATTATGTAAAAGATAAATACGGAGAGGAAAGAGTTGCACAAATCATTACTTTTGGAAAATTGCAAGCCCGAGCTGTTTTAAGAGATGTTGGTAGAGTAATGCAAATACCTTATGGGCTTGTTGACAAGATTTGTAAGATGGTGCCAAATAATCCAGCTAATCCGATCACCTTATCGGCAGCAATAGCTCTAGATAAGCAATTACAAGATATGCGTGATGAAGATCCAGATCTTGAAAAGCTTCTTTCTATAAGCTTAGAGCTAGAGGGAATTAATAGGCACGTTTCGACGCACGCAGCGGGTATTGTAATTGCTGATAGGCCACTAATAAAGTTAGTGCCGCTCTGCATGGATTCTAATTCTTCAATGCAGACAATACAATATTCATTAAAATACGCAGATGCAGCTGGCTTAATGAAGTTTGACTTTCTAGGTCTTAAAACTTTAACTGTGATATCTCAAACAGTCAAGCTCATTGAAAAAAATAGAGGTATAAAGCTTAATCTTTCAGATATTGATTTTGAAGATGAGAAAACTTATCAACTGCTCTCTCAAGGCCATACTGTTGGAATATTTCAGCTGGAGGGTGCTGGAATGAGAGAGGCGATTAAGCAACTAAAGCCGGATTTTTTTGGTGATGTTATCGCACTTACCTCATTATATAGACCTGGTCCTATGGATAATATTCCAAGTTATATCAATAGAAAGCATGGACTTGAGTCACCAGATTATATACATCCCAGCTTAAAGAATCTTCTTAAAGAAACATATGGGATTATTATTTATCAAGAACAGGTTATGGAGATTGCTCAAATACTTGCTGGATATAGTCTTGGTGAAGCTGACCTTTTAAGAAGAGCAATGGGTAAAAAAAATAAGCAAGAAATGGACGAACAAAGAGCTATTTTTGTCAAAAGGTGTGTTGCTAATGGAATGAAAGAACAAAGAGCGGCTGAAATATTTGCCTTGATAGAAAAATTTGCAAGCTATGGCTTTAATAAATCACACGCAGCTGCATATGCTATCATAACTTACCAAACTGCATACCTTAAAACCCATTATACTCCTGAATTTTTAACTGCTTCAATGAACCTAGAGATTAATGATACAAGTAAGATAGGTATGTTTTGCAATGATGCAAAACTATTTAATATAGAGGTACTACTTCCTGATATTAATAGCTCTCATACATATTTTACAGTAGAAGGAGACAAAATTCGTTATGGATTAGCTGCTATAAAGGGTGTTGGTATTAAAGCAACTGTAGAAATACAGGAAGAAAGAGGAGGTGCGCAATTTCAAAATATAAATCAATTTATTGAAAGGTGTAGTAGCCTTATCAGTAAGCGTGCTATGGAAAATTTGATAAAGGCAGGAGCATTTGATTCAATATATTCGAATAGAGCGGAGTTATTTGCAAATTTAGAAAAATTAATAAGATATTCCCAGTCAAGCAAATCTGAAGATCAATCTCAGGGTTGTTTATTCTTTGACGAAGAAAGTGATCAAAATCTTTCTTTAAGCTTAGTTGCTGATTGGGAAAACAGACAAAAGCTAGCTTTTGAATTTGAAGCACTTGGCTTTTACCTTTCTGCTCATCCTTTAAATGAGTACCACGAAAGGTTAAAAAAGCTAGGAATCCTAAGTATAGAAAACATTCTTAATTTGGAGCCAAAAAACTTCTATAAATGTAAAGTTGCAGGAGTTGTTTCTTCTAAAAAAGTTAAATCCTCGAAGTGTGGAAGGTATGCTTTTTTACAAATAACAGATACAACAGGTATCCTAGATATATCAATATTTAACGAGAAACTTCTTATAGAAAGTAATGATATACTAGAAGAAGGGCAGACAATTATATGTGATATTGAAATTAAAAACGATGATAATGGCACCAGAATACTTGCCGAGAAAATTTCAGAAATACATCATACAATGAAAAATAATCTTTGCTCTTGTCACATTTATATTAAGGATAAAACCTCCATACAAGAGATTAGTACTAAAATTACGGATAGTGGACTACCCATAAAGTTATATGCGGAACTAAGTGATGGTAGTGTAGTACATTTCGGTTTAGAGAAACCATTATTCATAGATCATAAAGGATTAGAAGAATTAAAAAAAATTAATAATATAAGAGTTGTAGAGCAATAATGAGAATATTAGCAGGCAAATATAAAAATAGAAAGCTTATTACAGCAACTAAAAATATTAAATTAGAAGCAAAAAAAATACGTCCTACCACTGAAAAATTAAGAATAGCTGCTTTCAATATATTAAGAAATTTTTTTGGTGGAGAGCATGTAAGTGTTTTAAAAGATAAGAAAGTTTTAGATCTTTGTTGTGGCATAGGCTCTTTTGGCATTGAAGCACTTTCCAGGGGAGCCTCTTTAGTAACATTTATTGATAATTATTATCAGCATTTAGAAATTGTTAAACTCAATTTAGAAAAATTAAATTGTATACCAAATTCTAAAGTTATTTTTGCTAATGCTCAAAACCTCGGTGTTGGCTCTGAAGTTTATGACTTGATATATATAGATCCACCATATAAGCTTAATGTACTAAACAAAATCATTGAATCTTTGCAAAAAAAGAGGTGGATAGATAAAAATAGTCTAATAATAGTTGAGTCTTCTAAAAAAGAAGTAAGTGAAAAAGTTGATGATAAATTAACATTAATTGATAAAAGAGAATATGGTAATAGTTCCATGTCCTTTTATCGCGTATCGTAGTAATAGTGTAAAGGCGCTACTTGTACAAAACTATATATAGTGTTGAATAAAAAATATTGCAAAATAAATACTATATATAGTATACGTGGTTATTAACTCAACTTTCATATGGTTTTGCTATGAATAGTGCAGCTATTGCTAAAAATACCCTATCACAACCTGAATATAAGGATAATTTTTCTATTAAAATTGATACCGAAAGAGATAATTTATTGACTGATTTTGGTAAAGCTGTTTTAAAAGATAGATACCTTCTTAATGGAGAAAAATTTCAAGATCTATTTATTAGAGTAGCTTGTTATTATGCTGACGATCGAGAGCATGCACAAAGACTTTATGATTATATGAGCAAACTATGGTTTATGCCTGCAACTCCTGTACTTAGTAATGGTGGAACTGATAGAGGGCTACCAATCTCTTGTTTTTTAAATGAAGTTGGAGATAGCTTAGAAGATATAGTTGACGCATGGAATGAAAATGTTTGGCTTGCTTCAAAAGGTGGTGGCCTTGGAACATATTGGGGAGGAGTCAGGTCAATTGGCGAAAAAGTGCGAGGCAATGGTAAAACTTCCGGAATTATACCTTTTATAGGAGTACAGGATAGGCTAACTTTGGCAATATCACAAGGAAGCCTACGAAGAGGTAGCTCTGCTGTATACCTTCCAGTTTGGCACCCTGAAATAGAAGAATTTATAGAACTCAGACGACCAACTGGCGGTGATCCTAATAGAAAATCTCTAAATCTGCATCACGGAGTCGTTATCCCGGACAGCTTTATGGAAGCTGTAAGAGATGATGGAGTTTGGGAGCTAAAAAGCCCTAAAGATGAGCATGTAACTAACATTATAAGAGCTAGAGATTTATGGATTAGAATTTTACTAGCAAGAGTTGAGATAGGCGAACCTTATTTATTGTTCATTGATCATGTTAACAAAGCTGCTCCTGAATTATACAAAAAGCTTGGCCTCAAGATTAAAACTTCGAATTTATGTAGCGAAATCACCCTTACAACCGGCAAAGATCATTTAAACAAGGATAGGACTGCGGTTTGCTGTCTTTCTTCTCTTAATTTAGAAACATATGATGAGTGGAAAGAGGATAAAAATTTTATAATTGATGTTATGAGATTTTTAGATAACGTTCTTCAAGATTTTATAGATAAAGCTTCCAAAGCACAAGACAAGGCAAAATATTCAGCCTTTAGAGAAAGAAGTGTAGGCCTCGGGGTGATGGGATTTCACTCATTCTTACAATCTAAAAAGGTTCCTTTTGAATCTGCAATGGCTAAAGCCTGGAATAAAAAGATATTTTCTTATATTAAACAAGAGGCTGATAGAGCTTCAGTATTACTTGCTGAAGAAAAAGGACCATGCCCGGATGCAAAAGATGCTGCACTCATGGAAAGATTTTCTAATAAGATTGCCATAGCGCCGACCGCCTCTATTTCTATTATTGCAGCCAATTCTTCACCAGGAATTGAGCCTTATAATGCAAATACCTATACCCAAAAGACTCTAACTGGATCATTTAATGTAAGAAATAAGCATTTGAAAAAGCTTCTTGCAGCAAAAGGATTTGATAGCTCCGAAATATGGTCTTCTATCATGAACCATGAAGGTTCTGTACAACATTTAGACTTCTTAGATAAAAATGAAAAGAACGTATTTAAAACTGCTATGGAAATAGACCAGCGTTGGCTTATTGACCTAGCTGCTGATAGAACTTCATATATATGCCAGGCACAGTCCTTCAACATATTCATTCCAGCAGATATCCATAAAAGAGATCTACATAAATTGCACTTTAGTGCTTGGGAAAAGGGTGTAAAAAGTATGTACTATTGTCGTTCTAAATCTTTACAAAGGGCTGATAAGATTTCAATAAAAGCCGAAGAAAATCAACCGGTACAGCTAGCTATTAACCTTACACCAGTGATTTCCACTGACAAACCCAATACAGAATCAAGTAAGTATGAGGAGTGCTTAGCATGCCAGTAGTAGGTTAACCATCAATAGTAACGCCACCGCCATCTATTCTAATTCTATCTTTCATCACTTGTTTAGTATGAGCTTGTACATGTGGGCCTTCTCATAAAACCTCCTTTAAGATGCAGTCCACAGGTCTTTTTCCTAAATCTTGATCTTGCATTTTTTGGTATGTGTATTGGTCTGTTTGTTTTATTGATACTTTAGTTTCTGTAGCACTTGCCATTTTCTTAGCACTAGAAGCTATTTCTTTAGTAATATCATCCATCCCTAGTTTTTACTTCTGCACTTGCTGCTCTAATTGTTTTGCTAGGACCTCTTCCTCAGCGGTATAAACAACTTTGTTAATATAAGGATTATGTGAAGCGGTATACTGAAGTAGAGTTTCTTTACTTAAAACACCCCTTACTACAGTCGCATAAAGCTCACTTTTAGGAGTCTTGTGCTCAAATTCATTCTGGTAACACTTTTGTAAAGCTTCTCGTAACTTCTCCACATCATTTAGATTCAATATCTCTAAACCCAAGCTTGGATTAATTCTATTAGACTCATTTTTCTGTTCAATATAAAGCTTATACTGAGAAGCTTGCATATTAGAGTTATTAGTATAGTTTAAAAGTGTCGTAATACTGTTTATTACGAGTATTGGTATATCATCATATAAAATAGATAATGCAGTGGAAGCTGTATTTTCAGCTAAAGAACTGCTCACCTCCTTACTGGCTATTTTAAAAATACTAAATTTACGGTTCTTTTCTATAGAATTTTCATTCAACTTTAAGTTATTGAACCACCATCCAATACTTCTTTCACCTTAGCTGGACCTTTCTTTAATTCCTTCAATATAGCTAGCTCCAAGTTGCTTTTTTGAAAATTTCTTAATCTATGCGCTTGTATAGAAACACCTATGCTTGCAGCTGCACAGTGATTGTAACTATCGCAATAGCAAGGCGCCATACCAAGCCTCCAGTAGTTGCTGTAAAGGTAGCGCTTCCTATGGAAATAACTCTACCAACAGTTGATGAGGTAGCAAAATCTATCGCTTTTGAACCACCACTTTTTACTTTACCCCAAAGTGTTTCTGGTTCTGCTTTTTTAGCCATATTCTTCTCTAGAGCTTTTTCTGTATCTTCTACTAAAGTATCAACTCCTGACTTAAGCATAATGCCAAGTTTTAAGGCTATTTTTATTCCTTCTACTACTAAGTTTTGTTACTGACATTTTCTTTTCTTTAAAAAAATTTTAACTTTTTAACTTAATTTATAGTAACGAATTGGTAACTAATTATTGGTTACCCCCCTAAGCATAAATTATTTAATTCCATATAATGCCATAGGTATAAAAATAACACTATAAGTATAAAAATTTTTAATATACCATGTCAAATTTGTGCCTTCAAAAATTAAAATAAAATTATACCTAATTTCAGATGCTTACGGAGAAACAGTCACTACAATTGCTAAAGCAATAACCGCTCAATTTGAGGAATAGGTAGAAATGATAGAGTATTTATGGCCACTAGTGAGGTCAAAAAATACCGTAAATGACATTTTATCAAAGATTGAACCAAATAGTGATAGCATAGTGCTTTATACAATGCTAGATGTAGAATTAAGACTGTGTTTGGAGAAGAAGTGTGAAAGTATGGGCATCTTAGCAATATTTGCCTTAGAGAACGTGATCAATGAGCTGGCAAGTTTTGCCAACGTTGAAATAAAACATGGTGGAATTCCTGATAAATATAAAAAACTTGATGCTAATTATTATAAAAGAATTGATATATTAAATTTCACGTTACACCATGACGATGGTCATGATTTCAAAGATGTTAATGAAGCTGATATCTTGATTTTGGGCGTCTCTAGAACTTCAAAATCACCCACTTCTCTTCCATCTAGCACAACGTGGTTATAAAGTTGCAAATCTCCATATTATTAATGGTATAGAAGCTAATTTATCTGACATAAAAAAACCTATACTTATAGGGCTGACTATCTCTGCTGAAATTCTATCCCAAATACGATACAATAGACTGAATCCATATAATTTAAACATAAATAAAGAAGTAGATAATTACACAGAAATTGACAACATTAAAGCAGAATTAAGCTATGCCCTTGAAATATTTCGCAAAAATAAAATACCAATAAAATACTTTTATAGCATGCAAATTATTAACCTATATGTTAAAATACATTTTGCTTATGATTAATTTTAAGAATTTAAATCTTTAGGTGTTGGAATGAAGCAATTAAAAGGTGGAAATAATTTTACTATTTGGATAGCAATTGTTGGAGTGCTAATAATAGTTTACAACATGTTAGGTGATATTCACCTCACCGCCAAAAAAGTTATATTCTCAGAATTTTTAGACCAAATTGACAGCGGCTCTGTAAAATCGGTTACAATTAGAGGATACTTAGTCGAAGGAAAATATATCGAAGGTGGGTCATTTGTTACATTAATTCCAAGATACTATCCTAATCTAATAGAAAAAATGAAAGCAAACGAAGTGGCCATTGATATTGCTCCATTGGAAACTTCTTTTGGTAATTTAATAGCACTCTTATCTTCTTGGTTTCCTGTTATACTCTTAATTGGAGTGTGGGTATATTTTATGAAGAATATGCAGTCTGGAGGAGGGAAAGCTCTTGGATTTGGACGTTCCAAAGCAAGGTTGGTATCTGACCCTAATAAGATAGTAACTTTTGCAGATGTTGCTGGAGTAGATGAAGCTAAAGAAGAATTAGTTGAAATTGTAGATTTTCTAAAAAATCCAGGCAAATTCCAAAAATTAGGCAGCAAAATTCCAAGAGGATGCCTTTTAGTTGGGTCACCTGGAACTGGTAAGACCTTGTTAGCTAGAGCTGTTGCTGGAGAAGCTGGCGTACCATTTTTTACTATTTCTGGTTCTGATTTTGTTGAAATGTTTGTGGGTGTTGGTGCAAGCAGAGTAAGAGATATGTTTGCTCAAGCTAAAAAACAATCTACTTGCATAGTTTTTATTGATGAAATTGACGCTGTTGGTAGACATAGGGGCGCAGGCCTTGGTGGAGGCAATGATGAAAGAGAGCAAACATTAAATCAATTACTTGTTGAAATGGATGGGTTTTCTGACAACGAGGGTGTCATAGTAATGGCTGCAACAAACAGACCAGATGTACTTGATCCAGCCCTCTTAAGACCTGGAAGATTTGATAGGCAGATAGTTGTACCTATTCCAGATATTAAAGGTAGAGAGCAAATACTAGCTGTGCATGCTAAAGCTGTCCCAATTGCTCCTGATGTTGATATTAGAGTTATTGCAAGAGGCACGCCGGGATTTTCTGGGGCAGATTTGAAGAATCTTATAAATGAAGCTGCCTTAATAGCTGCAAGACACGACCGCAATATGGTTTCTATGCAAGAGATGGAATTTGCTAAAGATAAAGTAATGATGGGTGCTGAACGTAAATCTTTAGTCATGACAACCGATGATAAAAGATTGATTGCATACCATGAGGCTGGTCATGCTCTTGTTACTCTACATCTGCCAGACTCTGATCCGTTACATAAAGCAACAATTATTCCAAGAGGTAGAGCACTTGGAGTAACTATGCGTTTGCCAGAAACAGATCGTTTATCTATGACCAAGGCTAAATTGAAAGCAGACTTAGCCGTTGCAATGGGTGGCCGTGTTGCTGAAGAAATTGTCTTTAGCCTAGACAGAATCACTACCGGTGCTGGCAATGACATTAAAGTTGCCACACAAATCGCTAGAAAGATGGTGACTCAATGGGGCTTAAGCGATTCAATAGGTCCTATTCTTGTAGGAGACGACAAAGAAGAAATATTTTTAGGGCACTCAATCGGCCGCTCTAATCATATTTCTAATGAGCTCGCTACCAAAATCGATGAAGAGATTAAAAAGATTATCGACGAAGCTTATAACACAGCTAAAACTATTCTAACTAAGAATAGAGGGCAATTAGAAGATATTGCTCAAGGTCTTTTGGAATACGAAGTTTTAAGTGGCCAAGAAATGCAAGATTTGATCAATGGCAAGCCAATAATGCGTAAAGAAGATGAAAGTAGGAGAGCTCCAAATAGACCTAGTGTTTCTATACCAAAAACAGGATCAGAACCAAAATCTGTAAAACCTAAATTGAAAGAAGGCAGTATTCAAGAAGCTTAAAATCAAAAAGAATTGGCAATTTAATATCTTTTAGAAGTTTTTAAATGATGTAATACTCAAGGATATTATTATTTGTTGTTCTTCATCTATACTTGTTCTACTCAGAAACTTCCCTTACGCACAAGTTGTTAATTTGTATAAATTTTGTAATTCTAGCATAGCTGCTTGATTTGCTTTAAGAATTAATTTATATTTCAATGCAAAATGGTTTGCACAAATTTTTAATTGAAGCATTCCAAGCTTGCAAAAGGAAATGATTGAAGCAAATATATGATTTGATCGAGATATTACCTTCTTTGTTAGTGACTTATTTGCATTCTGTTTTATTGATTCATGATATATTTTGATTTGCCACCATTTTTGGTAGATCTCATATAAATGGTCGCTATCATGGTCAAGGTCGTTTAATACTAAATAAAGAATGTCAGTTGAATTATCTTCGTTTATGAAGATTTTTCTAATGAGCATCACTGGAGATTCTAATCCTTTGAGCCACACCTTGATAGATTGACCATCCTTTAGATTTAATGACGAAACTTGTTGAGATTGACCTTGCGTTTTATCATTTTTTGATAAAGCTATAGTGCAATTTGATTTAATACCTATAATAAAATATTTTTTCGAATCATTTATATATTCTAGATTTTCCTTTGCTCCAAAGCAATTATCAGTCATTACATAATAATACTTTGTTTATATGGCTTTGTTTTATTAAATTACGAAAATGCTCATTTCTGGTCATACTTGCTTTTTTCTTTACCTTTTTACTCTCAGTATCATAAAATACTATCTCCTTATGCACAATTTTATAACTCACAGGTAGAGTAACAGCACCAACAAGACAAGAAAGTATGTTTATTCTTTTCACATGCCTTCCTTTAGCATGTGAATAATGCCAGCACATAATTTCGTTCTCATTGTTTGACAGTGTTTTGTGCATTTTAATCAATAGAATTAACTGTATCCAGTATTTAAAACAATCAAAAAATACTATTGGATATAGTAGTTCAAGTGGATGGTTTTGTCATGCTCTTACATCATTCATAACTTTACTAATAAGACTTTCAACTGATTTCAGAGTCATAATTCCTCTACCTGAATCTAATGTCTGAAATATTTATGCCTTTAGCGTATAAGCTTGAATTTTTTGCTCCAGAGCACTAATTTTTGGTTACCTTTTTTGAATTGCAGCTTCAAATAATGCTTTTCTATCTCTTGGAACGTCAATAGTGGATAGGTCCGCTATTAGTACTTTTGGGAAACTCCATTACGCGCGTTATCTGAATTAAACCTTTCATATCTATTGTAATCTGAGTGATTATCCATTTCTGACTCTAAAGCTTTTTCTACAAGCCTTTTGGTCAATTGTTTTACCAATCACCTACTCTTGTAAAGCAGTTGATAGATCTACCCCTTTCTCCACTAATAGTTTTATTGCTTCTGGTATAGCTTCGTTATTTTTAATTTGTGTCATATTTTTCCTCTTAAATTATATATTGTTATTATATAACCCATGAGAAATTTATACATTTACTTGGACAATCCTATTAAGTAATTAAATCTCCTCCTCGATTGGGATGCTTAACTTGTGTAAAGTTAAGCATCCCAATCTGGTTTTTATGCGATTTCAGGCATTTTTTAGTAGATTACAGCCTTATATTTTCCTTATCGTAAAATAATTTTCATTCATCACTGTTTTAAGTTTTTGCTGTAAATCATAACTTTTTCTTGGTTTACAGAATAAATAGTTAATTAAATTTATTATCAGCAATACTTTATTATAAAAAATGAATATTTAAACTTGCTTCTTAAATTAAATCGTTATATTAACGATACCACAAGTTTGACCCCTTCGTCTAGCGGTTAGGACTCCACCCTTTCACGGTGGCAACGCGGGTTCGAGTCCCGCAGGGGTCGCCATCTAAAATGCTTTAAATAAACTTCAAATAATATGGAGTTTTAAGAAGCCCAGGTAGCTCAGTCGGTAGAGCAAAGGACTGAAAATCCTTGTGTCGGTGGTTCGATTCCGCCTCTGGGCACCATTAAAACAAATTTTTTGTTTCTACTCATTATGGTTAGCGGTAATATTAGTCTTGACCATAATTGTATTGTTCTGTTGTAGCTTGGTAATTTGAAGTATCCTCTATATCTACATGATAAATGACATAGATAATAATTTTTAAAATCTTTGTAAGGTGATAAATAAAAGTATAGAATGATGATCAGTAATCCAGAAAACTTTAATTTTCCTTCTCCTTAACACTTTGTGAGTTGGTATTAATCTTCTTCTCTCTCATTCTTCTTACATCTGGCAGAAATTATCTAGGGTATAAAATGTAAGTTATGATACATCTCTTCATGTTGAGTATATATTTCTTAAGCAAATCTATCTCAACACTTAGCTCCTGCAAAACTCTCTCTCCTCAAACTTGCTACTCTCTTCTTATCCTAAATTCGCGTTTATAACCATTTCCTCAACTCTTCAAGTTAAAGTGGTAACCCCAAACTAAAAAGTAAAATTTTGTATTTATTAGTATACCGCATAAAATAACCACTAACTGGCATGGTAATCATGCCTAAGTAAAGGATAAATACAGCAATCTTAGCTGCTACATTTTTTCAAATTTATTAATAGTTGTAGGTAATTCTGATATCATAGAATCAAATCGATTGAGTATTCTTACGACTATAAATAAAAAAATAAGCACTCCCATAGATTTATGTAAACTATACACAGAAAACTTGAACAGTACAGTTAAGCTTAGCATTAAAAACCTACATATTAATTCTGTTATAATAAATGCACTAACTACCCAATGCAGGGTTCTCATGCTTTGGCTATATTGCTCAGCTTGTGTTTGTGTCATAGAATAGCCCACTAAATTCTAATCTATTGTATTGATAAAATATATAATTTAATATAAAGTGCCTTTTCATATTTTTGCAAGTTTTTTGAAAAAGCTAAAATACATTTATCAATATTTAACAAGAGAAAAATGCAGTTTCGTAATATAGCAGTTATAGCTCACGTAGATCACGGAAAAACAACTTTAATTGACCAAATGTTAAAACAAAGTGGCATATTCCGCAGTAACCAGGTTATTGTTGAAAGGGCTATGGATTCAGGGGAGCTTGAGAAAGAGCGTGGTATTACGATTCTTGCAAAATGTACATCATTTTTCTATGAAGGTATTAAATTTAATATAGTTGACACTCCAGGCCATGCTGATTTTGGTGGAGAAGTTGAGCGAGTACTTTCCATGGTTGATGGAGTTGTGTTACTTGTTGACGCCTCTGAAGGTCCGATGCCGCAAACCAAATTTGTATTAATGAAAGCTTTGAAATTGGGGTTAAAGCCAATTGTTACAATTAATAAGGTAGATAGACTAGACAGAAGGATAAATGAGGTTTTAGACGAGATTTTTGACTTGTTCATATCTTTAGATGCAACAAATGAGCAATTAGATTTTCCAGTGTTATATGCCTCTGGAAGGAGTGGTTGGGCAACAACTGAAGCTGAAACCCAAGGAACAGATTTAAAGCCATTATTTGATGCAATAAAAAATTATATATCCGAGCCTAAAGTTGATAAAGAAGGCCCATTTAGGATGCTTGCAAGTATTTTAACTCATGACCAATATGTTGGCAGGGTTTTAATAGGTAAAGTATATTCTGGTTCTGCTGCAATAGGAACTACTGTTAAAAGCATCAATCTAAATGGCGAGTTTGTTGAATCAACGAAATTAACAAAATTATTTGGATTTCAAGGTATTGAAAGAATTAATATAGAAAAGGCTGAAGCTGGTGATATAATGGCTATAGCTGGAGTTGTTAAATCCTCTGTTTCAGATACTATATGTATCCCATCGGTTAATAAGCCAATATCTTCTACTCCTATAGACCCTCCGACAATAGCAGTGACAATAAGTGTTAACAATTCGCCCTTAGCTGGACAGGAAGGTTCAAAGGTGACTTCTCGTATGATTTTAGATAGACTTGAGAAGGAAGCTCAAACTAATGTTGCAATTACTTTGAAAACTTCTTCATCAGGTGAAGCATTTGAAGTAGCTGGGCGCGGTGAATTGCAGCTAGGAGTTTTAATAGAAACTATGAGACGCGAGAATTTTGAGCTCTCTGTTTCAAAGCCTAGGGTTTTATTTAAAGAAGATGAAGATGGGAGTAAGTTAGAACCAATTGAAGAAGCTGTAATAGATGTTGATGAAGAATATAGCGGCATAGTTGTTGAGAAATTGTCCATACGGAAAGGTGAAATGCTTGAAATGAGGCATTCTGGTGGCGGGAAACTAAAGTTAGTTTTTTTAGTTCCATCCAGAGGATTAATTGGTTATCAAAGTGAATTCAGGAATGATACTCGTGGTACCGGTGTGCTTAGTAGGTCGTTCAATAGTTACCAAAAATATAAAGGTGAGATAATAACTCGCCATAATGGTGCTCTAATCTCAAATTCTGATGGTGAAGCTGTTGCATATGCGTTATGGAATTTAGAAGAACGAGGGTCTATTTTCATACTTCCTAAAACAAAAGTTTATCAGGGTATGATTATTGGAGAACATAATAGAGATAATGATTTAGAAGTTAATCCTATAAAAGGTAAGCAATTAACTAATATTAGAGCAGCAGGCAGTGATGAAAATATAAAGTTGACTCCGTGCCGTGTTTTTACGTTAGAAGAGGTAGTATCTTACATAAAAGATGATGAATTGGTTGAGGTTACTCCTAAAAATATTAGATTGCGTAAGCGCTATCTTTGTCCTCATGAGAGAAAAAGAGAATCAAGAAAGTCTGATAAATTTTGATGAATTTTTTGCCTAATATTTGAAACTTGAAGTTACAAATTTAGGTAATTTTTTAAGTTTCTCCTTTCTGAAAATGATTGGCAAAATAATAAATAGGTGTAAGAAACACCAGGTAGTACAAAATTGTCCTACTGATATATAAGGCTCTTCTAGAAATATTCTTCCGATATAGCATAGTACATGAA
The DNA here is from genome assembly GCA_030060845.1 of Candidatus Midichloria sp. Taxonomy (GTDB): domain Bacteria; phylum Pseudomonadota; class Alphaproteobacteria; order Rickettsiales; family Midichloriaceae; genus Midichloria. The sequence goes on from CP094379.1 coordinate 578,307, forward strand.
GTTAACTATAAAAAATATTAATATCCTAAAAGGTCTATAATTAGCACTTCTAATTTAGAGCTGTCAAGCCAAGGAAGAGTAAATAATATAACTATTACACCAAAACAATGACTATAACTCCGCCTAATTTATCAGGAATAGAGGGCAGGATTGCATAAAACAGTAAAAAGTACCATTCATGCACTATGTGTGGTGGGGTAACCAAGGGGTTAGCTGGAATATAGTTATCTAGATAACCTAGACTTTTTAGATTAAAGAAAACGAATCCAAAGAATTATTAGAAAAAATATCCCAAAGCCAAAAAACCTTTAACTGTATAATAAAGATAAAAGGGAATAGTATCTTCCTATGTTTTAACTTCCACTCCAGTTGGGTTGAGTCATGTTTATGCAGGGCAAAAACCTATTTAGGGTTGGGAGGGGGAGGGATTATCACAGAAAATCCAACCCAAAGCCAGATAACAATATCTTCACCGAAAAAGGGCATAGCAAAAAGCAGAAAATAAATTAGTGATTACCTTAGTTACCAAAAAGCCCATTTATCTCCAAGGTAATATATCTCATAAATACTGTTGCCATCATAACAATAAATATTATATCCCTAAAAACCATAGAAGTTCTCTCGGGGCTTTGTAAAACCCATAATATAATGCTTTTGCTATATAGAGATATTGCTATATGAAGATATATTGCTGCAAAAAATATTGAGGCACCGACTGCATGGGTATATCTTACTAACCAGCCATAATTTACATTCCTCATTATATTTTCCACGCTATCAACCGCCATTTTTACATGTGGGAGTATATTGAATTGCTAAAAACAAGCAGGTAATTATTTAGATAATTAATATAATGCTAGCTATAGAACCAAGGTTCCATAAATAATTCAAATTTTTAGGAGTCATGTACTCTGAAAAATGCTTTAAGAAGCTAAATATTAGTAATCTATATTCGATCCACTCTATTATCTTTATTATCTTATCAATAGAGCTATTTTGGCTTGGACTAGAACCAGCTTTCATCATTTTTGATTAACCTATTTTAACTTTATTATCACTTAAGAATTCATGAGGTGGTATAGCCAGATTTTCTGGTGCAGGACCTTTTCTAATCCTTCCAGATGGATCATAATGTGAATCACATGGGAGAGGACAAAAAAACCAACCATAGTAATCACCTTTGCTGCTAACTGGAACGCATCCCAGATGGGTGCAGACTCCAATAGCAACTAGCCACTGCTCTTTACCTTTTTTAACTCTTTCTTCATCACTTTGTTGATCTCTTAATTCAGCAAGACTTGCTGAGCTAGCTTCTTCAATTTAGGTGGAAGTCCCTTTTGGTAACAAAAATAGGGTTGCTGCGTTACATTACTGTGATTGTTTCGCCTTCTTTAATATTTAATAAATCAACTTCGGTGCTACCCACTGCTGAGACATTGGCATCTGGAGAAATGGATCTGATAAAAGGGGTACAGCTGCTTGTGGGTACAGCTGCTGTAATTGCGCCTATGCCAGTAACGGCGGAGGCCGCTAACAACAAAGTTTCTTCTTGCGGATTTTTTTCAGTATCTTTATCTTTTTCTATAACAGTGTCATTGGCTTTTATATCCGTCATAAGGACTTATAAATAACTTACGTTAATCGTTAATGATACTGCTGATAGAATATAGATATATTAATTCTTTGCAATAGGAATGCAAAATTATACGTTCTTAAAATCAACTGTGTTATATGGACTATAGCTCAACCGTGCCAGAATACAAATGATCATATAAACTGAATGATACTATATCAGCCTCATTATGTGAAAATATTGGCACCTCTGCAGTAGCGATTTTAACATTACCCTCTCTATATTTATCACTAAGTGTCACATATGCTTCACTGTGCTCTAACATATATTTTTCAAATTTCATGAAGAAAATATTAAGATCACGACTATTGCCAATATCATGATAATGTTTATAATTTATACATAAATCAAATTTATCGTTACCTCAGTATTTGGTACCTTCTTTAGCTAAACCACGACCTATATATTTTATACCACCAGTTATAAAAAGGCTATACCAAAATTATATAAAAGATAGAATCCTCCAAATTGATAACATATTAAATTCTCCTTTAGATCTGACTCTTTAATTGATAGCTCTGTATCTGATATTTTATTTTTATATGTTTGTTCCCAGATAAATATGCAAAATCTATTGCATTGAATTCATTATTCTTATGTTTTTTAGTAATTAGTTCCTTATCACAATGTGTGGGGAGTATTGATAATATATCTTCGCGACTGATAACAGCACCAAGCTGTAGTAAAGCTGAAGTCTGCACATTTATTATCACATGGAAAATCCTCACTACAAATCCTCACTACTTTTAAGTAATTGTTCTAATCCACCTTTATCTTCTTTGATACTAAGTTCAACAGCTTTATGATTTGTACGTATTTAGATTACAGGAGCAGCGCATTCTGATTGTAAGATGACAAGTGAGATGATGGAGATGCTAAATTGTGCTGATATAAAAAGATGGAAATAAAGGCTTATAGTATGGATAAAATACGAAGCTGGCTAAAGATAATGACATTGAGCATGAGATACCTAATAAAAGGAATAGAAGAGTGAATTTTAGATTTGATAAAGACCATTTATAAATGAGGCATAGAATAGAGAATTTATTTGGTAAAGTTAAAGAAAACTGTAGACTAGCTATGCGATTTGATAAACTTAATACTACTTTCTTTAGATTTATTGCTTTATTTCTTATTAAAACTTCAGGGTTGTTAATGGTTCCTAGTATTGTTTATACACTTCGTTCCTTGCTCTTTGTGTTGTTCTTGAAAAATTGGATAAAAGGCCCCCACTCTAGAAAAAAAGCAAACAAACACTAGCTGCAGTAAATATACTAAACTTTTTATCTTTGCCTCTTATAAGAGATACCAACTGATTCCCCAAGTTAAAGAAGTATATGCCTATAGTAAAAATTATCGTGCTCAAATCATTACTTATCCTTTAATAAGTTCTTCAACGAAAATTCTATTTTTTCATTTCTAAAACTGCTTTCCTTATACCATTTTTCTAGCTGCTCGGCGCTATTAGCATAACTGAATTTGCTTTTCTTTTTGGCTTCTATAGCAGCTAATTCTTTATGTTTCCTACCTGGATCTATTCCTTGACTCTTCTGTAAGTGGTGCATTCCAAACAAGCCTATGGTGCTGCCTATCATTCCACACATTAAGCTGATTGTGGCAAAATCACCTACTATATAACCGCTAATACAGGTAAAAGCTATTGCAAGTGTGGTTGAAGCTATAAAAGATTTTGAATTTGTCCTAAACTTTAAAAAGCCAGCAGAAAGAGGCACTATAATAATTGGCATCCAAAAATTGCCTCCTATCCACTCTAGTTCTATTACTCCTTTTCCAGATAAAGATAAAAGGATAGCTAGAATAGCTATTACAAAAGTAGAACATCTAGCGATGATCAATGCTTGTTTCTCATTTAAAGAGATCAATCTCCTAATAATATCATGGGTTACAAGCACACTAGTGGTATTTAGCCAAGAATCAGCGGTAGACATAATTACTGCTAGTAAGCCTGCAATAACTAGACCTTTGATTCCAACAATCAAATAGTTTGCAATAAAGTGAACAAATGCAGTGTTAGGGTCAATATCTGGTGCTTTGGCTTTAATAAAGAAGCTAATTAAGCAAATTGTGATTGAGAAAAAAATATTTAAAGGAATAACAGCTTTGAGACATCTAATTAATTGTCCAGAGTTTTTGCTAAGCAGAAACCTTTGTATAAAAGTTCCTTCAGTTTGTGGAAGAAATTCGTAGAAAATAAGGCTCAAAAACAGTCCAATATTCTCTTTATTAATATCAAGCGTTAGCATCTCTTTAGGTAACTGATCAAATACTTTATGCCAATGCATTATTCCACCTCCACTCTCCATACCGTATACAATAAAACAAGCTGCAGGGATTGCGACCACTAGAATCATAAACTGAAAAACATCAGTGTATGCAACAGCGCGTATTCCTCCAAAGGCAGAATATAATGCCAATGTTAATGTGCTGGTTATTATACCATGATGAACAGGTATCAGAAAGAAATAATGCAGTAGATATCCCATTGCTGTAGATTGTAAGGTCACTACAGCAATGGATAAAAAAACTGCAGTAATATTAGTAACCCACTTTCCAATTTTGCCGTATAATTTCCCCATTATATCGCTAACTGATATGCATCCAACAAATTGATCTATATTTCCAGCATATATTTTCATTGTTACTAGCCACATAAAAAGAGGCTCAATTAGACTATTCACAACAAAAAATATACCAAGTACATATACTTTCTCAACTACCCCAATAGTTGACGAAGCTCCTATGTGAGTAGCAAATAAAGTGGTAACAATAACTAAGTCAGAAAAGTTTCTCCCTCCTAATGTATATTCCTGTAATGTTTTAATTGATTTAGATTTATATAACCCCACTCCAATACAAACTATAAAATAGAGAATGATGATAGATATATCGATAATATGTATATTATACATTGATTCACATACACTTTTGTTACTGCCTTAATATTAAATTAAGTACAACCATAAAAATAAAAAGACAAGCTTTTTTAATTCACCTTACGCACAAGTTGTTAATTTGTATAAATTTTGTAATTCTAGCATAGCTGCTTGATTTGCTTTAAGAATTAATTTATATTTCAATGCAAAATGGTTTGCACAAATTTTTAATTGAAGCATTCCAAGCTTGCAAAAGGAAATGATTGAAGCAAATATATGATTTGATCGAGATATTACCTTCTTTGTTAGTGACTTATTTGCATTCTGTTTTATTGATTCATGATATATTTTGATTTGCCACCATTTTTGGTAGATCTCATATAAATGGTCGCTATCATGGTCAAGGTCGTTTAATACTAAATAAAGAATGTCAGTTGAATTATCTTCGTTTATGAAGATTTTTCTAATGAGCATCACTGGAGATTCTAATCCTTTGAGCCACACCTTGATAGATTGACCATCCTTTAGATTTAATGACGAAACTTGTTGAGATTGACCTTGCGTTTTATCATTTTTTGATAAAGCTATAGTGCAATTTGATTTAATACCTATAATAAAATATTTTTTCGAATCATTTATATATTCTAGATTTTCCTTTGCTCCAAACAAATAGTCTATATAAGTATCTAGTGTTTTGTGCTGTTGCTTATAGGATTACTATATCCGGTATTACTCTTACCCAGCTTTTTTGCTTACTGCGTAAAGTGAGTGATTAAAAGCTTCGCAACTAAATAAGAGCAGAGTTGCTGCTATATCATGGACTAGCGCAAAAATGAATCTTTATCTCACTTTTAACAATATTTGAAAAAAAGCTTCTTGTAATGCATTAGATCTGCTATAATCTTCAAATATTATTGAAGTTTCTTTAATATAATTAATAAATAGAATAATTTTATGCAGTGCGCTTCATATTGCACAGGTCGTTGCTATAACCTTTTTGGTATATCAGAACATTTTTCTAAACTTGATGTAGCACATAAAATATATGGAAAAGATATATTACATATAGGGTCAGAACATTTAGGCATTAATCACAGTGCTGATATCTTTGTTTTCAATTATGGATGTGTCATTTTCTGGGGATTAGATTCGATTAGTGAGGAAAAAGTTTTAAACAAAATTTCTGAATTTTTAGAAGATATAATCCCAGAAGCTATAACTGATCGGTGTAATTATGTTGTCACCCAGCAGGAAAGCAGCTATGTCGATGAAGAAAGTGATACAATAGTTCTGGATAGTGATGATCCGCATATTAAACTTTCTTTTTCATATGGTTTATCTCAATCAGTTAAGTTAAGCGTATTCGAAGCCTCTGTAGAAAAAACTATTGATGACAATAAAAAAATACCTAATGAGCTGATCCAGACAGGTAAAATTTCTATGTCTAGAAAAGCATTAGCTAAAAAAATAGGGACTCTCTTTGCAGAAAGAAATTTTATAAATTTAAACTCAGATATCTTAGATACACCAGATTTTTTCTGGCGTCGGCCTAAATATGAACCATATTATGAAATGGCTGTGCAATTTATGGATATAAAACAAAGGCTTATCATATTAAATTCAAGGCTAAAAATTATTCATGAGCTTTATGAAATTCTTTCAACAGAACTTCATCACATACATTCTTCAAGACTGGAGCTAATAATCATTTACTTGATTTTTATAGAAGTTATGATTGCTATCATGCGTGACTTTTTTCATTTAATTTAACATGGTTAACAATTTTATCTGGAATCAAGATAAACTCAAATCAGCTTTACGTTTGAAACATTGTTCTGGATTTCAATCTAATAATATCTCTATTGATTCAAGAGAAGTTAAGGAAGGTGATATATTTATGGGCCTAAAGGGTTTGCATCATGATGGAGGGGTATTTGCAGAAAAAGCCTTAGAAAATGGTGCGGCTATATGTATAATAAATCATTCGGTAGGTATTGAAAATAGTAGGATTATTACTGTTGATGACACGGAAAAAGCGTTAGTTGAATTGGCTTTATTTAGGAGAGCTAATTTCCCGCAGAGAAGTAGGTTGATAGGCATTACTGGTAGCACGGGCAAAACTTCAACAAAGGAACAGGCGAAATTAGTATTACAGAATTTTGGCAATGCTTATGCAACTATTGGTAATCTTAATAACCACTTGGGATTACCACTCACAATCGCGAATGTTCCAAATGATGTAGACTACTGTATCTTAGAAATGGGTATGAGTCATGCTGGAGAAATTAGCTATTTATCAAAAATTGCTAAACCAGATATCAGCATTATTACAACAATTGCTCCTGCGCATCTCAAATTTTTTGATAGTATTGAAGATATTGTACGAGTTAAATCTGAAATCTATCAAGGGATGAAGGCTGGAAGCTGGGCTGTAATTAATGAAGATAGCCCTTATAAAAGTATTATGGTTGCAGAAGCTGAAAAATACAATCTTAATATCATCACTTTTGGTAAAAGTAAAAATGCTGATCTAAGCTTGAGTGAATACAAAATTGAACAAAATAAGACTAAAATTAAAGCTTACTATCAAGGTCAAACAATCAGCTATTTTTTCCCAGTCATTGCTGGAAAGCATTTGGTCTTAAATAGCTTGGCAGCCCTGGCAGTTACTACTGTACTTAATCATGATTTGGAAAGATCATCTAACGGGTTAGCGGCCTTTAAACCAATTTGTAGCAGGGGTGCGGCACAGATACTAAAAAATAATATCATATTAATTGATGATACTTATAATGCTAATCCGACCTCTGTTAGAGCGGCGCTTGAGGCTATTATACAATATAGGGCAAGTAATAATAGGTTAATAGCTATTTTAGGGGATATGAGAGAGCTTGGTGATGGTGCTAAACAGCTGCATGAGGATTTGGCAGACTCTGCAGTAAAATTAGATGTAATTCATACTGTTGGCGATTTAATGGAGGCATTATATGAGAATATATCAAAGGAGAAGCGTGGAAACCACACTAGAAGTGCAGAAGAAATGTCAAATTTTATAATTAACCAAATTAAGGAGAATGATATAATTCTTGTTAAAGGCTCATTAAGCATGAATATGTCAAAAATTGTAAATGCTATATTAAAAGATTTTTCTCAATAAGTTTTCTTGCTGGACTTTATAATCTCAAAGCATTAAAACTGCGCTAATAAATATTAGGTTTAACTTATGATGTTTAAATTAACTCCAAAAAAAATTGTAAAAGAGCTAGACAGGTTTATTGTAGGGCAATCTGAAGCAAAAAAATCTGTTGCTATTGCTTTGCGAAATAGATGGAGGCGCAAACAATTAGATGATAAGTTGAAAGAAGAAATTATGCCTCATAATATTTTAATGGTCGGGCCCACTGGTGTTGGAAAAACTGAAATTGCAAGAAGGCTAGCCAAATTAGTTAGTGCACCTTTCATAAAAATAGAAGCGACTAAATTTACTGAAGTTGGATATGTAGGGCGTGATGTTGATTCTATAATTAGGGATTTACTAGATGTTGCAATTAAGCTAGTTAAGGATGCAATGAGGCAAGAAGTTGCACTTAAGGCTGCGAATATTACAGAAGCAAAAATTATTGATAGTTTGGTTGGTGTTAATGCTAGTGAAGAGACAAGGAATAAGTTTCATACAAAATTGAAAAGTGGTGAGCTTGATAGTGTTGAAATAGAAGTCACTACCGCTGATAATCAGCAATCTAGCTTGAGTAACATTTTTGATATTCCAAATATGCCAGGCGGACAGATTGGGCTATTTAATATTGGCGATATGTTAAATAAAGCAATAGGGGGTAAGAAAACAAAAAATATTAAAGTGAGCGTAGCTGAAGCCTATGAAATTCTACTAAGAGAAGAAAGTGAAAAATTAATCGATGAGGAAAGAGTAGTTACAGAAGCAATTAGGCTTACAGAAGAGGACGGCATTGTATTTCTTGATGAAATTGACAAAATAGCTAGTAGAAATAACGAAGGAAGTAGCTCAAGAGGAGAAGTAAGCAGGGAAGGGGTGCAAAGAGATCTCTTACCTTTAGTTGAAGGTACGGTCGTGAGTACTAAATATGGTGCAGTTAAAACTAATCACATATTATTTATTGCATCAGGGGCCTTTCACCTTGCTAAACCTTCAGATTTATTAGCAGAGCTTCAGGGTAGGTTTCCGATAAGAGTGCAGCTAAGTTCCCTTTCTGAAGAAGATCTAGTTAGGATATTACAAGAGACTGAAAATAGTATAGCAAAACAGTACCAGGCAATGTTAAACGTTGAAGAGGTTAATATTAATTTTACTAAAGATGGAGTTGCTAAAATTGCAGCAATAGCAACAGAAATTAATAATGAAATAGAAAACATTGGAGCAAGAAGACTTTATACTATTATGGAGAAGTTATTAGAAGAAATTAGCTTTGAAGCGCCAGATTTAAAGGGAAGTAAAGTAAAAATAGATAAGCAATTTGTTGAACAACGGTTAAACGATTTAACGCAAAAGCAAGATTTAATGAAGTTTTTGTTATAAATACCTCCTGCGGCCTACCTGCTCATTATAATTCCTCTTTGTAATTAAATTTCGTATTGATTCCATATTAAAATATTGTATTATGTTGGTAGACAAATAAATTTAATTGCAACTATTATGTTTAAAAATTGTTTGGATCTAGGGAATACACTCAAAAGGCAGGTGAATCTGGAGTAAATGAAACTCCTTAAAGGCTGAGTGCCAATGCAGAAATTCAAGTGCTGCTGAAAATAGTCAGACCTCTGGGAAATTATGAATATAAAAATTTTAGACCTTCTAATATACCTGTGAGCCCATTAACACATGATCATGATGGGGTTCCTGCTTAAAAATAGTAAGTTAATAAGTGTGTTTAAACATCAAAGATTAGAAGATAAACAGGGAGAAGTAATAATGGGACAGTTATTAATTATCAAAGTCAATATGGTAAACAGCTTTGCATTTTGCTGCTCAATATGGTTATAGTAAGGTTATTGAGCGGCTCATTAAAAGGGAAGCTTATCTACATCTAGAGGCAACTATGATATAACCAGAACTACCCTCTACGCCATAATTTACTGCTGGCTGCAAAAAATTCCCATCACCTCTTTCTATCAACACAGAAACCACACCTGAGACCGAATTAGCAATAGCTACATATATATTCTCCTTGCCATCTAAGTTAAAATCAGCTAGAGCACCTCTTTGAGGCTAAATTCCAACGTTATAATATGTCGCATTTTGAATCGTTATTTAAATAATTTCAACAGCTATAAGAGAGTTATCAGCCTATATCAACACTTCTTTATAGTACTTTTACATTGCCTTAGCAATTGTCATATTTACTGCTTATAGCATTGGCATGCATGCTTTTGCGGCCAAAACTATATCAGCAATTTGAGGCAAAGCAAGCTTTTCTAAGTTAACAGCATAAGGAAGTGGCACATCTTTACCAGTTACCCTAATTAATGGTGCATCCAAGAAATCAAAAGCATTTTCCATAATAACTGCAGCAATTTCAGAGCAAATGCCAGCAAATGGCCAACTTTCTTCAACAGCAATAATTCTGTTAGTCTTTTTTACTGAATTCACAATTGTTTCGATATCAAGCGGCCTAATTATCCTTAAATCTATAACTTCTGCACTAATCCCTTCTTTTTCCAATTCTTCGGCAGCAGATAAAGCATTCTTAACTTGGATTGAAAAGGATACGATGGTTATATCGCTGCCCTCTTTCAACACTGCTGCTTTGCCAATTTCCACTAAATGTTCACCTTCTGGAACTTCATGACTATGGCCATATAATATCTCGTTCTCTAAGAACATAACTGGATTATTATCTCTAATTGCAGCTTTTAATAAACCTTTATGATCAGCAGCTGAATATGGAGTAATAACTTTTAAACCTGGTATATGGCCATACCAACTTGCATAACATTGAGAATGTTGCGCTCCAACCCTTGCCGCAGCTCCATTAGGGCCTCTAAAAACTATAGGACAGGTTAATAGTCCACCAGACATATAATGGGTCTTTGCAGCAGAATTAATAATTTGATCAATAGCTTGCATTGCAAAATTCATAGTCATAAATTCAACTATAGGTCTCAAGCCTCCAAGAGCAGCTCCAACAGCAAGCCCTGCAAAACCATGTTCTGTAATTGGAGTATCTATTACTCTTTTGGGTCCAAACTGCTCCAATAAGCCTTGAGTAACTTTATAAGCCCCTTGGTATTCTGCAACTTCCTCTCCCATCACAAATACCTTGTCATCTCTTGCCATTTCTTCAGCTATCGCATCTCTTAAGGTTTCCCTAATAGTAATAAGTGCCATAAATTTTATTTTTTAAATATTATTTTTTACATAAATGTCCGTATAGAGCTCTGAAACTTCAGGCTCTGGGCTTTCTTGCGCGAATTTCACTGCTTCCTCTACAATCCCCTTCACTTTCTTCTCTATATTATTTAACTTGGATTCATTAATTAAATTATTTTTTAGCATATAACTCTTCATTTGCTCAATTGGATCTTTGTTATCTCTATAACTAGCAACTTCATCCTTAGAACGATATTTAGCCGGATCTGACATGGAGTGGCCTCTATATCTATAAGTTTTTATTTCAAGAAGTAAAGGCGACCCTTTTTTCTTTATGGTCTCAACAGCCTCTTTCATAGCTTCATATACCGAAAAAAAGTTCATGCCATCAACTTGTTTACCAGGTATACCAAATGGCTCTCCTCTTTTAAAAAATTCTGTCACGCTTGAACCTCTAGCAGTTGAGGTGCCCATGGCATATTCATTATTCTCAACTATATATATAACAGGCAAATTCCAGAGTTTTGCCATATTAAAAGATTCATAAACTTGACCTTGATTAATAGCACCATCACCAAATATAGTCACACAAATATTGTCAGTATTATTATACTTAGCAGCAAACGCAAGCCCAGTTCCTATTGGGACTTGAGCGCCTACTATCCCATGCCCACCAAAGAACCCATTTGCTGGGTCAAACATATGCATAGAACCACCTTTACCCTTAGAACACCCAGTTGCTCTTCCAAGCAATTCTGCCATAACATATTTAGGGTCACTCCCTGTTGCAAGCATGATGCCGTGGTCTCTATAACTTGTTATGACAGAATCTCCACTTTTTAATGCTGCTTGAATGCCAATTGCAACAGCTTCTTGCCCAATATAAAGATGGCAAAAGCCACCAATTAATCCCATGCCATAAAGCTGCCCAGCCTTTTCTTCAAATCTCCTGAGTAGTAGCATCTCTTCATAGTATTTATGCAAATTATCTGCACTGATATTCACTTTTTTTCTGCCATAAATTATTTTAATTAATTATGCAAGCCAAATACTAAATCCAGGCAGATATTTTGTAAAGCTTTTAACTTATTATTTATGTTATAGAGTGTCTAAAACCTGGATAGTTTTGTTGTTATATCCCTCTGTTCAAGCCTCTACTCCACGAAGCTCTCTTCATTTAAAAGCAGGTTCCAAACATTCGTGGGTAGTATTTCTAGGGTTGTTAACAGTTTCTAGGATATAAAATATAAGTTATAATACACCTCTTCGTGTTGAGTATATATTTTTTTGAACAAATCTTATATATCTCAACACTTCACTCCTTGCAAAGCCTTCCCTTTTCAACTTTCTACTTTCTTCTTATCTTAAATTCGCGTTAAAATACTACCTATGAATAGTAGGATCCATATGAAGAGAGCTTTGTTGATTAGATTTTTCTTTTATTGCAAACTCGCTTTAGTTTTACGAGTGGACTTCTTATGAAAAAGAAGTCTACCTTCTCATCACTGAGACGTGGGATTGCTTTCCAATAAAGCTTTTCTATATTTCTTAATGTTCTCACCGTGATCTTTAAAACTACTAGAAAATAAATGTCCACCTTTGCCATCTGCAACAAAATAAATCTCATTAGTGTAATGAGGGTGCATAACAGCCTCTATAGAAGCTTTACCTGGATTACATATTGGAGATGGTGGTAAACCATTTGTCATATATGTATTATAAGGGGAGGCAAAACGAAGGTCATTATGAGATAATTTTAAATCAAAAGTTTTACCTTTTGTAATAGCGAAAATTACAGTAGGATCAGCCTGTAGAGGCATTTTTATTTTTAATCTATTAAAATAAACTGCAGCTATTCTTCGCTTTTCCGTATCAAGCTTTGCTTCTCTTTCCACTATTGAGGCTAAAATCATAACTTCTTGTTTATTAGTTATTATATTATTAATCAGCTGATCTCTGTGATTCCATGTGTGATCAATAAACTTATCCAGGTTTTTAGCACATTTTTCAAGCAATTCACTTGCTTTCGCGCCGTAAGTGTAAAAATAAGTTTCTGGCATGATGATACCTTGTGCTTTAAATTCGCTTTTGCCATCTAGATCATTGATAACTCTTGGAGAATTAATAATTATATTAACTGCTTCTATAGTTAAAGATCCTTCTGGAATGGTAAGTTTATAAACTACAATATCACCAGCTAACATTTTTTCTATTATTTGTAGCATATTCATGCCTTTATTTATCTTATATTCTCCAGCAATTAGATAACCAGAATCAGTATATTTTTTGACCTTAGTCCAAAGTACAAAGACTCTTGTATCATTAATAATTTCTCTTTTAAATAAAAGTTCTGCTATCTTTTTACTACTATAGCCTTTAGGGATATCTACCACTTCATCTTTTGCTACACGGTATTCATACAGGCAATAATTAAAATATTGCTTTATTAAATAAATACTTAAAGCAATTATTGATAGTATTATTAAAATTTGAATAAGTTTTTTAGATATTGTATCTATCATAAATTAATTAAGAGATAATCTTTATTTTTTATGTTAATTTAGCAACAGTTACAACTTCATAAACAATTTGATCCTATAATTAAATGTTCTATATTCAAGCTAATTCTATCAAGGATTGTTTTAAAGTATCAGAAATATCAATAATCTTAAAACAACTTATTGAAGAAAATTTTTTTGATGTAAGAATACAGGGAGAAATATCTGGTTTTAAGGTTAGTTCTGCAGGTCATAGTTATTTTAATTTAAAAGATGAGGAAGCCATTCTGAACGCAGTTTGTTGGCGTGACACTTTGCAAAATATGACGATAAAAATTAAAGAGGGGATAGAAGTAATCTGTTCTGGAAAAATTTCTATTTATCCAAGGCGATCAAGCTATCAGCTTATTGTAAACAAAATAGAGATAGCAGGTTGTGGGGCTTTGCTTACTGTATTGGAGAAAAGAAAAAAAGCTCTAGCTGAAGAAGGGTTATTTGATCTAGGAAGGAAAAAACAACTACCATTTCTTCCAAAAACTATTGCCTTGATTACTTCAATAAATGGTGCTGTCATTAGAGATATTTTACATAGAATTAGTGATAGATTTCCAGTTGAAGTCTTAGTTTGGGACGTACCAGTACAAGGGAGCGAAGCCTCTTATCATATTCAAAATGCAATCAAAGGTTTCAATGGATTACCTTTACATATTAATGGACCTGATATAATAATCTTGGCAAGGGGAGGAGGATCTATTGAAGACTTATGGTGTTTTAATGAAGAAAATGTTGTAAGAGCAATAGTTGCTTCCGAAATACCTATTATTTCTGCAATAGGTCATGAAACTGATTTTACATTATCGGATTTAGCAGCTGATTTAAGAGCCCCAACTCCAACTGCTGCTGCTGAATTTGCAGTTCCAGTTTTAAAAAATTTACAGGATTATATTAATTTTTCTTTTGATAAAATACACAAAATTTCTAAATCACTTTTTGAGGAGAAGGCACTGAAGCTTGCCAAGTTTTATAATATATTACTCAAATTTGAAAACGTTTTAAAATTTAAAGGGCACAAGCTAGTAGAATATAACTATAAAATCAATTTTTTTGTAGAGAAGTATTTTGATAAGAAAAAAAGTTTATTATCAATTATATCGCAATTGCTAGAAAAATATGATCAGAAAAAGATACTCGAAAGGGGATTTGCCATTGTATATGAAGGTCAGAAAGGATATCTTATCACTTCATCTGCTCAACTGGTACCAGATATTGAAATAGTGGTAGAAATGCATGATGGCTACAAGAACGCCATAATCAAAAAGTAGTTATGCTACCAGATATAGGAAATTTGTGTTTATATATTGCACTTTCTATTTGTTTATTTATCTCTATTGCTCCAACTTTAGAAAAGTTAGGAAATTAGGTCTTTCTTTAGAATATAAATACTATAAAGTTGCGTGATTTGCTGTATTTATAACTTTTTAATATCTTTTTTTATTCTTATTTACTCCTATATTATATCTGGTTTTCAATATTAAATGTAGTTATAATTCTCATACCAAAAAACCACTAATATATAAAATATTAGGGGCATGGGGAAATCATGAGGGATCAATGCTACTTTGGATTACAGCAATTAATGTATTTACAGTCATTTTTTCGCGGTAAATAAGGACCAAAGTCTTGGTAAACTTACTTTAAGTGTGCAGTTGATAATATAATACATTTTTTATTGCTTTACTATTTTCATTTCTTCCCCATTCATAAAGATATTCTCAGCTCCTAAACAGATTTGGATTAAATCCAATATTGCAAGATATTGGCCTTGCAATGCATCCTCATAATTTATATTTGGGATATATTGGATTTTCCATAAGCTATTCAATGACTATAGCCGCTCTTATATTGAACAAGATTGATAAATTTTGGGTAGAGATAGTGCAAATTTGTTCCCTACCCTAATATCTTGGTATTTTTTAACAGCAGGTCAGCAGGTATAACTCTCAGGAGTCGGTGGGCATACAGAGAGTTAGGTTGGGGAGGATTTTTGTTTTGGGATCTTGTGGAAATGCTTCTCTAATGTCTTGGTTAAGCGCTGCAGCTCTAATTCACACAATAAATGTTTACAGTAAAACAGCTAATCTAAAGCAGTGGACAATAATTTTATCTATGCCAGCGTTTAGTGTGGTCTGGAATAGTAACTTCTATCCATGCATTTGCAGCTGATTTGTCCAGAGAAGTTTATATGCTTTCTTTCCTGGCCTTGATCCTGCTTGTTTCAATTATTATATATATGATTAAGTTAAACATTAAAAGTGAAACTACTTTTCCAATTTTTTTGAAGCAGTTTCTTATAAGTATAAATAGTTTGATTTTAACAGTGGCAAATTAGCACTATCATAATTGGTACAATCTATCTCATAGTTCTAGAAATTTTAACAGAAACTAAAATTTCTGTTGGAGCTCCATATTTTAACACAGTTTTTAACTCAATAGTTATAGTACTTGCAGGTTTTTGTGCCGTTGGGTCGAACTTATCCTTGGTTAAAAATTCCAAAAAGCATCTTTTAACTTTTAGCTTTGCTGTAATAACCACTTCTTTGTTTAGTATAAAAATTAAGCTAAGCAAAAAAGTTATAGCAATTTTAGGAATTTTATTTAGATTATGGCTTTTATTTGTTACTGTTTCCCCTATTACTTATTAAGGACAGAAAAAGCCCTAACTTTTATAGTATAGTTATAGGACATATAGGATTTAGTATTACAGTGGTATCTGTTTCAATTAATGCTGCACTAAATAAAGAGATGCAAGCTCAATTAAAGATCTGTGAAATAGTAAATCTTTTAGATTATAATATCACCCTGAGTAATAATATATTACGAAGAAAGAGCAAATTACTTAACTCAAGTAGGTATTGTGAATATTAAAAGTGGTAATTTAAAGAT
Source organism: Candidatus Midichloria sp. (assembly GCA_030060845.1). Taxonomy (GTDB): domain Bacteria; phylum Pseudomonadota; class Alphaproteobacteria; order Rickettsiales; family Midichloriaceae; genus Midichloria. Next base: position 594,618 of record CP094379.1, read on the forward strand.
TAGCTTAGCGCTAGAAACTTGATTTTTTGAAATCGAACAACAATAAATCGTTGAACCTGCTATATATAAAACTGTTATTTCTGATTTATATATAACAATAGATAGGATATATTCTAAGATCATAGGGTACCAATATTAATAATATTATAGGCCAATGATGGCATGGCTTTGGTTTGGCGCGTTATTAATAGTTATTACAGCTTTGTGCTCTGCATAATTTCTATTACCAATTAATTTCAATAAATATTAATTGATATGAATTTCATAATTCATCGTTACATAGCAATGCACTTTATAAGTTATACGACAACCATTTTTTTAACTATTTCAGGGATAGTTTTATTTTTCGATACATTAGAATTAATTAGACTCTCATTAAAAATTGCTGAACTTAATTTTCAAAAAGTTATTTGGATGGCGCTTATGAAGAATTACTATCATGCTAATAAGATATGGCCTTTTGTGATAGTTCTTGCTGTTGCGTTTACCTATAAAAAATTATCAGAAAATTTTGAGCTCTATGTACTTCGTTCTGCTGGATTTTCAACTTTTCAAATTATATTCCCTATCGCATTCTTGTCCTTTTGTATTGGGGTAATTCATATAACTCTTTTAAATCCAATAGGGTCATATGGTATAGAAAAGTATCAACACTTGGAAGCTGTTAATTTAAAAGGAAGAAAAAGTCTGATCAGCTTTTCAGAATCTGGGCTGTGGCTTAAACAAAATGGTAGTAATGGCGAAGAAATAATTTTCCATGCCCTACGCCTCTCGCAACAAGAGAGAACCTTCTATGACGTGACTTTCTTTTATTATGATTATAATAATACCTTTATTAAAAGAGTTGATTCTAAAAAGGCCACAATAATTGGTAATTATTGGTATCTTAGCCAAGCTAAAACTATTAATTCTAAATATGTTACTCACCAAGAAAAAGAAATACAAATCAAAACAGATCTAACTTTTGATAGTATAATTGAAAGTATAGTGTTGCCTGAAGTTCTTTCATTTTGGCAACTTTATAACTTTATTGGAATCAGTAAAAATACGGGGCTGATTGCCATAAAACATCAATTGTATTTTTGGCAGTTATTTTTTGTGCCATTATTCCTTTCAGCAGTTGCAGTAGTGGGTTATGTATTTGGTATTAAAAAGCTGCGAGCCTCAAAATCAAATAACATGATTATCATTGCAGTTCTAATTCAATTTTTTGTCTATTTTGCTTCAGATTTTGTCTCAGCATTAGCAATAGTAGGTACTATACCAGTTATTATTGCTGCATTATTCCCATTTGTGGTTATGACTATTATAGGCCTATATAGCATATTGCATTTTGAGTTTAGCTAAGATCTATACAAACTGATTACCAATTGAGCTGCTGTTAACACAAAAGGAATAAAACCTTGATAATTTTCTTCTCCAAATTCAGACTTATACAAGGACTTCTTAAATCATTAACTGATTGATCTCTAGGTGTACATGAAGTTATTGAAAAAACTGCTCCTAAAAGAATAAAAAGTTTTATATAACTCATTATTCCTCCAATTTTAAATAGCATCAAGACCAAAACCCTTATGTAATCCTATGGTCGCAACATCTTTGTGCTTAGCCTCTAATATAATAGATATATTAGTACTAACTGTGTTAGCACTAATTATATTTATACCTTCATCAGACAAAATTTGAAACATCTTTTGCAAAATTATTGAATTTTCTGATAACCCATTACCAACTATAGTAATTTTAGCTATCTCATCTTTAATTATAAAATTCAAACTAAGGTCGTTGAGTATATTCCAAACTATTGGTAAGTTATTTTTAGAAACAGTGAACTTAAAGCTTACATCCAAGGCTGGTTGGTTATAACCAAAGAGAAATTCTAGGGGTACTGCTAACTCACCTAATATATCTAATATTTTATTTATAGAAATATTATCATTCATAAGATGGAAAATTGTAATAACTACAATATTGCTATCACTTACAACAGCAAGAATAGAACCTCTTTCCACTCCTTTGTTATCTTTTACTAGTATGGTGCCAGGTGTATCAGAAAAGCTTGAGAGAATATGGGTTTCTAAGTTATGGCTTAAAGAAATATCAACTGCTCTTGGATGTATAACTTTTGCCCCGGCTGTAGCCATTATAAGCATTTGCTTATATGCTATTGTTTCAATTTTTTTAGCTTTGGCAACTATTCTTGGGTCAGCACTGAAAACCCCTTCGACATCAGTAAATATATCACATCTATCTGCACAAACTGCTGCAGCAACAGCAGTAGCAGTTGTATCGGATCCTCCTCTACCTAGAGTTACAATACGTTCATTATATACTCCTTGAAAGCCTGAAATTACTGGAATTTCTTCCTTTTTAAGCGCCTCAATCAATTGTGTTGTGCCAATTGAGACTATTCTACCATTAGAATATGCATTATCTGTTACAATTGGCAGTTGCCAGCCAAGAAAAGAGCGCGATTTAAGGCCAACTGACTGCAATGCTAATGCAAGCAAGCCAGCGGTAACTTGTTCTCCAGATGAGATTACTGCGTCATATTCTGCTAATTCGTTTTGAGATAAGACTGGAGATAAAGACTTCGCATAGTTAACCATCTGATCAGTAACTCCAGACATTGCAGAAACCACGGCGATTATTGCTGACCCTTTACTTTTTTCATTAGCTATTATCTCAGCAACTTTTTTGATCCTATCAGTATTTGCAACAGAAGTGCCGCCAAATTTTTGAACTACAATAAACATACTTATTTTATCAATTGAATAACAAGCTCGTAGCAGAAAAGTATAATGTATACAATACAATAAATTGAAATAAGTTGATGACAACTACAAAATGTATTTTGTTAAACTTAGATCAAATTTAGAAAGGCACTCTGTAGGAATAGTTGAACTTGCCCAAGGTGTACCTTGGAGCACAGAAAACTTAAATATTCTAGTCCATGCTCCAATAGTTAAAGATAATGGTTCATCTTCACCTATTCCCTGTATTTAATCAGGGGAATTAGAAATTGAAGTCAGAAATAATAGCTTTTATTTAAATGATTCTAAAATTGAGATTGAAGAGGGTGATAGCTCAGTCAAAATAGCAAAAAAGATCAACGCAATTCAAGATAACACAGTAGCAAGTGTTAAGAAAGATGAGGTAAATAATAAGTATAAATTAGTATTAATCTCTCAAAAATTGGGAATGGAGAATTCTGCAAATATTGAAGAAACTAATCCAGATATTTTTAAAAATAAATTAATCCCAGATCCAGAATACATGAAAATTAAATGTTAGAGAAGGAGTGAGCCTTGAGGAAGTGACTATAAATATTAACTCTTATAAAGATGAGCTTGGAGTGAGTACTTATTTTTATAATGGATATTTAACGTTACATTCTACAGTGATAGGAGTTAGCAATGATATTAAGGTAAAAAATGAGGAGCAAATCTTTGGAAATTTGTTTAAGAAAGATAATGGGGGGATAGGAATAAAATTGTTGAAGAAAAAGATGCACAAATAAATTTTGATGGAGCTTTAAAGGGTTTTAAAAATAATGATCTTAATGTTAAGTTCCTAGGTAGAGAAATATTCTTCAATTTATATGATAAACCAGATACTCCTGGAGAAAAATAAACTATCACTGTAAGAGCAGCCCAAAAGGGTATTATTGATGCGGTAGATGAATTATTAGTAGGTTATTATAAAATTTTAAGCTTTTTAGCGATTAGAGAAGAGGGAAAAAATATTGGGTGTTCCTCTTAATAACCTCCAAGAACAAGTGCAATTTGATTCTTTAATCAAATTATTTGGTATTGATACAATATATGGTAAAGCAAATTTTAAGGATATTGGCATTAATTTCAAACAAGAGAAATTTTCTGCCTTTAATAATAAAAATTTTAAGCAAGTAAAAAATCTCTTTGCCCATGGCGCTAAAGGTTCCAAGGATTTGTATCATTTAACTAACCAAAATAGTATTAAATATGACATCATTGATTCGATAGATTTTGGTATCAACAAAAATAAATTACAACTTAGATTTAACGGCAACCACTGAGGCAAATATTAAAATTTCTGATCCAACAAATATTTTAAATAATGTTTTTTCTAAGGATTTTATAGATAGAGTGGAAAGATTTTTGGATGTTTCTGAAATCGTTAAAGTTGACATACTGCAATTTGGAGAAAAATATCCCAAGAAAGCATTACATATACCATCATCCTTAACTAACTTAAGGGATAAAGGTGTAGAAATTAAAATTTTAGATTGGCCATCTGATAAAGATGGTTCAGCAGAAATCAAGGGATTAAGTATATTTTATTTTGGAAGCGGGAATGAGCATATAAAGTTAGAGATTAATCAAGAAATAGCTGATAAATTTTATCATACTATGGAAAGCTATCTTTTATCCTTTAATGATTTCATTAAAAATGCTCAAAATAGGTTGAAAACCCTTATGAAGGAGGAAACAAATGAAATTCATAGGATAGATGTTGAAGAGGTAAAGAAAATAGAATCAAATATAAAGAAAGAGCTGGCAAATATTGCAAGTATTAGATCAAAATCTGCGCACATAAAGTTTTTATTTAATCGTGAATAAATAAATATGTCTTTGTACTTTTTAAATGTTGGTGAATCTCAAGTTACTGAGAATAAAGCTATTAGTCCAAAATAGCAAACTGAAGATAACTGGGGAAAACTACCTAAAGTATCTGCATTAAGATTTTTGAAGAGATTATTACCTCTCTTGAGGTAAGTATTGATAGTTGTAAAAAAATTACAGACCTTGTGAAATTTCTTTTATATTTCACAAGGTCTGTAATGAGAGCTAAAGAATTGATGGAGGCCTTTATCTATGAATGTCAGTCTATAAGAGGAGAAAAGGAAATTATAGATTACATAGAGTTTTTAAGAAATAGACTTGATATATTACTTGCCAAAATAAAATTTTTTTATTTATTACAAAATATACAGCATGGCAATGCCGCATTAGAATTAAGTAAATTATTGTTGAATCTTTTTAAGAATTGTTTAAAAAATAAAGATAATAAATCGTAATTCTTATGATAAATTTTCGAAATCTGATCAAGAAACTAAAAGTTTTAGTGTGGAGGATAAAATAGTGTACCAATACTTATTGGGTTTGGGTTCTAATTTAGGCTATAGAAAAAATAATTTAGAGAGAGCTATTAACGAACTTTCTCAAATATTATTTGATATTAAACAATCTTCATTATATGAATCAGAAGCAATGCTGACCAAAAATGCTCCAAAGGGATGGGATATGCACTATCTTAATATGTGTTTAACTGGTTGCTCTTCTTTAAAACCTACCGATATTTTCCCGATATTTCAAAAAATTGAAGAAAAAATTGGTAAAGGAATACATAATAAAAGATGGTCTCCACGATCTATAGATATTGATATATTGCTGGTAGATAGTTTGCTTATTAAGCAGGATAATTTGCAGATACCACACCCAGCTATGTTATTGCGAGATTTTGTTTTAATTCCGGCAATTGAAATATGGCCTGATGCCAAGCATCCCGAGACTGGAGAAGTTTTAAAAAATATTAAGCCAAAAATTATTACCAATACAAAAAAATATGCAGACTAAAATTGTCGGAATTCTAAATTATACGCCAAATTCTTTTTCTGACGGAGGAGATTTTTTTGATTTAACTGCTGCTCAAAAACACTTTGAAGAGATGCTGGAAGATGGAGCTAATATTATAGATATTGGCTCTAATTCAACAAGTTATAATAGAATTCTTTTAAGCGCCGAAGAAGAATGGAGCATGGTTCAAAGATTATTACATATAGTTGCGCCAAAGTATGGACATTTAATTAGTTTAGATACTTTTTATTCAGAAAATGCTGAGAAAGCTGTAGATCTTGGAGTGCATATAATTAATGATGTGGGTGCTGCCAAAGATCAAAAAATGATTGATGTTATAGAAAAAAATAAACACACTTTGTATGTTTTTATGTGTAGCATTGTATTACCTGCTAATAAAGAGATAAGAGTTAAGACTCGTGAGGAGATATACAATTTTGCTAAAAGTAAATTAGACTTGTTTCAAGAAAAGGGAATCGAGTCAACTAGGGTAATTTTTGATCCAGGTATTGGTTTTGCAACTAACCCTGCCCTATCTTTGAAAGTCATCGCAGAGTTGTCATTTTTCAAGTCATTAAATGTTCCAATATATATAGGGCATTCAAGAAAATCATTTCTTGAATTTATGACTAAATTCCCTCCACAAGGCAGAGACATAGAAACGCTAGCAGCATCCTTGTATATGATATTACAAGGTGTTGACTATTTAAGGGTTCATAATGTTAATATACATGTCCGTGCAATGAAGATTTTGGAAGCGATGTGCAGCTCAATACTGCATTAAGAGTAATGCACTGATATTTATTCACTCACCCTACGCAGTGAGAAAAAAGCTAGATAGAAGTAATACTAGGTATAGTAATCCTATAAACAAAAATTGATTAAGATGCATAAAACACTAGATATTTATACAGACTATTTAATTTGTCAAAATAGTTATGCAACAACTACTGGTTTATCTGATTTATTATGTGGTGAGATGGGACACAATAAATTTACTAGATTTTTTAATGGAACAGCCTTAGGATCACAGGATCTATGGGGTTATATCAAGCCTGAAGTCAGGAAAAATGAAAAGAAATTAGGTAGAATTTTGATTTTGGATGATTCGATTGAAGAAAGACCTTATACTAATGAGAACGAAATTATGTGCTGGCATTATTCACATGCTAAAGGAAGGCATGTGAAAAGAATAAACATACTTTCTTGTCTTGTTGGTGCTGTTACTCTACCTGTGAGTTATAAAATTGTGCATAAGGAGATAGTATTTTATGATACTGAGAGTAAAAAGGTAAAGAAAAAAGCAAGTATGACCAGAAATGAGCATTTTCGTAATTTAATAAAACAAAGCCATATAAACACCAACTCACAAGGTGTTAAAGAGAAGGAAAATTAAAGTTTTCTGGATTACTGATCATCATTCTATATTTTTATTTATCACCTTACAAAGATTTTGAAGATTATTATCTATGTCATTTATCTTATAGATATAGAGGATATTTCAAATTACCAATAGTTTTGTTAATATTATAAACATTAACACAAGCTAAGATATATACTAAGAAGTTTAGTGAAGCTCTATGTTTTGTATGTTCAAAATTCATAGACTTTTTTAGAATATTAAACACTGATTCAACTAATGATCTTTTTTTAAGCAGTATTTTCTATCGCAAGTAAATGGTTTTCCATATCTTTCCTGATTTTTGTCAATAAACGTAATCCCTGATTATAAAGTTTAGTAAATAAATTCTTCAATAAGTATTCTTTACTGCCAAAGATTTTGCCTTTTGTAAAACCCTGAGGGATAGAGCAAGCTGTTGATATGTCACTACTGTTGCCCTTATTATTAATTGCAATACCATCCATAACTACTCATACTTAATTTAGTTATATTGCCAAATACTCAGTTGTTGTTTGTATGGTTTCCATGGCATATTGCGGATGTAGTAAAATCAATGATACCTGTATAATCTCCCTTAAATTAACTGTAACATTATGGTTAGCGGTAATATTAATCTTGACCATAATTGTATTGTTCTGTTGTAGCTTGGTAATTTGAAGTATCCTCTATATCTACATGATAAATGACATAGATAATAATTTTTAAAATCTTTGTAAGGTGATAAATAAAAGTATAGAATGATGATCAGTAATCCAGAAAACTTTAATTTTCCTTCTCCTTAACACTTTGTGAGTTGGTATTAATCTTCTTCTCTCTCATTCTTCTTACATCTGGCAGAAATTATCTAGGGTATAAAATGTAAGTTATGATACATCTCTTCATGTTGAGTATATATTTCTTAAGCAAATCTATCTCAACACTTAGCTCCTGCAAAACTCTCTCTCCTCAAACTTGCTACTCTCTTCTTATCCTAAATTCGCATGATAATGGTCAGCATATATACTCACAATTTCTTGGTTAAAAATACCATAACCATAAAGAAGCCTAAAGTACCCATTGTTACCAGCACCTACCACAAAAGCTAATAAGTTTTTTATTTGATCTTCCTAAGTTCTGCTAAAAATAAGCAGATATAAAAAACAGAAAATGTATTGCTCTAATAATATTAGTAGCGCCCTAGCTTTTTCTAAAATTTCTTCATCGTTTTTACTAGCATCAATTTCTTGCAGAAAAATAAGGTTTGATTTATTTGGTTGGGTATCAAAAATTTTTTTATCAAGATTTGTCTCGCCTATGTTGAATGTAGACTCAAATTCGTTTGCTATATGTTTTATTTTTTTCAGTCTTTTTTGTTTTTTTCTTAACAATATCAACTCACTTAATTCCAGAGATAAACATAAATAAAGTTTATAGTGATAGAGTATTATTTTAGACTTATTTTTGCGGCGATGTCTAATAGCTTACTTTTATCATCTAAAAAATCGTTTTCAATCCAGTTTTCTAAAAGGATATTTTTTATTTGACCAATTTTGGGTCCAGTAATACCGAGTTTCATAAGATCCTCTCCCGTTACTGGAAAATCTGGGTAATACCAGGTAGTAGAAGATGAGATAAGGTCTTCTGCTACTAATAGTGCCTCTTGTCCTTCATTGCTTGCTTTGATTAAAATCGCATTTTTAAAGTATCCCCTCAGTTTATAAAATTCTCTTTGGTGAAGCTTAATTTCATCATTTAATTGCCATGGATATTGATAATCTTTTAAAAAAGATAATTCCTTTCTTTCAATGGTAGATAATCTCCACCTTTCAAATAATTTACCTAAGTCTAATGTAGAAATCTTTAACGCCTTTAAAATTAGAGTTAAATTAACTATGACATTACCTACAACAAAATTTAATTCCGGAAGACTGTATAATTCAGGCATATCTATATTCTCGTCTATTCCTGTTTTTCTAAATAAAAAGATACTTTCTTTAGCAAATGGATTACTGAGTAATTTAAACATTTCTGCCTTAATTCTCTCCCCAGATATTTTTTCTAAACCACTTCTTAACTTAATGGTGGCAGCTAAGCTATTTTCATCGATGTTATTACCACCTATATAGGCAATAAACCTAAAGTATCTTAGTATTCTTAAAAAATCTTCTTTGATGCGTTGCTCTGCATTTCCTATAAATTTTATTTTTTTATTCTTTAAATCTTCAATACCATTGAAAAAATCCACCACTGTTCCATCAATTGAAGAGTATATTGCATTAACAGTGAAATCTCTCCTTTTAGCGTCTTCTAGCCACTCTTCTGTGAATTCAACTTCTGCTTTTCTGCCATAGGTCTTAACGTCCTTTCGAAGAGTGGTAATCTCAAATATAGCATAATTAATTACCGCAGTAACTGTTCCAAATTTGAGGCCTGTAGGAAAATATTTAATTTGATTTTGAGATAGGATCTTGATTACTTCTTGAGGCAGAATTGTTGTAGCAAGGTCGATATCTTTGGGAGATAAACCTAGCAGCATATCTCTTACGCAGCCACCAACTAACTTAACTTCACCGTGAACTTTCAATAAATTATATAAACATAATAATTCTTTTAATACAGGAATAGTATTTATATGAATTTTTATAATACTCATTTGTGAAAATATAATTTTTGATAGAATCTAGCAGATTTATCATATATAATAAAGTTGCAATTCTTAGTGCATGTAGGAGTCAAATGCTAAACATATTAATGGATAATCCTATCAATTTTTGGGTAGTAGCTGCCATTTCTTTTATTGCAATAGAGATAATGCTAGGGTGGTCAGTAATTTTCTTTTTTGTGCTGGGTTCAGCTTCACTAATTGTTAGTATTATCTTATCACTTAACATTATTTTAGATATTTTCAGTCAAATGACTACCTTTTTTATTAGTACTTTAATCTTTAGTGGAGCTTATTGGTTCCTATTTAAGCATTTTAAAAAAAGAGGTGATAATTATAAAAATATGGCTGGTCAAGTTGCTCACGTTGTTTCAGAAAAACTTGTGAAAGGGGAGGTCGGTTTAGTTAAGTGGTCTGGAACAGTTTGTAAGGCAATGTTGCACTCTGGTTCTGAAGAAGATTCAATAGAAGTTGGTAATAAAGTAGTGATTTTAGATATAAGAAATAATATATTATTAGTGAAGAAAAATTTTTAGTAAAAAAATGGAAGCGCTATTAGGATTTCTTATTGTTCTTGTCATTATTGTAGCGACAGGTATTAAAGCAGTGCCACAGCAGGAGAGTTGGATTGTGGAAAGGCTTGGTAAGTATGATCGTATTTTACAGCCAGGTCTAAATTTTATCATTCCAATAGTAGAAAAAGTTGTGTATAAGCATACGTTAAAAGAAACAGTCTTGGATGTTCTTGAACAGTCAGCCATCACTAAAGACAACGTTTCAGTTTTATTCAACGGAGTTTTATATGTCAGAATTGTCAACCCAGTTGACGCTTCTTATGGAGTAGAAAATCCTTATTATGCAGCAACTCAATTAGCGCAAACCTCAATGCGTTCTGCCATAGGCAAGTTAACACTGGATAGAACTTTTGAAGAAAGAGAATTTTTAAATGCCCAGATAGTCAACGCCATTAATGAAGCTGCAGCAACTTGGGGCATCCAGTGTATGAGATATGAGATCAGAGATATCAAACCACCTGCAAACGTTTTGCAGGCTATGGAAACGCAAGTTGCAGCTGAACGTCAAAAAAGAGCGAAAATATTAGAATCAGAGGGCAAAATGCAAGCTGCAATTAATTTAGCAGAAGCAAAGAAAAGAGAAGTTGTGCTAAATTCAGAAGCTATTATGACCGAAAAAATGAATTTTGCCCAAGGTGAGGCATCTGCAATAAAAATGGTTGCTCTGTCAACTGCAGAAGCAATTTCATATGTAGCCGGCTCACTTACAAAAGATGGAGGAACTGAAGCCGCATCGTTAAAGATTGCAGAGCAGTACGTGAATGCTTTCAAGGAACTAGCTAAGACAACTAATACAGTGGTAGTTCCTGCTAATACTGGTGATGCAAGCGGGATGGTGGCGCAGGCGTTAACACTGTTTAATAATATTCAATCAAAAAATTGAATTAGGCCCAATGCTGCAATACTGGCAATGGTGCCACCATATAAATCCCAAATTATTGGAAGATTTATCAGTCATCGCCATTAATGTTGATAGCTGAAGCCTCAGAATACCCTGTCTCACTTACATAATTAATACCATTGGATAATAAAGCTATCAGTACCACTCAAACTTGATGAATTAAACACACCTTGGATCATAAAAAAAACCTTTTAAATAATTATTGAGAAGCTACATTACCCACGCTCCCTAGATATACATTGACACGAATTAGATATTATCATCTAAAAAGAAAAAAATATCAAAATCTATTTAACAAAAAGATATTATCAATAATAGAAAAGCATATGACGTACCTTGAAGGCATGCCCCAAGAATTAGTCATTTATAAAAGTGTTTTATGCGATGCTGAAGATGTTAAGCATATCAGTACCCTGGAATAGAGATTGCTCCAAAAAATACGCTTCCTGGCATGCGATATATACTAGGTTTAAAAGATGAAGTGAAGATTGTTTATTAGGAACTTGTTAACAATCCTAATTCTGCTTCTTTAATTTTTTTTATGTTGTTTATATTGGCTCCAAATAAGCAACATGCCAGCAATCACTATAAAAGAGTAACCAAAGTATGAGATAGCCATTTTAGGTACTTCATTAAATATTAGGTAACCTAATATTCCAACAAAAACTAACTTAAAGTAAACAAATGGAGCTATGACTGTCATCTCCCCATATTTCATGGCATTAAAGAATGCAACATTATGAATTAGGTAAAATAGAGCAGAAGCAGCAATACCTGCAATTTGCCAGGTTTCAATCTCTAAACAGAGTGGTGAATAAAATTGGCCAGGTACATAAATTATGTACCCTAAGAAATTAACTAGATGCCAATCTACAAATGCCACTATATATGAAAAAAGTGAGGCAAATAGCATGACATAAAATAATTGCGCTTTGTTAGAGGCTTTTCTGTGTCCAAGTACTTTAACTAGAGTACTATTAATGGACCAACAGAGTATAGTAATCGCAATAAAAATATAAGCTTTATTGAACTCTGGAATCTTTATTTGATTACCAAAGAAAATATGATGTATTAATTCTGGCCTCACTATTAAAAAGCCGCCTGCAAACCCAAACAAAATAGCACCCACTTTGTAGCTATTTAATTTTTCATTAAAAAACAAAGTTCCTATGATTAGCCATAACATCTGTTCAAGGTGAGTGAGGACTGTAATATCAATTAATTTTAAATAATTTAGCGAATGCATTAATGTTAATGAGCCAGTAGTACTGAAAATACTTCGATAGAAATGCATTTTTAAATTTGGAGTTTGTATAGACTTTATTCCATCTTTGTAAAAAATCCAAGGAAGTATAAATAAAAAAACAGAGAATTTGTAAAAGAATACTGCTTGATTGGAGTTTAGCGAAACGGTTACCATTTTCATAATGGCGTAAAGCACGGCTAAGCTCAAAGCATTAATTATCATTAACCCTATTCCTTTTGCGTTTTGATAACTCATTTTATTTTGGAAGAAATTTTAAGCAAACTGCTGAATTATTAAACCATAATTTCAATGTTTGCAATCTCTATGTTTTGTTTTAGTGATATTGTTAAAAAATAGCAGAAAATTTATTATCAAGAAGTTGCAACGCTCTTAATTACACATATCGTAAGACTGCTTATTTAAAAGGTCATGGTTATCTTCTGGATATTCAATAGAATTTTCTTTCCATCTTCCTGATTCCTTCAGTTCACCCACATAATAGGGCCCTTGTATCCTTACAACTATTTCATTCTCTAAACTGTTACTATGAATTCTATAGAATGATCTGAAGAAATATTCTTTATACTGCCAACTCTGACTATTCCCCCAAGCCCAACCAATTTATTGCTAACTTCTTTTCTTGATTTTTCAGTTCAGTTGGTGTGACAAAAAATATTGTGTTTTCACTAAAAATTTTTAAAGCAAAGAATAGACCTGAAGCAATAAACAATAGACTTAAAAATAATATTATTAATCTCTTATACCAATTTTTTTAGCTTTTTCATTTTTAATTATCAGTCTCATCCTCAATATCTAATGAATCTATTATACTGCGGAGATTATAATCTATGTATTGAGTAGCACTTTTTTCATTTGAGAAACTTTTATTTTGGTAATTTCCATTTTGAAACGCTTCTAAAATCACATCTTTATAATCCATGCTATTACAATTTTCTATAAATTTACCGCTATGTCTATCAATTTTTCTTAAAATGATATTTTCAGGAACCTTAAAAGGTACATCAGGCAAATCATTAACAGCTGCTTGCATAAAATCTATAAAGATTGGCAATGAAACAGTGGAGCCAGTTTCTCTTTGCCCCATGTCTTTAGGTATATCATAACCTACATATGTGCCTGCAGTTATATATGGAGTAAAGCCAATGAACCAAGCATCATGACTATTATTAGTAGTTCCGGTTTTACCAGCAAGGGTCTTCCTAAGAACATTAGATCTAGAACCAGTTCCCCTTCTCATTGCACCATTTAATAAAGAAATAAGTTGGTAATTTATATCTTCAGAAATGATGGGCTCACTTACATATTTAATTTCCGGAACAGAATCAATATCAGTTGAGCTACAGTTTATACACCTCGTACCATAATCTTTATAAAGCAGATTTCCCTTTCTATCATAAACACTATCAATTAATCTAGGACATGTTTCCATGCCTTGGCTTGCAATTATATTATATGCATTTGTCATATCCATCAGTGTCGTTTCAGAAGCTCCAAGTGCTACAGAATAGTTATACCGTGGTTGATTATATATTTTCAGCGACATAGCAGTTTGCAAGATTTTTTCTATGCCAAGCTCTAATATTATTCTAACCGGTGGTATATTTCGAGATTTTTCTAAAGCAGTCCTTAAGGTCATCAAACCAAAGAATTGGCCACCAAAATTTTTTGGTTGCCAGTTTGGCATGTCTTGACCTTGGGAAACGCTAATCGGATCATCTAATATCATCGCATTAGGAGGATACCCTTCTGAAAGTGCAGCTAAATACACAAAAGTTTTAAATGCAGAGCCAGGCTGTCGTTTTGCTTGTATTGCTCGATTAAAATAACTACGTGTAAAATCATAACCCCCTATTAAAGCAAAAACTTTCCCACTATTAGGTTCCATAACCACCATAGCTCCATCAATTAATGGCACTTGCTCTAAGTGATAAGTACCTTTCTGATCCTTAGAAACTAGTATCACATCCCCAGCTTTAAATATTCCTTTTACAACTTCTTTTTTTTCTGAAAGTATACGCCTTGCCCACTTAAAATTAAGAAAAGGTATAGTATGTATTGTCTTGTCAGTACATCCTATCTTTATTTCACTTTCTTTGTTTATTCCTAATATAACAGCCAGCTCATATTTACCTATATCTAGGGGTTTATCAATTTTTCTTAAGTTTAAATCCCAATCTTCAAGAGAAGTTAATTTTGCAATTGGGCCACGCCAACCATGGCGTTTATCATAATTTAATACTCCTTCTCTAAAAGCTTCTTCAGCTTTTTTCTGCAAATCTTCATTGAAATAAGTATTTACAATCAACCCTCTTGTATATAAAGCTTCTTCGCCAAACAAATTAACCAATTCTTTTTTAACAGCATCAATATAAAAATTCTCTGTCCATGATACAGCTATTTCCTTTTTATTTAATTCAATTGGTATTTGAACGAATTTTACCGCTTTCCTATTACTAATAAATTTTTCTTCCGCCATTCTTTCTATTACCCAATCTCTTCTAGCTTTTGCTCCACCATAATTTATAAAAGGATTAAGAGCAGAAGGTGCTTTAGGAAGCGCAGCAAGCATTGCAGCTTCTGGCACGTTAAGTTCATTTAATTCCTTGTCAAAGTAGCTTTGAGCTGCTGCTGCTATGCCATAAGAGTTATTACCAAAAAATATTTGATTTAAGTAAAGCTCTAAAATTCTTTCTTTTGAATAAACCTTGCTAATCCTATAAGCAAGTATTGCTTCTTTAATTTTTCTAGTGATTGTTCTTTCGTTACCTAGTAAGAAAGACTTTACAACTTGTTGGGTTATAGTAGATCCTCCAATAGCGCGTTTGTTGGTGATTATATTAAAAGCGCTTTGAATAGTTGCGCGCAATAAGCTATAAATATCAATACCTTGATGATGGAAGAAGTTTTTGTCTTCCGCAGTTAAGAATGCATTGATTACTAAATCCGGAACTTGTTTATATTCAACATAAATTCTACGCTCATTCGCATATTCTGCCATTATGTCTCCAGAACCAGAGTATATTCGGCTTATAATTGGAGGGTCATAATTTTCTAGTTGTTTATAATCAGGTAAATCCTTACTGAAATATACTATGGCTTGGATAGCACTAATAATCCCGACGATAAAAAGTATAAATATGAATATAGTCCACCTAGATATAATACGTAGTAATGAAGAAAACATTTTCCAAATCAATTTTTTAGTCGTGTACCAATAATATAACACTAAAACTCAAAAAAACTATAGTAATGTACTATATTCTACCTTAATTTTCCAAAACACCCTTTACATTAATTAGCAATAATAATAACAAAGATGTAGCTTCACTCAAAAAATCAATTTCCTAGCAGCGGTGTAGGCAAGATAAAATCAGTAAATCAGAATATTGCATTAATGCTAATTGCATGTATAAGCTTTATTTCCTCGTTTAATAATTTATAAATCATTTTATGACGGGCAAGTTGTGGCATAGCTTTAAATTTTTCTGATTTTACTATGATATTAAAATGTGTCTCATATGGATTTTCAGAAATATGGCCTTTATGCAGATAAGATATATCCTGCACTTCTATATTTTCTTGACCAAAGAAATCTCCTAATTTGTTTTCTATACGTTTTTTCATCAAAGAATTCATTAATAAAGCACCCCGACAACAGTTGCTGTAGTATAGTTTATGATGATCCCAGTAATAACAGCTTTTTTTAAAATGCAAGATTAACTATTTTAACTCGCCTTGCTGGAACCAAGGAATTATATACACCTAAAATAATACCAAAACTACCAATATTTGCAAATCCACAAAGAACATATAGTAGAGTTATTTTAGTATAAGTAGACAAATTAGAACCAATTTCTACAAATTCTTGATAAGCAACTAATTCATTAGTAATGAACTTCGTGCCAAGTAAGCATCAGAAGATCTATTTAACAAAGAGATGTTACCAATAATAGAAAAGCATACGACACCCATTTGAGTGAGGCCCTAAAAATTAGTCATTATAAGTTGTTTTTGTGTGGTGCTGAAGATACTAAGCATATCAGTATCCTGGAGGGGAGATTGCCCTAAAGAATATGGTCTCTGGCATACGAATATTAGCAGGTTTAAAAAACGTAATGAAGATGGTTTATTATGGCTGATTTTATACGCCTTAGAACAGGAGAAGATATTGAAAATAGATATAGTGTTTATGGACTCAACTGCAATAAAAGTGCACTATCATGGAACTGGAGCGTTAGAAAGATAGGTAAGCAAAGTATAGGTAAAAACGTAGCAGTTAAGGGTATAAAAATACATGTTATAATGAGAGAAGAAGATATTTCAGGTTACAGGAGCAGCGCATTCTGATTGTAAGATGATAAGTGAGATGACGGAGATGCTAAATTGTGCTGATGTAAAAAGATGGAAATAAAGGCTTATGGTACGGATAAAATACGAAGCTGGTTAAAGATAATGACATTGAGCATGAGATACCTAATAAAAGGAATAGAAGAGTGAATTTTAGATTTGATATAAAGACCATTTATAAATGGAGAGGTATAGAATAGAGAGTTTATTTGCTAGGATTAAAACAAACTGTAGATTAGCTATGCGATTTGATAAACTTCATATACTTTCTTTAGATTTATTGCTTTATCTCTTATTAAAACTTTAGGGTTGTTAATGCGGTTCCTATGGAAAATTTACGCATTTTATTTGGACAGTGCCTTAATTTCATTTTTAAGAATTATCCTCGGCTAATAACCTTGATTGCTCTTCTGCAATTAAAACATCAATAAACTGATCCAGTTTACCTTCATTTACAATTTCGTCAAGAGCATAAACAGTAAAGTTTATTCTGTGGTCTGTGACTCTGCTTTGTGGATAATTATAAGTTCTAATTCTCTCTGATCGATCTCCACTACCAACTTGGCTTTTTCTAGATGCAGCTCTTTCTGCTTCTTTTTTTGATCTCTCAGCGTCATACAGCCTAGTCCTCAATATCCTTAGAGCTTTGGCTTTATTTTTATGTTGGGATTTTTCATCTTGCTGACAAACTACGATCTCTGTTGGAATATGTGTTATCCTAACTGCGCTGTCAGTTGTGTTAACATGTTGGCCGCCTGCACCACTTGCTCTGTAAACGTCTATTTTTAAATCTTTTTCTTCGATTGAGACATCGACTTCTTCCGCTTCAGGAAGAACAGCAACTGTTGCTGCTGAGGTGTGAACTCTTCCACTTGCTTCCGTTTCTGGTACTCTTTGAACTCTATGGACTCCTGATTCATATTTTAATCTGGAAAATACACCTTTGCCGCTTATACTAACCGAAGCTTCTTTGTATCCTTCTAAATCAGTTTCAGAAATTGAAAGGATTTCAAATTTCCAACGTTTTGACTCTGCATATCTTTGATACATCCTAAATAAAACATAAGCAAAGAGAGCTGCTTCATCTCCTCCAGTGCCTGCTCTGATTTCTAGAATTGCTCCTTTATCATTATCTGCATCCTTGGGCAATAGCGCCAGTTTCAAATTATGCAAAGCCTGCTCATTTTTTTCTTGTAGTAGGGGCAACTCCTCTAAAGCCATATTCTTAAAGTCTGTGTCAGTGTTAGGCTCATTGATTGCTAATTGCAAATCACTGATTTCTTGTTTTAATTGATTGTACTCATTAATTAAATGAACTACCTCGCTTAACTCCGTTCTTTCTTTTCCTAATTTAGCAAAATCAGAGGAGCTCATGGATTCAGGAGCCAGCAGAATATTCTCAATATATTCATATCTTTCAATTATCTTTGCTAATCTTTCTTCAAACTGCATAAAATTTATCATCCACTAATTTTTTCTTCTACTTTTTGATTTTTTAACTCAGCATTTCGTTTTGTTTCACTTTTTATTAAGTATAATCCGCCAGCCATAATTAAGAGATAACCAATTATGGAATACTTATCTGGCATTTCATGCAAAAATAAGTAACCCAATAAACCAGTAAATACTAACCGTGAGTAGTCAAAAGGCATAACTGCAGAAATGTCAGAAAATTTAAATGCTTTAAAGAAAGAAATAACATGAATAAGATGAAATAGTGCTAGTAATGCAAGATATTTTATATATTCTGGCTTAATTGGCTGCCAATTTTGAATTGCGAATGGCAGAGCAAAAATTGATCCTATTAGCATTACATAAAAAAGTTGGGCTTTACCCCTCTCAGTTTTTCCTAAGATCTTGATTGATAAATTATTGACCGCCCAAAATATTAAGGCTAAAAATATGAAAAAGTATTTGCTATTAAATTCATTAAAGCCTGGTTTGGTAACGAAGATAGCCCCTACAAATCCACAGGCTATTAGTATGATTTTGGCTTTAGTAAAATGTTCTTTAAAATAAAAAATACCTATGGAAACAACAATAATATGCTCAAGGTAAGTGATTGCTGCTGCATCTATAACGTTGATTGCTGTGAGACTATAGAAAAAACATAAATTAGCCATAACGCTGAAGGTGCCGCGAGTGACATGTACCCCTATTTTTGTAGTTTTTAAATTCTTCTTAAACCCACCATGCATACACCAAGGTAATATAGCTACTAAGATACTGAATTTATATAAAAAAGCGACTTGATGAGGGTGTAAAACATGCGTCAGATTTTTAGCTGTAACATACAGAGCCGCCATTGAAGCTGCATGCACAATCATGAGCAAAATACCAGCTATACTTTTTTCTATTTTAAATGATTTCAGTTTTGCAAACATACTCATCCTTCATTAATTAGATCTTTTTTCTTTTTTTAAATACTCAGAGCGCGCAAGCATTAAGCCACTTAAAATTATAAATGCATAGCCAAGCCAGGCAGATAGGTTTTCCAAATCTGAAAATATGACATAATTTAAAATGCCAATAAAAATTAACCTGAAATAGTCATATGGCATAAGTAACGAGAAATCTGCGCCTCTAACAGCAAAAAAGAATGCTATACTATGGGTAAAGTAAGCAATTGTTATTAACATGATATATTTGAAATTATTCCAATAAAATAGTTCTGGATTCAGCCCGCGAAAGGAAGTAGGTAATGGGATAGAAAATGGCTCAATATTACAGTATCTCCAGTTAAATAGAGCTACTAAGCTGCTTACTAATACAGAAAAGAACATGCTATAAATCAATTGAACTTCTACTTTTATTAGCTTACCAATTTTTTTTATTACTCCAACATTTGATCCCCAACACGAAACTGCTAGAAAAACAAAAAAGTAATAAGGATTGAAGTGAAATTTTTGGTCTGCATTTGCACTTAGTATATCTGGAGACAAAATAAGGAAAGCACCGGTTAAACTGCTAATAATTGCTATCAACTTTATCTTCGTAATTCTTTCATTAAAAAATAAAATACCTATAAAGATCCAGAAAATTTGTTCCAGGTATCCAAGGGCAGTAGCATTTACAATATTAACGTGTTGTAAAGCATACATAAATGCTAAGGAACCAGTAGCTGTAAGTAAACCTCTTAATACGAGCAGCCCAGTATGAGACGTATAAATAATACGGAATCCTTTGTGTAGTACCCAAGGAATAAGGCATATTAATAATATAGACTTGTAAAGGAGAACGATTTCTACTGATCTAAGAGACTGGGAAAGGTACTTAACTCCCGTGAAGATACTAGCAACGGCAGCTGCATGAAGCAGAATTAGGCAAATGCTTAACATATTATTGTGTTTCATCTTTTCTGATCTTCGAAAAAGGATAAATTAAATGCTGCTGCTGCCCCATCTTTTATATTACTTATAGAAAATTTTCCACCATGTTCTTCAATTATTTTTTTCACTATGGCAAGGCCAAGACCGGTACCATGTTGTTTAGTAGTGATGTATGGTTCTGATATTCTATCAATTATGCCTTGGTTTATGCCGCATCCATTATCTATAATTTCGATATACAATTGATTATTTTTTAAATCTTCTTTGATATTTATGGTAATTTTTTTTCTAGATAAGTTAGATATACCATATTTTGTTTTTATAGCATCAGCAGCATTATTCAAGAGATTATTTATTACACGTAAAATTTGTCCGTAATCGCATTTTACCCAATAATTATCTTTTTGAGGCTCAAAAAAGTAAGTAATTTCTGGATTAGCAATTTTTTGTAATAGCAACGACTCTTCTATAATCTTTGTTAAGTTATTTTTTTCGATTTTAGGATCAGGAATTTTTGCAAAGTCAATAAACTCAGCTACCATTCTTTCTATATCTCCAACATGACTGATGATAGTGTCAATATACCGAATAAAGGAATTTGGATCTGATCGAATTTCCATACTATATTTTTTTTTTAATCTTTCTGCTGCTAGAGAAATAGGAGTTAAAGGATTTTTGATTTCATGAGCAATTCTCCTTGCAGCATCAGCCCAAGCTGCAATTTTTTGATTATATATAAGGTCAGTTATGTTGCTAAAAGTTATTACTAAACTTTCTACTTTACCGTTTTGGTCAAGTACAGGTCCGGATTTAACCGCTAGGTGTAAATTTTTGTTTTTTCTAATGATTATTAGATCATCTATTTGATTTTCAGAGCCAGAATTTTTAGTACTTTCCAATAATTTTAATAACTCTGGAAAAATATCCTCTATTTTTAAAATAGTTTCGTTTTTATTAACTTCTAATAAATCTAGAGCAATATTATTATAACTGATAATTTCATAATTTAAATTAGTTGCTAAAATTCCAACAGAAACCTCTGCTAAAATTACTTCTATGAATTTACGTCGAGTGTTACTTACTTCATTTGCTATTATTAGTTCGTTATGCTGCTCAGAAATTTTTTCGATCATAACATTAAAAGCTTTAGCTAATGCGTGAATTTCATCTTTTTGTGTTCCTTCAGGAACTCTTACTCTGAAATTACCCTCACGCAATGAAACAGTAGCAAGAGCCATCTCTTCTAAGGGTTTTGTTATATATAAGGCAAATCTTCTGGCTATTAATACTGAAATTACTAATAAAATAATAGATGAACATATAAATATTATTTGCAATTTGTTTTTTGTGATGTCAAGTCCACCAAGTATTGACTTATATTGTTTTGCAGAACTTTCTGTTTTTTTCAAATGATCAAGAATTGCTTGATCTATATAACGGCCGACTAAAACGTAAGTGTTTTCTGGAAGTCCTTCAATTTTGGTTACGGCCCTAACCCTATTTTCTACTTTGTCTTCTAAAATAATGACTTCCTCATTTAGCAGCTTACCTAAAACTTCGGAGTTGATGTTTTCAAACCATAAAGCTAATCCTAAGGAATTTCTCGCGATGACGAAACCATCTTGGAAAACCATGATCTCAGCCAATCCTCTTGCATTTGCAAGTTGATCTATAAATAGTTGCAATATTTCTTTGTTACTGAAGATGATATGTTTATTTTTTTCTATATTATTAGCAATTGATAGTGTATCTATTTTAACCTTATCTTTATGTTCTTGAAGATACAATTGTGCTACTTTCACTGTTTCTTCAATTGCTTCATTGACCTTGGTATTAAAGAAATGTTCAACCCCAAATAAGTAATAAGAATGTAAAAGTATAGCGATTAATATGATTGGGATTATAGTAACAATTATTCCCATTAAAAGAACAACTTTACGCTTAATTGTTAAGTTAAACATTAAAAAGTAATTATACCAACTTTAGCCCTAATATACCAATAAGTATCAAAGAAACAAAAATAATCTTCATAAAATTCAACGGCTCGTTAAAAAAGAGAACTTCTACTAAATAGACTCCTACTATACCTATACCGGTCCAAGCAGCATAAACTATAGGCATGGGAATATCTTTCATTGCTTTACTCATAAAATAAAAACTTGTTGCTCCAAAAGTAATAAAGCCAATAGACGGAATCAATTTTGTGAACTGGTTAGATAATTTTAAAAAGGTTGTAAAACCTATTTCTGATAGCCCAGCTAATATTAAATAAAACCAACTCATTTTATTAACCTGTTTTTAGAAGTTCAATATTATCACCAATAGCAGTAGTGTTGAGAGTTAAAGTTCTTTCTATCATAAACCTTAATAAATAATTATGCCTACCTACTTTAAAATCGGTGCCAGAGTTTCCTTCTCTACCAAAAGGGTGAGATCCAACCTGAGCTCTTATCATATTACGGTTTGCATACATATTACCAGCTTTAATTTTTGCAGCTATTCGTGAATTTTTGAAGTAATTCTAGAATGTATACTAAAAGTTAGGCTATAGCTAGTACTGTTTATCTCTCCTATAACTTGATCAATTTCATAAGAGGCAAAGGGTTTAACATGAAGTATTGGCCCAAAATTTTCCTTTTCTACATCGGATATCTTTTTAATTTCTATAATAAAGGCGCAAGGGAATGGCCTGGAGTGGTCTCTAATATTTTTTGAGACTTGTGCCCCACAGCCCTTATATTGAAGCCTTTTTCACGCATTATTGTTATGCGAGCAAGCAGTGAATTTTTAGCATTTTCACTTATTAGTGGGACCAAGGTTATTTTCTAAATGCTCATTATTACCGATTTTAAGTTCATTCATAGCTCCAATTATCATCTCTATTAGGGAGGGCATATATCTTTTCTTGTATATAAAGAATTCTAAGCGCTGAGCATCTTTGCCCTATGCTTCTGGCCAGATGTAGAATTGATGATATTATCTGTGCCTGTTCAAGTAGTGCTGAGCTGTCAATTATCATAGCATTCCCTACTTGTTCCTGCAATTAATGGAGCACTAGGGCAATCTCTTGCTGCTAAAGTTCTATTTATAGTTCTTGCAAACCTCAGTAGATTTAGTAAAACAAATCTTGGCAACTCTGTGGTCTGTAAGTAATACTTCTCCTATATCTTCACCACTTGCTTATTAACATTTGTAGTACATCTCCAGGAATTCCTGCTTCATATAATAAAGACAAAAACACCTCTTCCGTGTATACTTTTCTAACTTTAGCTATACTATCTTTAATATTCTTGCCAGCTTCACGATTAAAAGTGAATAGAAGAAATACCTATTTTTGTGCAGCAAATCACCAAATTTTTCAATAACCCTAGCTCTTTTTTTACTGTATAAAAGACCAAGAATTAAATGCATAGTGTGATAATTTAAGTGCTTTTTTAATTTCATCAATTGAGACTTTATCAGATACTACTATTTCTTCTAAAGAGGTAGGCTTTAATATCTTAAAATTCTTAGGAGTTTTAGCTGTAGGGTTACCATCTATTAAAGAAGATCTGTTTGGAATATTTATCTAAATTGCTCATAATATCACCGTAACCTTTTTTATTCCAATGTCGTATCCTTGTGAACTTTTTCTATTAGAGCCAAAAATCTCTAATAGATTCAACTAACCATTTGGCACCAGCTAATTCTGTTTCTACAATTTTTGTAGGATGAGCAAGCACATTTTCTAGGGTTATATCCTTACTTTTTATCATGTTAATGAACAAAGTGTTGGCACCATTCTCTAATAATCTACGCATTAAGTATACAAGTAGATCTTTATATTGTCCTATTGGGCAATATATACAAACTTTTTCCTCCATTTTTTCTGATTTCTTTAGAAGTGCAGAGGCCAAATAAGAAACATCAGTAAATTCTTTTATAGTATCCTCTAAGCCTTGTTTTTGAGCATTTTTAATTTCTGAATCACAGTAAGCCCACATTAACTAGTCTAACTTGGATTCGTTTATCAAACGTTTTAGCTAGATTAATAATGTAATCAATTATATATGGAGCACATTTTTGATAAGCTTGAACTATAAAACCTATTCTCTCATAATTTTCAAGGTCTAGGTGCGCTATTAATTCTGTTAAAATAATAAATAAATATCAAGTCTAGAAGCTTCTTCTGCATCAAAGGAAACAGCTATGTTATTATCAGCACATAATCTTACTATATCTTAATATTCTAGGCAATAGCTCATTTTACTCGTGCTAGTTGTGGTAATTCAAGTCTTGGGTGCAATGCTGATAATTTTACTGAAATACTTGGTTGTGCATATATTTCTTTCTCTTCAAAGATGCTACTTCCTATATTTTTGTAACAGCTTTTAAATATTTGTAATAATAAAAATCAGCTTGTGCTATATTTCTTGAGGATTACCCTAATATATCATATGACATTTGATAGCCTTCTCTTTCAAGAGATAAAGCATTTCTTATTCCACTGTTGATACTATCTTCCACAATAAATTCATTGGATATAATATGTATTGCTTTTTTTATCACAGAGAGAGCAATACCAACAGCTCTCCAAGAAGAGGCATTAGCAAATGAAGAATCACTTTTTCCAAGGTGTTTTTCCAGTCTTTGTTTTGTAATTTATCCTCAATAAGTTCATTGGTAGTTTTGTTATCTGGTATTCTAAGAAGTGATCCGGCCAAGCCCATTACTATCACTCCTTCTTGGGAAGTTAAGTTATATTCCTTAATAAAATTTTCAACTCCATGGGTGTCTGACTTTCTGATAGCTTCTACATATATTCTAGCTCTTTCTTGTATAATAGAAACTGAGCTTCTAATAGCTTAATTTCTTTTATTAGCTTAATTCACCCAAGATTTTAAAAATCATTTCAAATCCTGATTTATTTAAGTTTCAAGTCATTAATAATATATTTGGGCTTTAGCCCACTATCTCTTATTAAAATTTCAATGTTATCTTTACCACATACGCCGTTCTTTACAAAAAGAGAATCTAAACCAAAATCATTAGCTCCTTTTATATCTGTATATAAATTATCTCCTACAGCTAATACATATTGAGTAATAATATTGTTGTCTAGAGCAAATTTATAAAAATTATTTTCTGGTTTTCCCATATAGTAAACATTGCCGCCTAATTCTTTGTATCTTAAGGCAAAAGAACCAGCTGTATATACTATATCTTTCCCTTGATGTGCAACTAAATCTGGATTTGGGCATATACATGGCAAATTTCTTTCTATAGCTTGTTTCATGATTTTGTCAAACATTGATAAATCAGATTTGTTTTTGACAGAGGCTATAATTAATAAATAATTTGCTGTTTCTATAGAGTTAGTAATTTTTAAATTAGGGATTGTAAGCAGGGGATGGCCTAAGTCATTGCTTAAAGGAAAGGCATAATGGTTTAAAAAATCTAAATTATATTTTTTGGGGTACTGAAGTATGTGTTTAAAAAATTCTCCTGAAGTTACTATTTCAAAATCTCTAAGTTTAGGAGACATATTAATTAACTTTTGTATTACCTCCTCTTTTGGCCTTGGAGTATTGGAAAAAAAGATTACTCTTTTTCCCTCATCTCTTAAATAATTTACCGCTTCTACTGCCTTTTCAAAATGGTTTATTCCATCATGGATAACACCATATAAATCAATAAGAAATAAGTTATACTTATTTGTTAGTTCAAAAATTCCTTTTATAATCATAAAAAAATCACCTTATAGGTCTTGTTAGTTAATCTGGTAGTTACAAACCAAGTATATTAATTAAGTATAGCATCAACCGACCTTGACCATGATAGTGACCATTTATGTAAAATCTACTAAGAATGGTGACAAGTCAAAATATATCATAAATCAATAAAACAAGAATACAAGTTTAGCAAAGTTGCCAATAAAGAAGGTAATATCTCGATCAAATTGTATATTTGCTTCAATCATTTTCTTTTGCAAGCTTGAAATACTTCAATTAGAAACTTGTGCAACTAATTTTGCATTACAAATATAAGTTAATTCTTAGAGCAAATCAAGCAACTATGCTAGAACTACAAAATTTATACAAATTAGCAATTTGTGCGTAAGGGGAGATATTTAGACACATCAGCCATTTCTGTATCTCGGGAACTTGATGTTCAGTCTTATGTTACGCACCTCTACTGCACCTGTGGCTACTACTAGCGGTTGAAGAGCTATCGCCATCACTGCTACTTGCCGCTATGTCTGCTAGTTAAAGTCAGTTTATTATTCCTGCAGGATTAGGATGCGTGTCATAATATACTGGTACTGCAAAAACAACATTACTCATAATCAACTTCCTGGAGTAAAGGCATACCTCTATCAGCTCATACCTATTGGTCAATTTTAAGGGATTAACTTGTAGCAATAGCACTTCCTATTAGCCTGGGTTTCAGCTCGTCTTTAAATTTTCTGGCTATTTTTGATAAAAAATCATAGATAGTGCCATTTAAGTGCACCCAATAATTGTTAATAATATTTTCACATATTTTGCAGTGACGAAACTAAGGCATTAATTTATCCAAAAATATCAAAAGGGCAACTCTATGGTATGGTATTTAAGGTAGTTAATATGAAAGACCTGATATTTACTCTAGTAAATAAAGAGTGCTCAAAGAAATATGATAGGAAAATCTAGGTTTTAAAGTTATCAAGCACTGTTGCCTCCAGGCTGTATAAACATACTGCAATTAAAATTTTTATCTTTATACCTTACAAGAGAAGGCAGCTAATGTTCAAATTAAAGAAGTATACTTAAGCAGCATTAGCAGATAAAGGCCGTGCTCGAATATCCAACCTACATCCACACCACCCATTCTCAGGGTATTATTAACTTGCAGATAACAATTTTTTAAAATAAATCATTTTTAACTTGCATTATTTAACTGGCACACTTTATAATACTTTATAAAGGCAATTCCTTGGAGGTTCAATTTTATGTTTACAAATAATTTAATAGCTTTAAATAGTGGAGTTGGCCTAACTAAGTATTTAAGGCAGATTAAAGCTGTGCCTATTCTTTCAGAAGAGGAAGAGTATTCTCTTTCTAAGAAATGGGTAGATGAAGCTGATATCGAAGCTGCACAAAAGCTTGTTTTATCACATATGAAATTGGTTGTTAAGGTTGCTCAAAAATTCAAGGGCTATGGCTTGCCGATGATGGACTTAATTTCTGAAGGCAATATAGGATTAATGAAGGCAGTAAAAAAGTTCAACCCTGATATGGGATACCGTCTTTCCACATACGCTATTTGGTGGATAAAAGCCACAATTCAAGATTATATTTTAAAATCTTGGTCAATGGTAAAGATTGGCACTTCTGCAGTCCAAAAAAAGTTATTCTTTAATTTAAAGAAAGTTAAACAAAATTTACTCAAATCTGACCTAAACAACCCATCTGATATTAACACTATGGCTGCAGAAAGGTTAGGGGTTTCTAAATCAAGAATTGAAGATATGAGCCGCAGCATGTCTGGAGAAATGCTTTCTCTGCATGACAGTATTGGTGAAGACAATGATAATAGTTCCGAGCTTTTAGATTTTATTGCCTCTAGTGAAAATGCTGAAGAGACAGTAATAGAGCTACATGATAAAAATGTCATGCTAGGAAGGTTAGCGGCTTCAGTTGATAAGCTATCTGATAGAGAAAGAGAAATCATCAAAGCAAGAAGATTAAGCGATGAGCCAGAAACTCTAGAAAACTTAAGTACTATTTATGGTGTTTCTAGAGAAAGGATAAGGCAAATAGAAGAAAGAGCCATGGATAAGCTAAAAGGGTATCTTGGGGCTTACGCGCTGGACTAACCAAAATTTGATCATGTTTTATACAAGAAAGATAACGAGTGTTAAACTTATTAATTCTGCTATAGCTAATCTCTTATATTTTAACCTCGGCTCAGGTGAAACATATAGTTTACACTCTACTTTCCTTTCATATTCAAATTAAAATGCTTTAGCTGTTCAGTCACTTAAAATAATCAGACTTAATAGAAGTGATAATGTTACCCCATTTTTTAGTGCCAGAACCATGTATAGAGGTAGCTTTTTGTTCGGAGCATGATGCTCTACCTCATCTATTTTTTTTAAGAACTAAGAAGATAACGTAGAAATTTGTGAGTTGATGATGGATATAATATTAAATTTGCAAATGCTATTTATCCCTCCAAGGTGTTGTGTTGGAAAAGTAAGCAAGTGCCTGCTCAAATCTGCTCTACAACTTGTTTTAGGCCAATCGATGTAGCCTTTCTCAAATCATCCGATATTAAGACCCATAAATTCTTGTAAATTTATTATCACCTCTTTTTCAATCATATGAGCTATTTCATGAATTATCACACCATAGCTTAATTTCTTAATAGTAATTTGGTATTTATTTCTGGTTCTGATTCGGTTCAATAATTGGCTTATTGAGTTGCCATAAATTGTTTTACAATTGCCCTCATCCAAATCAGAAAACCTTTGATCATATAATTAAAAGTTAAAAGTTTTTCAGAGATTTTTTGTAGCTGTTAAATCTAGTATTAATTGAAAAATTAAGTATTGATATAAATGCTTAATCATTAATAAAAACTGTTCGAGCATTTTAGGAGCTGGATTAATGCAAGCAATTTCAAATAACTTAAAATAGAGGGAGGTAGCTGTTGAAAGCTAAATGCAAAATAACAGTTTGTTGAAACAACCATTTTGACATTCATATTAGCATTAGCTTTCATAACTGTGGTTTCTTTAATTGCAACCACCAACAATGGGCTGATTGATTCTCTTGATCAAAATTGAAATTAACTTCTTCTGCCTTAGGTTCATTGCAAATGAGAATTGAGCAATCAAATTACTAATTTCATTTTTGAGTTCTTCTATCTTTGTTGAATTACCACAGGAATAATCTACTTTCTCTTCATATTTTTTATATAATTAGTATATATTTTCATAAGTATCTATCTATAAAAGGCAACTTATATTTCTATTGAGTAACCCTTGCTTTTAATAAATTTAATTTAAGTGGTCTTCTAACTATATTAATACCTCTACAGCAATTCAATATATTGTTTTCAATTATTGAATCTTTAATAATTTTCTCTAAATTTTCTATTATTTTATAAATTAGACATTCATGGCTGGCCAGCATAAGCATATTTGGATCTTTGCTTAATGCATACTTCGAAGCTTGGTTAGCTTCATTTAAGTTACTATAATCTAATTGTTGAGAGTTATGGTGTATTTCTCTAAAGCTTTTAATATCTCTTTGGGCTTTTTTCTTCTTCATAATTTGAAAACAACCTCTTTTCTAATTCTTCAGTAGTTTTGTTGTTCTAATATGTAAATCATTCATCTTTAGGTATTTCTTTATTTGGAATAGCGATAATCTTTGTTATACTAGTATAGTAATCCACCAGATTTTTTAATAAATCCTGCTTACTAGATTGCTTAATAATATTTGTACTCTCAGAACTACTTAATAATTCGTCATTGGTAAAGGTAGCAGAGATAACTTCATTAATTTTACTAGATAACTTAATTTTCTCTTTTAGCTCCCTTAAGATAAGGTTACCATCTAGAATTTTTTCTGATCAAGGTTATTAACAAAGTTCATTATTAATGTCAGATCATTAATAATGCCTATTTGTTGAAGTGAGAATTCATAGTAACCGCTTTCTTGATAGCTTGAAATGGAGTTTATTACATTTTTTAGTTTTTCTAAAGAGGGGCAGAAATTATCATGCCTTGTACAGTGGGTGAATATGTTTATTAATATAATAGTCGAGATATGAATATTATCGTATTTGTACTCATCTTTTTATGTAGGTTTTCATTAACAATGCTTTGTACTAATAAATTTTGCGCATTAAGAAGTTCTTCATTAGTGAATGCTTCTTTAGAATTTAGTATTTTTTCTAAATCTTAGACTGATTTTAGTTTAAAGAAATTCATAATTTCATCTGGTTCATATGAAACTTTTATCTTAAGAAGTGGATTATTAGCAGCCATATTTTAACCTCTAATTAGTTAAATAAGGTTGGTTCATTAATTTAAATCAAACTAAATCTTTTATACTTTCTAAGTAGTGAGATGCGTTGGTATTACTAATATCTTCTTGTAAAAGCATACCGATGATATTTTGAATAATCCGAAATTGTAAGTAATTTCTAATATTACTATATTTTTCTAGATAAATCTTATACAGAATAAAATTTACTATATAAGAAGTTATTATACGAAGTTGGTTTAAGTTAATATTTAAGAATGCAATTAACTAATCTTTACTTTTTTCATAAGTATACCATTTGCCAATGATAACTTATTTCGTTAGTAACCCTTATTGTTCAGTAGTGCTTTATTTATTGTGTTTTAGGAACCATTAACAACCCTGAAGTTTTAATAAGAGATAAAGCAATAAATCTAAAGAAAGTATATGAAGTTTATCAAATCGCATAGCTAATCTACAGTTTGTTTTAATCCTAGCAAATAAACTCTCTATTCTATACCTCTCCATTTATAAATGGTCTTTATATCAAATCTAAAATTCACTCTTCTATTCCTTTTATTAGGTATCTCATGCTCAATGTCATTATCTTTAACCAGCTTCGTATTTTATCCGTACCATAAGCCTTTATTTCCATCTTTTTACATCAGCACAATTTAGCATCTCCGTCATCTCACTTATCATCTTACAATCAGAATGCGCTGCTCCTGTAACCTGAAATATCTTCTTCTCTCATTATAACATGTATTTTTATACCCTTAACTGCTACGTTTTTACCTATACTTTGCTTACCTATCTTTCTAACGCTCCAGTTCCATGATAGTGCACTTTTATTGCAGTTGAGTCCATAAACACTATATCTATTTTCAATATCTTCTCCTGTGCTAAGGCGTATAAAATCAGCCATAATAAACCATCTTCATTACGTTTTTTAAACCTGCTAATATTCGTATGCCAGAGACCATATTCTTTAGGGCAATCTCCCCCCCAAGATACTGATATGCTTAGTACCTTCAGCACCACACAAAAACAACTTATAATGACTAATTTTTAGGGCCTCACTCAAATGGGTGTCGTATGCTTTTCTATTATTGGTAACATCTCTTTGTTAAATAGATCTTCTGATATTTGATATAGACAATCTGACATTTCTTTCCTTTTTAGATGATAGTATATCACAATCCTTCCTTGGTTCAACATGGTTGCTAACACTTACTATATTTATAACCTTAAGAGTGCGCTTCCCCAGGTCATCCCCGCACCAACTGCTGTTAGAGCAATAAGATTACCTTTTTTTATTTCTCCGCGCTCTTTATATACTGATAACGCAAGTGGGATAGACGCAGCTGAGGTATTAGCATGGATATCAACTGTAATTGCAACTTTTTTCATTGGTAAACTAAGCCTAGCTGCCAAAGAAGAAATTATTCTATAATTAGCCTGATGTGCAACAACCCAGTCTAGCTCCCTTACTGATAAATTTGATTTCCCTAAAATTCTGCTGAGAGAATTATACATGCTCTCAATAGCAAACTTATACACTTCCTGACCATTCATTTCTAATTTTGCATCAAGGGAGCCGATAGAAACACCACCGCCTACCTTTAGTATGTCTAGAGCACTCCCATCAGAAAGAATTTCTATAGCTATAATCTTGCTTGTTTCTGCAGAATCAGCTTCAGTCAAAATTACAGCTCCTGCTCCATCTCCAAACAGAATACAAGTACTTCGATCGCTCCAATCTACAATTCTAGACATTGTTTCAGCACCAATAATAGCTATTTTTTTAGCTTGTCGAACTGCTATCATCGAGCAACCAACATTTAAAGCATATAAGAATCCAGTACAAGCTGCCTGAATATCAAAGGCAAATCCTGTCTTCATTCCCACCATATGTTGCACTTTAGCAGCAGTTGCTGGCATTAAAAGATCTGGGGTAGTGGTAGCTAGTATTATACCATCTAGATCACCTGCTTTCACATTTGCATCAATCATGGCATTTTTCAACGCTTCAGCAGCTAAATCTGAAGTAAAAACCCCAGCAGGCGCAAGGAGTCTTTGTTCTATACCTGTTCTAGTCCTTATCCATTCGTCCGTAGTGTCTAATTTAGTACTCAGCTCATCATTAGTGACAAGATTGCCAGGAAGAGAATGCCCGATTCCTGCTATTTTTACCTTCATGTAGGAATACCTAAAATTTTTGCAGATGTCTGCTTAATCTTTTTAACAAAATTCAATCCAATACCCCTATTCTCCAGGTCTTTGATTTCTTTGATGATCTGGGCATTTATATCGCAATTAGCTAATTCATAAGCTAGATTTATAGCATTTGTAACACCAAAAGTAGTAGCTGAGCCATGACTTTTAATCACAATACCACCTAATCCAATAAACATGGCCCCATTATTTACATTTGGATCAATTCTAGTTAATTTCTTTTTTAAAGGTCTTTTTAATAAGAATGCACCAATCAGAGCCAGTAAACCAGAATTTCTACTAATTTCTTTAAGAAGTGTCATAAACATGTTTATAGCACCCTCTGAAGCTTTCAGAACTAAGTTACCTGAAAAGCCGTCTGTTACGACAACATCAGCCTTACCCTTCACTATATCATGGCCCTCAATATATCCAATAAAGTTCAGACCAGAACTTTTTAATAGCTCATAACTTCTCTGTTCAAGTTCTCTTCCTTTAGTCTCTTCTTCACCAACATTTAAAATTGCTATAGAAGGATTATCAATTTGCAGCACTACTTTGGCTAGGCATTGTCCCATTAAAGCAAATTGAAAAATCACTGATTCAGTGCATTCATTATTGGCCCCCATATCAAGCATTATAAGCTTATTCTCATACGTAGGAAATGCACCAGCAATTGCAGGTCTTTTAACGCCTGAAAGCGTGCCTAATACCATTTTGGCAGTGACCATTAAAGCTCCGGTATTACCGCAAGATAAACATGCATGGGCTGAACCTTCTTTTACTGCATCAATTGCTTTACGCATACTAGATTCTTTGCCATTTTTAAAAGCATGTAATGGCTTATCGTGATCTTGTATAACATCTTTAGTTGCAACAAAATTATATTGCTTCTCTGGAAAAGAAAGTTTTTGTAAAATAGGAACAATTTTATCTTCAGAGCCAAAAATCAAAAAATGAATTCTTGGGTTTAATTTAGCTACTTTAAACGCTGCTTCAATAACAGAAGTAGGAGCATTGGCCCCCCCCATTGCATCAAGACTAATCGCTATTTTCTGCATCGTAAAATCTTAAAACGCAGATAAAAACTTAAGCAGGCTGATTTTCTTCAGATGATTCTTTGACTTCTATTGGAATTATGACTTGTCTTCCTTTATAAAATCCATCTTTCAGCGATATGTGATGAGAAAGCTTCGCTTCTCCTGTTTTAGAATCAAAAGCTACGTTTATTTTACTAAGAGAATCATGAGCTCTGCGGGAATCTCTTTTCTGCTTAGAAATTTTCTTTTTAGGTACTGCCATATTGTGTCAACAATTAATTTACTAAGAAACAATTTATAATACAAGTTTACTTTAAAATCTAGACTTTTTGAAAGCATTAATGCACAAAAAACTGTAATTATTTCAATCTCAACTCGGCATTGCATTCATTTTCAAGCTTTATTATTATTTTTTCCGATATAGAATCTATTTCTTTATCCGTTATCATAGCAGATTTTGGTTGGATCTTTAAAGTTATAGCAACCGATTTCAATCCCGGCTCGACTCCCTTCCCTTCATAGATATCAAAGATTTTGACCTGATCAATTACATTTATCTTCAAAGAATTAATCGCTCTCACTAAATCGCCCCCTAAAATTTCTTTTTTTACTATGAAAGCAAAATCACGATTTATCGCATGATAATCAAAAATCTCTTTTTTAGCTTTACTTAAGTTATTCTCTGTTTGAGGTATATTTTCTAAAAATATTTCAAAAGCAATTAGATTTTTTTGCTCAACTTTAAGATCCATAACTACTTTAGGATTTAACTCTCCAAGAAATGCTATAACATTTCTGCCTAATTTTAAGCAGGCACTACGTGTTGGGTGATAGTATGTAGGCGCTTCTCTAGTAATAATATATTTATTTAAATCTATGTTGAATTCTGATAAAATAGCCATAACATCATCTTTAGTATCAAAGAAATCTGCAAGTCTTGCTTCGTGATGAATGCTTTTTTCTACAATATACCCACTTCTTATTCCTGAAATTATCTTTGTTTGAAAATTATTGTAATTCTTACTATAAGCCCAACCAATTTCAAAAATGCTAAAATTTTCAATCTTTCTCGCCATATTCCTATTAATTATAGGGATAAATGAACATAAGACACTAGGTCTCATAATTGCCATACTTGGAGTTATTGGGTTCTCAATTTTTAAAAGAATCTCCTCTGTTGCAAAACTTTTAGCAATAGCCTCACTAATAAACGACCAACTAACTGTTTCCGTCATTCCTATATTGATCAACCTATGAAATAATCTCTGCATCAGGTCATCATGCTCATTTAAAGAATTAAAAATATAGGGCAAATTTCTTTCAGTAATATTTGCTAAGCCATAAATTCTTAAGATCTCTTCAACAAGATCTGCTGAACCTACAACATCGCCTACTCTCCATGAAGGTACTACTACATCTGCTTCCTTCATATTAAAGCCTAGAGCTTTCAGTACGCTAAGACTCTCTTTTTCTGCAATATTTATCCCAGAAATTTTAGCTACAGTTGAAGGATCAAACTTTATAAGGACTAGAGCTCTCTCTAATTTCCCTTGCAAGGTAGTAATCGGAGAAAAATTGCCTCCACAATAACTTTTAATAAATTCAACTACTTTATTAGCAAAATGTTCGGTATTAGCGAAATCTATCCTTCTCTCAAATCTAAATCTTGCATCTGTATTGAGATTAATAGCTCGACCAGACTTCATCACTGCCTCTGAATCAAAGTCTGCAATTTCTATTAAGATGCTTGTAGTATTTTGAGTAACTTTACTATCTTCTCCCCCTACTACACCTGCAATACTTAAAATCTTTTCTTGATCCGCAACCACTAACAAATCCGCTAGAAGTATGTACTCAATTCCACCGATGGCTTTAAACCTCTCTCCCTCTAAAGATCGCCTCACAACCACTTGTCCATTAATTTTCTCAGCATCATAAATATGAGTCGGCCTTCCTAAATCAAACATCATAAAATTTGAAATATCTACTAGTGGCCCCTTTAATTCATAGCCAGTATTTTTTAATAGAGTAAATCTATCATCATTTTTTATGGAAGAATTATCAATATGTTCTCCATAAACATAACAAAACCCATGACAAATATCTTTGGCTATAATGTTTACTTCTATTTGACTCTTTAAATCAGAGTAAAGCTGCTTGATTGGGACATTATCCACAAATTTACCGATGCCAGTTGCAGCAAGATCTCGGGCCACACCAATAACACTCGCGCAATCCCAACGGTTAGGAGTCAGAGAAATTTCCATAATTGTATCATCTAATCCATAAAATTCCGCAAATGAATCGCCTATTTCAGCATTTGTGAGTTCAATTATACCTTCATGATCTTTTCCAATATTAAGCTCTTGAGCAGAACATAACATGCCATAGCTTTCAACCCCTCTTATGGCAGATTTTTTTATAATCATTCCATTTGCTGGCATAGTAGCCCCAATTGGAGCTAAAACCACAGTAATACCAGGCCTTGCATTAGGAGCGCCACATACTACTTGTAAAACTTCCCTTCCATCATCTACTTTGCAGACCTTAAGCTTATCAGAATTTGGGTGAGGCTCTGTTACTAAAATTTTAGCAATCAAAAATTTGCTATATAGCTCATTATTATCAATTACTTCTTCAACTTCTAAGCCAATTTGGTTAAGTTTATTAACAATATCAGATAATGAAGCATCTGTATTTAAATAACGTTTAAGCCACTTTAAGGTAAATTTCATAAATTTCAATCTTGATTAAAACTAGCCTCAATATATCAATAGCTTTAAAGAGATGTTGGTCTCCTTATCTGGACTTTATTCAGCCTTGTTTAATAACTTAATTTGATAAAAAGTTGAAGCCCAATTTTTAGCCTTTTCTGAAATTTTATATTAGTTCAATTGAACCACGCGTTTGCATTTGATATAATAAAGAATTAACGCAACCTTAAATTGACCAAAATCAGCAAAATATTGCTTATTAGAAAATAAGTATGTTATGAAAAGTTCTACAACAAATAACTTAGCTGAGGTTATTTCTTCAGTTGCTCCTAAATTAGGTATGACTGATAAAACTAAGCCCCTTCTAGATACAAAATTAGTTTTTGCAAAAATGCTTTTAGCAACACAACCCAATAAAACAATATAGAGAACTTGTTAAAAACTGATGTCACAGGGTTATGATTAAATCTCTCTTTTGATCAAAGAGAACTTATGTTATCAAATTCTCTTGGCAAGAGAAATCTTTTGCTAGCAAATGGCTAAGCTTAAATGCTATGAGTGAAGTTAGAAAACAATTAGTAATAATGCCTCAGCAGACTTCTGCCAGCCTCCTTACGTTTTGCAGACTGCAAGCTGAATTGATTAAAGGATCAGCAATTTCTGGGTGTGCGTCCAGATCTCAAGATTTTTAGAAGGCACTCTATCCATTAATGCTACTGAGGCTCAAGCTTTAAGCAATATTCCTTTGGTAGAAAACTTAATAGAGCAAAAAAATGCATCAATAGAGTTACCCCTAGAAAGCACAAGCCTGATAAAAGAAGCTGAGGTGAGCTTAGACTATGCAACTCCAGTGATAAATATTGCAACTCAAGCTTTAAATGAGCTGGGTACTAACCCTTACATACTTATTTCAACTAGCATATCGCAGGACTAGCTAGTAGTAGCAGTACCTTAACCAATCCCATGGTACAGATGGCAGCTGCTAGTACAGCCTAGTCTTTACTTCCCACAGTAGGAAAAGTAATATTTTATTCAACTATTGAAGGTAAGAATACTTATAATAAAATACGCTAAAGAGTTACTAGAAAACTCCAAAGGACTATCAACCGAAGAACTAAGAAAAGCTCTTTAAGCTACTGTCCCTCCAGCTTTGGGCGCTGCTCTCGATACAATAATCAAAGATGTATGGAAAGCTCCTTTGGTGGGGGGGGCAAAAGCTAATAAGATGGAAGAAATTCTTAGATAAGCTTCCTGAGCCTATAAAATGACTTAGAACAACAAAACTGCACCTATGATGTGATCTAGTAAAAAAAGGAAGGGAATTTGCTCAAAAAGAAGGAGTAAAAGAGCAAGATATATTACCACATATCCATCATTTGAAAGTGCAAATTCTTATCTCGCTGAGCAGCCTGATTTAAAAAATCAGATATAAAATCGACTAAAAAATCAACAGCAGA
Organism: Candidatus Midichloria sp.; assembly: GCA_030060845.1. GTDB lineage: Bacteria > Pseudomonadota > Alphaproteobacteria > Rickettsiales > Midichloriaceae > Midichloria. The sequence goes on from CP094379.1 coordinate 632,118, forward strand.
ATTTACAAAACTTAAATCAACTATTGAGGTTGTAGCAGATGTCTGGAAAGAAAAATTAGAGTCAAATCCACGCTTAAAAAATCCCAACGTTTATCATAGAGCTTATAAAAGTATGGTTAATGCTATGATAAAAAGTGGGGAAATCACTGTAGAAAAAGCACCCATATTAAATGAAATGAAAAGCCATATTAAACAAAACACATCTTTTGTGAAAAATTAGAAAAAGAAAATGTCTCTAAATTTAGCGGTAGCGGCTAATCTTTATTCAACAAATTAAGAAACTCTTCTATATCTGAAATATTATTAGGCTTGATAACGATATAACTGTTACCCCCATCTATTACGATTTTTGCCTTCATCTCTAATTTAGATCTTATATTGTCTTCTATTTGTTGCAAATCAACATTAGTGGTTTGTAAATTTATAATATTTTCTAAGTCCTGTCCTAACGAGGAATAATCTCTAGCTAAATTATGTCTAGACCTTTCTTTGCTTTTCTTGATTCTTGCAAGCTCTTCTGTTTTTCTAACACTCAACTGCTTTTTTACAACCTGTTCAGCAAGAATTAATGGCTCATCGCTATTTATAATAGCTCTTGCATGTCCTGCGGAAATCTTTTCTTCCTCTATCATCTTTTTAATTTCCTGGGGTAGCTTTAAAAGCCTCAACATATTTGTAACATGAGCTCTACTTTTTCCAAGTCTTGAGGATAGATTTTCTTGAGTATAACCAAAATTTTCTATCAATTTATTATAAGCATCTGCTTCTTCAAGCGGCTTTAAGTCTTCCCTTTGAATATTCTCGATAATTGATATTTCAAAAAGCGTTCTTTCATCGTTATCCTTTATAATTGCTGGAATTGTAATAAAATTGGCCAATTTAGCAGCTCGCCATCTTCTTTCTCCTGTAATAATCTGAAATTTATCACTAGCCTCCCTTCTTACCAGGATGGGTTGTAAAACTCCATGCTTAGATATAGATTTAGCAAGCTCCTCTAATTCTTTATTATTGATTGATTTTCTTGGCTGCTCAGAGTTTGCTTCAATAATATTTAGCGGCAATTCTATAATTTTATCACTTTGCAGCATTACACTACTCTCTAAATCTTGCGCCATCTGATTATTTCTTACCAAAGAAATAGTAGTATCAGAGATCAATGCTGATAATCCCTTACCAAGTGCCTTTTTATCATTACTCATAATATTAAACCATTTTGTGTATTTTCATTATTTCTTGAGCTAACATAATATAAGATATTGACCCCATACATTTAGTGTCATATATAGCTGCCGGCTTGCCGTGCGAAGGTGCTTCAGAAAGCTTTACATTTCTTGGAATTACTGACTCGTATACTAAATCACCAAATTTTTCTCTTAACTCGCTCTCAACCTGCTGTGATAACCTATTTCTTCTGTCACTCATAGTTAAGAGTATACCTTCTATTATAAGAGACGGATTTAAGGATTGCTTAATTAATGCTACAGTATTTAACAAGTGTGCCAGTCCTTCTAATGCAAAAAATTCTGATTGTAATGGGATTAACACCGAACCTGCTAATGTTAAGGCATTAATAGTTAATAAACCTAAAGAAGGCCCGCAATCTATAAAAATTAGATCATAACTTTTTTTTAATTCTTTTATTTTTCTTTTCAAAATAAACTCTTTGCCAAATTTATTAATTAATTCAACTTCAACTGCAACCAGGTCAATAGTTGAAGGAAGTATATCAAAATTTGGGATTTCTGTGGGGATTATAATCTGATTTATATCAACTTCTTCTCTCATCAAATCATAGATGTTATTTTTTCTACTCTCTGGCAATATGCCAACCCCTGTACTCGCGTTACCTTGCGGATCTAAGTCCAATAACAAAACTTCTTTCCCTATAACAGAAAAAGCAGTAGCAAGATTTATAGCGGTAGTGGTCTTACCTACTCCCCCCTTTTGGTTAGCAATCGCAATAATCTTTGACTTAAATGTCACGTTCTTTAATTTTTTTTATGGAAACAATCTTGCATCTATCCTTATATGGATTTTGCCATTCTTGCAACTTAAAACTCTTTCCTAATAGCTTTATTTCCTGTACTACGTCTTTCTTACCGATATGAAATATAAATTCTGTTTCAAGTGTGGTACATCTTTCTGTCATTTTTATAATTTGAAAAATTGGAGCTACTGCTCTTGAAGTGATATAAAAAGGATTATAACCTTGCAACAGCTTTACGTCAGTATTCTCTACTTTTGCCCTAAGCCCTAACTCAGTAATCACAATATTTAAAAAAGCACTCTTCTTAGAATTCATTTCAACTAACATACAATTTGTATGTCCAATAATAGACAAAATGATTCCAGGAAATCCAGCACCACTTCCTACGTCCATTAATAATTTATCTTTTTTCTTAATATAAGAAGATATTAATATTGAGTCTAAAATATGGTCTTTCCATATTTCAATTTCATTAACTCTTTTAGACATCAAGTTAATTTTCTTATTCCACCTCATCAAAATTTTCACAAATTCCTGCAAAGCAGAAAATGTTTCACGTGAAACATTTTTATTTATGCTCTCAAAAATATCATCAAGCATGATACCTTTTTATATAAAGTTGCAGCGCAATTAATGCTGTTGGAGTCATGCCTTGAATTTTTTTGGCTTCTGCAATAGTTTTTGGTTTAAAATTTGTTAATTTGGATTTGATCTCATTAGAAAGGGCCCCTACTCTACTATAATCTATATTATCTGCGATTCTGATATCCATTTCTAATTTTAACATTTCCATATCTGCTCTTTGCCTTTCTTCATAAGAATTATATAATTGAGCAGCATAAATTTTATGTAGCAGTACAGCATCCTTCTCTAACTCAGGTAAATTCTGTAATAAGGTCTCTTGTCTAAAATCAGGAAAAGGCATTAAATCTAATAAGCTTCTCTTTACTCCATTAAAAGAGACTTTTACTCCATACCTAATAGCCTCCTCAGGAGAAACTGTGATCCCTTCTAACAGTTGTCTTAAATTTCCAATGCTTTTTTTTTGTTGATTATACTTAAGTAGTCTCTCAGCACTGATCAACCCAATATTATTAGCTTTCTCTGTAAGCCTATCATCAGCATTATCTGGCCTTAACATTATACGAAATTCTGCCCTTGAAGTCATCATTCTATAAGGCTCTGATGTCCCAAACGTAGTTAAATCATTAATCATAACACCGATATAAGACTCAGCTCTGCTTAATATAAACTCTTTGTGAGCTTTAAGTAATACCGCATTCACTCCTGCAATTACTCCTTGACCAGCTGCCTCTTCATATCCAGTTGTACCATTGATCTGTCCCGCTAAAAATAATCCCTTGATTTTTTTTGTTTCAAGAGTTTCTTTTAATTCTCGGGGGTCTATATAATCGTATTCTATAGCATAGCCAAATCTCGCTATTTTAACATTTTCAAGACCTATTATAGATCTAATCATTTGCTCTTGAACATATTCAGGTAAAGATGTTGAGATACCATTAGGATATATTAAAGGATCATCTAATCCTTCTGGCTCAAGGAATATTTGATGCCTCTTTTTACTAGCAAATCTTACCATTTTATCTTCTATAGAAGGACAGTATCTAGGGCCAACTGAACTAACTTGCCTAGAATACATCGCAGATTTATGTATATTATCCTTAACTATTTGATGAGTTTTCTCGTTTGTATAGGTTATATAACAGTTTATCTGTGGAACTGTAACTTTTCCTGTTAAGGCTGAAAACGGTACTGGATGATCGTCACCTTTTTGGTATTCTAAGGTGGAAAAATCAATTGAATTTCTATATATCCTGGCTGGTGTGCCAGTTTTTAAGCGCCTTATGTTTAATCCTGTATTTTTAATAGTCTTGGATAACTTGATCGATGCTTCATCACCGTGCCTTCCTGCAGAGAAATTCTTATCCCCTATATGGATAACACCTCCTAAAAATGTGCCAGTTGTAAGTACCACAGCGTTAGTATTAATTTGCTTATCTTTGACAATAACTGCTTGAATTTTGTTATTTTCTATTAACAAATCTTCTACCTCCCCCTCTAAAACATGGAGATTGCTATAAGAATGCATTATTTCTTGTACGGCCTTTCTATATAAAGCTCTATCCGACTGAGCTCTTGGTCCCCAAACTGCTGGACCTTTGCTTTTATTGAGGATTTTATAATGAATTCCTGCTTGATCGATGGCACGGCCCATAATTCCTCCCATTGCATCAATTTCCTTTACAATAATACCTTTAGCAACTCCACCAATAGAGGGATTACACGACATCTCACCTATTGTTGAGAGCTTTTGAGTAATTAAGCAGACGTTTGCACCCAACCTAGCAGCAGCGGCTGCAGCTTCACAACCAGCATGGCCACCCCCTACAACTACTACATCGTAAAAGTTATCCATATAAAAAAACCAAGAATCAAAAATGTAGTAGCAAATGATACTATAATTAGGTAAAATTATCAAAGCTTATTAATATTTTAAAGAAATGAAGATTCAACAAATTGAAACCCCCATAGAAGATTTGTTAAAAAGTATTAAAACTAATCCAAATATAAAATTTCTTTGCTTGGATTTTGGTAAAAAGAAGGTCGGCATTGCCACTGGTTGTTTTGACTTATCAGTTTCTATCCCACATAAGACTATACAATATCAAAGCCTAGAAAAAACTATCGATGTTATAACGCGTATCTGCAAAGAAATTGGAATGCAGGATGTTGTAATTGGAATACCATTGCAAGACGAAGAGCTAAATGATTCAGCTCAATATATGATAAAATTCGCAGAACAGCTTTTTCAACGCAGCAGAGTAAGAATACATTTCCAAGATGAAAGTTTTTCTTCTTGCATAGCAATAAACTTACTTCAATGTACTGACTTAAAAAGAAAAGAAAGAGACAGGATTGATGATGCAGTTGCAGCTTCCGTTATTTTGACTAACTTTTTCAACCGGATAAGAGGCTATATAAATATCTAATACTCACTAATCATTGCTCTAGGTGACTTTGTATTAACCAGGAATTTTTCTTGAAGCTGAAGCAAATCAGTTAAAAATCCTAATGCTCCCTCATCATTAGTTGCTTTTACTATTCTAATAGCTTCCCTAATTACGTCAGTAATAATAGCCAATTTTTTAGTAGTTCGGCAATAGCTGAGTTACTATCCTTGCCTAAGTTAACAGAAATCCCCTAACTTCAGTAAATTTTTGGAAATCTACAAAGTTAGCTGGCACATCGTAACTCACAGTTCTGATTCTCTCTGCAGTTCGATCTATAGACTCAGCTAAATCCTTGTATAGTGGTCCGGAAAATTTGTGTAGAAATAAAAATTATTTGCAACTAAGTTTCTGTGAAACTTTTGAGTATTGAACTGTAGATAGTATGCTATTGCCAAAATCACTGATAGGTTTTTATAAGAAGTTTCTTGTTTTTTCATAAATAACCTCTATAAAAATTATAATTACATAATGAGGATAAAAGCTATTTAAAGTCGACAGATTACTTTTTAACCGCAATAGTCATACCAGAATCAATGGGCAACATTATAGTTTGGAATAACTTATTATCCGAAACCCTTCTATTGAATTTTTGCATACTTTCCCACATTAAACTGCATTGTTTACCCTTAGGCAGTTCCTTACATATACCATCGAAAAGTAAAGTATTATCTGCAATCACTAACCCCCCCTGTCCTCAAAACATCAGTAGATTCATTCAAATAACCGTAATACTCTGATTTCTTGCCATCAATAAAAATAATATCAGCTTGCTCTAAACTTACTCTTGAATTTAAAAATGTGATTGCATCTATATTAAACACCTCAATTTTTTCCTTTAAGTTATGCTTTATAATATTTTCTTGAGCAATATTAAAGTATTGCTCATTTTTTTCAATAGATAAGATTTTCCCCTCTTTAGCAAGGCCTTCCGCCATATATGCAGCAGAGTAACCAACAAATGTTCCTATCTCTATAATTAGCTTGGCCTGTATGAATTGAACAAAGAACTTTAAAATAGAACCCTTAAAAGGACTAACTTGCATATAAGCTTTGTCTTTTGGCGCTGATTCTCTAATACTTTTTAAAATCTCACTCTCATAACAATATAGCTCATTTATATATTTAATTTTTTCTGACTCAAAATGTCTCATATAAAAAATGTTATTAATAAAGCTATCGATAACACATTTCTTTTATAAAATATTCTTTTTCTCAAAATATCTATACCTATTGCAAAAATCATTTTTATTATATATACAGTTTCCGTGCAAATCAAACTGGGGTGTAGCCAAGTGGTAAGGCAACGGTTTTTGGTACCGTCATTCGGTGGTTCGAATCCATCCACCCCAGCCACTTTTAAATTACTCTTTCTGAGGTTTAAGGAAAAATAATTACCCTTAAATTACTTTTTTAGCAAATTTATTCCTATTTCTAATGACAAAAAAGTTTTATTTCTTCTAATTCCGCTCGTATGTTAACTTTTAACATTAGAATTTTCTTTTCAGTTGAGAAAAAATCCTTAGTGTATAATATCTTAATAATGTAGAGTTCTGCATAGGTAGCTTTGGTTAGAGAATCTATATGCTGAGTCAAAAATAAGCTCAAAGTATTCTTTTTTACTGCCTTTTGAGGTTTTAGCGCTAAGCAAGCTTGTGCCCTTTCTCATAGCAAAGCAGGACAATAGGAAAAAGCATAGATCTTCTAGAGGTTTCTATAACTCAGTTCTATCTAGTTTTTTTATAATTATCTCTAATTTAACCCTTGATATAATAGCAACACTGACTAAAATCAATACTCCAAAAAAGTTATAGTATTTGGGTATATCATTAACAGATGGATAGAGAGTCCACCTGCTTTAAGAAACGTGCTTTTTGGTGAAGTATTTCCTAAAAATCAACAAAAAATTTTATTATTGGAATATTAAGAAAGCCTACTATAGAAGTTATTGCAGCCACCCTTATACCTAGTTCTTCATTATAAAAAGTGTTTCTTACTAAAAATATAAGACAGAGTTATAAAAAATAGTACTAACATTGAGGTTAATCTCGCATCCCAGACCCACCATGCGTTCCACACCAGGTTTTCCCCATATCGAGCCTGTCACCAGAGCAATCCCTATTACTCCTAGCAATACATAAGCGCTAGATTTTGCTACAATATCAAATAATATCACCTTTCTTATTAGAAAAATGATAGAAGATACAGCTATCACAGTACACAATCCCATAGAAATCCAAGCAACTGGAATATGTATACACATTATTCTTACTAAATTTCCCTGTAGATAATCATCTGGAAAATACTTAAAAACCAAAAAACATTCACAATTATTAAAGCAGATGACAGAAAAAAGGAAACTTAGTAATAAATTAGACTTTACAAAAAACTTTACAATACTATTTACTAATTTCATGAGCGTAGCCCTCTCTCTTATTATAAATACCTTGTTTTTTCTTCGGTCATCTGTAATTACTTCTATATTTATTCTGTCATCTTTTTTATTCCGTTTTTAATAAAAATTTCTCTTATTTCCTCTGCAATTCTCACTGCTTTACTTTCTATTAAGTTCTTATCATAATTTTCCATCACAATAAAAAGCTCTGTAGGTAATCCCAGCTTCTAACCTCTTAATTGTTAAAAAAATATGAAAAAGCAACATGCAGCCAAAATACACTTTTTATTAGAATAATTTTTAACATTAAATATTGTGAAAAAGTTCATGGTTTTTAACTAAAAATAAAAAAATCTTTTTTTATATAAAAATATTTAAGAGTTATTGACGTAGTTAGTACTTGTTAGATAAAAATTTTTTATTATCTTAGATAATGTTAAAAACATTCTACAAGTTCAAAAAATGAGGACTTTTAGTTGTACTTTATTTTGTTAAAAACATGTTTGTTCATTGCAAATAACTAGTAATTAACATATAAACACCTTTGTAAATATTAAAAAAGTATAAATTAATCTTATATATTTATTTATAGGTATCATCATTGAAACAATGAGAGGAATAAAAACTGAAAAAGTTCCTGTATGAATAATGAGACATGCTGGACGATATCTTCCAGAGTATAGAAAACTCCGAGCAACTCTTCTTTCATTTATGGAATTTTGTTTAAGTCATGAAGCAAACAAAATTCCATAAATGGTGTAACTGAAGCAACTATGCAGCCCTTGAAAATGTTTAATTTAGATGCAGCAATAATATTTTCAGATATACTAGTTTTACCTCATGCACTTGGAGCAAATATGGAATTTCATGATAGGGAGGAACCCATACTGGAGAAGATAAAAGGAATAAGAGGCTTGAAATCAGACTCTAGAATTTTAGATAAAGTTAGCGCTGCACTGAAAATCACTCAAGAAAAAATGGAAAAAGAGTTTCTCAACAAAGCATTAATGGGATTTACTTGATGCCCCTTAGACTGTTGCTTGTTATATAGTTGAAGGAAAAGGCAATAGAGATTTTACTAACGTCAGAAAATTTTATTATGCTAATAAAAAAGAATTTGAAGGTATCATATTAATCCTTACCGAGGAAACTGCAAGCTACTTAATAAGTCAGATCAAGTCAGGAGCTCAAATAATAAAAATCTTTGATTCCTGGGCCAGAATTTTAACTCCAGATTTATTTGAAAAATTCATCATTGAACCTACTAGGAGGATAGTACAGGCAATTAGGTCTGAAGTTGGAGAAATTCCAGTCATAGGCTTTGCAAAGAGTGCTGATTCTATGATAACTAAGTATGCAGAGAGGACAGGAATCAATTACGTAGCTATCGACCAGACTATACGAATGTCTTGGGTAAGAAATAATTTGGGCAAAGATATAATCCCTCAGGGAAATTTGGACAATGCATTGTTGTTTTTTAATAAAAGTGATATAAAGGAAGAAGCTATAAAAATATTAGATACCTTTTCTGACCATCCATTTATTTTTAATTTGGGTCATGGAGTTCTACCTAAGACCTCAGTTGAAAGTATTGAGCATTTAGTAAAGGTTATAAAAAACTACAGAAAATGCAGCAAGATAAACAAGTGAAAGCTTTACCAAGTAATGTTGAGGCAGAACAGTCGATTCTAGGGGTGCTCTTAAATAATAATGAGCATTTAGAAAAAGTTATAGACTTTCTAAAACCAGAGCATTTTTTTGTTCCAATACATGAAAAGATTTTTGAGTTAATTATTAAATTTAATGAAAGGGGAAGCCTAGCTAGTCCGGTTACCCTTAAAAACTATGTAGATAGCAATCCATTCATGGGTGATATTGAAATAACTGGTTTTGAGTATCTAGTTAAGATAACTGCATCTGCTCAAGTAGTGTACGATATAGAGAACTTAGCAAGGCATATCCACGAGCTAGCCCTAAGGAGAAGGATTATCTCAATAGCAGAAGAAGCTATACTGGACTCATATAAAGACGAGGTGGAGATTTCTACCAATGATAGAGTAGAAGATATAGAGCAAAAGCTTTTTAACTTAGCCATGTCAGGTGAAAGAGAAGGTAAGGTTGTCCAGCTAAAGGCTCCATTAAAGAGTACTATACAAAAAATTAAGGAAGCTAAAGAAAGAGGTAGTATAGTTAGCGGGATCTCCAGTAAACTAGTGGAATTAGACAAAATTACTAGTGGTTTTCAGAATTCAGATTTAGTTATCATTGCTGCTAGGCCTTCTATGGGAAAAACATCACTTGCTATAAATATAGCAATAAATGCAACAGAATTTTTTGAGGAAGAAAGGAGAAGAAGAAATCTTTTGGATACCCCCATGAAATCGGTTGGTTTTGTTTCTTTAGAGATGTCAGCAGACCAAATAGCAGCTCGTATCTTATCTATTAAAACTGGTGTTGATGGTAGCAAGATAAGAACAGGATCAGTAAATAAAGAGGAATTTGAAAAGCTAGCTAAAGAAAGCGTACTTCTTTCAGATATGAATTTTTTCATAGATGGCACTCCAGCTCTTTCTATTTCAGCGATACGAACAAGAGCTAGAAGGATGAAAAGGCAACAAAACTTAGGACTACTTATTATAGACTATCTACAATTAGTCAGGTCTTCAGGTTTTTCAAGAGATATGAATCGTGTACAGGAAATTGGCGAGATATCTCAGGGACTAAAGGCTATTGCAAAGGAATTAGATATTCCTGTAATTGCGCTATCTCAGTTGTCAAGGGCGGTTGAAACAAGAGAAAATAAACGACCCTTACTTTCTGATTTAAGGGAAAGTGGCAATATAGAACAAGATGCTGATGTTGTTATGTTTATTTATAGAGAACAGTATTACTTGGAAAGAGGCGCCCCAGCAGACTCTGGAAAAAATGCTGAGTGGCAAGCGCTCTATGATAAAGTAAAAAATACAGCTGAAGTGATTATCGCAAAACAAAGGAACGGGCCAGTTGGCATATGTACATTGAGATTTGATACTGCGACAACAAATTTTTCTAGCCTTGATAGTTTACACTAAAAATCTTTTGTCAGAAAAATTAGTCGTTGTTATAAATAAATATCTTGCAAATAACTACAATTTATTGCAAGAATCGCTTTAGGTTTTGCAAAATTTATAGGGAAATATGAATCAAATTGTGAATGATAAACAAAAAGCTTTAGAGGCTGCCTTAAGTCAAATTGAAAAGGCTTATGGCAAAGGCTCAATAATGAAATTAGGAGGAAGCGGCCATCTAGATATAGCCGCAATCTCAACAGGGTCCTTGGCTTTAGATATAGCTCTTGGAATAGGGGGATTTCCAAAGGGAAGGGTTATAGAAATATTTGGCCCAGAAAGCTCTGGTAAAACAACCTTAGCGCTTTCTACAATTGCAAGTGCTCAAAAGGCAGGTGAGTCCTGTGCATTCATCGATGCAGAACATGCCTTAGATCCAGTTTATGCTAGTAAGCTAGGTGTTGATATTCAAAAATTAGTTGTTTCGCAACCAGATAATGGCGAACAGGCACTTGAGATAGCAGACGTTTTAGTAAGATCGGGAGCATTTGGAATAGTGGTTATAGACAGCGTTGCAGCCTTAGTTCCGAAGGCAGAGATTGAGGGCGAGATGGGGGACACCCATATGGGCCTACAGGCAAGGTTAATGAGCCAAGCGCTAAGAAAACTTATAGCAAGTGTTGCGAAGTCAAACTGCATGTTAGTTTTCATTAATCAAATTCGTATGAAGATAGGAGTAATGTTTGGCAGCCCAGAAACCACAACTGGCGGTAATGCTCTTAAATTCTACTCTTCTGTAAGGATTGACATAAGAAGGATTGGTAGCATTAAAGAAAAAGAAGATGTAATTGGAAGCCAAACTCGGGCTAAAGTCGTCAAGAATAAAGTTGCTCCTCCTTTTAAAATTGCTGAGTTTGATATAATGTATGGCGAAGGCATTTCAAAGGTTGGTGAAATAATTGACTTAGGAGTTAATACTGAAGTAATAGAAAAATCAGGATCTTGGTATGCCTATGCTGGTCAAAAAATTGGGCAAGGCAGAGAAAATGCTAAAAGGTTTTTAAAAGAGAGTCCGCAAGTAGCTGATGAGATAGAAATGAAAATCCGTAATTCTAGCAGTTTATTGACTGCTATCCAGATATCTGCTCCTGAAAGTGCTGAAAATGTAGAAAATTTTGCTGATTAATAAAAAAACAAATAAGTAATTAATGAAAAATTGGATCTATAGTTTTGGTTGTGGCCACAATCATTCTAATTTTAATAAATCTATTTTGGGTAGCAAGGGATACGGCCTTGCTGTTATGTCAAATTTAGGTTTTCCAGTTCCACCAGGATTTACACTCATAACAGATACATGTGATACTTACTATCAAAGTGGTAAAACCATACCTGAAGAAATTTGGGATCAAGTTGTAGCAAAAATTAGAGCTCTGGAGTCAATCACTGGGAAAGTTTTTGGAGCAGGGCCCTTTCCTTTACTTTTATCCATAAGGTCTGGAGCTAGAATCTCTATGCCTGGGATGATGGATACAATATTGAATCTAGGGCTCAATGATAAAACAACAGAGTTGTTGGGTGCTGCAACTAATAATTTAAGATTTGCATATGATAGTTACCGCCGCTTTATAGAAATGTATGCAACTGTTGTTATGGATATCGATCACTATTTGCTTGAGAGTGTGTTGAATTATGCTAAACAGCAAATGAACATAGAGTATGATTGGCAATTAAATGTTGAGGCATTAAATAAGATAATTAACGATTATAAAAAAATCGTCCTAGAGAATACTGGTATTGGATTGCCGCAGAATGTTTTTGAGCAGCTAAGAACGGCAATATGTGCGGTATTTAAGTCTTGGAACGGCCAAAGAGCTATTAAATATAGGAAACTTAATAATATCCCAGATCATTGGGGAACAGCTGTTAATGTTCAATCGATGGTTTTTGGTAATATGGGCGCTGATAGCTTGACTGGGGTTTTATTTACTAGAAATCCATCAGATGGAGAAAAGGAATTATTTGGTGAGTTTCTAGTTAATGCTCAAGGAGAAGATCTGGTTGCTGGAATCCGTACTCCCCAGCCAATAACTAAAAAAGGAAAGATGTCTATGCATAGTGATGAGCCCTCATTAGAAGAAATTAATTCAGAGGTCTTTAATCATTTAAAGAAGTTGGCAACTAAATTGGAAAAGCATTTCTCTGAAATGCAAGATATTGAATTTACCGTTGAAAGAAATAAATTATGGCTATTACAAACAAGAAAAGGAAAACGTACTGCTAAGGCATCTATTAAGATAGCTATTGATATTATGAAAGAGGGAAGTATTGACCATAAAGAAGTTTTAAATAGGATTTTTCCTTTAGATATAGAAAAATTGCTACATCATACTATAGATGACTCTGCAAAGACAGAAATACTAGCAAAAGGGCTGCCTGCTTCACCTGGTGCTGCCTCTGGTGGTGTTGTATTTTCATCAGAAGAAGCAGAGGAGCTCGCTAAAAGAAAGAAAGTTATCCTAGTTAGACGTGAAACTAGCCCAGAAGATATAGGTGGTATGGCAGCAGCAGAAGGCATATTAACAACAAAAGGTGGGATTACCTCACATGCTGCCGTTATCGCACGCGGTATGGGCAAGCCTTGCATATGTGGGGCTGACGCTATCATAATAGATGAAAAGAATGATTATATGCTTATTGGCCAAGAAAAAATCATGGCTGGTGAGTTAATAACAATTAGTGGGGCAACTGGTGATATAATAAGAGGGAAGGTTGCTACGGTAAAACAGAAGGAGTTTTCAGAGTTTTTAGAGTTAATGCGGTTGGCTGATGGAGTTAAAAGAATGAGTATAAGAGCCAATGCAGAAACTACAAAAGATGCACAGACTGCCATAGATTTTGGAGCAAATGGTATAGGCCTCTGTAGAACAGAGCACATGTTTTTTGACTCTATTAGAATCGCAGCTATGAGAGAGATGGTATTTGCTTTGTCAATAGAGGAGCGTAATATTGCATTAAACAAACTAAAATCATTCCAAAAGAATGATTTTAAATCTCTTTTTGAAAAAATGCGTGGCTTACCGGTAACAATAAGGCTGCTTGATCCTCCGCTCCATGAATTTTTACCAGTAACTAAACATGAAATTGAAAGTTTCGCTACCCAGATTGGCATTCCAGTTGCGGAAATAGAAGTTAGAATAAAAAATCTCCATGAAATTAACCCAATGCTCGGGCACAGAGGCTGTAGGCTAGCTATAACTTTCCCCGAAATTTATGCTATGCAAGTACAAGCTATTTTTGAAGTTGCGACAGAAGTTGGTGATGTTACTCCAGAAATTATGATTCCGCTCGTTTTTGATGCAAAGGAAGTAGAAATTTTAAAAAATTTGATAGAAGAAGTGCATCAAAAAACAGCTCCTCAACTTAGATATTTATTTGGGGTGATGATAGAATTACCAAGAGCTGCGCTGCAAGCAGCAGAAATTGCTAAGTTGGTTGATTTTTTTAGTTTTGGTACTAATGACTTAACCCAAACTTCTCTTGGTCTTTCGCGTGATGATGTGGGTAAGTTTCTGGGTAAGTACCAAGAATATGGAATTATAAAAAGTGACCCATTTGCAACACTTGATCAAGATGGAGTTGGTGAGCTAATTAAAATTGCTGTGGAAAGAGGAAGAACTGCAAATCCAAAAATAAAAATTGGTGTTTGTGGTGAGCATGGAGGCGATCCTGAATCAATTGAATTTTTTGAAAAAATTGGTTTAGATTACATATCTTGCTCTCCTTATAGAATACCAGTTGCAAGACTTGCTGCCGCTAAATCAGCTTTAATCTGAAAAAACAACTCAGGGGGAGGGGGGGAAGCATTATCTCGGATTACAATTCCTGCTATAGGTGCCTAGAATACACAAATTAAGACATATCCCTGCATCACATTCTCAGAGTATCATAATAATCATCATCATGGGTAATAATTAGTGCTTTTACTGTACCAATACGAATTTAGGATAGAAAGAGAAGAGAGTAAAAAGTTGAAAAGAGAGTTTTGCAAGAAGCTAAGTGTTGAGATATATAAGATTTGTTCAAAAAAATATATACTCAACATGAAGAGATGTATCATAACTTTATTTTATATCCTAGGTAATTTTTGCCAGATGAGAAGAATGGGAGAGAAGAAGATTAGTACCAAATATCACAAGCATCAAAGAGACAGAAAATTAAAGCTTTCTAAATTACTAACTATCATGCTCTATACTTAATCATTTTTACTCCATCTTTTAAACCTGGTATATATTGTATGCCAGGGACCGTGTTCTTTTGGGCAATCTCTCCATGATACTGATATGCTTAGCATCTTCAGCATCGCACGAAAACAACTTATAATGACTAATCTTTAGGACATGCCTCCAATGGGCGTCGTATGCTTTTCTATTATTGGCAATATCTCTTTGTTAAATAGATCTTCTGATATTTGATATAGACGATCTGGCATTTTTTCCTTTTTAGATGATAATATATCACAACCCTCTTGTTTCAGCTTGGTTGCTAACATTTCCTCATACTTCTTTTATAAATAAAGTTTATCTACGAAGTAGTCATAACCAATAACCATTTCTTTAAAAGCTGAGTGCCCTATCGAAAATTTGTGCCTAATCACCTCCTTCTTCTTTGTAATGCATTGCTATAAAGCAATATACAGATATATAGGTAAAAGTCTAGTAAAACTTGATATATTACAATTCTTTTTTATACTTTTTAAACTTGAAGAGTTAAGAAAATGGTTAGGAATACTTTCAAAGAATTGCTGTTTAAAGGATTAGCAAATAATTCAAAATTTGCATAAAATTTATTATTTGTAACTATACCAATACATAAATTTCCATAATTACTCAATTAGATCTAAATTATGATTATATGGAGGCAAAGATAATAGTTCTATCCTGCTATTTTGTAGATATTCTTTTATTTTTTTGACTTACGATATCTAGCATTATTACATATTAGGTAAATTTTGCTTTTATCTTGGTTTGTTGCTTCTAATTTCTTTAAAAATTCAATAATATAATCGCTATTAACTTTCGGATTATCAGTTGTTACTACTTCTAAATCCTTAAGGTTAATAGCTCCAATAATATGCTTACACTTCTAACCACTAAAACTTGGTAAAGTTTTAACACTATTCTTTCTAATCCATCTAGATCTTGCTCTGCTTTGATATTGAGAATGAACACTATCCATAAAATACATAGCTTCATCTTTGTTTAAATTACCTTTAAGCAGACTGTATTACAGTTTAAATTCTTCTTGTTTAGCTAGGTATTAATTTTGGTTTCTTATAACTAAACTTCAATCTGTGTAAAAGTTTGATTATCCAGCTAATGTATATGAAACACAATGCTGCTTTTCTATGTACAGACCTATATCTCTGGCATAAACATCATTATTATCTTCCAGATGGACTATTAACTCTTCTTCTTGTTGAACCCTAAGTTTGCTATAACTTCCCCTGGTGCTAATTTTTCTCCTCTATGATAATCCTCCAGATGCTTCCTTATAGCTTCATGGCCAAAAAAGTAAAATTTCTGATATTTCTATTAGGCTACAGCCTTTATCGTACATTAAAACTGCTTTGATTCTATCACAAGTCCTTTTATCCCTCTCGCTTCGGTAGTGGATCTTTAATTCTTCTTTTTGCCTACTCTCTATTTATTAGAGATATATTTGAGTTATGGACTTCTAATAAATGAAGGGCTGATAAACAGGTGTGGTCCAAAATATTTAGGTAACATGCCTAGCAATTATGGAGTAAAAATGGATATAGTATTTTTATGGACTCAACTACAGTAAAAGTGCACTGTCATGGAACGGGAACGTTTTAAAAAAAGAGTAGGCAAAGTATAGGTAGAAACGTGACGGTTAAGGGTACAAAAATACATGTTATAATGACTAATTTTTTGGGGCTTGCCTCCCACAAGAAGCGCTTTTCTATTATTAGTAATATTCTTTTATTAAATAGGTCTCCTGATAATTTTAGATTTGATAAACTTCATATACTTTCTTTAGATTTATTGCTTTATCTCTTATTAAATAAAACTTCCTAGAGTTGCTTTGACACTCGTAAATAATACCCTGTTTGAATTGTGTTTAACTGGATCGCCACATTAATCAACTTTAACGCCAAAAAATTTCTTCAATATATCAAAATTCAAGGACTTTACCCATCTTCTTAGCTGGATAATTAACATTGCATCTTCGTTACTATCTATGACATACTGTCTATATAAAGAGTGATTTATCCATATAAACATCATTTCCAATATGCCTGGCTCTCATAGCTTATTCCCTCATCTGTGATGAAAACTCTTTTTATATACAATTTTACTCTTGATTTTGCTTGCGACCTAAAAAGACCAAAAGGCTTATTTGTTGGAATAAATAAAAGATTAGTATAAGTTAAATTATCTTCTACTTTATTATGTAGAATAAGCCACAGCTTATCTGGCATATGGCTAATATGATATAGGATTCTTCATATTGCTCTTTAATCATTGAAGCAGCTTCTTTTAACCATAGTGCTGATGAAGAATTAACTATACTGTAGTGGTCCCATCTTAATCAACCAGCTCTATTGGAAATGATATATGGTCTGAATAGGTTTTGATTATATGTTGTATTTTATACTTCTCTAAAAATTCTAGGCTTTCAGGATTTAATTTTAATTCAATAGAAGTACCTGAATTACCTATTGCTTTTTCTTTAGGAGCTTCTGACACGGTATAGCCACTTTCCCCATCAGAGATTGCCAAACAAAGGTTCGTGCTGAGTTAGCTTTGCGCGAGTATACAGTAACTAGGTCAGCAACCATAAAAGCAGAGTGAAAACCAACTCAAATTAGCCTATTAACTCTAAGTTTTGTTTATTTACAATACTTTTGTTCTAAAAACTTCTGCATACCAGAGTTGGCAATTGTACCAAGATTATTTACTAAATCATCTTTATTCATTCCAATTCCATTGTCTTTAATGTTCAATATACCATTTTTCTTATCAAGGATAATGGCAATTCTTAGGTCTTGATTGCTCGATATACTACTGTTATGTAACACCTCATACCTTAATTTATCGCATGCATCCGAAGCATTTGATATTAACTCCCTTAAAAAGATATCTTTGTTTGTATATATTGAGTGTATAACTAGCTTTAAAACCTTATCTACTTCTGCAGTAAAGTCTTTTCTTATTACATTCACAGCCATCTTTAATATAAAACGTTATAATGTTTCTTCAGCCTTGATATAATTATATCAACTATGTAATGAGAGTCTTGCTCAATGCTCTCAACAACCATGTCAGCCTGAGTTGCTAAATCTTTACTATCATCGATCATTTTTTGCAATATTGCTTTTTTATCCCCAGAATTTAACTCTGGTCTTGTATTACGACGGCTGACTCTATCATATAAAATATCTAGATCTGCAGAGAGCCATATAGTTATAGCTTTGGATTTGATAAATTCACGCAATTCATGATTAGCAAAGCTACCTCCACCAGTAGATAGAACTAATTGTCCATAACCTAGAATTTCAGTAATGACTTTTTTTTCTTGCTTTTGGAAATATTCAGCACCCTTAAAATCATGGATATCAACAATAGATAAGCCCTCGCGCTCCTCTATAACTTTGTCACTATCATAAAATTGCAAATTTAATCTTTTTGCAAGCTTCTTTCCTACTGTACTTTTACCACTCCCCATAATCCCTGCAAGCACTATAGGTTTATTTAATACTTCTCTTAAACTCACTATACTTAAAACTCACTATACTTAATTACATTAAAGGATTTTTATTATTAAATTATATAAAACCTTTATCCAAAATGATACTTTTTTGCAACAAAAATCTAGCAAGTATGCAAGGGGATTTTCAGTTAATTATTAGCAATAGCAAAAATACAATACAAAAACTCCAGTAAAAGGAGCCGGCCTATTTGGTTATGTAGATAGAGTAAGAGGAATAAAATTCAACAACAGCATTCAGACCGGCTAATATAGTTTTATGGCAAGCACTACATTGTGGCGAAATATACACTTAAGTATGAGATGAAACTCGCAATAACACCAACCACCTTAAGATCATTGCTTAAAAGCCCACCAACATAGAAGAATAAAATACAAAATGCAATTATCACGCTACCCCCAGAATGCTATATCTGTCAATCCAACAGTAAAGTGATTTAGTAACCAAATTTGTTGAAATTTGTATTTTTTTACACTTATTTTAATTTCTTTATTAATATGCAGCCCAGCAGCTTGATAAATAACAGCTAAAAGCCAAGGATCACACCCACCTCTCTAGTAACTTGAATTACATACAATTCAATGGCATGCTGTTTACTGTTAAAATATTAACAAGGATATCGTTTGATAAAATATGAATCGTTTGATAAAATACGAATAATTAATTTTTATATTGTTGAAATTATTGAGCTTATGGGGTTACACTTAAAAGTGTTAAGCAAAAATATAAAGCGTCAAATTAAAGTAGTAAGGTAGTGTGTTTTAAGAAGAGCAACCAATGCTTCTTTTACAGTAAGCGAGGTAGAACTTCATAGGCTCTTGTGTTATTGGTTTGGTAATGACATAACTAGGGCTTAAGCAAGTTATAGCTAAATAGTATTGGCGAAACTGTTACTGCCTGTTTTTTGTGTAAAATTTGTGTAAAAAGAAAAGATATAGCAGTTTCTAGCCTATATAAGGCATGTGGTAAATACTTTAGATAGAACTAAAGAAAATATATATTTTTTTAATAAATTAGAGATAATTAGAGAACATAATTACAGGCTATAGGTAAGAAGCTAAGTACTTTGGATATTGTATCAGAGGAAAAAATAGTGTAAAAAGCCATTAGAAATGCAGTTGAGCATAATCGAGATGAATTGAGGGATAATTCCACAATTGTGGAAGCAGCAGTGGAATTAGATCATAGTTCAAGTAGTATTGCTGATGTAGGTGTTACAGAGCAATCATAATCAATAATTAAATAGGAGGATAAAATGACAGAAGAAACATCTAAAAAAGGAGGAATTTTAAGCTCTATATATAGCTACTGTCCTTCAACAAAAGCTGTAATATATATTTCAACCACTGTAGGAGGAGTTACAGCAGCAGCTGTAACATATGCTAAATGGAGCTCTATCGCGATGATACAAAGCGCTGCAGAGGCAGTAAAGTCAGGAGCAGAAAAAGTAGCAAGCCATATTACTGGCAAGACAGTAATTGGAGCTGCTGCAATTTCAGCACTTGGTTATAGCTCTTATAGCTTATATCAATACTGCTACCCTGGAGCTAAGAATTCAACTAAAGAAGCCTATATAAGCAACCCATCAGATAAGCAATTAGAAGCTTTAGCACCCAACCCAACAAGAACTTTTCACTATAACCAAAGTGAACAGCATTTTGACCATAGTATGACTGGCAATAAAGTTCATGATGAAGAAAAAGTAGGTAGTGAATTTGATGCTCATTATAAAGCCGCATTTGATAGTGGTGGGGCAGAGCATTTTTAACTATAATTACGGATAAAAGAACCTTAATTAAAATTTTTGGCCTTTAGTGTGAATAACACTAAAGGCCCTTTTATTTATCAACAGCTTTTTGATTCAAGAGATCATACTCTTACAAAAGATTAGTACTCCTTTATTCCTCTGATTAATTTCCTCCATTAATCAGATATACTAATTTTCCTCTTGCTAGTTCCCGAGCTTGGTTACTAACAAAGGTTGCTTGCTTATTTTTCTCTTCAATATTGTTAATGAGAAAAAGTTATAGTACAGCCATCCTTTTGAATCCATCTAACAAACCAACTATATATTGGATCAACATACTGAGCAACTCCAATATCGTCATAGACAGACACAAAAATTCTCTTTACAGGATTATTGATTTCCTCTTCTCCCTCATTACTTAGAGATAAAATTGAAGAGTTGCCATTTACACCACCACATATAATTAGATTGTACTGAGTAGTATCTAATGCAGAAGTATATGAAGTTTATCAAATCGCATAGCTAATCTACAGTTTGTTTTAATCCTAGCAAATAAACTCTCTATTCTATACCTCTCCATTTATAAATGGTCTTTATATCAAATCTAAAATTCACTCTTCTATTCCTTTTATTAGGTATCTCATGCTCAATGTCATTATCTTTAACCAGCTTCGTATTTTATCCGTACCATAAGCCTTTATTTCCATCTTTTTACATCAGCACAATTTAGCATCTCCGTCATCTCACTTATCATCTTACAATCAGAATGCGCTGCTCCTGTAACCTGAAATATCTTCTTCTCTCATTATAACATGTATTTTTATACCCTTAACTGCTACGTTTTTACCTATACTTTGCTTACCTATCTTTCTAATGCTCCAGTTCCATGATAGTGCACTTTTATTGCAGTTGAGTCCATAAACACTATATCTATTTTCAATATCTTCTCCTGTTTTAAGGCGTATAAAATCAGCCATAATAAACCATCTTCATTACGTTTTTTAAACCTGCTAATATTCGTATGCCAGAGACCATATTCTTTAGGGCAATCTCCCCGGCATAAGGAGATAGTATTTTATGATACTGAGAGTAAAAAGGTAAAGAAAAAAGCAAGTATGACCAGAAATGAGCATTTTCGTAATTTAATAAAACAAAGCCATATAAACAAAGTATTATTATGTAATGACTGATAATTGCTTTGGAGCAAAGGAAAATCTAGAATATATAAATGATTCGAAAAAATATTTTATTATAGGTATTAAATCAAATTGCACTATAGCTTTATCAAAATGATAAAACGCAAGGTCAATTTCTTGCAATCCATCCTCCACCTAAAACCCTAGTGCCATCATACATCACACAAGCTTGGCCTGGTGTTATGCCTTCATATGGGCCTTGAAGTGACACATTTGCAATACCATCTTGCGTATTAGTAACTTTAGCAAAGCTACCAGAATGCATGGATCTTAGCTTTACAGAGCACTCTAGAGCTGTTGGTTCGTCTATGAGCCAATTAATGTCTTTTATTTTTAAATCTTGGGATTTTAGATCAGCTTTACTACCCACAATTACTTGGTTATTTTTTGGATCTATCTTCAGAACATATAGTGGTTCAGCACTTGTTATCCTTAATCCTCTGCGCTGACCAATTGTATAATAAGCAATACCATTATGTTGGCCAATGATTGTACCATCTTTTAGTACTATATCACCAACTTCAAAGGCTTCTGGCCTTAATTTTTCAATAATTTTAGTGTAACTACCTTCAGGAGCAAAGCATATATCTTGACTATCTGGTTTATCTGCAACATATAATCCATACCTATTAGCTAGGTCTCTAGTGTTGGATTTATTTAAATGACCAACTGGGAACTCTAAAAATTCTAATTGCTCTTTAGTTATAGTAAAAAGGAAATAGCTCTGGTCTTTTGTAGGATCAAAACCCTTATGAAGTTCTGCAGTACCGTTTCTAATGATTTTTTGTACGTAATGGCCGGTTGCAAGTAAATCTGCGCCTAAATCCTTAGCTACCTTAAAAAGATCATTAAACTTTACTTTTTGATTACAACGCACACATGGGACTGGCGTCTCACCTCTGATATAGCTACTAGCAAAATCATCTATTACAGATTGCTTAAAAACACTCTCATAATTTAGAACGTAATGTGGAATACCAATTTCCTCAGCGGTAATTTGCGCATCGTATATATCTTGTCCAGCACAACATGCCCCTTTTTTGCCAACGAAGCTGCTGTAATTATAAAGCTGTAGAGTTACTCCTATCACTGCATGGCCTTGTTCGTGTAATAGTGCTGCAACAGTTGAACTATCAACTCCTCCAGACATAGCAACAACTATTTTTTTTCTAGACATAGCCTTTTAATAACAATTTGTTGGATAATTGATAAAATATTGCTCCAAGTCCAATAAATCACCAATCCTGATGGGAACGAAGCAAAAACAAATAAGAAAATTAAAGGCAAGTACTTCATTACTCGTGCCTGAGTTGGGTCAGCTGGAGCTGGATTCAAGCTCTGCTGCATATGCATTGTGATGGCCATCAACATAGGTAATACTCCTATCATTAAAAAGGAAGGAGCATGCCATGGAAGTAAACCAAATAAGTTAAATATGGTAGTTGGGTCTGGGGCAGATAGATCTTTTAACCACCAGAAAAAAGGAGCATGTCTCATTTCAATAGTAACTGAAAGCACTTTATATAATGCAAAAAATACTGGCATCTGTAGAAATAAAGGTAAGCATCCTGACATAGGATTCACCTTTTCTTTTTTGTAAAGTTCCATTACTGCTTTCTGAAAGGCAACAGTGTCATTACTATACCTTTCTTTAATAGCTACAAGCTGGGGTTGGAGTACCTTTAGTCTATTCATATTTATAAAGCCTTTATATGCAAGGGGGAATAATAGTACCTTGATAAAGATGGTTAAAATTAATATTGCCACCCCGAAATTACCTACAACACTATAAAAGTAATTTAGTAATAAGAATATAGGCTTAGTAATAAAGTAAAGTATCCCAAAATCGACTGCTCGGTCAAAAAGAGGTATATGGTATTGGTTTTGATACTTGTGCAATAAATCTATATTCTTAGCTCCAGCAAATAAGCGTATAATATTATTAAAACTTTGTCCTGGAGATATGGTTATCTTATTTTTTAAGATATATGCTTGATATTTATTGCTAAAGCCAGTCAGTTTTGCATTAAATAAAGCATTTGAGTCAGGTAGAATGGAAACGAGCCAATATTTATCAGAAAAGCCTATCCATCCTTTTTGTTGTTTCTTTTCTATACTTTCTTCTTTTAAATCGCTGAAGCTATATTCAGTAAGTTGATTATCAACCACAGCAATTGCACCTTCGTGCACCATGGCATTAGATTCATTTTGACCATAAGACCTGTTTACTGAGGCATAAGGGTAGACAACAATATCTTCAGAAGAGGAGTTTTCTACTCCTTGATTAATATTAAATAAATAATTGTCATCTAATGTAATTTTAATAGTAAACTTAATCCCCTGATCGTTAATCCAGTATAAATTAACAGTATTGAAACTGTTAGTATTGTCTACCTTCCAAATAGTTTTGTTATTCGGCAAATCAAATTTATTATTAATACTCAGCCAGCCAAATTCTGCAAAGTAACTTTTTTGAGTGTTTTGTGGTGAAAGCAACACCACTTTATCCTTAGTGTTAAGATCTTGCTTGTACTTAAGTAATATTAAATCATCTAATCTTGCACCTTGCAGATTTATAGAACCAGAAACATATTCATTAAAAATTCTAACGCGTTTAGATTGCTCAAAATCTTGCTTTAATATTTCTGAGAGATCTTTGACTATAGATTCAATATAACGCTCTCTTTTTGGTGAAATATTTATTTGGTTATCAATGGTAGCACTAATTTCAACTGGCTTGAAGTTTGGGGTAGGTGATGCAAAGAAATACTGCCAACCAAATAAAATTGCTGTGCTTAAAATAACAGCAAGAACTAACCTAAATTGTTCCATCGAATAACCTCAAAAGCTAATTTTTACTAAAAATCTTCGTCAACATAATTACAAAAAGGGTGGCACGAGCCAAATCTTTTCAATGTCTTCCAGAGCCCTATTATCAATCCATGCTTTTTAAAAGAGAAAATTGCGTATTTTGAGCAAGTTACTTTATATCTGCATGCAGAAGGTAAAATTGGTGATAATATGTACCTATACCCTAAAACAAATAAAATAGCTACCTGTGCTAATAAAAAGCTTATTAACTTAAGCAATTTTTTGAGCATATGTATCAAAACTTATAATAGATTTCTCCATTCTTTTTATACAAAACATAACCTCTTTCTCTAATTTACTATAAGGAATAATTAACATGCTAGGCTTTGCAACCATAACGCAGTGAAAAGATATGGTAATATTCTTGCTTAAAACATCAGTTACTAATGATTTCATAATCCTTTTGCAGCGGTTTCTTTGCACTGCTCCTCCTATTTTTTTACTTGCAGTAAAGCCTATTTTTAAAGCTCTAAGGTCTTCATAATTGGGTATATAAAACAATAAAAAGCTTAAAGAATAAACCTTCAAGCCGCCATTTGTGATTTTTTTAAAATCTAATGATTTTTTTAGTCTTTGAATGTTAAAAGCCACTGCATAAGAAAGCTTAAGCTGATAAGACCTTGCGACCTTGTGCTCTGCGGTTTTTTAAAATTTTTCTACTACCAGCAGTTGCCATTCTAGCTCTAAAACCATGACGGCGCTTTCTAACTAATTTACTTGGCTGGTAGGTTCTTTTGGTAGACATAAAAACTGCAATTAGATATAAATAAAGCTTTTATCCTTTATAGATAACAAACAGCGAAAGTCAATATATAAAAAATGCTAACTCCAAACAAGCGAAATTAATAATAAGCTAAAGGCCATAAGCTTAGATTGAAATTGGATAATGTAATAAGATATCCAGATACCTCCTCATACAAAGATAAAACTAATTGTTGAGTTCTTTAGTGTGAGTTTATAATATTAACTTTGTGGTGAAATCAAATTTCATGAAAGGATAAAAATTATGAAAAAACCATTTTGTTTTTAAGTATAGGATTATTGCTGGCGGGCCAAGCAATTGTATACACTGTGTCAACCGCTGTGTTCTGTATTTGAGATTCCCATTAGCGTGATGGAATACAACGAAGGGATCACATGATGAAGGTCACAAAGTTTTTTGTGATATTTGTGTGGCTTTATAATACCACTTTTAATAAGTAAGAATAAACGATATCCAAGTCATAACTGCAGATTATAAAACTGCTTCGTAAGATATAGGTGCAATAATTGAAGATTGTAGTAAGAAGAATGCCAAAGGTTTGATTACTGCAGTATTCCATTATATAAGCTTGAACAGTCAATCTTTGGTAAGATAAAATTAAAAGGTAATATCTATGTTTCCAAGAATGTTTTGGCATATAAGACTGAGTGGGGCTATTCAATTATATTTCCAATAGATAGCAAAGAAGAAATGAAAATTAAAAGACTGACTGATAAAAGTTTTTGTATTGATGGCGATATTTTTATGACGCAGTTAGTTGAAGCTTTACCCGAAGGGTCTTTCTGCAAGTGTGATTAATTAAACTTATTTTTAATTTGTTCTGCTACGTTTTTAGAAACAAATCCATTTAGATCTCCCTCTAATTTTGCAACTTCTTTCACTAAAGTTGCAGAGATGAAATGACTTTTTTCGCTTGCTGGTAAAAATATGGTTTCTAGCTCAGGAAAAAGTTTTTTATTAATATATGCCATTTGGAATTCATATTCAAAATCTGAAACTGCTCGAATACCTCTAATAATAATTTTAACTTTTTGACTTTTAGCAAAATCTACTAAAAGAGTATTAAAACTCATTATTTCCACATTTAGAACCTTAATTCTTTTTATTTCTGCTTTTGCAATTTCCACTCTCTCTTGTGACTGGAAAAGAGGGGATTTTTTTGAATTATCTGCAATTGCTAAAATGACTTTATCAAATAAAATGCATGCTCTTTCTAAAATATCAAGATGGCCAAATGTTAAGGGATCAAAAGTCCCAGGGTAAATTGCAATTTTGTCAGACATTTTTTTCTTTAAAGTTTAAACTAAAAAAATTTAAAACATCCACAAAATGTTTTGGAAGCGGAGCATGAAATTTTAATTTTTCTCCAAAGAGAAGCAAGTCAAGCTTATAAGCATGTAAACATAAATTTGATGCAATTTTGTTATACAACGAATAATCTTTATTATATTTCTTATCACTAATTATAGGGCAACCTATAGCAGCTAAATGGGCTCTGATTTGGTGGTTGCGCCCTGTAATGGGAATTATTTCCAAGAGTGCAGCTTTATCGTTATAAGATAATATCTTATATTTTGTAATTGCTTTCTTTCCGTTCTGGCTAGGACACATATTTTCAAACCCAACTCCAACGTTCTTTTTTTCTAATGGTATATCAATCACTCCTTTAAATTCTTGGGGTTTTCCCTGCACAACTGCTAAGTATTTCTTATCTATCTCTCTATTTTGAAATATATTAGCTATTTCTTGTGCAGCTTTTGTGCTGCGTGCCATAATTAAGATACCGCTGGTTTCTTTATCAATTCTATGCACTAATTTAGGTTTTTCTTTTACTTCAAATTGTAATTCAGCTGTGATATGATCAACACTAATTTTAATACCGTTACCTCCCTGTACTGCAAGACCTGCTGGTTTATTTAAAACCAAGATATGTGAATTTATGTAAATAATATTGGCAATAATACCATCAATAAGTTCAGCATAATCATTTTTTGGATTAGCAACTGATTTTTTAATATTA
Source organism: Candidatus Midichloria sp. (assembly GCA_030060845.1). Lineage (GTDB taxonomy): Bacteria > Pseudomonadota > Alphaproteobacteria > Rickettsiales > Midichloriaceae > Midichloria. The sequence continues at coordinate 658,965 of CP094379.1, forward strand.
GATTTTGGTGATATAAGCTCTGGAAACCTAATTTCTTGATTTAAGCTGATCTTATCCGATGCTTTCACTCTTTTGCTATCAACTCTTATCTGACCTGTACGTGCTAATTTTGAAATATTAGCAAAGGAGTACTCTTTATAATGCCTTTTGAACCAACGATCTAACCTTATATCGTTATCTTCTTCTGCAACTAATTTTTTGATTATTTCAGCCACGTCAAATATAAATAAATCTCAATGAAATGATAAAAGCTCACCACACTTAAAGTCTTTTGTTACTTCTTTCTATTATTTGAGATTATAGATATTTTTGCTTGTAATGCAACAATATTTGTGTGTTGCTAAACAGCTTATTTCACTGTTGAATTCTAAAGTTCTACTAAGGTCTCTACATGTTCTGAGACAAATGCTATAGGGGATATAAGAACTGAGACCTTATCTTTTTGAGCAGCTTGAAGTTTTGTTTAGCTGTTTTTCCTCTTTTTGAGGAAATTAATTTAGCTAAAATCCACCTAAAGGGCTGTACTATATTGATTATAGCTCTATCATTGAATAGGTTGAATAAGAAAGCTTTACTGAATCTGATGCATCAAGGCAACCTAGATTGAATAATATAACAGCAACCTTTTTTTCATAGAATAATTAAATTACCTTGTAATAAATTTTAAAAAGCTGTAAGTTAAAAAATAAGAGAATGCAAAGAAATACCAAAAAAATATAATGAAAAATATAATTATTTTGTTTATCCATTTTTTGTTAGTTTGCTGTTCTAACTCTGCAAAAACAAAGTTAGGATTGAAAACTCATGGTCCGGATCAAACCACAGTTTCAGCACATGAATACCTAAAAATCCCCCCTATTTTAACAGAATTACCTGAGCCTCAGGAGTTTAAAGGATAATAATGTTAAAAAATACCACAACCATTATATTGGCTGCAGGAAGTGGTAGCAGAATGCTTTCTTCACTGCCTAAGGTTTTGCATAAAGTTGCTCAGCAGCCTTTATTAGAATATGTAATAAAGTTGGCTAAGAATTGCTCAGAAGAAGTAATTACAGTGATAAATAAAGAGCTAGCAAGTCATAAGTCATTTAATAAGTTAATTAATAACTATAAAACAGCCACTGCTTTACAATTAAAACCTTTGGGTACGGCTGATGCTGTAAAATCTGCAATTGAATATGTAAAATCTGAATATACGTTAATACTATATGCTGACGTTCCTTTTGTAGAGGAATCGACTATTAAAAAGATGTGGGAGAAAAAGAGTGATTTAGTGGTTTTAGGTTTTGAGCATTTTAAGGATAAGCAGTATGGTAGGATAGTAGTAGATGAAAGAAACCGACCAATCAAAATAATTGAAAAAAAAGATGCCAAAGAAGAAGAATTAAAAATAACTCTTTGTCATTCTGGTATCTTGCTGATTAAAACTGCTTTATTAAAGGAATTTCTTGATAAAGTTAGCAATAATAATAATTCTAAGGAATATTATCTTACTGATTTGATTGAGTTTGTATATAAACATAAAAATTTGTATAAAAGTAGTTTAATAAAGACACCAGATTATAATGAAATAATTGGAATAAATAACAAATCTCAGTTAGCTTATGTTGAAGGTATTTTGCAGGAAAAATTAAGAACATCTTTGCTGAACAAAGGCGTCATAATGATTGCACCCAATACAGTATTTTTGACCCCAACAACAAGAATTGAAAAGGATGCTATAATTCATCCTTTTGTTTTCTTTGGTCCAAATGTATGGATAGGTTCAGATGTAACAGTTCTGCCGTTTAGCCATCTAGAGGGGGTTAAGGTAGAAAAAGGGGCTATTATTGGACCCTTTGCTAGAATAAGGCCTAAAACTGAAATAAAAGAAAATTCAAAAATCGGTAACTTTGTTGAAGTCAAAAATACCGTATTGGATAAAGATACTAAAGTTTCCCATCTATCGTATATAGGTGATGCAACTATCGGGAAAAATGTAAATATTGGTGCTGGAACTATTTTTTGTAATTATGATGGTCGTAAAAAGTATCATTCTACGGTTGGCAATAATAGTTTTATCGGCTCTAATAGCTGCATTATTTCTCCTATTCAGATAGATGAAAATGTACTTGTAGGTGCAGGTAGCGTTGTAACTCAAGATATTCCTGCAAATCATCTTGCAATCGCAAGGGTTAAACAAAAAAATATAAAGAAAAGAATTTAGTTTTTATAAACTGAGTAATTTGGTAGCATCAAAGTTTACTACATCTCCCTCAACTCTTTTAATGGTGTAGGAAGTGTTAACAAATAGGTTAGACCAAGGAAGGATTGTGATATATTTATCATCTAAAAAGGAAAAAATGCCAGATCGTCTACATCAAATACCGGAAGATCTATTTAACAAAGAGATATTACCAATAATAGAAAAGCATACGATGCCCATTAAAGGCAGGTCCTCAAAGAATACGCTCTCTGGCTACGATATTACCAGGTTTTAAAAACGTAATGAAAATGGTTTATTATGGCTGATTTTATACGCCTTAAAACAGGAAAAGATATTAAAAATAGATATAGTGTTTATGGACTTAACTACAGTAAAAGTGCACCATCATGGAATGAGAGTATTTTAAAAAAAGAGGTAGGCAAAGTACAAGTAGGAACGTAGCAGTCAAGAGTACAAAAATACATGTTATGAATGGGAAAAAGAAGATGTTGTACGTATTCAGATTGCAGGAGCAGAGCATCCTGATTGTAAGATGATAAGCAAGATTGATGGAGATATGCTAAATTGTGTTGGTATAAAAAGATGAAGATAAAGGCTAAGTACAAATAAAGTACTAAGCTGGCTTTAAATGATAATGACATCGAGCTATAGTCTTAAATAAATCAGGCAAATCTAACAAATCTTCTAAATCAAGGAACAAGAAATAAGCGTCTAATTTTTCGCACCTTGTTGCTGGGTTTAGCTTTTAATACCGGCGAATTGTGGGTTGATAGATTAATGATTTTGGGATTAGCCCTTAAGGAAATAATTAGACTTTTTGGTACAATTATAGTACATAAAAAGTCCTAATAAATGGTAATATTTTTTAAAGATTGTATGGACCAAAAAATCTATAATCATAAAAAAATTGAGCAAAAATGGCAAAAAATATGGTCAGAAAAAAAGGTTTTTGAAGTTCAGGTAGATCAATCAAAGCCTAAGAAATATATATTAGAAATGCTTCCTTACTCCTCTGGTAGAATACATATGGGGCACCTGAGAAATTATACTATTGGGGACGTAATATCTAGGATCCAAAAATCCTTAGGTTTTAATGTGTTACATCCTTTAGGATGGGACGCTTTTGGTTTGCCTGCCGAGAATGCAGCAATACAGAATAAAGTTGCACCAAAACAGTGGACTTTGGAAAATATTGCAAGCATGAAAGAACAACTACTTCAAATTGGTTTTTCTTATGATTGGAGTAAAGAAATAGCAACTTGCTTGCCAGAATATTATAAGCATGAGCAAAAATTCTTTATAGATTTTTATAATCATGGTCTTGCTTACCAAAAAGAAGGAATCGTCAATTGGGATCCAATTGACCAGACTGTCTTAGCTAATGAACAAGTTGTTGATGGACGCGGGTGGCGCTCTGGGGCTGTTGTTGAGCGTAAAAAGTTAAAACAATGGTTTTTGAAAATTACAGATTTTGCTGAAGATTTATTATCTGGTTTAGAACAATTAAATGGCTGGCCAGAAAAAGTAAGGTTGATGCAAACAAATTGGATTAATAGATCTGAGGGAGCTGAAGTTAATTTCAAGACAAGTCAAGGTGATAAAATTAGCATATTTACAACTAGGCCTGAAACTCTTTTTGGAGCTGCGTTTATAGGAATAGCTTTTGATCACCCTTTAATTAATGATATTGAAAAAACTGCCGAGCTCTCATTGTTTTTAGAGGAATGTAAAAAGATTAGCACCTCAGAAGATGTCCTTGAAAAAGCTGAGAAATTAGGAGTAGATACTGGTATAAAAGCCATTCATCCGTTTGATCATACTATCAAATTACCAATTTTCATAACAAATTTTGTGTTGTCTGACTATGGCACAGGAGCAATTTTTGGGTGCCCTGCCCATGATCTAAGAGATCATGAATTTGCAATTAAATATAATTTACCAATTAAGCAAGTAGTAAAGCCTTTGGAAGGAATTGAAATAGATTTAATACAAGCTCCTTTTTTGGATAACGGTATCATGCTAAACTCAGGCTTCTTAAATGGACTAGAAGTTGCAGAGGCAAAAAAAGCTGCAATAAAATTTCTTGAAAATAATAAAATAGGTATTGGAAAAACAACTTATAGACTAAAAGATTGGGGAGTATCACGACAACGTTACTGGGGTTGTCCTATTCCTATAATTTATTGTAATAGTTGCGATACCGTGCCAGTTCCAGAGAAAGATCTACCAGTTGTACTGCCTGAAGATATCAAATTCGATAAACCAGGAAATCCTCTTGATCATCATCCAACCTGGAAATATATAAACTGCCCCCAATGTGGCAAGGATGCTTTAAGAGAGACGGATACATTTGATACGTTTTTCGAATCTTCATGGTATTTTTTACGGTATTGTTCTCCAAATTCTTCTTTCCCTTTTGAAAAGGATGAGGTTGATTATTGGGGGCCAGTTGATCAGTACATAGGTGGAGTAGAGCATGCTGTAATGCATTTATTGTATGCCCGTTTTTTTACTCGGGCATTAAAAAAACTTGGTTATTTAAATATAGATGAGCCCTTTACCAATCTGCTGACTCAAGGGATGATTAATCATAAAACCTATAAAGACCAAAATAATAATTGGTTATACCCAGAAGAAGTCTTAAGAACCCAGTCTGGTGCTATAGAAAAAGCAACTGGTGTTCCTGTTACTGTTGGGCGCATTGAAAAAATGAGTAAATCTAAAAAAAATGTTGTTGAACCAGATCGGATTTTAGAAAAATATGGTGCTGATACAATACGGCTATTTGTGCTTTCTGATTCTCCTCCTGAAAAAGATTTAGAATGGACCGAAGCAGGTGCAGAAGGGTGTAATAAATATTTACAGAGGGTTACTAAGCTTGCTTTTGATACACTAAATAACGAAAAAAATAAAAGTGGCAAAGAAGATCCACTGGTTTTGAGTTTAATACATAAAACAATTCAGCTGGTTAGTTCTGACTTCGAAAATTTTCATTTCAACAAAGCAATTGCTCGTTTAAGAGAACTCACAAATGTTCTTTATAGCAGTGATGTATCTCCAGGTGTAAAAAAAGAAGGAGTTAAAATTTTAACTAGACTTTTAAATCCAGTTACGCCACATTTAACTGAAGAACTATGGTCTATTTTAGGTTGTAATATTATGCTTGCTTCTTATCCTTGGCCATCTCCGGATTTGAGTTTAATCAAAGAGGAGACAGTGATTATTGCAATACAAACTAATGGTAAGCTTCGTTCAACAATTGAGGTGCCAAAAGACACCCATAAAGAGGAAGTGGAGCGGCTTTCGCTAGAGTTGCAAAATATAAAAAACTTTTTAAATGATAAAAATATAAAGAAAGTGATATACGTCCCAAATAAAATCATCAATATAGTTTATATATAGCTTATTACACTTAGGTAGTATTAAACGATGCAATATATAAAAATTAAATTTCTAGCTTTTTCTTCTCTCATCTTTGGCTGTTTGGAGCTGCAGCATGCAGCTCCTATTGATATAACCAAAGCCCAGATCTCAAAAGGAGCAATGGCTGCAAGACTTGATTCGATAAAAAGGGGACTTAATGTATTGCAAAAATATGTTTATAATTTAAGTTCCTCACAATTATCTGGCTCTCAATGCTCTGGAAATGTTGAAAATCATATAAATGTTGATGAAATCGGCGAACAATTTAAATCTATAAGATCAGATATCATAAATGCACTATTTAAGTGCTCCCAATAATAACTACAACTGCTGTTAATATACGTCAGCAATTATCAATAATATTTTTACATTAATTTACAGCTCAGGCAATTAAGCATTGATCTACCTGAAAAATATCTTAAAAATCTTATAGCAAGTAGAATTACAGTAAAAAGAACTGCTATCGAATATGGTAATTCTACAGCTGGAATCTCTTAGTTTATTCAGGAATATCAGTATTTTCTACAGAATTCTCTTACTGTCATCAATTTAGCAGGGATGGCAAGGATATACTCCCTTAACTTGAAGCACAAGTTATTTTTGTATTCAAACTGCAAAGATAAGAACTTTTGTAACAGGACAGTTTGATGTAATTAGAAATAACACTCATTTGCTTTTTTATCATGGCCAGCCTTGCAAACTCTCTTTAATTCATAGCAATATATGCTGCGCAACAAGTATATATCTCTTGAGGAATTAGCAAGGGAATATAATAGAAAAAGCTAGGTTTTAAAGCTTTATAATTTAACCAAGAGTCGATCATGTAGAATCTACTACACTTAACTCATATACTCAAATTAAGTATCTCTTACTATTTCTTCTTCAAAAAGAAACTTTAGCCTATCATAATGCCTAAGATCATCATAAATAGTATCTTTGTAAGGAATAATATCTACCTCAACAAGACTTGTATCTGGTATATTATGTGCATAAATTATATCTTTTCTTTCATTGATATCTACTAATTCATGTGACATTTCTCAGCTAACGGTTGTGATTTCCTAATATAACATCATTAATAGTGCCTCAGATTGCTTTAGTTCTGTAATAAAGCAGCTGCTCCTACCTCTATCCCAGCATTACCTGTATTGTGAATTAGCAGATATCTCAGTTACTGCTTTTTCAACTACATAGGCTCTTAGCCAATTGTATATCTCCAGTTTTTCAGAATGTAAAGCCTTGTAAAAGAGCAAAGACAGAAACTGGATAAAAATCAAAGGCCCTCAGCTGCAAATTCTGGTGCACTTGCTGCTCCAGATTAATAAAACTAAGCAATAGGCAAAATAATATATTTAGCTATTGTAGAGGCTGCACTTATTATGAGAAGATTACCAACCACTGTTTCACAAAACCCTTTATATATGTACAATAAGTCAACGGAATTGCAGAAGCCATTTTTGCAGTATTCTTTGCAGCATCAAAGCCATCATAAACAGCATTAGTTGCTGACTTTTGAGCTCTTTGGAATAATAAAAGCAACTTTATTTAGTTCCATTACATGTTTGCCTTGAGATAAAGTACGATAAAAACCCTAATATAGGTTTCTCCCTTTTAAGTTGATCAAATTAAATGCACCATATCATATTATTATAGTAATGCTAATACAACTACTGCCCTAGATTATTGATACTAGCATTATTCATTATTTAGTGATAATAATCCCTAAATACAAAATTCATACAAAGTATTAGGTAGATATACGCAGTATTAGCTGGAAGATAAACGTTTATTAGCAAGCTTCCATTACGTTACTGGCAGCCTTTCTATGCTCTCTCTTCAATAATTGCATAAGCTATTGCAAATTCTTGCTCATCAGAAAGAGAGATATGTACCAATTTGTTGTCCAACTTTTTACAATCTATTTTAGGAGCTCCCAATTCATTATTTGTGACTTCAATATCAAGGAAGCTTATCCCATCTCCTATGCCGGTTCCTAAAGCTTTAGAGAATGCCTCTTTGGCTGCAAATCTTTTTGCATAGTAACTAGCTTGCATCAATTCGTCTAGCCTCTCCCCTGAATTTATTTCCTTCTCAGTAAATACTTTTTTTTTGAAGCTTATCCCATATTTTTTCAGTAAATCAGAGATACGGGAGATCTTAACAATATCACAGCCAATACTTATAATCATGCAATTTTTTTCTCTAATTCAGGTACAAATACTAATGTTCAATTCTTTAAGCTGCTTTGAAGTCACAGAAGAAGGAGCACCCATTAATAAGTCTTGAGCATTTTGGTTAAGAGGAAAGGCAATCACTTCTCTAATATTTGGTTCATTGGCAAGCAACATAACGATTCTATCAATGCCAGGTGCAATCCCTCCATGTGGCGGGGCTCCATAAGTAAACGCCTTAATCATGGCACCAAATTTATTGTCTACAAAATCCTTATCATAACCAACAAGAGAAAATGCTTTATACATAACCTCTGGCTTATGGTTTCTAATTGCTCCACTTGAAAGCTCTATACCGTTACAAACAATATCATATTGGTAAGCAGTGAGAGCTAACTGCTTTTCAATAGTGTCTGCAGCTTCTAATGCCTCCATACCGCCTTGTGGCATAGAGAAAGGGTTATGAGAAAAGTCTACTCTTTTCTCATCTTCACTCCACTCATAAAATGAAAAATCAGTAATCCAACATAATTTATAAACATCCTTCTCAATCAAATCTAATTCTTGTGCGATCTTAGTCCTAATATTTCCAGCAATTTTAGCAGCTGGCATTGGTTTCTCACAAACAAAAAATACTGCGTCCCCATTTTGTAATCCTACTTGAGCTTTTAAATCTTCCAATTGTGCTTCATTTAAAAATTTCACAATATGGCCTTTTGCTGTTCCATCTTCAGCAAAGACTAGATAAGCAAGACCCTTTGCCTGCAGCTCAGTTTGCGCATAACTAACCATCTTATCAAAAAAACTTCGAGGTTGAATAACTGCTTTAGGAGCAGGAATTGCTCTAACACATGTGCTATGCTTATCTATCGCTTCTTTAAATATAGTAAATCCTGAATCTTTAAATAGAGCTGTAATGTCAGATATAATAATAGGATTTCTTAAGTCTGGCTTATCTGATCCAAATTTTAGCATTGCATCTGCATACTTAATTCGCGGAAATGGTATATCAGTTACTTTAAAACCTGAAAACTTCTTGAACGTTCCATATAGTACCGGTTCTATAGTTGAAAAAACATCTTCTTGGGTAACAAACGACATCTCAACATCTAGCTGGTAAAATTCTCCTGGCGTTCTATCAGCTCTTGCATCTTCATCTCTAAAACATGGTGCTATTTGAAAGTAGCGGTCAAAACTAGAAATCATTAATAATTGTTTGAATTGCTGAGGAGCCTGAGGTAATGCATAGAACATACCATGATGTAACCTGCTTGGAACGAGAAAATCTCTCGCCCCCTCTGGAGAACTTGCAGTCAAAATCGGAGTTTGGAATTCATTGAAACCAAGTTCATACATCTTCTCCCTAATAAATCTAATTACTTGATTGCGCAAAGTTATATTTTTATGTAACTTCTCGCGCCTTAAATCTAGGAACCTATATTTTAAACGAATATCTTCCGGAAAAGGCATATTGCTGTTAACATTTAATGGTAAAAGCTCTGCCTTTGAATTTATAGAAAAAGCCTCAATTAAAACTTCAACTTCACCTGTTTTTATTGCACTATTCACAGTTTCATCAGATCTTTTTAAAACTATGCCAGTAATTGTAATAACGCTTTCATAGCTTAAAGAAACTAACTCAGCATAAGCCCTTTCCTCTAGCCTTATTAACTCTGGATCCTGATCAGATGTAACAATTTGGGTAATACCATAATGATCTCGTAAATCTATAAAAAAAACTCCACCGTGATCCCTTTTCCTATGAACCCAGCCAGAAAGTCTAACTTTTTGGCCAATGTTAGCTGAACTTAATTCGTTACAATTATGAGTACGGTATTTATGCATTGTGTTTTATTTTATTTAAAAATCTGAGGTAAATTTATATATCAAAGCACCTTAAGCTGCTACAAATTTTTTGGCTACTAGTTAAACATTAAATCTAAAATGCATAACATCACCATCATTTACTTTATATTCTCTTCCTTCCAGCCTTAGCTTCCCAGCTTCCTTAGCTCTTGCTTCGCTGCCGCAATTTATGTAGTCAACACAGCTTATTGTCTCTGCACATATAAACCCTTTTTCAAAATCAGTATGGATAACGCCTGCTGCTTGTGGCGCTGTTGAGCCCCTATGCGTAGTCCAAGCATGTGCTTCTTTAGAACCAATTGTAAAGAATGTAATTAAATTCAAGGTTTCATAACTTGCTCTAATCAACCTATTTAAGCTGCTCTCCTCAACTCCTAAAGCTTTTAAAAACGCTTCTTTTTCACTTTTTTCTGTTAAATTAGCAATTCCTTGTTCAATTTGAGCAGATATCAAAACAGCTCTAGCTCCAACTTCATTTGCTTTTTGCAGTACAGTGTTAGTCAATGAATTACTACTTATTATATCTGTTTCAGCCACATTACAAACATATAAAAAAGGTTTGCTAGTTAAAAGCTGTAAGTTATTAATTTCGTTAAGGTTGTTGTTAGTAATTAAAGATCTTGCTGGCTTACCTTCATTTAACACCTTAAGTACTTCACTAATCAAAGTTAACTGAGCGGCTACTTTTTGACTTTGTTTAGCTTTTTTCTCCATATTTGGTATCTTTTTGGTAAGGCTTTGGATATCTGCTAATATTAATTCTGTCTCTATTATTTCGCTATCAGAAATAGGATCAACCCTTCCCTCAACATGTACAACATCTTGATTCTCAAAGCAGCGCAAAATATATACTATACAATCCACTTCTCTAATATGTGATAAAAATTGATTGCCAAGCCCATGCCCTTTGTGTGCACCCCTCACTAATCCCGCAATATCAACAAACTCAATTTGGGCATGAATTATCTTTTGTGAGCCAGCAAGTTCTGCTAATTTTTTTAATCTTTTGTCAGGAACTGAAACGCAGCCAAAATTTGGATCAATAGTACAAAAAGGATAATTCGCAGCTTCAGCTGCAATACTGTTGGTTAATGCATTAAACAAAGTTGATTTGCCCACATTTGGTAATCCAACTATACCACATTTTAAGGTCATTCTTTATCCTCAATTTATACTATGAACTGCTAAAAGAAATTTATCTTTGCCATCTTTTATTAGTGTATGAATGTTTTTAACAATTTTTTCTACCATTGCATTAATTATTTCATTTTGCTCTTTAGTAAATTTTTTTAGTACGTAGTCACTAACACTACTTTTGTATTCCGGCTTAGAGATCCCTACTCGAACTCTCCAATAATTCAGCCCTATATATTGATCTATAGATTTCAAACCATTATGCCCGCCATTGCCGCTGCCTATTTTAATCTTGATTTTTCCAGTCTCAAGATCTAAGTCATCGTGAAATACAAAGATTCTCTCAGGGGGAATTTTAAAAAACCTAGCTGCTTCAATAACTGCTACCCCTGAGTTATTAACATAAGTGGTTGGCTTAAAAAGAATTAAGTCATCATAGGTTTTAGCATATAAACCATGAAATTTGTTAGTTAAACTATCTATATTATATCGCCCAGATAATCGATCTATCACTTTAAAGCCTACGTTATGACGTGTTCCAATATATTCTTGCCCAGGGTTACCAAGTCCAACTAATAAGTTAAGCATTGTTTTATAAGAATTATATAAAGCTCTTAAATATCACAAGAAGATAATAATTGTAATTTGTTTGTCATAATCCACATAATTAATGTATAAATAATTTTGAGTTAATAGAAAGTTTTCAAAATGCAGTTTTTTTACCACAAGTATGATTTACCTGAAGATGTTGAATTCAAAAATGATATAGCAATTGATTGCGAAGCTATGGGGTTAAATATTCTAAGAGATAGACTATGTGTAGTACAAATCAGTGATGGTAACGGCAGTGCTCATTTAGTGCATTTTCCCTCTGCCGAATATGCAGCCCCAAACTTAAAAAAAGTATTGAGTAATGAAAAAACAATCAAAATATTTCATTTTGCCAGGTTTGATTTAGCTATAATAGAGCACTACCTTTGCATCAAATTGAAAAACACATATTGCACAAAAATCGCTTCAAAATTAAGCAGAACCTACACTGATTCTCATAGCCTAAGAGAGCTTTGCAGTGAGCTCCTTGATATCAAAATCTCTAAGCAGCAACAATGTTCTGACTGGGGAGCCAAAGAGTTAACTCAACAACAAATAGAATACGCTGGATCAGATGTTTTACATTTGCATGCACTACGCGCAGCTCTTACCAAGATGCTTATAAGGGAGAATAGAAAAGATTTAGCACAACAGTGCTTTGATTTTTTACCAACTAGAGCAGAACTTGACCTTCTTGGTTGGAATGAGAAGGATATATTTGCTCATCATTAGTTTTTGCGATTTTTTAAAAATGATAAAATACAGTAGAGTACTAGAAAATTTCTTAGAAATGCTAGCAGCTGAAAGGTCTGTTGCTCAAAATACTATATATGCCTATAAAAGTGATATAGAAAAGCTTTTAGAGCACATAGCTAACCTTCAATTAGAATTGGATGAGATAAATTTAAAAACTTTAGAAGATTATTTAGCTAAACTCAAGCTCAATCAAGACATTAGCCCAAAGACTATTTCAAGAAAGATTTCATCAATAAGGCAATTTCTTGATTTCTTAACTTCAGAAAGGTTGCTAAAAAATAATATAGCAGTTGATTTAGTAATGCCTAGAAAATCAGTAGATCTTCCAAAAGCTATATCACAAAATGAGATAGATATGTTATTGCAGTACGCATATAATATTAATACATTTGAAGGAATAAGGGCAGCAACCATGCTTGAGCTCCTATATGCCACTGGAATGCGAATATCAGAGCTATTAACATTAAAGCTTCAATCTCTACAGAATAGACCCAAATTATCAGCTAATTATATAATAGTTAGAGGGAAGGGGGGTAAAGAAAGAGTTGTGCTTTTAAATGAATATGCAAAAGAGGCTTTGGCTAAGTACTTAAAAATTAGAGAGACTTTTATAAAGCGCGGTACCAAAACTGATTGGTTATTTCCTTCTTTCAACAAAGTTGGTAAGATTACTCATCTTACTAGACAGCGGTTTGGGCAGATTTTGAAGGAAGTTGCTATCAATTCTGGGGTTAATCCAGGTATTGTCTCTCCCCATAAAATTAGACACTCTTTTGCCACACATATGCTGCAAAATGGTGCTAACCTCCGTATAGTACAAGAACTGCTAGGTCATTCTGATATATCATCTACTCAGATATATACTAAAATTAGTAACAAGCAGGCAGCTAAGCTTGTACTTCAAAAACATCCACTTAAAGATTCATGAATTTACTTCATCCATTGTTCAAGACATTTGAAAAGGTCTATGTAATATGTTCCTTCATATAGAACAAATTAGATCGAGAATACCAGCTTCAAGAATTATAGGTCAGAAAGTGACTTTAAAAGGCCGTGGAGCTGGGGAATTTGTTGGTCTTTGTCCGTTTCATCATGAAAAGACCCCCTCTTTCACTGTGAGTGACAATAAAGGATTTTATCATTGTTTCGGCTGTGGAGCGCATGGCGATGTCTTTTCATTTTTAATTGAATTTGAAGGTTATGATTACAAAACTGCTTTAGAAACCTTAGCTAATTTAGCAGGAGTTGAGTTACCAGTATACAATAAAGAACAACGTGATAGTCACAAGAGATTCTATGATATTTTAGAAACTATCACTAAAATTTATCGAAAAAATTTATATGAAAAGCAAGGGCAGTTGGCTTTATCTTATATTAGGGCCAGAGGTATAAGTGAGGCAACTATTAAAAAATATTGCCTCGGATTTGCATCATTCGATAGAAACTCATTGATTGATGAATTGAAAAAAAAATTTGATATAGAAGATATCAAAAAATCTCACGTATTCTCCGTTAAAGATGATGAAAAAATCACTGATCCAATGAGAGGAAGGTTAATTTTCCCAATTATGGAGAAATCTGGAAAGGTAATAGCGTTTGGTGGAAGAATTCTAGATGATGGGCAACCTAAATATCTTAACTCTGCCGAAAATCCACTTTTTGAAAAGGGTAAGATCTTATATGGCCTAAATTTTGCCCAAAGCACTATGTATAGAACTCAAAAAGTTTTAATAGTGGAAGGCTATATGGATATTTTAGCACTTTCCGAAATTGGAATAGAAAATGCAGTCGCACCACTTGGAACAAGCCTAAAGATTGAACAGATTAAAGACCTCTGGAAATTGGTAGATACTCCTATGATATGTATGGATGCTGATGAAGCTGGATCTAAGGCTGCACATAAAATAGCAATGGAAGCGTTGCCCCTGATTAATCCAGTTAAAGGGTTGCAATTCATTAAATTATCAGGAGGCAAAGATCCAGATGAAGTAATAAGAAACAAAGGGAAAAACGCGGTAATTAGATGTATTGAAAAACCTCTTAATTTATCAGAATTTATTTTCAAATTTTTTAAAAACAAAACTGGCTACAACTTGCCTGAGGAGAAAGCTCTACTAAAAAATGAGCTAGATAATATAACCAGACAGATAAGAGATCACAATTTACAAAACACATACCGCAACTACTTCAAAAATGAGTTATTTAGGCTAAACTCCTTCAGTGGTTTTGTAAAACAAAATGTGCAAAGGGACAGAAATATTAACAGTATTAAAAATATTATATTTAATAATAGATTCAGCTATGAGAATTCTCATATTGTAACAGCGTTTTATATCTTATTGCGAAATCCTGAGCTTTTAAATGATGATGAAATAAGTGAGGCTGTTATAAGACTTGACATTTCAGACCAAAAATTGGATAAAATCAGAGAGTTTCTACTTAATCCTGATAAGGGAAAAATCGATCTAAAAATAGATGGTTTAATAGAAGAGTTAAATGTAGCTGCAAACATTGTTGAACCACAAGTTAAGACGTTCTCTCACAAACAAATTTTAATGCGTGCGTTAGAGTTACATTCGTTATATATTGTTCAGCAGCAGATAAAAAAAACCGAAAAAGATCTGATTATGGATGGTTCAGAACATGTATTTTTAAGGCTTATGGCTTTAAAAGAGCATGAATCAAAATTGAAAAGACAATTAAACATAATCTAAAAACAGAGAAAATTGTATGTCAATAGCAAATAATAAGAAAAAAGATAATCCTCCTATAACAAACAACGAAGAATCATTATTAAAAGACCCTTTAAAGAAGGTTAAAGACAATCCAATAATTACAGACGATGAGCTTAAAGCCTTATCAAACGCTCAAGATACTGAGAGTGATACTGTACTAGATCCAATTGAAGGTATATCTATTGGAGGCTCAAAACATCGTGAAGAAGATGATATAGAATTAGA
The DNA here is from genome assembly GCA_030060845.1 of Candidatus Midichloria sp. Taxonomy (GTDB): domain Bacteria; phylum Pseudomonadota; class Alphaproteobacteria; order Rickettsiales; family Midichloriaceae; genus Midichloria. Next base: position 674,072 of record CP094379.1, read on the forward strand.
TTTATTTGGTAACAAATCAGATTCAGATACAGATCTTGCCTCTGAATCTGAGGAAAATGAAGACACTGCACCAAGAAGCGATGACCCAGTTAGGTTCTACTTGAAAGAAATGGGTGGACAGATGCTTCTTACTCGAGAAAAAGAAGTTGAAGTTGCAAAAAGTATTGAAGAAGGTCGTAGAAAAAGAATCGCCTACCTTTGTCATAGTCCTTTAGCAGTGCGTTCCATTATAAAATGGTATGAGGATTTAACCCATGATGTAATTAGCTTAAGAAATATCATAGATCTAGATGCTAGATATTCTGAAGAATTTCAAAGCCATGATTTTTCTAATGCTGAGACTGAAGAAAATGAGAAGTTTGATACTAATGAAGAGGTGGCAGAAGAAGTGGAAGAAGACGGCTTTGAAAACGCTTCTATTTTAAAGATGGAAAGCGAATTAAGGCCTAAAGTTATAGAGTCTTTAGGTAAAGCATTTGAACTTGGAGAAGAGATATTAAAATTACAGCAAGAAAAACTTGTATTAGCTCTAAAAGGAGCAAAGTTAGATAACGAGCAGCAGGATAAATATGAACATCTAATTTCGCAACTTTCAGATGTAATGTTGGAATTGAAATTAAATGAAAGCAACATAGAAAAGCTTTTAGAAGAGCTATACGAAGCTAATAAAAATCTTATTAAACTTGAGATGAGTTTCCTAAAGCTTGCAATGGAGTGTGGAGTCGACAGAACCTTATTTTTAAAAGACTACTTAGGTAATGAGTTAAATCCAGATTGGATTAAAAAGATCTCTCAAAATCTTAAGTATAGTAAATTCGTCAAAAATGAAAAAGTGGAGGAATTTCATCAAAAATTACGTCAAATTGCAACTAATCTAGGTATTGACATAGCAAGTTTTAAAGAATTAGTAGTGGAAGTGCAAAAATCTGAAAGGATGGTAACCAGAGCTAAAAAAGAGATGATAGAAGCTAATTTGAGACTAGTTATATCAATCGCTAAAAAATATGCCAACCGTGGGTTACAATTTCTAGATTTAATTCAAGAGGGTAATATTGGCTTGATGAAAGCAGTTGACAAGTTTGAATATAGAAGAGGCTATAAATTCTCAACATATGCAACATGGTGGATAAGGCAGGCAATAACCCGCTCTATTGCAGATCAAGCAAGAACCATCAGAATTCCCGTACACATGATTGAAACAATTAATAAGATTCTTCGCACATCACGGCAAATTATGCACGATATAGGCAGAGAACCAACTCCTGATGAGATCTCAAGAAAACTTGGAATGCCTGTTGAGAAGGTAAGAAAAGTTTTAAAAATTGCTAAAGAACCAATGAGCCTTGAAAATCCTGTTGGAGCTGAAGGCGATGAGGGAAGCGTTCTTGGAGACTTCATCGAAGATAAAAATGCACTACAGCCAGTTGACTCTGCAGTAAGATCTAATTTAAGAGAAGTGACTACTAGAGTTCTAGCATCTCTTACTCCAAGAGAAGAAAGGGTTTTACGGATGAGATTTGGTATAGGAGTAAATACCGATCATACTCTTGAAGAAGTAGGGCAACAGTTTTCAGTCACTAGAGAAAGGATTAGGCAAATTGAAGCAAAAGCTTTACGTAAGCTTCGTAGGCCTAATAGAGCTAAAAAGCTCAAAGGTTTTGCATAAATTACAATTTATACCTAAACACGATTCATTATGAAACTAGAAAAGATATACCCTAGCCTAGAAGTGGGCAGCTCTTTAGCACAAGCTGAAGAAGAAATTATCAGTAAATGGCAATCTCTTAAAATATTTGAAAAGTCGGTTAAGGGCGATACAGATTATGTTTTTTATGATGGCCCACCCTTTGCTAATGGGCTGCCACATTATGGCCATCTTCTGACTGGCTTTATTAAGGATACCTTTGCTCGCTATCAAACAATGCTAGGTAAGAGAGTAGAGCGTAGGTTTGGCTGGGATTGTCATGGCTTACCTGCTGAAATGGCTGCAGAGAAGGAGCTTGGCGTTTCTGGCAAAAATGAGATAGAAAATTTTGGTATTGGTAATTTTAATGAACACTGTAAAACCTCTGTCCTAAAACACACTAAAGAATGGCAATACTATGTTAATAGGCAGGCGAGATGGGTTGATTTTACTAATGATTATAAAACCATGGATAAAAGCTATATAGAAAGTGTTATCTGGGCCTTTAAGGAGCTTTATAAGAAAAGCCTGATTTATGAGTCAATGAGAGTTATGCCTTATTCTTGGGCATGCCAAACTCCTGTTTCAGATTTTGAAACCAGAATGGACAACGCTTACAGAGAAAAACAAAGCAAAGCTGTCACATTTACCATAAAACTAAAAGATAGAATAAAGGACTTACCGCCTCTACCTACTTGCTGCTTAATTTGGACCACAACACCGTGGACATTGCCTTCAAACTTAGCAATTGCAGTTAATAAAGGCATAGAATATTCAGCTGTTCTAAAGGATGAGAAAATTTATATTATTGCTTCAGCTTTACTACATAAATATAAAAACGAAATCGGAGAAAATATTGTTAGCACTATCAAAGGCGATGATTTGATAAATAAGAGTTATCATCCTGTATTCAACTATTTCGCCGACCACAAAGACGCTTTTGTCATACTGCATGGTGATTTTGTTACCACAGAAGATGGTACTGGTATGGTGCACATAGCCCCTGGCTTTGGTGAGGATGACTTTAATTTATGCCAACAACACGCAATAGAAATAGTATGTCCTGTTGATAATGCTGGTAAGTTTGTTTTTCCAGTTACAGATTATATTGGCAAACAAGTATTTGAGGCAAATGATGATATTATTATTTATCTGAAAAAACAAAATCTATGGTTGAAAACTGAACAGTATCTACATAATTACCCACACTGCTGGCGCACTGATACTCCTTTAATATATAAAGCAATACCTTCTTGGTATGTCAAGGTCACTGAAATCAGAGAGAGAATGGTCAAAAATAATCAACAGATTAATTGGATTCCTAGCTATATTAAAGATGGATTATTTGGTAAGTGGCTGAAAAATGCAAGAGACTGGTCGATTTCACGCAACAGATATTGGGGGTGTCCTATTCCTGTATGGCAAAGTGATGATCCAGCATATCCACACATAGAAGTTTATGGTTCAATAGCAGAAATTGAGGCAGCTTTTAACGTTAAGGTTGAAGATTTGCATAGGCCTTTTATAGATAAGTTGACCAAGAAAAATCCCAAAGACCCAACAGGCAAATCTGTATTAAGGCGGGTATCTGATGTACTAGATTGCTGGTTTGAAAGCGGTTCAATGCCTTATGCGCAACAACATTATCCTTTCGAAAATAAGGAAAAATTTGAGAATAATTTCCCTGCAGATTTTATAGTTGAATATGTAGCACAAACCAGAGGATGGTTTTATACATTGATGGTTCTATCTACCGCACTTTTCAATAAGCCACCTTTTTTAAATTGCATTTGCCATGGAGTTATACTTGGTGACAGGGGACAAAAGCTATCTAAACGCTTAAAAAACTATGCTGACCCTAGTGAAGTTTTCAAAACTGTTGGAGCTGATCCCTTAAGGTGGTTTATGCTTTCATCTGGAGTTATGAGAGGAAGCGAGCTAGTCATAGATAAAGATGCGAAAGTCATAAAAGAAATATTTAGATTAGTAATTAAACCAATTCTAAATTCATATAATTTCTTTTCAATGTATGCTAATGCAGATCAAATTGAAGCAAGCTTTGATCTTTCATCAAAAAACTTTATGGATCAGTACATAATATCCAAGTGCCTAAAAATAGTTAATATCATTAAAGAGGCAATGGATTTGTATGATACAGTGACTGCAACCAAGGCTTCTGAAAGTTTTTTCGAAATTTTAACTAATTGGTATATAAGAAGATCTCGGGAACGTTTTTGGAAATCCGAGATAAGTCAGGATAAACTAGCAGCATATAATACCTTATTTAGTGTTCTAGTTTTAATATGTAAAGCTATTGCCCCATTACTGCCACTTGCTACAGAATCCATTTTCTTAAGATTATATAGTGTTGACGTCTCAGATAACGTTAGTATACACTTAGAAAAATACCCTGAAGTTAATAATTCTTTAATCAAAGAGGACTTAATTAAAAATATGGATCGGGTAATGGATGCTTGCAATGCTGCATTATGTTTACGTAACAATCTTGGAATTAGAGTGAGGCAACCTTTAGCAAAAGCCACCTTTATCGGAGTTTCTGAAGGAAATCTAAGCGAGGATATGAGCAAGCTGATTTTAGATGAAATTAACGTAAAATCTTGGGAAAGTTTGCCAAAATCTGAAATAACTCGATATGCAAATCTTAAAATAAAATTGAACTTACAAATTATTGGAAGGAGGATACCAACACGTGTGAAACAATTGCTTGCAGCATTGAAAGCAGATAATTGGCACATACAAGATAACAAGGCAGTTTTAGATGGCATAGAATTATTACCAGAAGAATTTTCTATTACTTTAGAGCCAAAACAAGAATATAAAAATGTTGCCAATTCCTTAACTACCAATGATGCATTAATTATTCTTGATACAGAGATTACTGACTCATTAAAAAAAGAAGGTCTTGCAAGAGATTTAGTAAGAATTATCCAGCAAGCAAGAAAAGATAGGAATTTCGCTATTACAGATAGAATCGAAATAGCTTTAACCTCTAAAGATGAGCTTATCATTAGTACTTTAAAGGAATGGCAAGATTATGTAGAAAACCAAACGTTAGGTAAATTTTCCAAAGATTCAGGAGATTTGAGCTTTGCGGAGGAGTTTGAATTGAGAAATGGAAGAGTTACTTTGCAAATTGCTAAAGCCTCTCTTTAGGGTATAATTGCCTTCAGCAAGGCCAAACAACCTTATGCTGCTAAAGCATTTTGGCATACTTGTCCAATCTCTACCAATCCACTAGGGTTATACCATAATGCATCTCTAAAAACAGGCACAGCTGGACTTTATGCAAAATACATACCTTGCAACATGCTCTTCTACATATTTATTTGCATTATATTGAGAAATTGATGCGTCTAAATTAAAATTACTTTAAAAATTTGCCAGAGAAGAGTAAAGATAGCAGCAGTGACATATCCAAGGCAAGCTGTTTTATCTCTAACCCTCTCAGTTGGCACGAAAAAGCAAATGCACAAGTTAAAATAGTAGAAAGCGCTGGAACAAAGAGCATAGTGCTGCTCAAAGTATTCGCGAACTGTTCTGCAATTAGATGAACTTTAGCCTGGCAAAATGTCATAGCTGCTATTTCTAGCAATATATTAAGCTACCATTTGCTGCACACTTGAAGGTGGATTGAGCGAGGTAATAACAATTATCTGGTTGCAGTGCAGATAGATCTCTAACAAACACTTGAGCGTTAGTCATAGGGAATATCCTTTGTAATACCAAGATTTGGCACCATCATATATATATCAATCAGCATTGCTACAGAATAAGGCAACGCTTTAGGAAATTTTGTTATATTAAATAACCCATAATATTATCAGGCCAAAATGCAAATTTTAAGCCTTGTCAAAAGCCAGCTTTATGAGTACCTTAGCTAAAGTTCCAATCTATGTAGGGAATCAACTAGGAATTATTATATATCCCATAGCAGTAATTGAAGAAGTCGTTATAATAACAGATGTAGGTAATGAAGCAATATTAGTAATCCATCCACCTTTACTGTGCAATTTTGCCATAATATCGCTGACTTATATCTAAGCATAAAATTGCTCTATGTTTTTACCATATATTAAAGCCATGGTGAGCAAGAAAAAATATCAGGAAAATTTCTACCATCCCTCCCCCCCCAACGTATGTTCTTTAAGTGCGATCACCAAGTTATATTTATATAGCCCAACGCAAATGCAATCCACAAAATAAAGAACGATAATAATTATATCAACTATATATATTGTTAATGTACATTTTTCCTCTGCATACAGTGCGTTGGTTGTAGCTGCTTTTAATTGAGCTTTATGGTGTGTACCAACGTAGTTGAAACAAATGCTGAAATCTATATGATTATGAAGTAAGACCTGAGCACTATTAGCAAAGTTCATTTTAAGATAATTAAAAACCTTTGTTAACAGTATCTAAAACTTTTCATAAATTTATTCTATCCTAATATTATTGCTAAAAATTTTATGAAATTGCATGGATAAAATTGCATTATGCTTGCGGGCTACTTGTATTGTTAATGCGGTGTTGGCTAGATTTAGTTCTTCATCGATTTCATCCATTGGTTGGATATATGCTTTAATATCAGTATTTGATTAACCAATTGCAGCAATATCGTGGTAAAGATTATTTGATGCTGAGATAAGAAATTTTATAGCTTTGACATATGCTAATAAATCTTCTCTTATCTATTGATATCCATTACCAGTATTTTTAGGAGAACATATTACTTCAACTTCTTTGGGGATATCTTGGTATAGTAAACCATCAGTTTCAATTTGAACTTTTTAAAACCCCTCTTTTACTAATTGTCTTACACACTAGAGAGATCTGCTGCCTAAAAGCTTAGCCCCCAGTTAAAACCACCAACTTTTTGTAATCTGGAGAGAGCAGTTTAACCTTTTTGATTATTTCTTCAACAAAAATTTCCTGATGTTCATCAAATTCGGTATCACAAAACATACAAGCTAAATTACAGCCAGCAAGTCTTATAAAGTAAAGATAGCTGGAGCTCCAGCATACATACCTTCGCCTTGCAGAGTTCAAATAAAATTGAATTTACTTTAAGGTAAGAGCCATTACCTTTTTCAGGTCCAAGTAAGGGTTATTTCCCAAGCATGTTTATAATTCAGTAGATCCAAATCCGCCTGCACCTCGTTCAGTTTCATCTAAAGACTCGGTCAAATTCCAGTTAATTCTTTCATATTTTGCAACCACCATCTGTGCAATTCTCATGCCTCTAGTAATTTGGAAAATCTCTTCACTTAAATTTATTAAAGATACAAGAATCTCGCCTCTATAATCAGCGTCAATTGTACCAGGAGCATTGGTGATGGTTATCCCGCTTTTTATAGCGAGTCCAGATCGCGGCCTAATTTGCGCTTCAAAACTTTTAGGCAACGCTATTGCTATGCCAGTTGGAATTAATTTCCTTTGTTTTTGCAATAATTCAATTGATTCGTTTTCTGGAATTGCCGCCATAAGATCCATACCAGCGCTGTCAATTGTAGCATAGGAAGGTAAAGGTAATTCTTTATAATGCTCAAGCTTTTTAATGGAGACTAGAATGTTGCCCATGTTATTTATTTTGAATTCCACATATCATGTATACCAGAATTGCCAATATTGTCACTTTCTTTTTACAAATCTTCAGTGTGCTCTGGTTATAGAGCATTGCTTTGATATTTCTTTACTGGTCCACCATGTAACTTAATTAATCGCTCGATAATATTTGCCTTGTCCAATTTTATATGCTGATTTGTTCTTATAATTTCCATAAGATTCTTATCCAAAATTATGGTATAGGGTGCTCCACTAATTTCTAAGGTTTTCATAACTTTTTTATTTTGATCAATAAATAACCCAAGATTAGCAATACCAGTATTTTTGTATATAGAATATAAAAAATCAGGTTGTTTTAAATCTATTGATATTGGAATAATTTCAATATCTGCAACACTTTCATATAGTAATTTTGATTTTAATGTATCCAGCCTTTTTAATTTATTAATACACTCAACACACCAACTCGCCCAAAAATAAAGGATTACTATTTGTCCTTCAAAACCTTTAATACTATAATTGTTTTCAACTTCGTCTACAAAATTAATTCTAGGTATTTTTCTACAGGTTTAGAAAAATTCTGTAGTTACCTTTTGTTCAACCTCATAAAAAGCAGCTTTAGCGCTTAAAAAAGTAGATAATAAGAATATAAAAAAGCTTTTCATTCAGAAAAATATATAATTGAAATACTCTGCTGATAAAGTATATAATAATTCCATAGTTCGTGCAATAATGGCTTAAGCAGCAATTTCTTCTTTCTTTTTAGAAATTTTTTGCATTTGTGATCTAACAAGCAGTAACCCTGCAGCAATTATTAAAGTATATCCAATATAAGAAAAATTACTATGCTGTTCTGCAAAGAATAGCCAGCCTAAAAATGCACTAAACATTAATTTGGTATATCTAAAAGGTATTACAACTGATAATTCTGATTTTAATGCATTAAAATACATGATACCATGAATAAAATAGCAGGCTGCAATAAAGCCTATTAATAGCAAATGATCTAATTTTAAATCTATACTTGATAAGTCAATGAATTCTGGAATGAGTGATAAGTTAATATTCCAAATTGTTATTTTACTCCACTTAATAAATGCAGGAGGTATTGATAAAATTGAGGCAGTTAGCAATAAATAGAACATTTGAGTTTTGTTATGTTCAGTGCTACTTAATAATTTTACAGTGATAGTGTTGCAGGCCCAAAAAGAGGTTGCTATTAAAATTAAAATGTATCCCTTGTTATACCTGCTTCCTTTAATGTTAATTGTGCCAAATTCTGAAATAATTTCAGGATTTACAACAATAATAGCACCAATAAAAGCTAAAATTATTGCAGCTATTTTTGAAATAGAAATTTCTTCTGAGAAAAACATAATACCAAATATTGCAACAATTAAGTATTGAAGGTTTTCAAGAGCAGCTGCATCTGCCATATTAACAAAATATAACCCATGGTAAAAACATAATGCTCCAGCAACACTAAGCAAACTACGCAGCATATGAGACATTATTCTTTGAGTCTTAAGTCTTTTTAATCCATCTTTCAAAACCCAAGGTAATATAATAATAAGTAGGCTGAATTTATATAAAAAAACTATTATTCCTGCATGCAAATCTTGTCTTAGAATTTTTACTGCAATATCCAGCCCTGCAAGAGCCAGAGTGTTAACTAACATAAATAGAATGCCATAAAGTGAATGTTGCTGTTTCATACTAATCCTCTGCATATTGGGAATTGAAAGGGGTGGATTTCTAAAAAAGCAGATACAGCAAAAGATTTCATAGCGAAGAAATTTTAGGTAGCTTTATATCAATAATTATGGCTTCAGTCAATTGTTTTAATGAAGTATTGTAAGGTAATTTTGAGATATAGTAATAGCGCTTTTTCTTTTTGAGAGATTGGTCGCATTGACATGTATTTTTTGCTGTTCCAGTCCAAACTTTTCAATTGCATAGCGCAACGTTGTTCTTGGCATTTTAAGTGCATATTGTATTCTAAGAATTTTATAAACGTAAATTTATAAATAGGATAAGAAGAGAGTAGCAAGTTTGAGGAGAGAGAGTTTTGCAGGAGCTAAGTGTTGAGATAGATTTGCTTAAGAAATATATACTCAACATGAAGAGATGTATCATAACTTACATTTTATACCCTAGATAATTTCTGCCAGATGTAAGAAGAATGAGAGAGAAGAAGATTAATACCAACTCACAAAGTGTTAAGGAGAAGGAAAATTAAAGTTTTCTGGATTACTGATCATCATTCTATACTTTTATTTATCACCTTACAAAGATTTTAAAAATTATTATCTATGTCATTTATCATGTAGATATAGAGGATACTTCAAATTACCAAGCTACAACAGAACAATACAATTATGGTCAAGATTAATATTACCGCTAACCATAATGTTACAGTTAATTTAAGGGAGATTATACAGGTATCATTGATTTTACTACATCCGCAATATGCCATGGAAACCATACAAACAACAACTGAGTATTTGGCAATATAACTAAATTAAGTATGAGTAGTTATGGATGGTATTGCAATTAATAATAAAGGCAACGGTAGTGACATATCAACAGCTTGCTCTATCCCTCAGGGTTTTACAAAAGGCAAAATCTTTGGCAGTAAAGAATACTTATTGAAGAATTTATTTACTAAACTTTATAATCAGGGATTACGTTTATTGACAAAAATCAGGAAAGATATGGAAAACCATTTACTTGCAATAGAAAATACTGCTTAAAAAAAGATCATTAGTTGAATCAGTGTTTAATATTCTAAAAAAGTCTATGAATTTTGAACATACAAAACATAGAGCTTCACTAAACTTCTTAGTATATATCTTAGCTTGTGTTAATGCTTATCAAAGTTCTTATCTTTACCCCTTGTACAACCAACGCTTCAAGTTAAGGAAATATAAAAATTTAAGTTTGAGCAACGCCTTCCAAGGATTTTAAATCTATTCTTCTTATTTATTACTCCATCAGTATTTGATTCAATTTTTTCTCGCTTAAACTAGCTCCTCCAACCAATAACCCGTCTAAAATATCTATGCTGAAAAATTCATCTGCATTTTCTGGATTTACAGAACCACCATATAACAGTTGAAGATGTGGATAAATATCTTTAATTTTAGCAAATATGTAGCTAATCTCATTGGCAATTGGGGTAATACCAGAGCCTATGGCCCAAATGGGCTCATATGCAATCACAAATTTTTTAGTGCTATCTACCCCTATCTCCTCAAGCTGATTAAAGAGATATTCTAAAGTACTATTTTGATTTTTGATCAGAGATTCACCTATACAAATTATAGGAGTAATACCAGCCTCTAAAGCCTTAGCTAACTTCCTACCTATTATTTTATTGTCTTCACCCAAATTAATGCGCCTTTCAGAATGACCAATAATCACGTATTTACATCCAATCTCATATAACATTGAAGCTGAAATCTCACCAGTATGCGCCCCTAAATCATTTGCAGAACAATCCTGTGCTCCGAAATTTAGTTTTGCAAATGCACTAATTAAAGTTGATATATAAACAAAAGGTGGACAAACTACTAAGTTCTTAAGGTGATTCTCTGTTTTAACAGATTTAAGCAAGACAAATGCATCACGCAAAAGAATATTCATCTTCCAATTTGCAATTACTAGCTTACTTCTTTGAGTCATTCTAACCTAAGGAATTACTAATAGCCCTTAAGAAAACTGTCTTCTCTGGTTGTTAAGCTGTCTTCTTTGAGTGCTAGCTTTCTTTTGTTTTTGCTTTCTTTTGGCAGAGGGCTTTAAATAGAAACGGTGCTCTTTCACAGACTGAAGAGTCTTTTCTCTTTGCATTAACCTCTTTAGCTCTCTCAACAAATTTTCGATATTAGATGAATTATTTGTCGTATTAAAATTAAATCGAGCGTCAACTTGTACCAAGCAAAAACCTCCAAAAAAGAATTAAAAAATAAATTTGCTATTACTATTTATAGTTATGAAATCGTTAGTGTCAAGCTCAGTAAATCAAATTATAGCACAGTACAATCTTTTTGGTCAACACACAAGTTGGTATAGATAAAGGATTTTAATGTGGATAGGGGAGAGAAGTGAAGTGGCAATGGTATTAACTTAAGAAAAGAGATCTATTAAATGTAAAGAATATTAAAGCAGGTGAAAAAGAAGATGGCCAAGGATAGTTGTCATCTATCAAAGGTAAGTTAAAAAAGTTAAGCCAAGAATTGTTAATACATATGCTTCCTTAACTTAAAAAACTGGTTGTCTTCTCTTGTAAGGTGCAAAGATAAAAACTTTAAAATAGTACATTTACTGTAGATAGCACTCGTTTTTTCTGTCACATACTCACTTTAGTTTTTATCTTTGGTATTTAAGTTAAAGATGGTTGATATAGCGAGAGCATTTTGGGAGATGTTAACAACCCAAGGTTGAACAAAAAAGGATTGCGATATATTATCATCTAAAAAGGAAAAAAGCATATGACATCCTTTGAAGGTAGGCCCAAAAATTAATCATTATAAAGTGTTTTTGTGAACTGAAGATGCTAGGCATATTAGTACTCTGGAGAGATTGCCTCAAAGAACATGGTCCCCGGCATACGACTTTAGGGTTGTTAACAGTTTCTAATTTGAATATAGAGGTGAAGTGTAGTGAATAACAATAGCCTTAATAGTGCCAACCAGCGTTTTTAGAGTACCAAAATATAGGGTTTACTTCTGATAAAGGGGCAAAAATGGTACGGAGCGATGAAGTGGTGGTTGCTGTAGTAAGTGTCGCTGGCTCGGTGGTCGTAGTTATTGTTGGAAATTGATAGATATTTAAAGATGCTATTGGGGTGATAACTAGCAACTGCTAAATCCGATCTGCCGTTACCGCTGAAATCAGCCACTGCTATTCCTGTAGGATACGATCCAGCATTAATTACTTGTAAACCCAAAACCATATAATAAAGGTATTTCTTGTACCTAACTTAAGAGATGAACTTGAAGAGTAATAACCCCTTATTAGCCAAGTCACCTCGACTTTAAAATTTTTGGGCTATTTTTGATGAATATCATAGGTAGAGCCTTTGTTAGTGCTCCCAAAATAATTAATACTATAAATTTATGTCAATATTCATTAATCACATTTTAACACCAACTTACAGCTCCAGTAGTGAAGGTTCATGAAAATTAAGCGAGTTTGTGATAGAAAAAAATCGCCTTACTCTATTCATGCACCACTTTCAACTACGAGATACAAATAACTCTCGGGATTTGCGCTAGATCATGAGCTATTTGGTTAATACTAAAATTATATTTACTGACAAGTTTACTTAGATCATCTAACTGATTATAACCAAACTCAAAGAAGGCTTTACCATCTATTTCTAAATATTCATGTAGTTTTTCTAAAATACTCTCATAATGGGTTAAGCCACTTGCATAATCTGTCAATGCAACTTTAGGCTCATAGTCTTTAACACCCTTTGCAAGATTTGACCATTCTTCTAAGCCTATATAAGGGGGATTAGAAACGATAATCTCAAATTTTTTCTCTGGCTTAATCTGTTCAAACCAATTACTTTTAATAAGCTGTATCCTATTACTTACCCCTAGCCTATCTGCATTAGCCTGTGCTATTCTCAAGGCGCCTTCAGATATATCAATTCCTGTAGCGGTTGCATTGGTATAAATCTTTAAAAGCGTTATCAGTATGCAACCAGTACCAGTACCAAGATCTAATATATTAAGCTTTCCATCTGATTTTGGAAAATGTTTTTGTACCAATTCAACAATCAATTCAGTTTCTGGCCTGGGAATTAAAACCTCTGGGTTAACTATAAAATCATACTTCCAAAATGCTTTATAACCTAATATATAAGCTATGGGCTCCTTTTCAATTTTTCTTTGCAGTAAAGCTTCGCAGGTCCTTATTTGTTCTTGGGTTACCTCATTCTCATAAAGCATTAACAAACTTTCCCTATTCTTAAGATTAAGCACATTCATCATTAATAAACTTGCTTCTAAATCCGGTGTTGTAGTGATATCGTGTTTTATTAAGGCTTGCTTTATTTTTTGCAATAAACTTTTTGACTGCATTTTTTAATAACTTCTTTTTTGGTAATAATTAAATCAAGTGTAACATCATGAGCTTCAGCTGGGATATTTTCAACCCCTTGAACAGAAAAAGCAATTCCGATACTAAGGGCTGTCAAATAGGTGCGCAAAATTTTGTTGTAATACCCAGAGCCCACAACCAGGCCTATAACAACTTCTGTTGAATCCAAGCATTGAAACTATGATTACTTCCGGAATAATGGCCAAGCTTATACTGGAGCCTAGCTCAGGAATAAACCACTTATTAATTAATAGATCTCTGGTTATTTTCATCATTCTCTGAAAACAACACCATGGCCTTCAATAGCAGGTAAAACAATGCTCTTTTTCTCAGATTTTTCAAATAGCTGATTATATTTACTTCATTATTTATCGGATAACGCGTAGCAATGTTATTTACATTTAAATACCTATCTATTTTTATAGATATATCTTCAGAAACTTTATTGCAATATATTTTCACTCAAGTCAAAGCGGATTTGTTTTAATTTTTTCCTTAAATCTTTTTTAATTAAAGGTATTGAATCCCAATCTTGTGCCATTCATTCAAAAATATTGTGAAATGTTGTTTTTTCTCATTTTGTAAGAAAGAGATCAAATCATCTATCATTTTATTGTAAGATTCCTTTGACACTTTTGCTATATGATATGCATGTCTTATATATAATAAATAAGTGTTTATTACATCTAATTCACAATAATCCCTGATTTCCTGCAGCTTCCCTTCATTGTACATCACCTCAACCATTGAACCTTCAGTTTCAAGTTTACCTGGAAAATTTAACATTGCACAAATTTCCTTCATTTTAATCCTAGCAGAACTTCCAAAATCAGAAAAGGCATCTATTAAATCACAATGCCAATCTAGGCTATATTTAGAGCGATAATTGTTCCACTTATCACCACTCTGGTACAACCACCTTGCTTGAATCCCGTGAAGCATAGCTCTATATTTTAAAACCGGAAGATCAAAGGCCCGACCATTAAAAGAAACCAACCTTGGATATATATCAGAAAGATAATGAAAAAAGCCTTTCACTATTTCCTTTTCATCAGAAGCTAAAGTGCCCCCAGAGCGTATTTTTCTTAAATGATAGAATTCTTGATTACCATCCCATCCTATTTCTGCTTCTAGAAAGCTAATAGTAACAACCCGATGAAATGGCTGCCTAAAAAAAGAGTTTTTGCCTCCTGTCACTTCTAAATGATAATCAACAAGGGCCTGCCGGAGTGCTATTAAATCTTCTTTTGCGCCTAATAAATTTGCCGCAGCTTTTAAGTCTGGTGTTGTTTCAATATCAAAAACAAATAAATTCTTATGCAAAAACTCAAACCTTCAAAAATATTTTCAATTTACTCGCTCTCTTTTTATAATTGATTCTCTAGCTCTATAAAACTAGGTAGGTATTCTGTTGGTATGTTGGCTCTCCCCCATTTCAACTGTAACTTAGGGAGAACTTCCGTACAAATAAGAAATAATTACATCTTTTACCACAAAATATAAATGCGTATCCTGTTCATATATCGATTTTATTTTATTAGCAAGTGGACTGACTGCACAATATGATAAAAAAGCTCCAACTAGAGCTCCATTAGTCATTTTACCTAATATCTGTGGTAGCTGATCAATACTTGCTATGGTTTTTATAACCCCTAAAACCGCAGCAACAATTCCAAGAACAGGCGCAAACCATCTGCAACTACTTGTAAAGAATGTGATGAGGCCAGCAGCTCATGTTCTATCTTTCTTATTTTCTTATCCATCACTTCTTCTATTTGCATAGAGTTTCAACATTTATTGATAATGCTAGTATATCCTTAGTTTTAGCATGCTTAGTAATATTACAGCAATAGCAACACCGCTTCATAATCCTTTCTCTTATACTATTTTAACGTAGATTTAATTACATTCATTTTATTTGCTACTAAAAAAACCAACCGCTGTCTCCCATATTATACCAATTCCCATAGGTAATGCTGCTAATATTACCTGTACATTGCTTCATCATAAGATATAAGCTCCTAATACCATCATATAAGTAAATTCAACATAATTATTAACCGTTAAAATAAAATCATTGCCTTGTGATGAACTTTCAAGTAATTTGTTTGTGTAATATCCAGCTTACAATTAAAAGTTGCTTGAATGCAATCATGAATAGAATTTACTGCTGTAAAAATGATAACGGTATACACAGATTTAGGTAATAGATTAGAGAAACAAGAGATAGGTATAGGGGCTTCTATACCACATAGAACTGTTTTAATAGACTTATATGAGCCTACTGCTAAAGAAGAACAATATGTAGAAAACATTCTGCAAATCAATATACCAACTCGAGCTGAAATGGATAAAATTGAGGTTATGAGCCCATTTTATAAAGAAGGCAACGCTCACTACATGACTGTTACAGTCCTAGATAAATCTTCTAAAGAAGATCATCCAGACAGTACAGCTGTAACTTTTATTTTGACAATCAAATATATTATCATACTACGTTATAGCACACCTTGGTCACTGGTGAATTTTATAGCTCGCGCAACAAGAGGGATCCAACAATGCAATTCTCCAGAAACTGTTTTAAGTGGAATATTAGAATCTTTTATCAATAAAACCGCAGATGTTCTTGAAGAAGCTGGTAATGAGCTCGACGATTTATTAAAAGCTATTTTTGAAAAAAGCTCTAAACAGGAAATTATCTCATCAAAAAAGTACAATTCAGTAATACGGAAGATAGGCTATACTGGTAACCTAATTTCAAAAAATCGAGAAAGTTTGGTTAGTATTAATAGGCTTCTAATATACTTCAGTCAAATAAATGACAATAATAGATTAACTTCTAAAAAAGAGTTTAAGTCTAAATTTAAGAACTTAGCTAGAGAAGTCCATTCCCTCGGAGAATATGACAATTTTCTCTATCAAAGAAACAGCTTTTTATTGGACGCAACGCTGGGCATGATTTCAGTAGAACAAAACATGATCATCAAGGTTTTCACAGTAGCCTCTGCAGTATTCATGCCGCCTACACTTATTGCAAGCGTTTATGGAATGAACTTTGAAAATATGCCAGAGCTATCCTTAACTTTCGGTTATCCTATGGCCATTGGTATGATTATTATATCAGCCTTATTACCATATTTCTTCTTTAAAAAGAAAAAATGGCTTTAGATAAATGGATTATCTTTCCAAGATCACTTTTTGGTAGGTTTTTTTTAATAATAGTTATACCAGTTATTGTAATCCAGCTCGTTACTGCATATATATTTTATCAACGACACTGGGATAATGTTAATAGACATATGCAGCAATCCCTTGTATCTGAACTAACCTTTTTAGTAAGGTTAATAGATGGGGTGACAAACCAAATGGAATTAGAAAGAATAATAAAAAACTGGCAAATTGTTTTTTTAGCTAAAATCGAGGTAACAAGCCCTTTAAAGTATCAAACTAAAAGAACCTATGCTGATCGCTACAAATTTGATAGCTTGAAAATAGCCCTTGAATCATCTTTAAATAGGCAAATATCTTTATACTATATCTCAGAAAAAGGATTAATAGGGTGTGATACTCCACTTACTCAGTTCAACTTACACACTGAATTTTCAGGTAGACGCATACATAGCCCTACAACTTATGTATTCATTTCTTGGGTGGTCGCAACATCTGCTTTGCTTGTAATAACTGCTATTTTGTTTATGCGCAATCAAGTTCGCTCCATTTTAAACCTTACAGAAGCAGCTAATAAATTTGGTAGCGGACAAAAAGTAGTTGAATTCAAGCCAACAGGTGCTCATGAAATTAGAACTGCTGGTTTTGCTTTAATTAAAATGAAAAAAAGATTAGAACGTAATATACAAAATAGGAGTGAATTATTAACTCATATCTCTCATGATTTAAGGACTCCAATTACTCGAATGAAATTAAAGCTTGCAATGTGCAATGATATTAATTTATCTGCTTCATTAGAAACTAATCTAAAAGAAATGGAAGAATTATTATCTCGCTACTTAAACTTTGCTAAAGGGGAAGGTAACGAGGAAAGTCAGTTTGCTGATATAAATGAGATAATATTAGAAAGGATACACAATTTTCATGATCCAAGGATAAGTTATATTAACAAGGAAACAAATTGTAGTATTAATATTAAAATTAATGCTATAAAAAGAGTGATTGATAATGTAATAAATAACGCTTGTAAATTTGCTAAAAATAATGTTGTTATTGAATTAAAGTGTTCCGAGGATTTAGTCATTATTACAACTGAAGATGACGGCCCTGGAATTGCACCAGAATTGCATAAGAAAGTCTTTGAACCCTTTTTTTACGTGAATGAAAACAAAGAAGGATTTGGTTTAGGACTTGCCATAGTAAAAACAATAGTGCAAGCTCATGGGGGATTTATAAATCTTGGTAGAAGTACTTCGTGTGGAGGATTAAAAATACAAATATCATTACCCAGAGTATGAATAAAAAACTTTTAAGTATATATTATTAAGTAATTATATGACCTCAAAACTAGAGATAATATGCCAATCTGCAAATATCAAAATGACTCCACAGAGGAAAGTTATAGCTGAAGCTATATCTAATTCTTCTGATCATCCAGATGTAGAAGAGATATATAAAAGAGCTAACTTAATTGATTCAAATATAAGCCTAGCAACAGTTTATCGGACTGTAAGTCTTCTTGAGCTACATAACCTAATTAAGAAATTAGAAATAGGCGATGGCAAAGCAAGATATGAAGCTAATTATTCAAATACAAAACATCACCATCATCTAATAGATATAGAAACTGGAAAAATTCTAGAATTTGCAGACGAAGAACTGGAAAAACTTAAAGAAAAAATTGCTAAAAAGCTAGGTTATGAATTAATTGATCACAGGCTAGAATTATACGGCAAAAAAATAAAGCCCTAATGCAAATGTTTCGGTATAAAATCACTGTAGAGTATGATGGTAGCAAGTTTTTTGGCTGGCAGCGGCAAAAAAATTGTATTTCAATCCAAGAATCTATAGAAAATGCTATAGAAAAATTTGCCCATAAAGAAGTAACTGTTTTTGGTGCTGGCCGCACTGATACTGGAGTGCATGCCTTTGAGCAAGTTGCACACTTTGATTTAGACCATGATTATCAACTTCACAAAATAAAAAGCGCTATTAATCACTTTGTGAAGCCCTATATTGCAGTTTTGGATATCGAAACAGTATCAATGGATTTTCATGCACGTTTCAGTGCTAGAAAGAAAAGGTATATTTACCGTATAGTCAATAGAAACTCCCATTTAGCTATTATGGATAACAAAGCTTGGTTAATAAAAGAAAAAATGGATCTAGATATTATAAAAAAGGGAGCAATGATACTCATTGGGGAGCATGACTTCACCAGCTTTAGGGCTATTTCATGCCAAGCTAAAAATTCTACCAAAACAATTGATAAGATAGATATTATAGAAAAAGAAGGGGGGGTTATAGATTTTATCTTTGAAGGCAAATCTTTTCTCCATAATCAAGTTAGAATAATGGCTGGAGCTCTAAAAAATATTGGGGTAAAGAAATGGGATTGCAAAAAATTGCAAGAAGTTTTAAATGTTAAAGATAGAAAAGTTGGCCCAGAAACTGCTCCACCTTATGGACTTTATTTAACAAAGATTTGGTATAATTAAAATGATAAACTTAGCCAAAATAGACAAGCAAATAATTTGGCATCCTATAACCCAAGATAAAATAGCTGACCTACCTTTGATTATCAAAGCAGGAGTTGGTCCTTATTTAATAGATCAGGATGATAAAAAATATCTTGATTTGATTTCGAGCTGGTGGGTAAACCTTCACGGTCATGCTAACCCATATATCGCAAATGCTATATATGAACAAGCATTAAAACTGGAGCAAGTAATTTTTGCAGGCTTTTCACACGAGCCAGCAATCAACCTATGTATGGGTTTACAAAAAATATTACCTGAGTCACTAAAAAGGTTTTTCTTTTCTGATAATGGCTCTAGCACTATAGAAGTTGCCATCAAAATGGCATTTCAGTACTGGTTTAATCAGAAGATTTATAACAAAAGATCTTATATAAGTTTTGCTGGTGGGTATCATGGTGATACATTAGGAGCTATGAGTGTTGGACAATCACACCTGCATAGCGTATTTGGCCAGCTTCTTTTTAAAAATCATCACATTCCCTTCCCTCAAACCTGGAATGGGGATCAGGATGTTGAGTTAAAAGAGGAGATATCTTTAAATGCCTTACAAGAAATCATAAAAAAGCACGGAGAGGAGATAATTGCACTTATGGTTGAACCCTTAGTGCAAGGAGCAAATGGAATGCAAATATGCCGTCCTTCATTTTTAGAGCAAATCTGTAGGCTCACCAGAGACGCTGGCATTTTGGTCATCTTTGATGAAGTAATGACCGGCTTTGGACGTACTGGGAAAAATTTTGCATTTGAACATATAAATTTTGTACCAGATATTATTTGCTTATCTAAAGGATTAACTGGGGGTTTTCTACCTTTAGCACTTACAGTGACTACGGAGAAAATATTTGAGGCATTTTGGGGAAATAATATGCAGGTTGCATTTACGCACAGTCACTCGTACACTGCCAATCCATTAGGATGCGCAGCTGCAATTGCTTCGCTAGAACTATTAGTAAAAAGTAGAACTATAGAAAATATTAATACTATAAAGGAAGCTAACTCTACCGGTATACAAAAACTCCTTTCAGCTGAAGCAAGATTAGAAAAATTTAGACAAATTGGAACTATTGCAGCTTTCGATATAGTGCTGCCGGATAATTTAGACCTTTTCAAAATTACATTATCTTTACGCAAAAAATTTATTGAAGCAGGTTACCTTATAAGGCCATTAGGTAAAACAATATATTTACTGCCTCCCTATTGTACTTCTGCACAACAACTTGAGCAATTTTACGAGTATATATATAATTACTTCCATATATGAATCAGTAGCTAAAAAATTAAATAGAATTATTTTTTGTTGCAATATTATTCATTAGCCGTATTTTTATTTGTGGTGAATTTATTTTCAAGAGGCTAAAAAGAAGATGGCAATCCCAGTACTGATGCCTGCATTATCTCCAACTATGACTGAAGGTAGTTTAACAAAATGGCTTAAAGGAGAAGGTGATGAGGTATCTCCTGGTCAGATCATGGCAGAAATTGAAACCGACAAAGCTATAATGGAAATGGAAGCTGTTGATTCTGGAATAATAGGAAAAATTTTAATACCAGAAGGTACAAACGAAGTAAAGATCAACACCCTAATAGCTGTACTACTTGAAGAAGGAGAAGGGATAGACGCTATACAAACTATAATTGACCAATATAGTGGTGGTACTGTTCAAGCGCAAGCATCGCCTACTGCACCAAAACAAGAAATTCCATTAAGTTCCAATCAATCTATAGAAAGCTCAAGTAAAGAGCAAGAAAGAGTTTTTGCAAGTCCTCTTGCCAAAAGAATTGCTGAACAAACTAATGTAAGTTTATCCTCTATTAGTGGCAGTGGACCCTGTGGTAGAATCATTAAATCTGATATTTTAAAATTTGTAGAAAGTAGCAGAGCAACGGGTAGTACATTTAAAACTACGGCTATCGCCAGTTTCTCTGGCTATGAATGCAATCCAAAAGAATTTGAAAAGGTTCCAGTAGCTGGTGTTCGTAAAGTAATTGCAAAAAGATTACTTGAATCAAAGCAAACCATACCTCATTTTTATGTTACTATCTCCTGTGAGTTGGATAATTTGTTGAGCATAAGAAAACAGATTAACGACGCCGCGATAGAAAAAGATGGCAAACCAATATACAAGGTCTCTGTTAATGATTTAGTGATAAAAGCAACAGCAAAAGCTATGCAGCTCGTGCCAGTTGTTAATTCTTCTTGGGATAATGATAATATTATTCAGTATAATAATGTCGACATTTCTGTCGCTGTATCAACAGATGGAGGCTTAATTACGCCTATTATAAGAAATGCGGACCAAAAAAGTATTGTGGCTATCTCAGAAGAGGTGAGAAGCTTATCTATAAGAGCAAGGGCCAATCAACTAAAGTCAGAAGAATTTCAAGGCGGAGGCTTCAGTATTTCAAATTTGGGTATGTATGGCATTAATAAGTTTGATGCGATAATAAATCCACCTCAATCTTGTATTATGGCTGTTGGAGCTGGTATCAAAAAGCCAGTTGTAAAAAATGGAAAAATTGAGGTCGCAACAGTAATGGAAATTACCTTATCATGTGATCACAGAATTATCGATGGTGCTGTTGCAGCGGAGTTTGCTAATGCTTTCAAAAAATTTATTGAAAATCCTATTTTAATGTTGATTTAAGAACTGTAGGTACCTTATGGAAAAATTTAGGAGCTTTGGCTTCTGGTGGACATGTTGCTGCAATCAGAGCAGCTTCAAGCTGGGCTTGAAAATTGCTGTAGTTTTCAAAAAGAGCATTTGGGCGGTACATGACTTAATTGGGGCTACATACCAATGAAAGCATTATTACGATCAGCCAAGATATACCATTTAGCCAAATACTCTAATGAATTTGGTATAAGATGCCAGAGTGTAAAATTTGATTTTTCTAAAATCATAGAGCGCTCTCAACAAGTTTCTAAAAGGCTTGCAGATGGCATTTCACATCTTATGAAAAAATAAGATTACAGTAGTTAACAGCACAGGAAAGCTAGCTGAAAAAATGCAAGTAGCAGTTGTTGATCAAGATAAAGAAATCGATAAAGTGGAAGCAAAAAATATAGTTCTCGCTATAGGCGCAAGAGCTAAGATACTGCCTGGTTTAGAGCTAGACCCAAATTATATATGGACTTGTTCAATGAAGTAGTGTTGTGATAAGGAAGATCTATACTAACTTATAAAATTATGAACTTTCACTAATGAATCAGCAACCCAACAATCACCCAAAGTATCCATTATGATATATGATTTTCCATTTTTCAATATTGCTCTATAATAGGTTTTGGTTAAACAATCCTGCCACATTAGGCTAACTTCAATCCCCTTTAGTAAGTTAACTTGATTACAGTATGTAGTTATATGCTCTGCAGTTGGAAAATTTCTGACTGCCAGCCACTACCTCTTTTCTACAACACATGGAGCTATATTATCATTAAATTCCTCAACTGTTAAGAGACCTTGTAGCACACATTGAACGTTCCAATCCACACCTAAAACAAGTGTGATAGGAGATTTATGAAGTCCCAGTTTTACTGCTTCTTTATCATTTATTATACCAACATATTCATAATAATTTCCATTAGATTCAAGCCAAGATCTAGTTTCTTCGGTGTCTTAGGTCCAAACTACTCCAATAAGCTTATGACCTTCGGCTATTTTTTGTTGTCAGCTGATGGTAGTGAATCTATTTTTTTGATATTAAATAAATCAGTCACTTCTGTTAAAGAGATTTTCTGGCTAAGCAGCGCTAGTATTTTCATTTGTAGAATTACCTGGAAAGTACATTTTATAACTAAAAATGGCTATAAGTCCTACAACTAGAATTAATAATAAAAACATTTTCTGTTTCATAAGGTATCTCCATTATTAGACTTTGATATTAGTTTATTATAATAAAAGCTAACTTATTACAATTAAATCAATTCGTAAATACTATAATTATAAACCTTATTAAAAACAGTATAGAATTACAACAACAGTGGTTGCTAGGAGCAAGAATTGTTTGGTTTAACATTCACAAAAATCATCACTGGTTTCTATGCAACTATATAGCTGATCATCTCTATAGTCATCGCTTGGGCTAAGATACTGCCAAGTTTTTTGATATACATTACAGCCACTATCTACTATGTAGCAGGCTCCTAATAAAGCTGCTTTTGTCGTATGATAACTAGTTTGTACAGCTGCTTCTACTCCACAATAACCAATTTCTGCAACTGTTTTAGCATAATCAAGCAGGTGATATTTCTTAACTATATATGCTGTTACTACAAAAGCTGCAATTCCAGCTACTATAAATGGGTGCTCTACAAGACAAAATTGGGTGAAATCCTTAATATGGATTAAACCAGCATAGGTATAGGACGCTATATCTTTTATCAAAGATATAGAAGCGATGGCTATATTATAAGTATTTACTACAACATCATGTAAATAGGTGAAACCATTATACAACGCCGTACTTATCGTACTACAGGTGTTAATCAACAAATTACATAAAGAACTGCAACCACTATATAGCCAGCTTATAAGATTTTTTATAAACTCAGGTACTTCTCCAGGCATAATCTGACTATAGTCTTTTATACCTGGCATGGTAGGAAATTTTTGAGGTGTTAAAATTGTGCTACTAAGTACTGGATCTGGTAGCAGTATATCTTCTAAGTCTGATGAAACTATTGAGGCAGTATCTAAAGCAGTACTCATCACTGTTTCTGCACTCTGTTCTATCACAGATGAGGAATTTGATATTGATATTGCATTAGAAAGCTCTGAGGTTGCTACATCGCTAATATTAGCAGTAATTGCTTCAGGTAAATCTGGTATTAGGTTATCAACCACTTCAAATATTGGATTTGCCACTATAGATTCTGCTGCCTTTAACAAATTAGGTGTGACGGTGTCTGATATAGAAGTGGTTACTTGAGTGCCAAATGTTAATGCTCCTGCTTTAACCATGTCTTGTACGATTGATTTCATGCTACTTGCAGGAGTATCAGATGTTTTAAGTAAATTAGCCCCTGTTGCTGAAAATCCAGTATTTGCCATATTAAAAATAGTCCTAGCTTGGCTCCCATTTTTTAGGAAATTTAAACCTAAAGCGGTAATATTTTGTAAAGCTGCTTTGCTTGTACCATTAAGTGTTAAATCGAATGCTGCTTGCTGTTTTTCCAAGGTCTTTGACATAGCTGCTGATATAACCCCAGGTGTTTTTGCTAGTAGATTTGCAAACCTACCTAAAGCAATAGATTGTGATGGCATTTTTCCCCCATTATTATTAATATTCGTCAGCTTATAATAAATGATGAAGCCTATATAAGCAACCCAACGCGACCAATTTAATTTTAAAAAAGCACCTTTTTGCCTCCTAAGTTATTGAAATAATACTTATAAGCTTAATGTACTCTAAAAAAATAAATTTTTAATACGTTTTGTTTCTACGCTGATCTGTTTTTAAAATTACGTGATTAACGACTTTTTCAACTCCATGGATTCTACTACAAATTTTTATAGCTCTTTCCAATTCATCTTGAGTTTGAGCAACCCCTAATAGATAAACAACTGCATCATTTACATCATATTTGTAATTTAGAGAATCAAAATGTTTTTCTAATAAGAATTTAGTTTTTATCTGACTAGAAATCCAAATATCGTTTGCCTTATTCTTAGGAGTTGGAGCAACAATAAGCTCATTTATCACTTCTTTTACTCCATGAACTAGCCATGTCCTTCTAACTGCTTCATCAACATATTCTTTGCTTTTCAAGGTCCCAGTTAACATTACTCTTCCTCCGTAAGAGTTTACGCCTATTTTAGTTAACAGGTTGCTTGCATTGGTTTTTGAAAATTCTGATTTAATTTTAGTAATTGCAACAGTATCATCAATTAATTCACCAGATGTTCTTTCATCAAGAACTATAATTCCAGCTGTTGTTGTGGCAGCAACAGGGATTAAAACCCAGCACCCAGTATTGAGTAGCATAGATAAAGAAAGTAGTACACTTAAACCAAGATTTCTGATGGCAATCATATTTTTATTTAATCTTAAACCCTGAAAATTGCAGTATAATAAATTTTTTAAGAAAAACTGCAAGAAGAAAAAATGAATTTGCAGCAACAAATACTGTTAACAGCATTAAGTTAAGGCTTGTACTATTTGTTGGTGTTAATTATCGCTGCAAAATATTTTATTTAAAATTATCAGTTAAGCCAAGAGATACAACGTGCCACCATTTTATAAGTGCAAAATTAGATAAAGTTTCAGTAAGGTTATTAATTTTATCGTCCAGATCCTTAGCAGACTTTTTCTATTTTGCTAAAATACCAGTCATAGTAAATTCAGTAGATAGTCTCTCGTGGTTTTAATGGCTCCAAGTTCTGCAAAGAAATTGCCAAGAACCTTCTTGAATAAAGGTACTAGATAACCAATACCCACATATAGTGCAAGTTTTTTGAAGTTAGCCCTTTTCAAAAATTGAGACTTTTTATTTCTTCAGTGCTATGATTAACCACTTGAGTTTGAAGAGAAGATGATTGTTATTATACATATAAGCCAGCAGCTAAGAAGAAGCCATTTTCGAAAGAATAAAATTTAATACTCCCCCTATTGAGCCAAACTTTATAGCTGCTTCACCATTAACCTTTGAATTATCATCTTCTTCCTCATGCATGAAAAAATTCTTATTCTAGGAAAAATAATTACCTATTAGTTGTGCTGCAAGGTACTCATTAATTTTATGTTCTCCTCTCACTCCAGATCCTAGAGTGCTGAGCTTAACTCCAGCTACAAAACTTGAGTTTGCAGCCTCTGCTCTAGATAATACAATTGCAACTTACTGCTAAAAATAAAGAAGGTATTTTTTTAAAGGTCGTTTTCTAACACTGGTTGTATTTAACATACCGTATATAACCTATAAAAAATTCAAATACAAGATATTTATTCGTTATAGTAGAAAAAAGATTAGAAGATACTAATACTAAAAACTTTTTTTAACGTTCTCGTTCTATGACGCTGCACTTTTACTGTAGTCGAGTTCATAAATACCTATACCCATTTTAAATATCTTCTTCTGCTTTGAGGCGTATAAAATCAGCTGTAATAAACCATTTTTACTCCATCTTTTAAACCTGGTATATATTGTATGCCAGGGACCGTGTTCTTTTGGGCAATCTCTCCATGATACTGATATGCTTAGCATCTTCAGCATCGCACGAAAACAACTTATAATGACTAATCTTTAGGACATGCCTCCAATGGGCGTCGTGTGCTCTTTTCCTTTCTAGATGATAATGTACCATAATCCTTTCTTGTTTTAATTTTTTTGTTAACACTTCTTAATGAGATTTGCAGGAATAGCACTTCAAAAAAGCTTATAATTTACAGCAAATTTTAATTGGCTTAAAATTAGCTTTGTTAATAGGACCTAATAGTTAAAGCATTTTAGTTTAAATATAGGAGTAGAACATAGAACACTCTATATGGGTGTTTTAAGCATTAACCTAGTCAATTCATATAACTCTATAGCCCACCTCTATAGCTTGCTCTTACATTTCGTCAATAGGTTCGATACCAAGGAACCTTAGCCCGCTATTTATTATATTTGCAACTATTTGTACAATCACTAAACGAGATTGGGTCAGTTTTTTATTTTGTCCATTAATAAACCTGAGTTTATTACTTGAATTACCACATGACCAAAGCTGGTGAAAATTGTTAGCTAATTCTTGCAAATAATAATTTAATCTATGGGGTTCATGATAGGCTGCAGCAGCAGATAGAATTTTTGGATAAAGTGCAATCATTTTAATTAAGGGCATATCTTCCGGAAAATAGCTATAATCTAACTTTTCTTCACTATTAATACTGATCTTCAATTTTTGAGCTTTTTTCAGTACAGATTGGCACCTAGTATGAGCGTACTGCACATACCATACAGGGTTATCTTTATTTTGTTCTTTTAATGTTGCAAAATCAATATCTAAGACGGTATCATTTTTCTTTGTTAGAATTGCGAATCTGAAAGTATCTTTTCTAATTTCGTTCAATACATCTCTTACAGTGATAAAGTTACCAGTTCTTTTAGACATTTTAAATGGTTGACCGTTTTCATAGAGGTTTACCAACTGATTAATTTTTACATCTATTTTAGCTTTATTATCGCTTAGGGCACTAACAATCGCTTTAATCCTTTTAATATAACCACCATGATCTGCCCCAAGTAGCAGTATCATATCATCGTAGCCTCTTTCAAGTTTGTAGTAATGATAAGCAATATCGCCAGCAAAATAGGTATAGCTGCCATCAGACCTTATAATAGTTCTATCTGTATCATCACCAAAATTTGTTGATTTAAAAATAGTCTGCTGTGTTACTTCCCAATCTTGCTCATTTACTGATTTTGGTGCTTCTAGAATCCCTTGATAAATCAATCCTTCTTTTTCCAATGCCTCTAAAGCTATTCCGATTTTGCCTTCTTTAATTATATCATGATATTCTGAAACAAATATATCGTGCTTTACTCCCAAGTCGGCTAGATCTTGTTTGATCAAATTCATAACTTCATTTACTGCAAAATCAGCTAACTCCCTTTGATCCACCAAATCTAAATCAATTTTAAAATAATCTTTAGCTTTATGAGCAATATCAATAAGGTATTCACCAGGATAACAATCAGCTGGTATGCTCAGGGCTGCTCCTGCTAAATTTTTATATCTAATCTTAAGTGAGGCTATAAGCGTATTAATCTGCTTACCAGCATCATTTATATAATATTCTTTGGTAATGTTATAACCCATCGCACTTAATATATTGGCAATTGCATCACCGTATATCGCTCCACGTGCATGACCTATGTGAAGAGGGCCTGTTGGATTTACTGAGACAAATTCTAAATTTATTTTTTTTCCTTTACCAATATTCTTTAAGCCATATTTTTTAGAGCATTTTAAAGCATTTTTTAGAAATTCACTCCAAAACTGTTTTTTTAATCTGAAATTGATAAAACCAGGGCCTTTGATTTGGACTTCTTTAACAAATTCTAATTGCTTAAAACCCTCTAAGAGTATAGTGGCAATCTCCTTAGGATTTTTTTTTGCATTTTTACTAACTACTAGCGCAGCATTTGTTGATAATTCGCCATGTTGAGCATTATTTGGTATTTCAACAACTATGTTTTCAAGATTATCAATAATGAAAGATGATTTTAGAATCTTGTTAATATATTTAGATATAAATAAAAATACATTATCCATTATACATAATCGTAATAAAATTAATAAAATATAACTTGCATAAAGTTGATTTATCCGTCAATACTCTTGCAGCATATGCAACTTAATTTATAATTGGCTTTATGTCCAGTTCTTACAGTACAGTTTCTATATCATTTTTGGTTTCAAAAAGGCCGTATATTACTTGGATTGCTGCTGCAGTTTTCTATTTTTATCAATATATACTGCGGGTCTCACCTGGTATGATGATTGATGATATAAGATCTTCATTTTCTATAAGGGCTGAAGAATTTGCAACCCTAGGTTCTATTTATTTGATTTTTTATTCTCTATTACAAATACCATTGGGAATTTTAATTGATAAATTTGGTGTAAAAAAGATTCTAAGTTTATCTATTATATTTTGTATTACTGGATCTTTTATTGCTTCAATTGCACCAAATTTTTTAGTAATGCAATTCTCAAGAGCCATAATAGGCTCTGGATCTGCTGCAGCTTTTCTAATTTCCTTAAAAATTGTTGCTGATAACTTTTCTCCAGGGAGGCGAGGTTTTTTAATGGGAACAACTTTAACCCTAGGTACAGTAGGAGCGTTATTTTCTGGGCAGATAGTAGTTATATTGTTGCAGGAATTTCATTGGCGATATATTTGGCAGTTCGCTAGTTTACTCGGTCTAGGCGTTTTATTCTTATCCTTAATATTTATTCCAGCCAAACAAGAAAAAGTTTATAAAAACATACCTAATGTAAAGCATAGTAAGAATGTTTTATTAGAGGTCATTCAAGTAATGAAAGACAAAAATGTAATTTTGTATTCAGTTTTAGCAGTAGGTTTATATACGCCACTTGCAGCTGTTGCTGATCTATGGGGTACAGCTTTCATTAGTACAAAATTTGGTTTTGATATGGGATGCACAATACAAATTACTATGATGCTTTATTTAGGGTTGGCAATTGGAAGTATTGTGCTGCCTTGGTTTTTTGAGCGTAACTTGTTATTAAATACTGGCATAAGGTGGAGTGCATTCATTATATTAATAGCATTTGCCATTGTCCTTTATGGACCAAAAATATCTATATTTAGTCTAACAACTTTATTAATTATTATTGGCGTATTTTGCGGGTCTGAAATGATATGCTTCACAGCAGCATTAAGATATGCAAATGAAAATAATTCTGGAGAAATTATAGGGGTAGTCAATACCCTGAATATGCTTGGTGGGGCTCTCTTACAACAACTTATCGGTTATCTTTTAGATATGAACTGGGACGGCGTTGTTGATCAATGTGGCCTAAGAGTGTATTCTATGCAAGATTTTGTTTTTTCCTTATCATCTCTAATAATATTAATATTTTGTTGTTGGTTAATTTCCTTCGTTTTAGATAAAAGACGATAGGGTTTATTAGGGTTTCTTTAATATGTTGTAATATAAATAGCTGTTAGTTGATTTTAAAATCTCACTGCGATTAACTTAAGCATGCGATTCAATTTTATGCACTATGAAAGAACTAAAGGATTAGGCGACTTGTTGAACATATATCTAGGATGATACTTAGACATGCTGGGATAAAGATTATCTGGACAGAAAAGACGAGTTTAACAAAGAAATTTTTGCTACAAGAATAGAATTTAGTACCAATAAAATACTTAGCTAACTAGGGCAAGGTGGTATTTTTAATTATAAAGGTGATCAAAGGAATATTAGCAGCTAGAAAAAAGGATAGAGAAACTGTCTCAGAAAAGGGTGGAACTGCTGACTTTGATAAAAAAATTGAATGCTATTTTGCATCAAAGCAATCAAAGGCAAAGAGAGATAGTAAGGAGTGCATGCTTCTTCACATTGGTGAATCAATGAAACAAGCTTCTAAACGAGCTGGTAATGTTTTATTTAATAAAGTCATTGATAGCAAAATCTGATTAGGAGTAACTTTCTTTGTGGGTATGACTATAGCAACTATGGCCAGCTGGTCTTTTAGCTGCTGCTCCATCGGTTGGAGATATGTTGCTATAGGATTTTAGATAAAGTAGGGCTTGATGAAGCCTATATTGGATATGTTTAAGGCAGCTGAAAAGGAATTAACTATTAGTAAAAACTATGATCAGCTCATATTACAAAATTTTGAGAAAGATTTGTCAGAATTTATTCAAAAAACCGATTTGTCTAGAAAACAAAATCCATTCCAAGAAATAGAAAAAGGTACTGAGCAAGATATAGAGCCAGTCATTGATTAAATTTACTCCTAATGCTACCAGCAAAGAGATTGAAATAACGCAAGGTTCCACTAAATTTCTGATATCTATAACCACAACTTACATGCTCACCAACTTTAAGAGGAAAAACTATGATAGTTTGATGCCATATAAATAATACCAATTCACAGAAAAAATAGTATAAGGAACGAAGTGTATAGACAATACTAAAGGCAACGATATAATGATCCTGAATGGGAATTGGTATAATGTGTAAATTAGTGTATTTAGGTTGATAAGATTTACTTAAAGAATAACTATTCCTTAACAAAAAATTATTTAGCTTTCATCAATCAATAAACAAAGGCCTGGTAAATTTTTTCCTTCAAGCAGTTCAATAAAAGCCCCGCCAGCTGTTGAAATGTAACTGAAATATTCAGCTGAATGAGAGTTATTGATTGCCGAAACTGTATCACCTCCACCAGCAATGCTTTTAATAGCTCCTGCTTGAGTTCTTGCCCCAATAAATCTTGCAATAGTATCGGTTGCAAAAGCAAATCTTTTATCTTCGAAAACACCTAATGGCCCATTCCATACTACTACCTCAGAATTATATATTGCCTGGCATATCAAGAAAGCACTATTTGGACCGATATCGAATATCTTATCATCTTGCTGTATATTGCTTAAATTCTTTAGTTTCCAATTGATAGTATCTTTGTTAGATATACAAATGAAATCATCGGGTAGTATTATCTCCGCTTTGCTTTTTTCTAAGATATTTTTCGCCTCTTTTAGCAGTTCATTTTCATAAAATGACTTCCATACCTGGTAACCTTTTGCTTTTAAAAAGGTATTAGCCATGGCTCCAACTATTGCAAGCTTATTCATCTTCTGACTTAAGTTTGCTAAAATATGTAATTTAGTTGAAACTTTTTTGCCGCCAATTATTGCTAAAGATTGCTTCTTTACATCATCTAAAATTAAGGTTAGATTTTTTACTTCATTTAAAAATAGAAATCCAGCATATGACGGTAAATGCGCAGTGATCCCAATAATTGAAGCGTGAGGCCTGTGCGAGCAAGAAAATGCTTCATTTATATAAAAATCTCCAAGAGCAGCAAGATCCAAAGCAAACTTCTTGTTGTTTAATTCTTCATTTTTGTTAAACCTTATGTTTTCCAGCAACAAAATATCACCCACCTTCATTGATTCAATGATTTGTTTAGGTTCATGGCCAGTATGTTGATAACTAAATTTAACATCCCGCTTTAAAATTTTTGTTAGTTCTGGTACTAAAAAAGCCAAAGAAAGTGCAGGATCAGTTTTGCCTTCTGGACGCCCAAAATGTGTTATTAAAACTATTTTGGCTCCCTGTTCTTGTAAATAATTAATAGACTGCAAAGAGCTCATAATACGGGTGTAATCAGAAATCTTTCCTTCTATGACCGGTATATTAAAGTCAACTCTTACAATAACAGTTTTGTCTTCTAGCTTCCCTTCTAGTTCTGTAATGCTTTTTATTATCATAAATAAAATTAAATATTAAAAATTTTTGCTACATCAAGCATTCTACTTGAAAAACCCCATTCGTTATCATACCAAGCTACTAACCTACAAAAATTTTTGTTTACAACACTTGTAAGAGTTGTATCAAAAATAGCACTATGCTTAGTGTGATTAAAATCGCAGGAAACTAATTCTTCATCGGAAGTAGCTAGTATATCAGGGAATTGACTTGCAGCTTGCTTCATTAAATCATTAATTTCGCCTTTAGAAGTATTTCTCGTTGATAAAAATTTTAAATCTATCATAGAAACATTAGCAGTTGGGATCCTAATTGCTGCTCCTCCTAGTTTATCCTGTAATTCTGGTAAGACTAATCCTATTGATTTTGCTGCACCAGTAGAGGCTGGTATGGTAGAAAGAAAAGCTGCTCTTGCTCTTCTTCTATCGTTATGTCTACCATCTAATATTAATTGATCATTGGTAGCAGCATGAATTGCAGTAACGAAGCCTGATTCAATACCAAGCTCGTTATTTAAGATCTTTGCTATCGGGGCCAAACAATTTGTAGTGCAAGAACCTATTGAAATAATTTCGTGGGTAAGCGGATCTAATAATGTTTCATTAGCACCCATAACTATTGTTACATCAGCAGCATCGTAGGGGGCTGAAACAATTACTTTCTTGGCTCCAGCTTTAAGATGCGCATGGGATTTTTTATTTTTATTAAATGAGCCGGTACACTCTAGGACAACATCAACGCCTAGAGCAGCCCAATCGATTTTTTCTATATTCCTTTCAAAGACCATTTTAACTTTATGCTGATTATCAACTAAAAAAGTTTCTTCATCTGAAATTTTGATTTCTCTTTTAAATCTACCGTGTACTGAATCATATTTAAGGCTGTGAATTCTGTCTGCAATATTGGGAGTCCCAGCATTTACTGCAACTATATCGATTTCATTAAAATAATGGTTAAAACTTTCGAAGTATGCAGCAAGTATACACTTACCTATACGTCCGAAGCCATTTATCCCCAACCTTAATTTTTTCATTTTTTTGTTGAAATTGCGTTAATTAATTTCTTGTGAAAAATTATATTTTACGAAAGACTAGTGAGGCATTGGTACCGCCAAAGCCAAAAGAATTAGATAAAACGGTATTAATTTTTTTCTCTTTTGCAGTATTTGGTACTAAGTCTATATCACACCCTTTGTCAGGATTGTCTAAGTTGATAGTAGGAGGGATTATTCCTTCGCACATTGCTTTAATTGAAAAAATTGCTTCTACACTACCAGCTGCTCCCAGTAAGTGGCCGATAGCAGATTTAGTGGATGACATAGAAATATTATATGCTGATTCACCAAATAATCTTTTTACCGCAGATAATTCTACCATATCCCCAGCAGGGGTTGATGTGCCATGAGCATTTATGTAATCAATTTGATCTACATTTAGCTGCGCTCTTGTAAGAGCAATTTTCATTGCCCTATAACCACCATCACCATTTAAATCTGGAGCTGTAATATGATAAGCATCCCCACTCATACCATATCCAATTATTTCACCGTATATATTGGCACCACGCTTTTTTGCATGTTCATATTCTTCAAGCACCAGTATACCTGCTCCCTCTCCCATCACAAAACCATCTCGATCTTTGTCCCAAGGTCTCGATGCTTTTTCTGGGGCATCGTTTCTGGTGGAAAGTGCTCGAGCTGCAGCAAATCCAGCAATACCAAGTCTACAGATGGCAGCTTCTGTTCCGCCACATACCATAACATCTGCATCTCCATCAGCAATAATTCTTGCTGCATCACCAATAGCATGTGATCCAGTAGCGCAGGCAGTAACTACTGCATGATTAGGGCCTTTAAAATTATACATGATTGCCACACGTCCAGAAGCCAAATTTATGAGGCTTGCAGGAATAAAAAAGGGACTAATTTTTTTAGGTCCTTCATTATGTAAAGTAATAGAATTTTGTTCAATAGCTATTAAACCTCCGATTCCAGAGCCAATTAAAACCCCAGTTCGATATCTTTCCCTATCATTAGATGGCTCCCATCCTGAATCTCTTATAGCTTGTACAGAAGCTACTATGGCTAAATGAATAAACCTATCCATTTTTCTTTGCTCTTTTGCAGACACATACTGATTTAAATCTAAATCACCGTTTGTGCCTACAATACCAGCAATTTTGACGGCTAAGTCGTCAGTTACAAACATTGAATTTGGAATCCGAGTTATACCAGATTTTCCATTAATTAAGCCTTGCCAAGTAGTACTCAAATCGCTCCCTAAGGGAGTAACCGCACTCATACCAGTAACAACAACGCATCTCATAATAATCAATTAATCAACTTGATTGATCTTCCTTAGACGATTGAGCTTCTATATAAGACACTGCATCTTGAACAGTCTTGATATTCTTAGCAGCATCATCTGTAATATCAACCTCAAAATCTTTCTCCAAGGCCATAATTAATTCAACTATGTCAAGGCTATCTGCCCCTAAATCTTCAACCAATCTGGCATCCAAAGTTACTTTTTTTGGATCAGTTGGTTGTAAACTTTTGGTTATTGCTTCTATGACTTTAGCTTTTGTATCGCTACTCATATTTTACCTTTTTTACGTTATTAAAAAAAAGCGACCAAAGCTAGATATCAATAAATCATCTTGTTGTCAAAATGTTTGTATCAAAATGTTTGGAGTGGTAAGTAAATTTTTAACAAAAATTAATTAATTCTAGTATCGCATTTTCATATATTTACACTATAAATTAAAAGTCAAGATTTATAAAAATGAAATGTCATCAAAAAAATGGTTGCCTAATGAGTTTGAAGCTGAGTTTTGGCAAAAAGTAACAAAAGATATAAAAAAACATAAGAAGTCTAAGCTCGTTATTAAAGAGCCAAATACGGAAAGACCTATAGTAATTACCAGAGAGTTAGACTATTGCCCTAATCAATATCAATATACTTTAAATGGTTTAATATTAGATGACGATAGTAATATAGATCGTAATACTATAGATGAAATAAAAAAAGGGCATTACCCAATAGATGCAAAAATCGATTTACATGGATATAGCTTAAAAAATGCTTTAAGGAAACTAGAACAATTTATTTTAACATCTTGGCAAAATAAGTTTAGACTATTGATAGTTATTACGGGCAAAGGTAGTGGTGGTAATAGTATAAAAGATATGATAATTACTTGGTTGAATTATAAAAATATTCGCTCCTATATTTTGAGGGTCGGCACTGCTCCTCCTAAACATGGTGGTACTGGAGCATTTTATGTATTATTAAAACGTGATCGAAAAAGGAAAAAGTAGCTACAAATGATATTGGTAACTAGGCAGCATAACTTTGCTGCGCAACCTTCTGCCAAACTTAAGCAATTAGGTTATAAAACCTTAAATCTTCCTATGTTACATATTAGCTATATGTATAAAGAGATACTATAATGGTGATGTGCATGCTGATTTAATAATAGGAGTTCCTTATGCTGATCTAGGTAGCAAAAGCGAAGTTGGGCAAGCGATTACTTCAAAATATGATAGCAACTGCAAATCAGAATTATGCCAAGACATTAAACAAAACCTCATATATCAAGATCTAGTTACTACTCATAAAGCATTTATTAATTATTTAGATAATCAGGATGTTACTGCTCTTGAGATAGAAATTGAGAAAATTCAAAGATTATGACCTTAATATCTTTTACGGATGAACAAGCAGAGGGCGATGCAAAAAATATAATTCAATTGATTAATAAAAGCAAAAATCCCCCCTTATCAGATGAATTTTCGAATATTAAATTTATGCCCTAGCCTCTTACAAGAAAAAATGTTGGAGACTACCTAAATTAATAACGTAAAGACCATTCATCAATTAATATATCTGATGTAAATTTTAGTAACGCATATATAGAAGAGATTAATTTATTTGGAGCTAATGCACTTAGAGCTAATTCTACCAACGCAAGTATCGCCGCTTCTAATTTTGAAAAAGCCAATTTTAAGTGAAGCTATAATGATCGATACTAAAATATCTCAATCAATACTAGATAGAGCTTTTTGAAGTGGAGCTAATCTTCCTTTTTCCAATTTCAGTGAGGTAAATATTATCGAATCTAATTTCGATCAATCTAATTTAAGATCTGTAAATTTTTTAAATGCCAAACTTGAAAATAATACTTTTAATAAAGTCATTGGTATTTCTCAAAATGATATTGACCAATTAACTAAACCAGTTATTAATACTTCAGATAACAAATTGACTTTAAAAACGAATTAGATGAAAAAATTTGTTTTAAATAATTATTTATTAATCAAATCCTTCCATATTATAGCAACTATTTGTTGTATGGCAGGCTTGTTTTATCTTCCAAGGCTATTTGTTTACCATACTAAGTTCCTCCCTAAATCCGAATCATACGAAACCTTTTTAACTATGGGGTTTAGATTAATTAGGTACATTATGACACCAAGCATGATTTGCTCATTTTTATTTAGAGGGTTACTAATATATGCTCAAGAGATGGCAATATGGCTACACGCCAAACTCACTAGCGTATTATTACTTGCTGCTATCCATGGCATGATGATAAAGTACTACAAGAATTTCTATAATTATAACAACACTAAATCTGAAAAATTTTTTAGGTTATTTAATGAAGTGCCAACTATCTTAGTGATTTTAATAGTTATAATGGCTGTAACAAAACCATGAAAAATATTATATTAGGAATATCTGGAAGTATAGCAGCCTATAAAGCCATCGAATTAGCAAAACTGTTAATAAATACTAATTCTAATATTAATATTGTTTTATCGAAGTCCGCCACTGGTTTCATATCACCCTTAACTTTAAAATCATTACTTCCTAAGAAAGTTTTTCTTGCAGATGAAACTTTAGATGACAATGATCAAATGCTCCATATTAATCTGGCCAAGAAAGCAGATCTTATTTTAATCGCCCCTTGTGCTGCTAATATGATTGCAAACTTAGCCAATGGAGCCGCTTCTTGCTTATTAACTTCGTTATGTCTTGCAACAAAAGCAAAAATCATCATAGCTCCAGCCATGAATGTCGTAATGTGGGAGAATTCTATAGTGCAAGCTAATATAAAAAAATTAAAAGAACACGGAATACTTGTCATTTATCCCACCAGCGGGAAACAAGCCTGCAGCGACAATGGGATTGGAAGAATGTCAGAGCCACGTGATATCTTAGAATACATTAGTTGTGTTGATTTTATATCACATAATATATTAAAAGGAAAAAAAATAGTTATTACTGCAGGCCCAACTCAGGAAAAAATTGATCCTGTAAAGTTTATAAGCAATTATAGCTCTGGCAAAATGGGTTATAGTCTTGCAAAAGCTGCCCAAATGTTGGGAGCTACAGTCACATTAATATCTGGATCTACCTCCTTGAATCAACCAAAGAATATAGAATTTATTGGAGTAAGTTCTGCTCAAGAAATGTTTAAAGCCGCCCAAAAGCATGCAGTGAATTGCAATATATTTATCTCAGCAGCTGCTGTTGCGGATTATAAACCTAAATCTATTTCCTTAGAGAAAATCAAGAAGGGTGCTACTGTCCTAAACTTAGAATTAGAAAAAAATCCTGATATAATTTATGAGATAAAATCTCAGTTTCCACATATATTTTGCTTAGGCTTTGCAGCAGAAACTACTAACCACTTAGAATACGGCTATCAAAAATTAAAAACAAAAAATTTAGATGCCATTGCTATAAACGATGTATCCACAGGGAAAATATTCAATGAAGATTATAATGAACTAAAAGTTATTACCAAAAGCAGTACAGAGTTCCTAATTGCAAAAAAAACAAAATTAGAAGTGGCTTTTGAGCTTTTATATGCTTTATTTAAATAAAAAAGATGAATAAAGAAGAATTAACCTAAAAGTTATATTTTAGAAGCCTAAATAGAGACTGTAAGGAGCTAGATATTATTATTAGCCAATTCGCAGAACGTTACTTGGATAAAATGACTTTACCAGAACTTTTAGAATATCAAGAACTCTTAGAATTAAATAATAACTACCTTTACAATTATATTATTGAACCCATTAAAAATAATTCACATACTATTGCTGGTATTATGATGAAAAAAATTATTGATTTTGTTAAGCTAAGATCTAGCAACTAAATTTGATTAATACAATTACATATATTTCAATTACTAAGCCTCTAAAATCTTAGTAACCTTCCTTAATTAATTCAAAAATCCTTCTTAACAGTTCTATTGCAAACTATATATAATAATATATACGCAAGAAAATGCTTTTTCACTGTGGTTTATATAACTTTATTACAGCGCATTGGCAAAGCAGCGGACTATCGATGCTTAAATATGAATAAGTTAATGCTAAGGTTTTTTTATTCAATTACGATTGGTATTCCAATTGCTGCACTAATTGGGCCCGAAGCATTTTATGCATCAGGTACTCATTAAAACAAAGCCTATTAGCCGGCATTATTATAGGGATTGGAGCTGCTAATGGTGATGTAATATATACTATTATCGCAAGCATCGGAGTTGATATGATTAATGATTATATGGCTTGAGCAAAGAATGGTCTAAAATAACTGGGGGAATTTTTTATTATTTTTAAGTTACATTCTATTTATACAGAAATTGCCACAAGAGTAGAGATAAATCCTACAAATAAAAGAGGTGGCTCAAGTAAATATTATTCACCATTTCTTTTTTTACAACAATACTTAAGCTCAATGACCATTATACTTTTTATTAGCATGTTCTCTGCCATAGACAGAATATGTAATCATACCTATTAGAATACTTTTAGGAAGAATAAGCTGGATATCTTATAATGGCCTTATTATTCAATATATAGAACATAGAATAACCAACGGAACCGCATATTATACTAATTTTCTTTCTAATATATCAATAGCAGGAGTTGGGTTCATCGCAGTTGGCAGTGCTATTTATAGCTATTTTATTTAACTGATAACTGATAAAGTGCTATTGCCGCAGCACATGAGACATTAAGGCTCTCAACAGCTTGATTCATCGAGATTTTCAATATAAAATCACAATGTTTTTTTGTGAGCAGCCTCAACCCCTTCTCTTCCGAGCCCAGTACTAATGCAATTTTATCATAAGAAGAGGCATTAAAAGTATTGATATAGTTATCTATTTTACTATCTAGTCCTATCATCCAAAAGCCATTATTCTTCAACACTCCAATTGATTGAGCAAGGTTTACAACATGGATGAACGGTATTAATTCAAAAGTTCCAGCAGCTGCTTTTGTAAGGCTTGGTGTCTCTTGAAGAGAGTGGTCTGTTGTGGTAATCACTGCATCGACTGAAAAAGCAGCTGCTGACCTAAAAACTCCTCCTATATTTTGAGGATCTAAAATTTGATCAAGAATTACAACTAACTGCTTTACTTTCTTGATATTAATAAAATCATCTAAAGCTGGCTGTTTTAATGGTTTTGTTAAGACTGCAACACCTTGGGTCACAGCATCATGGATTTTTAATGTTGCCATTAATTTCTTGCTCTCCATGATTTCCGTTTTATTGATAAAAGCAGACGGCACTAAAGGCTGATTCGGTTTTGTTACTAAAATTTTTTTTATTAATCTATTTTGGTTCTTGAGCACTGCTAAACAATTATGCTTACCATATAACCAATAGTTTTTCTTTGATTCCATAATCAATTAATAACTAAATTTGCTTTAGCATTACCATAAAAAGTAAGATTTTTTTCTTTCTTATTATAAATTATTTTAAAACCATTAGCGCTTACTTGGCCATCTTGCGATTTTACTAACACTGGTTTATTACTGGTAATTATTCCTTTATCATATTCAATCCAAATAGAAGAAGCGCTTATTGTATCGCCATCTGGCATCTTAACCTTAACTTTTTTTTCTAAAAATATCTGCTTTTCATCCATTAAAGCAAGACCTTTTTCTGCATATATTTCTGTTTCTTTATTACCATAGATAAATATCTTTAAGTACACATTCTGCATCACAATTTCATTTTTATCGTGATTAGTACACTGAGCCCTTATAGAAAAAGGTTGCCCTTGGTTATCAATACCAAATATTTCAGATTTCACAATCAAACTTTCTCCTTGCTTGGATGTATGTAACAAATCTTTTTGACTTATTGCAGTTTTAAAGTCATTTTTATCAGTATTTTTATGCATAAAAAATAGCGT
The DNA here is from genome assembly GCA_030060845.1 of Candidatus Midichloria sp. Classification (GTDB taxonomy): domain Bacteria; phylum Pseudomonadota; class Alphaproteobacteria; order Rickettsiales; family Midichloriaceae; genus Midichloria. The sequence continues at coordinate 714,327 of CP094379.1, forward strand.
AATCACTATTGCAATAGAAAGTATAACTAATAAATTCTTTAAACTTGAAATAACGCTCTTTTTAAAAAGAGACATAAAAATATCTGTATAATAAAAATTTTTTGGATTATATATCATACTAATTTCAATTGCAAAATTAGAGACCATGAGCAATATAGTCTGTACCCATTGCAAAACATTGACTTTATCGAGTTATAAATGTTCTAACTGCTCTCGGATATTACCAATTATTGAAACTAATCCTTTTTTGTTACTGAACCTTCCTATTCTATTTAATCTTACTAAAGTAACCATTCAAGAAGCTTTAATAAAAAAGCTTTTAATTTATCATCCTGATAAATTTGCTTTAGCCGATTCCTTAACAAAAAAAATAATTACTGAAAATTCTGCACTATTAAACGAAGCAGCGAGAGCATTGAAGGATGAAGTCAAAAGAGCTGAAACTTTATTATTAATTCAAGGATTTGACTTAAATAATAATAAGGATTTAATCCATCAACAAATATTACTTGATTTTTTAGAAATTCAGGGGCAAATAGAAGACTCCAACACCAATGATGCTTGTAAATTGCTATTAGACTATATTTTAAAAAAATTAGAACACAACTATCAAGAAATAGCAGCAGCTTTTGAGAAAACTGATTTGAATCAAGCTTATAAATTAGTTGTCAAAAGAAATTTCTTACTAAGAACTAAACTCAATATAGAAAATAAATTAGAAAAATTATATGAAGTTATATGATATTACAGAGCCAAGTGAGGCCACTCTTCCAATAGGGATTGATTTAGGAACAACTAACTCATTAATTGCAGTCAAAAAAGAGAAAGCATATGTTATCACAGATGAGTATGGTAACAAAATTTTACCTTCTGTTGTTCTATACAAAAATGGTAATATTGTTGTAGGAAAAGAGGCAGTTGGATTAGATTATTCTATTTCTTCAATAAAACGGCTTATTGGAAAAGGGAGTGATGATATAAAGGCAAGCGATATTGTAGCAAGGATGCATCACAGCTCTGATCGAAATAATATCTTTATTAATATAAATGGTAAAGCTGTTTCTGTTGTGGAAGTCTCTGCAGAAATTCTAAAAGCTTTAAAACAACGAGCAGAAAAAACTTTACAACAACCAGTTACTAAAGCAGTCATAACAGTTCCAGCGTATTTTGATGATGCAAGTAGGAATGCAACAAGGGCCGCAGCTCAACTTGCTGGCCTTGAAGTTTTACGCTTAATCAATGAACCAACAGCAGCTGCAATAGCATATGGTTTAGATAAGAAAAACCATGGTATATTTTTAATATATGATTTGGGTGGAGGAACTTTTGATATTTCAATTGTCACCAAAAAAGAAGGAGTAATGCAAGTGATTGCAACTGCTGGTGATGTTAGTTTAGGCGGTGACGACTTCGATTTAATTCTATTCAAACTCATTAAAGAAAAATATCAGTTAACTAATAAATTAAATAATCATATTTTAGTAAAAGTAAAAAAAATCAGGGAAAACCTGACATTACAACACGAATGGAGTGGATTATTCTTAAAGCATCATATTAATGTTACTCAAAAAGAATTTGAGCAGGCTATAGAGCCCCTTTTAAAAAAGACAATTAAACTAGTGCAGCGTGCTCTTAAGGATGCTGAGCTGCAGAAAGAAGATATAGCGGGTATAGTTTTAGTTGGAGGAGCAACAAGAACTCCTGCCATCAAAAAGATTATTAAAGATTTTTTTAACAAAGAACCGCTAGATGAAATTAATCCAGATGAAATAGTAGCGCTTGGTGCTGCAGACCATGCTTATTCACTCCTTAATACTCATGAAGACGAAAATTCTTCGCTATTATTAGATGTCACTCCTTTAACACTTAGTATAGAATTAGTAGGTGGAGTTGTGGAGCCTATAATTCCAAGAAATACACCTATTCCAATTTCAGTTACTAGAACTTTTACCAATTATAGTGCTGAACAAACTGGCATGAAATTAAATATATTACAAGGAGAAGAAGAAACAGTGGCAGCTTGTAGATCTCTTGGTATTCTTGAATTAAAAGGTATACCCAAAATGCCAGCCAGAGAGGCAAGAGTTGAAATAACTTTCATTATCGATGCAAATGGTGTATTAACTGTTATAGCTTGTGAAAAAACTCAAAATATTCATCAAGAAGTCACTCTAAATCCGACTTATGGTTTAAGTGAAGAAATGATTTTAGAGTTATTAAAATTAAGTGGTTAAAATGAGCATTAAACTTCTTTCAGAAAAAGCTATTAATCGAATTGCTGCTGGCGAAGTTATTGAAAGACCGGTTTCCGTTGTTAAAGAGTTAATTGAAAATGCAATTGATGCAGGTGCTACAGTAATTGATATAATATTTATAAGAGGCGGCAGAACACTAATTTCTGTTGCTGATAACGGTTGCGGCATCCCAAAAGAAGAACTCAAACTTGCATTACAGCGGCATACAACTTCAAAAATCCAGGAAGATAATTTAGATAAAATAGAGTTTTTTGGCTTTAGAGGAGAAGCATTGTCTTCAATTGCTGCAGTTGGTTTAATGGCAATCGTAAGCCGAACTCCCTCAAGCGATATAGCTTGGAAAGTTGAGTCCTTAAATAAAAATTATGGTAAGGTAGAGCTAAGTATTGCAAAACGGAATGTGGGCACAACCGTTGAATTAGGAGATATCTTTTGTTTTATACCAAATCGTATAAAATTTTTAAAATCAGAATCTGCAGAAAATGCTGCATGCCTTGATTTAGTTAAAAGATTTGCAGTTTGTTTCCCTAAGATCCAATTCCAATTAACCATTAATGATAAAATAGTTTTAACTTCAAATTCTTTAAAAGCAGAACTGAATCTTAATAATCTCTTAGGAGAAGATTTTAGTGAAAATACCATAAGCTTTACTCATAAAAGCTCAGGTATAACTTTAAGCGGTTATATAGGACTACCAACATTTAATCATCCAACTTCAATACGCCAATATTACTTTGTCAACAATAGAGTAGTAAAAGATAAATTACTAAGCATTGCTGTAAAAATTGCCTATGCAGATCTAGTACCATATGGAAGATATCCAGCTTTAATATTATTTGTTGACTGCCCAACTTATCATGTCGATGTAAATGTCCACCCGACTAAATCTGAGGTGAGGTTTGCTGATGAGCAATTAATTAAGAAAACTGTTATTGATACAATTCGCTCCCATATTAGCTCTAATAAAGGCAAACAAGCCACTAATATCTTTAATGATCAAGTTATCAGAATTATTGAAAAAAATCAGCCTAATCAATTTAGCAGGCTTTCCCTAAGTAAAATTCCTGAAAGGCACCAGTTTAATGAGAAACAATTCCCTATTGCTTTTAAACATTTTGAAGAAGATAGCATAATACTTGATAGCATACCAAAACCTCAACTGAAAGAAGTGATAAAAGAAAAGTTAACTATAAATAAAGAAGATACAGAAGTTATAGATTTTTTAGGCTACGCAGTTTCACAGATCGACAATACTTATATAGTTTCCTTAACTCAAAATAATGAAGTTATAATCACTGATCAACATGCAGCTCATGAAAGAGTTGTTTTAGAAGAAATGAAAAAGCAGGTTATAGAGCATAATACTGAAGTACAAAATTTATTGGTTCCAGAAATATTAAGTTATGATAAAGCTTTAGTTGATTTGTTAATTTCTAAAAAAGGTGAGCTTAAAAATTTTGGTATTACAATCAAAAGACATGGAATAACTCAGATTTCAGTACTAGCAATCCCAGCATTAATGCAAGAACTGAACCTAAAAGACCTATTTGATGTTATTCTAAAAGATATACAAGAATTAAATGAGATAAATAATATTAATTTATTTATTAATCACGCTTATGGCAATATTGCTTGTAAAAATAGCATCAAAGCCAACAGAAAGCTTTCCATAGAGGAGATGAACGCGCTTTTAAGGAAAATGGAAAAAACTCCTTTTATCGAACAATGCAACCATGGTCGTCCAACTTATATAAAGATTAGCGCTCAGGACTTAAGTAAGTTTTTTGAACGTCGTTAAATTCATTACCATATAAACAGCAGTTATAGCAATTGATTACGCATTGCAAAAATGCCAAATCTTTTGATAATGGAGTACATAAAGATTAGGTAGTTGATGAGATAAAGCAATAAATCCAAAGAAAGTAGTATTAAGTTTATCAAATCGCATAGCTAGTCTACAGTTTTCTTTAACTTTACCAAATAAATTCTCTATTCTATGCCTCCATTTATAAGTGGTCTTATCAAATCTAAAATTCACTCTTCTATTCCTTTTATTAGGTATCTCAGACTCAATGTCATTATCTTTAACCACTTCGTACTTTTATCCGTACCATACGTACCATAGCCTTTATTTCCATCTTTTAAACCTGGTATATATGCTTAGCATCTTTAGTATTGCACAAAAACATTTTTTTGACTAATTTTTGGAGGCCTGCCTACAATGGGCGTCATATGCTTTTCTATTATTGGTAATATCTCTTTGTTAAATAGATCCTCTGGTATTTGATGTAGAAAATCTGACATTTTTTCCTTTTTAAATGATCAATATATCACCATCCTTTCTTGGTTTAACTTTGTTTGTAACAGTTCCTAGTTTTGCTTGCATAATTTTCCTTCAAAAGAACATGAATAGCCTTTATTAAAGTTTGTCACTTTTTACACAGCACAACAACATTGTTTTCTCACTCTCTACAACCACTTTTTCATCTGCTTACCAACTATTGCTATTTCTCCTTAAGTATAATAGGAAAATCTCTCCAAAGCAAAATTATATAGTTCATAACCAATATCTCTAGTTTTATGGATAGCATACGTGTTACATAATTCCAGAGAGAAGCCGCAACATATGATGATAAGAAAAATACAGTAAGAAAGTAATAAGACCCCAGTTGCCTTCTCCTATTATGGTATCAATCAAACCTGCAGTCCCAACATATGTAATACCATATGTGATAGTTTGGCCTATAACTAAGTAATAGTCAACTTCTTTCAATTGTTCTGGAGCACTCTCAGTAAAATGCTCACTAGCTTCAGTATAATTAGCTCTCTAATTGTTTGCCACCATTATATACAATCTCTAATGGTGGCTTTATTGTGTTGTAACCTACTACCTAGTAAATTCTTCGATATATCCTCCGACTCCTAATGCATAAGCCATCAGTGATATAACTAAAGCTGTTTCCACTATGGTACTAACGTTAATTCCAGAGGATGTATATTATTGCTGTGCTCTTTGTGGGCCTTTTGGTTTTTCATCACCTAATATGAACCCTATCCATCCCGTAAATATTATAACTTTTACAACAATGGAGCCAATTTTTTTAAAATTTTTTTGAAAGATGTTATTAATTTGTTGCCAAAGTTGATTGTGGTTCCTCCGCAGGATTATTGACGCTTTGAAATGGTGATTTTAAGAGACTATAGAGAGCTCTCCCTATACTTTCTACCAGTTGATTTTCATTATTTTATAAATTGATCATGAATCTGATGAGTCATATCAACTTCATTAAGTTCTGGCTTACAACCAAGATTCTTGAACCTCTCATTAAAATAGCTACAGTCAGTAAGCGTAATACAAGCTGAAATGCATAATATATATTTCATCCTTGTCATCTACCATATACCACAACAACACCAATGGCAACAACTTTACTGTGCAGTATCTCATTATTTACGACGTTCTTGATTCGTATCATTTTACCAGCAACTCCAACTTCAGTACTAATGCACGTTGTTTCTATCAATAAATTTTATATATCCTATTACAACAGCTTCCCCCTTTTTATTAGCTGGGTCATTTCAATGTCATTTTCTTTAATCATTTTACCAGACATAATTCTCCTTTTGGTAACTTTACCAATAAGCTCTTCTTTCTTTAAAATACAATTATTTTTCACTTGATTAGCTGGAAGTATTGCCATTTATGACATCTTCGAGTAAGAACGGTTCCATTTTTTGCTGGTTGCTGTGCAACACCTGAACTTGTACGACTTCATAATATGTGCCACTAAGTACACTTTCTCCATCTTCTGTATTAACCATAGCACTAAAGTTATTATTACCACTTACTAATACAGAAATCGCTTCAACATGATCTGTATTATCCATTTTCTTAATCTTATTATCAAATTTAACCAATACAAGCTTCAAAACTTCTTTGCTTTTCTACCTTCATGAAAAATCACGCTATCAACTTGATCTGGTTCAACAGCCCTAGAGAAATGCATAATTAGCGGTAAAATCAAAAAGATATAAAACTTAAACAACCTATATGGTAAATCATACTCTTGCATCCATTAATCTTTCTTCAGTTTTTGCACTAATTTCAAAAGCTTTAAGGTTATAGTTGTTCCAATGACTACTTTCAGTTAAGCTTAAAATTGATAAGATCTGATCATTTTACCTCTTTCCCGAACCTCATTATCAATCATAACGCTTGCCATGCTATCTTCTTTAAAATAGTAAAATCGGTAGCCCCAACAGGTATAACAATTGCTTGCTGTCCAACTTGGTAACCTGTGCCAGCCATTATTATTTTTCCTTCTGAATCCTTTATAAAAATTCACCATTTCTAGTATATGCAATACTACCATCCTGCTTGGTAATTATAAAAAATCCTTCCCCAGATATTGCTACATTAAAGCCGTTAACTTCTGTTTAAATAATCTCTCCTGATGAAAAATCTGAGCTAATGCCGCTTATTGCAGTCTCCATTACCCATCTGCATTAACCATATCTCTTTTTCGTCTTCTCCCAGTCTGCGTTTAGTTCTATATGCAAGGTCGTAAAAAAGTTGATTTAAATTTTTTATAACCATTGGTGTTAAGATTAGCTAAGTTATTTGCCATCCTTAATTGTTTGAGAGCTTGCTTGTAAACCAGTTGCTGCTGTTCTTAGTGCAGTTGCCATAATTTTCCTCCTAATTAATCATTGAATTTACTAAAATTTTATAAGTAGATCTAATATTTTCTCTGTTAGTATTCATAACCAGGTTATTACTTTCTACTTGTTTATTAGTTTCAGTTAATCTAATAGCCCAAGTATTGGATCAACATCCGAGCCTTCAATCATACCCTGTACTAATGAGGTCTTTGTCATGTCTACAAGCTCTGGTTCTCCATTAATTATAAAGCCCCATATCTACTTTTTAGCATCACCTTATCTTGGGCAAACTCAAAAATCCTTATAGTACCAGATTCTTCACCATTTATGAAAATCCTACCATCTTTTAAAACATCAAAATTCGCATACTCTTGCCCTATATTAATTTCTCCTCCATCAGCATCACTAATACTTCTTCCATTCATATCCTGCAAAATCCTTTCAGAATTTGAAGTAAATTTACCATTCTGAGTAAACTTGCAATTGCCACTGGAATCAATAACTGCAAAAAACCAGTACCAATTACTGCAAAATCAACCTTATTATTAGTTTGTTGTAAGTTTCCCTGTACATGATTGGTAATACTTTTTACATCCACAGGCATACTATTTTCTTTATTGCAATCATAATGTAGCCATTTTTGAAATAAAACATCATCTGCTTTAAAACCAGGAGTTGAAGCATTAGCAGCATTATTACTAATAACTTTTAATTTACTGTTTGATGCAGTTTTGCCGGCTAAAGCTGTGTATTTTACATTATTCATATAGTATAAAAAATTACTTGTTTAATTATTAAGTTATATGACTTAACCAAAAACGCAAACTAATTTTATCTTTCTTCCCTTTAAAGTTGCGATACGAATTGCGATTTAAAATAATTGCCTTAATTTCAATGCAATAGTTAAGGTCCCATCATCCATATGATCCAACTCAGCTCCCATAGGTATCCCATGAGCTAATCTAGTTACCTTAAGGCCGACTTCCTCAACCAAGCTTGCAATATAATGCCCTGTGCTTTCCCCTTCTAAAGTCGCATTTGTTGCTATAATCACTTCGCTTATATTACTACTCAGCCTTTTTTTTAATTTACCTATAGTGAGAGATTCAGGAGTCGTACCATTTATTGCAGATAAAGTACCTCCTAAAACATGATATAAGCCATTATAAAGGTTGCTACGTTCCAAAGCCCATAAATCAGACACCCCTTCAACAATGCATATCAAATTTTTATCTCTAGCATTTGAACTACAAATTTCACACGGAGAAATAGAATCCAGATTACTACATATTTCACAGAACTTCATCTCCTTAGCAGTACTTATTATAGATTCTGATAATTTATGCATTAATTCCTTATTTTGCAGCAGATAAAGAGCAATACGGCGAGCAGACTTGTGACCTAATCCAGGCAGTTTGGCTATGATTGATATCAAATTTTGTAAAGAATTCTGTTGCACTACAATATTACCTTTTATTTATTATTTACACCAGTAGGTGTGCTATAGAATATAGCAAATAAATAGGATATTTAATAAATAATTCACTTGCCTCGTTTTTTTTATAGCATAAAATATCATCATATTTTTTATAATAAAGGTAAATAATAATGTACATTACTGAACTCCCTGAAGGCTACGTCCCCTCTGAAACTGAAGAATATATGAGCCCTATGCAGCTCGCTTATTTTAAAACTAAACTGCTAGATTGGAAACATAATTTACAAGAAGAATTCGCAGAAGTGGTTAGATTATTACAAGAAAAAAACTGGAATGAGCCTGATATGAACGATAGAGCAAGCGATGAGGCTGATGTCAGCTTAGAGTTAAGAACTCAAGATAGATATAGAAAATTAATTAGTAAAATTGATGATGCAATTGCTCGTATAGAAGTTGGAAACTATGGGTATTGCCAAGAAACTAATGAACCAATAGGATTGAAAAGGTTAGAAGCACGCCCAATAGCTACCCTTTCCATTGCTGCTCAAGAAAAACATGAACGTTTTGAGAAAAGCCATAATGAAGATGATTATTAAAAATTAAACATAACAATTTTATAATTAGTATAGTTGCAGTACTGCTAACTCTCATACTAAAATTAAATATACTAATATTAATATGAATTTGATTTGGTTAACGAAAAATGATTAAATTAGGGCTTTTTCTTGAAAACGGTATTAAAAAAGCAAGAAGCATAATAAGAAAAATGAAAAATAATTCTGCCAAGACTTTTAATATATATCGCGCTATGATTCCGATCTAAAAGAAGGTGATCAACAAATTAACAACTTATCACATTAGTACCAAGGAATGTGGCTCGATGGTCTTGGACGCACTAATCAACATTAAGAATAAGATAGATAGTACTTTAGGCTTTGGGAGGTCCTGCAATATTGCTACAAGCATATAGATGGATTACTGATAGTAGAGATGAATCTAAAAAAGAGCTACTTGATTTTCTTGATGGCACTTTTAAGTTATATCGTTGTCATATATGGATAGAACTATTATCTTTGCCTCCATATAACCATAATTTAGATCCAATTGAGTAATTATGGAAATTTATGCATTGTATAGTTACAAATAATAAATTTTATGCCAATTTTGAATTATTTGCTAATCCTTTAACAGCAATTCTTTGAAAGTATTCCTAAGGACAGATCTGCTTCTTTAATAAACGATAATTTTTAGCCTATTATTCCTAACCATTTTCTTAACTCTTCAAGTTTAAAAAGTATAAAAGTACCATACCCCATCCCTCATCAATAAGCTTCACAATTATTACGCCATTTCTCCACTAACGCAGTCAGAAGTATAATGGTGCCACTAATCAGATGCAACATATTTTCATCTATCGAACAAATACAAAGCTCTAATGAAGAAACAGCTTGTAGATCAAGAACATATTATAGTGAAGTTTTTAACTTGAGGCCATAGACTCAACCTTTTATATTTTTGAAATATTTAAATCAAAATAAGCCGTTACAGATAGAATGAGACAGCAACTTACAATATAATTTTTGGTTTTTTGCCTTATGTAACAGCCTACAGTTTCATTTATTATATATGATTAAGATTCTATTTTGGGTTTCATTTTTAATATTTTTCTTTAGCCCTGCTTGCCTACCACTCATGGTGCGATAAGCCAAAGATGTTTTTGTTGTAGGGCAAGCTGTAGTTGATTTTATATATCAAATAAATGGTAGAAAAAAGTGGACCAACTTATAAATAATTTTAATATTGAAGAAGGTTATTCCCAACTAGCTAGCAAAGAGTTGATTGAGTACTTATTTAATAATTTTACTCTATTAAGCAAAACTGTTAATGATAGCACAAATAACACAGCTGTTAGATTAGTTGATCTTGGAGTAAAAGTTGCTTTTGCAAATATAGCCTCTACTAATGAGTTAGGGAATTTTATTTAGAAGAAATGAGAAAATATGATCTTAATAATTTTATTTGTGGATCTTCATTAGATAGGACAGGGTGAGTTAAGATAATAATTCTAAGTAATAGCGAAGTTAATAGTAATAATATCATAAAAGGCATAACGATTGCATATTCTGGCATATAAAATTATCCAAAATATTATGATATGGATAAATCACTGAAAAAGACTATAAAATAGTCTTTGCAGAAGGTTACTTATGGAAAAGTGCCTCTAAGCAAATCAAAAACTGTTTTATGATGCTAAACAAAATAATTCATTAACCGTTTTGCATTTGGAAATAAATACGTAGTTAAAAACCATAGGAAAGAATTTTTAGATTTGATAAAAACAGTTGATATAGTTTTTTCAAATGATGTGCAATTATTTGAATTATACCAAGATAATAATAATCTTGATAAGATTATTTCAAAACTACAAAAGAGTAACAACATAACGGTTAAATGATGGGAGCAAAAGGCGCCCATATTATCACTTCCAATGATAAGAAATATATACTAATATCTAAAGTTGGCAACGTAATAGACTGCACTGGCACTAAAGGCCAATTTGCTGCTGATTTCTTATATAGTTATATTTATAAACAAATAAAATTGGAAGAGCAGGCCGATTGGGAACCATAAAGGCTTCCCAAATCATACAAAAAGTTAGTGGGAAATCATAAATTATGTATAAAAAGACTCACCGCAACCGCACTTTCCTTTTTCATTTGGGTTAATGAAGACAAATCCTGATTTTACTCTTTCATCCTTGTAGTCTAACTCAGTCCCGACTAAATAAAGGACTGCCTTTGGTGCGATAAATATTACTACATCTTTATCCACCACTTCTTCATCAGCAGGATTTTTCTCATCAACATATTCGAAAGTGTACGCAAGCCCTGAACAACCACCTTGTTTAACGCCAATTCTAATACCTGCAGTAACTTTGTTTCTTTGCGCTATTAATGCTTTAATCCTATTAGCAGCAGTTTTAGTAATAGAAATTATATTCCTCATAGTTTACTTATTACTTGCTTCCCATTTTTCTTTATAATCACGAATTGCACTACTTATTGCATCCTCTGCTAATACCGAACAGTGAATTTTAACCGGAGGTAACGAAAGCTCTTGTGCAATTTCAGAATTTTTTATTGTTGCCGCTTCTGTAAGAGTTTTTCCCTTTACTCTTTCAGTTGCAAGAGAGCTTGAAGCAATAGCAGAAAGACATCCAAAAGTTTTAAATTTAACATCTTCTATAATTTGCGTCTTAGGATTAACTTTAATTTGTAGCTTCATTACATCCCCGCAGGACGGAGCCCCAACTAAACCAGTTCCTATATTTTCTTCATCCTTAGCAAAAGAACCAACATTTTGCGGATTTTCGTAATGATCTATAACTTTTTTACTGTATGCCATAATTTTTACCTCTAAATAACTTTTTTAATGATTTGACCAATTAACTGTTTTTAAATTTATTCCTTCTTGCATCATCTCCCAAAGAGGGCTTAATTCTCGAAGCCGATCAACACTCTTTGTTATACAATTGATTGCATAATCAACTTCTCCTTCTGTTGTAAATCTCCCAATACCAAATCTAATTGATGTATGAGCCATTTCTTCATCAACTCCTAAAGCTCTTAAAACGTATGAAGGCTCAAGAGATGCAGAAGTACAAGCAGATCCAGAAGAAACAGCTAAATCATTTATTGCTCCAATCATAGACTCTCCCTCTATACATGAAAAGCTTAAATTGATACAGCCTGGATATCTGATATCTCTATCCCCATTGAGATATACTTCTGGTATCTTAGTAACCTCATTGAAAAATTTCTCGCTTAAATGGGCAATCCTTTTATAATCCTTCTCCATATCTCGTTTAGCAATCAATGCAGCCTCTCCAATACCTACTATTAAAGGAGTAGGCAGTGTTCCAGATCTCATTCCTCTTTCTTGCCCTCCGCCATTAATCATTGCAGTCAATCTTATCCTTGGTTTTCTTCTAATATAAAGAGCTCCAATACCTTTTGGACCATAAATTTTATGACCAGAGATACTCATTAAATCTATGTTCATAGCTTCTACATCTAACAGTATTTTCCCGAAAGCTTGGGCTGCATCTGTATGGAAAAATACTCCATGAGCTCTACAAATCTTACCAATCTCTGAAATTGGCTGAACAACACCTATTTCATTATTAATTGCCATAATAGATACAAGAAGAGTATCTGCTCTAATGGCATTTTCCAAATCTTTCAAATCAATTAATCCATTAGGTTTTACAGGAAGATAAGTTATCGTAAATCCCTCTTGTTCAAGGTGCCTACAGGTATCTAGGATACATTTATGCTCTGTCACAGCTGTAATAATATGTTTTTTCTCATTCTTATAAAAACGAGCAACTCCTTTTAAAGCCAGATTATTTGACTCAGTAGCTCCTGAAGTAAATATAATATCTTTAATATCAGCATTAATAAGTCCGGCAATCTGCTTTCTTGCATTTTCATTCGCTTCCTCTGCTTCCCAGCCAAAAGAATGGCTTCTGGAATGAGGATTACCAAATTTTTCTGTAAAATATGGTAACATCTTCTCTAAAACTCTTTTATCAACCGGAGTTGTGGCTTGATAATCCATGTAAATTGGTAATTTCATAATAACTTCCCTTACGCACAAGTTGTTAATTTGTATAAATTTTGTAATTCTAGCATAGCTGCTTGATTTGCTTTAAGAATTAATTTATATTTCAATGCAAAATGGTTTGCACAAATTTTTAATTGAAGCATTCCAAGCTTGCAAAAGGAAATGATTGAAGCAAATATATGATTTGATCGAGATATTACCTTCTTTGTTAGTGACTTATTTGCATTCTGTTTTATTGATTCATGATATATTTTGATTTGCCACCATTTTTGGTAGATCTCATATAAATGGTCGCTATCATGGTCAAGGTCGTTTAATACTAAATAAAGAATGTCAGTTGAATTATCTTCGTTTATGAAGATTTTTCTAATGAGCATCACTGGAGATTCTAATCCTTTGAGCCACACCTTGATAGATTGACCATCCTTTAGATTTAATGACGAAACTTGTTGAGATTGACCTTGCGTTTTATCATTTTTTGATAAAGCTATAGTGCAATTTGATTTAATACCTATAATAAAATATTTTTTCGAATCATTTATATATTCTAGATTTTCCTTTGCTCCAAAGCAATTATCAGTCATTACATAATAATACTTTGTTTATATGGCTTTGTTTTATTAAATTACGAAAATGCTCATTTCTGGTCATACTTGCTTTTTTCTTTACCTTTTTACTCTCAGTATCATAAAATACTATCTCCTTATGCACAATTTTATAACTCACAGGTAGAGTAACAGCACCAACAAGACAAGAAAGTATGTTTATTCTTTTCACATGCCTTCCTTTAGCATGTGAATAATGCCAGCACATAATTTCGTTCTCATTAGTATAAGGTCTTTCTTCAATCGAATCATCCAAAATCAAAATTCTACCTAATTTCTTTTCATTTTTCCTGACTTCAGGCTTGATATAACCCCATAGATCCTGTGATCCTAAGGCTGTTCCATTAAAAAATCTAGTAAATTTATTGTGTCCCATCTCACCACATAATAAATCAGATAAACCAGTAGTTGTTGCATAACTATTTTGACAAATTAAATAGTCTGTATAAATATCTAGTGTTTTATGCATCTTAATCAATTTTCGTTTATAGGATTACTATACCCAGTATTACTTTTTTATCTAGCTTTTTTCTCACTGCGTAGGGTGAGATAATCATTAAATTACATCCTTTATTAATTTATTTGACCTAAGATATAGATCTTTCCATACCTGAACAAACTTGTTAGCTTCTTCATAGGTATTATTTATCCCTAAGCTAATTCTAATAGCAGTCTTGGCCTCTTCCAATGAGTAGCCCATTGCCATATACACATGAGGCAATTTAGAAGTACCTGAGGAGCAAGCACTTCCATTGCTTATAGCAATGCTATTTATATCAAAATGTATAGTCTGTGCTTCAGCTGTAACATTTGGCATGCCAATAGAAGAGGTATTCGGTAGCCGTATAGCATCTTTACCAAAAAAAACAGATTGCTCAGCTATTGCTGAGATCTCTTCCTCAATATAATCTCTAATTGGTTCAACTTTAGCCATTAATTTTCTATATTTTCCTTCCAAAAAACATGCTACACCAAAACCATGAATTGCATATATATTATGAGTGCCTGAACGTATTCTATATTCTTGCCCTCCACCAATAATAATTGGCTTAAGATCAAGGCTTTTTTTATAAATTAACGCTGCAGCTCCCATCGGACCACCAAACTTATGGGAAGATATAGTCATCATATCAACTCCAAGATCGTTTATATCTATAGCTATTTTTCCTGGAGCTTGAGTTGCATCTGTATGAATAATTGCTCCTTTATTCTTAGCTAAAGAAACTATATCCTTAATAGGTTGAATTACCCCTGTTTCATTGTTAGCAAGCATCACTGAAATTAAAGTTGCTTGATCACCACATACAGCTAAAGTTTTTTCTAATTCAGCAAGATTAATTAAACCATTTGGTAAAATTTTTATTGTAGCACGGCTAACAAGATCTAGCACTGAAGAATGCTCTATAACTGATACTAACGGATTAACGTTCTTTATTCCCAAAATTGCTAAATTATTAGCCTCAGTGCCAGAAGAGGTGAATACTACATTATATTGCTCATCTGCATTTACAAGTCCTTTTACTCTATTCCTAGCATTTTCCAAATAATACTTTGCAGCTCTACCGTTGGCATGAGTTGAAGAAGCATTCAATGGATATTGAAAAAGCTCTAGCAATTCTTTCTTGATTTCCGGCAACAACCTAGTCGTTGCATTATGATCGAAATAAATCTTATTTAAAGAAGGTTTCTTAGATAAACGTTTATTTTGAACATCAAATAGGGTTTTATTTAAAAAATATTCTTCAATTTGATTCTCTAAGTCTGCCCACAAATGATGAGTAGCACATATTACCTTTCCAGATGCTAGATACCCATTGCTATTGGTTTGCTGGGTTCGATTAGAACAGCGTGTGATTTTTATGTCTTCTTTAACAGATTCGATGATTTCCGAAATAGTTATTTCATCGGCCTTTCTGGTTAAGCGACAACCACCCCCTGGCCCTCTTACAGCTTCAACCAAATCTGCTTTCTTTAATTTAGCGAATATTTGTTCCAGAAATAACAGTTCGATTTCTTGACTAAGCGCTATATCTGCTAGCTTAGTTAAAGAAAATGGATCCCTCGAAGCCATTTCTAGCATTCCCATAACTGCATACCTAGCTTTACTTGTTAGAAACATTTCCTTTGCTATTTGTGTTGATGTTTATATATAAATAGTACTAAACTGCTTTTTAGCTTAAATAGGTTAAACATCAATATATTTGTTCAGATTTTAAAATAACCTAGTAAAATAATCAACAATTATTTGAAAAAGATTTATATGCGTGAAGTAATGTTTAATGGTCCAAGCGGTAAGATTGAAGGAAGATATTTTCATGCAGAGGAAATAAACGCTCCTGCTGCATTAATCTTACATCCTCACCCGCTTCATGGTGGAACTATGAATAATAAGGTAATTTATAACGTTTTTCATACGTTAATTAATCATAAATTTTCTGTTCTAAGATTTAATTTTAGAGGGATAGGAAAATCACATGGTATTTTTGATCATGGAGCTGGAGAATTATTAGATGCTGCAACCGCTCTTGATTGGCTGCAAGCACATAACCCTGGAGCATCAAGTTATTGGATAATTGGTTTTTCTTTTGGAGCATGGATTGCAATGCAATTATTAATGAGAAGACCAGATATTAATAATTTTATCGTTATTTCTCTTCCTGCACATTCATACGATTTTAATTTTTTATCTCCCTGTCCAGTGCCAGGCCTTATTATACAAGGCACTGATGATAAGATAGTACCCGAAGCTTCTGTCATAAACTTATACGAAAAGCTTGACAAGCAAAAAAATTCAGATATCGAATATGTTTCAATTTATGGAGCTGACCATTTTTTTAAAGATCAAATGGAGGAGTTATCTAATGCAATTTCCGCTTATGTAGAGCCAAGGATTATAATGCAACAATTACCTAAAAAAGTAAAAAGAGACCGAAGAAGAAGGCAAATCGTCCCAGAGGAATAATTCATGGAGTTAGCAACTTTACTGATAGTTATTATCTTAGGTATATTATCAGTCTTTTTTTCTATAGTTAATAACCTTAGAACAAAAAAAACTACCTTATATAACCAAGCCTTGCTGTCTAAAATTGTGAAATTGGAAACAAAGCTTTCTCTTTCTTTAGGAAGCAATTTTAATAACCAAGAAAAGCAAGCTACTTTGCACCATAACAGCATTGTACAGCAATTCAATACATCAATTGCAGCGCAAAAAAATCAACTAGACACTTTATATCAACAACTGGGCCAGATTGCCCAACTTAATGAAAATAAAATGGAAAATATTAGAAGAACCTTGCATGAAAATATATTCAAATTACAAAATGAGAACAGTAAATGTCTAGAAGATATAAGATTAACTGTTGAGGAAAAATTACAAAGCACCTTGGAAAAGAGGCTCGGGGAATCATTTAAGATTGTTAGTGAGCGCTTAGAGATGGTTTACAAGGGACTTGGCGAAATGCAAAACCTTGCCTCAGGGGTCGGAGATTTGAAGAAAGTGTTAACTAACGTAAAAACTCGTGGAGTTTGGGGCGAGGCTCAACTTGACGCTATTTTACAACAAATTATGATGCCAGATCAATACGCAAGCAATGTTGCTGTCAAATTTAATTCCCAGGATAGAGTTGAATACGCAATTAAACTACCTGGAAGGGAGGATAATTCAGTTGTTTGGCTTCCAATAGATGCTAAATTTCCTTTGGATGACTATCATAGATTGTTGGAAGCCCAAGAGAGTGGCAACTTAGCTGAGATAGATAAGCATAGCAAGTCCTTGGAAAATAGCCTAAAAAAATGTGCAAAAACTATAGCAGAGAAATACATCAATTCACCTAACACAACTGATTTTGCAATTATGTTTCTCCCAATTGAAGGCTTATATGCAGAAGCATTAAGACGCATTGGTATCATCGAATTTTTGCAACGAGAGTATAGGATAGTGATTACCAGCCCAACCACTTTGTGTGCTATATTAAATAGTTTACAAATGGGTTTCAAGACTATTGCCATAGAAAAACATTCGAACCATGTTTGGAAAGTATTAGAATCTATCAAACCAGAATTTTCTAAGTTTGCTGATTTACTAAGTAAAACAAAGACCAAATTAGAACAAGCAAGTCAGGCTATTAGCGATGCAGAAATCAAAACTCGCTCCATTCAAAAAAGACTTGATAGAGCTGAAAAACCTGCTTTAGAAAAACAAGATAGTGACGTTGTAGGCTTCTTCACTAGCGAAATAAATAATTTGTAGAATATGAATAATCTAGGAGACCGTTACAAAATGATACTTTTAGACATCTTGACACTCGCAATTTATTGATTTATAGACAATTACATCCTTGGGTTTTTTAACTTTTAACCAGAGTATATCTCTAATAAATAGAGAGTAGGCAAAAAGAAGAATTAAAGATCCACTACCGAAGCGAGAGGGATAAAAGGACTTGTGATAGAATCAAAGCAGTTTTAATGTACGATAAAGGCTGTAGCCTAATAGAAATATCAGAAATTTTACTTTTTTGGCCATGAAGCTATAAGGAAGCATCTGGAGGATTATCATAGAGGAGAAAAATTAGCACCAGGGGAAGTTATAGCAAACTTAGGGTTCAACAAGAAGAAGAGTTAATAGTCCATCTGGAAGATAATAATGATGTTTATGCCAGAGATATAGGTCTGTACATAGAAAAGCAGCATTGTGTTTCATATACATTAGCTGGATAATCAAACTTTTACACAGATTGAAGTTTAGTTATAAGAAACCAAAATTAATACCTAGCTAAACAAGAAGAATTTAAACTGTAATACAGTCTGCTTAAAGGTAATTTAAACAAAGATGAAGCTATGTATTTTATGGATAGTGTTCATTCTCAATATCAAAGCAGAGCAAGATCTAGATGGATTAGAAAGAATAGTGTTAAAACTTTACCAAGTTTTAGTGGTTAGAAGTGTAAGCATATTATTGGAGCTATTAACCTTAAGGATTTAGAAGTAGTAACAACTGATAATCCGAAAGTTAATAGCGATTATATTATTGAATTTTTAAAGAAATTAGAGGTAACAAACCAAGATAAAAGCAAAATTTACCTAATATGTAACAATGCTGGATATCGTAAGTCAAAAAAATAAAAGAATATCTACAAAATAGCAGGATAGAACTATTATCTTTGCCTCCATATAATCATAATTTAGATCTAATTGAGTAATTATGGAAATTTATGTATTGGTATAGTTACAAATAATAAATTTTATGCAAATTTTGAATTATTTGCTAATCCTTTAAACAGCAATTCTTTGAAAGTATTCCTAACCATTTTCTTAACTCTTCAAGTTTAAAAATGATCCATTATGAGAATATGGATAATCCAGAATTAAACCCAGGTGACATCACTCAAAGTCACGATCTACACTGGGGTACATTTAAAGAAATAATGTGCTATTTAAGCACATTATTTCTCCTTATTTCTTTTTCAGGATTAAATTTACAATCCAACCAAAAATAAAAGTTATACTAATAGAAAGAATTACGTATAAGTTTGGCCAGTTCCTAGTCCATTTCTCAAATTTATCATAAAACTCTTCTCTACTTACATTAATTTCAGCAGATTTTGTATAAATCTTCTTATCTCCTTTAGCAATTAAGTATACATGCACTTTATAATCACCAGTCATAATGTTTTGAGTCATTGGAATTTGGATCACATTATTTTTTTGCAAACTTTCTTGATTTAGTAATGTTAAGTAATACATAGAACTTTTTTGAATTTGAAAAAGTGCAGAAACAGCGCCACTCATTTCTAAAGGCGAGTGTTTTTCTTGGTTTATAAATGAAATTCTCCTACCAAAAATATCCATTAGTAAAATTCTTGAAAACCTTTCTAATTCCGCGCTATTCATATCAGTTGCCATAAATTGGTACGACGACACTTTATGAGTTAGGAAATTCTTGGATTTTGTCCAAATTCCGAATTTCTTCTCTTTTTGCCAGATTCTATATTGTGATTTAGGACCTGAAACTTCAACAATAAATTGGGTTGGAAAATTTGCCTTGATTTCAAGAGCAATATTAGCACCTTTAAAGCCTTTACTTTTCACAATCTGATTGCTAGATAAACTTATTTCAAAATTTTCTATAGTAAAAGCCTTGCATGGCAGAAAAATCAACAATAAAATAATAACTCTCATTCTAGATCCATTATTTTAATATTTCTATTTGATAGATATTTGCTGGTTCAGCAAATATCTCAAATCCTATCTTTGCACACAACAATAATGTTACAGTAGCTATCATAATTTTAAAAGTCTCCTGACTTAACTGGGATCCTATTTTAGCACCAATTTGAGATCCAAAAACTGTACCAATTAGTAGAGGAATCGCTAAAACAAGATCTATGCTTTGTGACTCTATAGCATGGATATAATAAGAAATAAATGTGGTAAAAACCATTTGGAAGCTAATAGTTCCAGCCACATACGAAGAGGAAATGCCAAAAATATATAGCAATATAGGAGTCATAATGAGGCTGCCTCCTAATCCCATAAAAAAAAGCATAACTCCGCTTAATACTCCCAATGATAAAGGAAACATTGCACTTAACTTATTTTTAGAACTTGGAAATTTTATTTTATAAAGTGAAATTTTCTGTACCCAGTTTGGTAACTGTTTTTGAGGGGTGGAAATTTTTTTGTACCGATAATACAACAAGATTACTACTTCTTTTGCATTAAAAGTGCCGATTGATAACAACGTAGATAAAAACCCCAAGGAAACAAAAATGTCGAGCTTACCTATATTAGAGCACCAGTGATAAAGGGCGATACCTAGTATAATCCCTACAAGACTACCGCTTATTAGGAAGGTAGCTAATTTATAATCTATCAAATTTTTTCTAGCATAAATGAGGGAAGCTGAAAAAGAAGTTGCTAAAACCTGATTTAAAGCAGTGGTAACGGCAACATGAATTGGGATATCTAAAAAAATAAGTATGGGTAGGAGTATTATACTTCCTCCGATGCCGCACATACCAGCTATTATGCCAACAATGACCCCTATACCGATTAAGGCTACCCCATTAATGTTTAACTCTGCAACAGGAAGGTATAGGTAATAAAAATTTCCAGAGTCAAATACCAACCAATTTACCTAAAAAACAAATTTAATTATATTTTATCTCATTTCTCTTTAAAATATCAATCAATTCTCCGCTACGATAGAGCTCTTTCACTATATCACATCCCCCAATAAATTCTCCTTTAATGTAAAGCTGCGGTATTGTTGGCCACTCAGAAAAATCCTTAATACCCTGCCTAAAATCTTGATCCTCAAGTATATTGATATCAACAAACTCAACTCCGAGCTTATTAAGCACTTGAACAACCAATCCTGAAAAACCACACATAGGAGATAATGCTGTACCCTTCATAAACAATACTATATCGTTATTTTCTATTATTTCTCTTATATGCGCAAAAATATCCTTATTCATAACTTTAACCTGCTGATGATTTTATAGAAATTGCATGTAATTCATTATCACATACTTATCAAGGGCCATTATACATCATTTTATGCTGCTTAGATATTTCCCAAAAACTTGTATGCTTGCATAATCTATTAATTCTATTTAAGCGCCATTAAAAGCTTTTTGTAGTAAATCTAAAATAATTTTTTTGTCTAAAGCCATTAACTAAACCCTTTCCAAATATTCTAATGTTACTGTGTTCACTAAAATTTTATCTCCTTGATTAATAAAAGGCGGTACCATAATACGAACGCCATTTTCAAGCACAGCAGGTTTATAAGAAGAAGCTGCTGTCTGGCCTTTAATAACAGGCTCACATTCAGCAATTATTCCCTCTACCTTTTCAGGCAAGGAAACTGATACCACTTTATTCTCATAAAACTGCACTACAAGATTCATATCTTCTTTAAGAAAGAGTACGAGATTTCCTATTAACTCTAGATCAACCTTAATTTGCTCATAGGTTTGCATATCCATCAACGCCATTTTATTACCTTCAGTATAAAGGTATTGTAGATCATTAGTATCAAGATAAGCTTTTTCAACAGTTTCGCTGCTCCTAAATCGCACATTAGTTTTAGTTCCAGCCTGCATCTCTTTCATCTCAACTTGCATATAAGCTCCGCCCTTACCTGGTTGAGTGTGCATAGTCTTTAAAACTACCCAAAGCTTTCCATGATACTCTAAAATATTTCCTATTCTTATGCTATTAACATCTATTTTCATAATATATCTTGGTAAAATAAATTACTTAATCCAAGCTTCTATCATAAACAAAGAATTATGACAAACTAATTTAATATACATTACATCTTAAAGAAAAGTATATTAAACTATTTCCTTATCCAGGAAATAGTTTCTCTTTTCTATAATAAACAACATTGGTAGCACCAGTCTGGCTATTTATAAACATATACGCAGGCAAGTCCATAATATCCATGTGCATTACAGCATCTGCAACGCTCATTTCCTCAATTTGAAATGGCTTTTCAGCTATGATAGGCGTTCCATCAGATGCTTGGTCCGTATCATCTTCTTTATTTTGTGATGATTTTTTATTTTTGATTTATATCTCCGTAATTGATGAGACAATTTTACCATAGCCTCATCAAATCAGAAGCATATTACAAACACTACCCTACCTTGAAGAAACAATAATGCACTCACTTAAAGCTCAAACATATCTAGCCCCACGTACTATATAACACTTTTAAGTAAAGGGTACAGCTACTATTAAAGTATATGTACAATTATTTCAAATAATTACTGCATTCTTAGGGTTAAAGCCTTTCAAGTCCCAACCTTTCAAATAATTGGTTATCTTGGTAAGGTACAGGATTTGGTGCGGTTAGCAGTTGCTCTCCGTAAAATAAAGAATTTGCCCCACTAAAAAAGCATAAAGCTTGTAGCTCTTCACTCATTTCACTCCTTCCTGCCGAAAGCCTTATATAAGATTTTGGCATCATAATTCTAGCCACTGCAATAGTGCGCACGAAATCAATAGGATTCACCTCTTCAGCACCTTCTAAAGGTGTTCCAGGAATTCTAATCAGTTTATTTATTGGCACTGATTCTGGAGGATTATCCATATTGGCAAGCACCAACAACATATTTATTCTATCCTCATTTGACTCACCCATTCCCAAAATACCACCGCAACAAACCTTAATTCCAGCCTTTTGAACATTATCTATAGTGTTTAATCTATCATTAAAACATCTAGTAGTGATGATTTCTTCATAATAACCAGGGGATGTATCAATGTTATGATTATAAAAATCTAACCCAGCATCTTTTAGCATTTGAGCTTGATGAGCTTTTAACAACCCAAGAGTCACACATGTTTCTAAACCTAGTTTTTTTACTTCTTTTACCATTTCACAGACTTTCTCTAAATCTTGATCTCTAGGTCCTTTCCATGCTGCCCCCATACAAAATCTCTGACTCCCAGCTTCTTTAGCTTTTCTAGCTGCTTCCAAAACTCTCTCTAACTCCATTAGTCCTTCTTTTTTCAATCCAGTATCAAAATGCGCTGATTGTGGACAGTAGGAACAATTTTCTGGACAACTGCCTGTTTTAATGCTTAAAAGCGTACTAACTTGAATTTTTTTAGGATCAAAATTTTCTCGATGAGCTGTCTGAGCTTGATAAATTAACTCATGGAATGGAGAATTAAATAATTCAAATGCCTCTTCGAATGACCACTTTTTTGATATCATATTTATTAACCTATATAATTTATTAACTTATGCAATTAGAATCATATAAAAGCTATTGTTTGGAACTAAGGAAAAATAATATTTTTAGAAAAATCAAGCACACTACGCAAAACAATTCTTTTATTGATTTTAGTAGTAATGACTATCTAAATTTTTCTAATAGTCAAGAAATATTAGAAGCTGCTTATAATGCTGGTAAGGATTTCGGAGTTGGAAGCACTGGATCAAGGCTGCTTTCAGGCAATAAAATTATTTTTCATGAGCTAGAAAAAAAAATCGCAAAAGATAAAAATACAGAAGCAGCATTGATATTTAATTCTGGATATCAGGCAAATATCTCTGTTATTTCTACACTTTTGTCAGTTGATGTCTTAAAGGCTCAGCCTTTAGTTTTTTTCGATAAACTGAACCACTCAAGTTTATATCAAGGGGTTAAGTTAGCAGAATCTCAATTGATTAGGTATAACCACAACAATTATAATCACTTAGTCGATTTGCTGGACTATTATAGCACAGATGCAAGGCCTAAATTCATTATTGCAGAGACTTTATACGGAATGGATGGCGATGTTTTAGATATTAATAAAATTGCTGAAATTTCTAAGAAATACTCAGTGCTTTTATTTTTAGATGAAGCTCATGCCACGGGTATTCTCGGAGAAAGTGGGTATGGCCTTTCAACTTGTTTGGATTATAATGAAATCAATTATGTAGCAATGGGCACTTTTAGCAAAGCAATAGGGGGATGTGGTGCTTATATCGCTTGTTCTCACAATATTAAGGATTATTTAATTAATAAATGCTCAGGTTTAATATATTCTACTGCCCCTTCTCCTATGGTTATTGGTGCTGCTGCTAAAGCTTGGAATAAAATTTCTACCCTCCAAAAAGAACGCTTAGAACTTTTTGCTAATGCAAATTTTTTAAGAGAAGAATTAAAGAAAATGGGTTTCGATACTGGGCTATCAACAACACATATTGTTCCTATTATACTAAAAGACAATAAATTGGTGGCCGAAATAACCAACAAATTAAGAGATAGAAACATTATGGTTTCAGCTATAAGGCAACCAACAGTTGTTACTTCAAGAATTAGAATAGCTATTTCTACAGCTCATTCTAAAGACGATATAAATCAGCTACTTTATACATTAAGCACAATATGAAATTAGGCTTTATCTTTTCACATGGTTGGGCTTTTAATAAATCTTACTGGGATAATCTTTTGCCATATTTTAAAGAATATCAATGTATTGTATTAGATCACGGCTATTATGAGTTAGAGCATTTGCCGCATATTGATGAAAAAACTAATTGGATCGGGGTAGGGCATTCTCTTGGTTTAATTAAGTTGCTGCAACAAGGCAATAAATTTAAAGCTTTAGTAGGTCTACAAGCATTTAATTATTTCTTAACACATAATAGAAAACTCAACCGCATAAGATCTCTAGAGCTTGCTATGATGAAAAAAAATTTTGCTTCTAACCCAAGAAATACTATACAAAGCTTTAACGAGATTATATATAATAGAAGACTCAACTGCATAGGATCTCTAGAATTTGCCATGATGAAAAAAAATCTTGCTTCTAACCCGGGAAATGCTATACAAAGCTTTAACGAGATTATATCAAACAATATAGATTTTTATCGAATGATGAATGATCTTAATTTGTTATCCCAAAATTATGAATCCTTATTCGATAAGTTTAGCGATATACCAGCTCTTATCTTATATACCACGGATGACAAAGTTGTACCAGCAGAAATTATAGAGGAAAATTTTAAAAATTATCCGAATGCGCAAATGAAAAAGATGCCGAACTCTAAACATTTATTAGGATTTCTCAATAGCGAACAAGTTGCTGTATCAATTAAGGAGTTTTTGAAATGTTTTTAAAACAAGTGCAAAATTCTTTTGATAGAAGTGCCACAAGTTATGAGTCTGTTGCACAAATACAGAAATTGATTGCAAGCACCATAGTAAAAGAAACTCTTGATAGTGTTTCTAATAAAGGTATCAAGCAGGTAGTTGACATTGGAACAGGTACAGGATTTGTAATAGAAGAACTCTTAAAATATTTGCCTCAAGCTATTTATACAGCAAATGATTTAGCTGCCGGCATGATTAAAATTACCAAGGCCAAATTTATTGATTTTCAAAATATAAATTATCTTATAGGAGATGCTAATACTATAGATTTCAAACCTTCAGATCTTACAATATCAAGTATGGCTCTCCAATGGTTTCCTGATATAAAAAGTATATTAAGAAAACTTTACCACCAGACAGAGCTTTTATCATTTTCCACCCTATTGAAGAATAACTTCAGCGAGTGGTACGCAATATTGAGTAAATTTGATATTTCTCCTCCCAATTTTCATACCAAAAAAGAATTAGAAGAAATTTGCCTGAACTTCAATCCCAGTGGATACAGATTTTTTAACAAATCATATATGATAAACTTCAATAATGCCCTTGAGATGGTTAAATATCTTAAAAAATTAGGAGCAAATATAAATAATAATGGTAATCAATATTCGGTAAAAAATCTTTTAGATAATTATAAGGAACCAATCAAGACTCACTATGAGGTATTCTTTGCTATATTGGAGAAGTAAAAATGAAGATTTTTGTGACAGGAACTGATACAGATGTTGGCAAAACAATCATATCATCATGGTTATGTCTCCATTTTAATTACAGCTATTGGAAGCCAATTCAAGCAGGCTCTATAACTCTAACAGATAGGGAGTTTGCTCAACGATTAGGAATTAGTACGTTGCAAGAATATGAGCGCTTAACTCAAGCCTTATCTCCTCATCTTGCAGCTCACCTTGACAATAAAATTCTTGATATTAATAAGATTCAGTTACCGGTCTTTAAGCATCTTATAGTTGAAGGTGCAGGAGGTATTTTAGTACCAATTAATGGAAAGCACACTCTTTTAGATTTGATTCGACATCTAAACCTTCCAGTGATTGTAGTTGCTAGATCATCTCTTGGAACTATCAATCATACATGCCTCACGTTGGAAGCTTTGAAGAATAAAAATGTTAAAATTCTTGGAGTTATCATGAATGGTGATAAAAATGAAGAGAATAAAAAAGCTATAGAATATTACGGTAAAATAAAAGTGCTTCAGGAATTTCCTAGAATGGAAAAAATTGATAAAAATTCTCTACTAGCAACAAAACCTTCTAC
This sequence comes from Candidatus Midichloria sp., assembly GCA_030060845.1. Classification (GTDB taxonomy): domain Bacteria; phylum Pseudomonadota; class Alphaproteobacteria; order Rickettsiales; family Midichloriaceae; genus Midichloria. The sequence goes on from CP094379.1 coordinate 740,848, forward strand.
TGCTTTATTAAAACTCTTTATCTCAAAAATCTAACTAAAAATCGATAATAGTATCTAGTGCGTTGTAAAATGGGAGTTCATGAAAGTTATTGGGCTCATCTTCTATTTTGCCAACTTCAGCAGTACTGGTAGAGCTGCCTGCTTCATAATTAAGAGGTAGTTCTTCAGGTGACTTTAAGCCTTTAGTAGCAGACAATATCATTTCACTGCAAGGTTTTTCTGGTAGCTAGTTTTTTGCTGCGCTAGTAATCTGAAAATAGTACTTATTGATATTATGTTGTATTATCTTGTGTATCTTTAATAATTTTTCTATCATGTGAACATCTTACATATTTTTAACTCTGCTTAAAGCCAAGAACTGGACTCTCAATTAACCTTTATAGATTATTTGATATTATACCTTTCTTCTGTTATGCTTTCTTTAAGCTTTTTGATGTTTTTAAATAATATGCAAAACTTAGAATCATTTAAAGATTTTTTGTTATCATCAAATTACAAACACGCAATACTTAACAATTACATAGACCATAACGAATTTTTTGTTACTTTAGATTTAAATTTTTTGAAAGATTTTTTGTGGTTTTTAAAAACTAATAAAAAATTTTCTTTTCAAATTTTAACAGACTTATGTGGTGTTGATTATCCAGATAGAGAAAAGAGATTCCAAGTTGTATATAATCTATTAAGTCTCACCTCTAATCTTAGATTGACTATTAAAGTTAATATCAGAGAAAATCAGCTAGTGCCAAGTATCTGCGATATCTATAGCGCAGCAAGCTGGTATGAAAGAGAAGCTTGGGATATGTATGGTATTTATTTCTCTGATCATACTGATCTAAGAAGAATCTTAACCGATTACGGATTTATAGGGCATCCTATGCGCAAGGATTTTCCTCTTACAGGCTTCTCAGAAGTGCGATACGACATAGAAAAGGAAAAAGTTATATACGAAAAAGTTAAATTAACTCAGGATTTCAGGAATTTCGATTTCACGAGTCCTTGGGAAGGAACTGATTATATATTACCAGGTGATGAAAAAGCAACTAAATGATAAATTTTCAAAATTGAATAAACTAATTTGGTTTTTTGTAACTTATGTTTTACAAACTTTCATTAATGTAAAGCTCTGGGGTATAAAAGTTTATTTTTCACTTATTAACATAAATAATCCAATAGTGTGCTTAATGCGGCTTGATAAACCTGCTCCGTTACTATTATTAGTTCTTCCAGTATGGTGGATTATTGGGATGGCAGCCAGCAGTCCTGTATTTATTTTGTTTTTCTGCTTGTTTTTCTTAGTAGGCGCCGTACTTATGAGAAGCGCTGGCTGCATAATTAATGATATTTTTGATAGAGAACTTGATAGCAAAGTTGAACGTACAAAAAATAGGCCACTTGCAAATAAAGAGCTCTCAGTAAAACAAGCGTTACAAATTGTATTAGCTTTGCTTTTGTTTTCCGCAATACTACTTTTTATGCTGCCAAGAAGTGCAATATATATAGGAATTTTTGCTCTAGTTCCAATTACAATTTATCCTATTATGAAAAAGGTAACTTATTTTCCTCAAATATTTCTAGGCTTAACCTTTAATATAGGAATTTTAATAGCTTGGGCAACATTAAAGGGTAATATAAGTTGGCCACCAATCTTAATTTATGTGGCGGCTGCAGTTTGGTCTTTAGGGTATGATACAATTTATTCTTACCAAGACATTAAAGATGATATGAAATTAAACCTCAAATCTACTGCAATAAAGTTTAAAGAAAAAGGTCCCAAACTTGTATGGTCTTTTTACCAAATCGCCGTGGCTCTAATATGTATAGCGGGCTTGCACATGCACCTAAATTTCTTTTTTTATATAGGCATGGCAATTGCTACTTATCATTTATATTGGCAAATTGAAAACTTAGATATATTAAACGAAGATGATTGCAGAAAAAAATTTAAATCAAATGTTGAATTTGCTTTTTTAGTATTTGCTGCAATACTAATAGGAAGGATATAACCACGAATCATTTATCGTAGTATGAAATTAGTATGCCAATTATTTGGGTTGCTTTTAGTGCTTTTTCACATTAAAAGCGCTATTTCAGTTAATATAAAATTTGATAAGATTCAAAAAGAAGCCATCAACCATCTGGCTAATGGCAATATTGAGGATGCATATGTTTATGCCAATAAATCCTCTAACGCCCCAATGATGAATGATATAATTAAGTTTATTATAATGGATAGGTCTATAGATCCTAGCCTAAAAGATGCAAAATACTTAATAAAAAAATACAGATGGCTGGCAGCAATTTTACCTACTAAATTCGACAAAGTGTTGAATAATTCTATATCATTTAAAGAAATTAAAGAATTTCATGATATTTTACCAAAGAAAACTGCTCTCAGCCAAATTTTTTTATATGAGGCTGCTATAAGAGAAAAAATACATCAAGCAGAAGCGCTAGAAAAGCTTGAAAGGGTATGGGTAAAATCTATTTTTCAGCCTGAAATTGAAAATTATTTGACTAATACCTATGTAAAGTCATTTCGTGTTTCTTTCTTAGAAGCAAAAATCAGAACTTTTTTAATTTGCAAAAAAATAGCAGAGGCAAAAAATTTAATTAGATTTTTACCTGCTATTAAAAAGAGTACTTATAAAGAGCTTATAAAAGCGAATACCAATATAGAAATAGCTAAAAAGCTATTCAAAAACAAACAAATCACTCCCCAATTAAAAGCTATAACGCTTTATTTTTATATAAGGCATCTTAATGCAGCAAAAAAATATCAAGTAGTATATGATTTACTATTGCAAACTAATTATAAAGAATTTCCTGTGAAATGGTGGCAGCTAAAAAATGTTGCAATTAGAAATGCTTTAAGAGAAAAAAAATATCAAACAGCTTTAAAGTTAGCAAGAAGCAACCAAATAAAGCAAGGTCCTGATTTTTTTGAGTCAGAATGGCTTGCTGGGTTTATTACCTTTAGAATGCTTGGAAATCCAAGAAATGCTTTGGAACATTTCCATAATATGTATAATACGGCTAAAACTTCTCACTCTAAGGCGCAGGGAGCATATTGGCTGGGCAGAGCATATAAAGCAATTGGTGATAAACAAAAAATGAATCATTGGTTTAACTTTGCCACTAAGAAATATCCCCATTTCTTTTATGGTCAGCTGTCAAGTTTAGAAATTGGCTTTAAGCTTGATTACCAACCTCCTCTTAATGAGAAAAAGCATAATCCAGCAAAAGAAATTAATAAAAAGAAGATTGAAGAAGTTATAATTTGGACTAAAGCTCTTTATAAATGCCGGCTAAAGTCAGAGGCAAACAAATTAGCAGGTTATATCATGGATTTTGATTTATCTGATTTTGATCTTGCTAAGATTTTAGAACAATTAGAAGAAGTGCCTGTAATTGTTGCTATAGCCAAGCAGCTTGCAAACTCAGGGCGTACAATAATAAAAGCAAGTTATCCATTACATTCTGACATCCAAAAAATTGCCACTAAATATGACCATAGCCTTTATCTTGCAATCATTAGACAGGAGAGTGGATTTGATTATGAAGCGCTCAGTCCAGCAGGTGCAAGAGGATTAATGCAGATAATGCCTAAAACCGCTGAAAGTTACGCAAAAAAATTAAAATTAGAAAAGAATGATTATGATTGTAATGCTTCAACTAACATCAATATTGGAACATGTTATGTTGACAGGTTAATGGAGCTCTGGAATAACAATTATATAATGGCTATTGCTTCTTATAACGCCGGCGAAAACGCAGTTGCCAGATGGACATCCGAATACGGAGACCTTAGAGATTTTAAAAAACTACACGAAATTCTTGACTGGCTAGAACTTATGCCATATGGAGAAACAAGGCTTTACGTAAAAAAGGTTTTAGAAAATATAGTGAATTACAATGCGGCTATAACTAAAAAAAACTATACCAAAGAAGAAGCTTTGCAATTGTTTAGCGCAACTACTATAAATTAACCAGAATGATAGGGATTTTTAAGCCGAAAAGCACTATTGCAACATTACTTTATTCACGTTAGCTTTGCAATTAGGCTTAGAAAATATTCTTGGCTCTGGTAATTTTTGTTTTAAGATTGTGATAAACACAATATAAAAAATATTTATGATAGAATTAACTTTTTACTTTTTTGGCGCGCTTTTACTGTTATCTGGGATATTAGTTGTATCCTTAAAAGAGCCTGTTCATGCAGTCTTGTTTTTAATCTTTGCTTTTTTTAATGCCGCTGCTCTTTTTATTTTAATAGGAGCAGAATACATAGCTATGACATTAATTATTGTATATGCAGGCGCAGTAGCCATCCTTTTTCTGTTTGCTGTCATGATGGTAGATAGCAATAGCTCTAATGCAAAAAGAAAATTTATTTCAGTTCTGCCTTTAACGATTATACTTTGTAGCATCATATTTTTTGAAATAGATTGGGCAATGAGAAGATCAGCTGAACACTTGTTTCCAGCTAAAAATGATGTAACTGGTGCTGATTTACCCAACACTGAATCAATATGGTCCATTCTTTACACTGATTATTTCTTGCAATTCCAATTAGCGGGACTCATACTTTTAGTTGCAATGGTTGGTGCTATCTTGTTAACTTTAAGACCTGCAGAATTTGTTAGACGTCAAAATATTTACAAGCAAGTTAGCCGTAACAAACAAGAAGCTATTGTTATAGTAAACCCAGAATTTGGTCAAGGAGTAGAAATAAAATGAATTACAACATAATAGGTGATGTTAGTATAATAAATTATATTACAGTTAGCAGTGCACTCTTTATGATAGGTGCTTGCGGAATCTTAAACAATAGACAAAATATGATCTCAATACTGATGTCAATTGAACTTATGTTACTTGCAGTTAATATAAATTTTGTTGCATTTTCTTCATACATTGGTGATTTTAGTGGTCAGATCTTCACTATTTTTATACTTACAGCAGCTGCTGCGGAAGCTGCAGTTGGTCTAGCTATAATTATGCAATTTTTTAGAGACAAAGGTACGATAGAAATAGGCAATGCTAGTGAAATGAAAGGATGAATAAGCCACATGTATTTACACAACTTATCATTATCTATAGTTTTCCTACCATTGACTGCCTCTATTCTGGTTGGCTTAAACACAAATAAAATTAAACCAGTAATAGTTCAGATAATCACCATTTCTTTTGTAAGTATTGCAGCAATTTGCTCATGGGTAATTTTTTATTATATTTGCTTTGACAATCAAACAATTCACCTTAAATTAATAAATTGGTTTGACCTGGATGAGCTTAAAGCAGATTGGTCTATTTATATAGATCAGCTTACTGCTGTTATGTTTTTAGTAGTAAACACTGTATCAGCACTAGTGCACATTTATTCCATAGGCTATATGTCACATGATCATAACCAACAGCGTTTTTTCAGCTATTTATCTCTCTTTACTTTTTTTATGTCAGTTTTAGTGAGCGCTGATAATTTTGCTCAATTATTTGTTGGTTGGGAGGGTGTTGGGTTAAGCTCTTATCTTTTAATTGGATTCTGGTTTCATAAAAAATCTGCATATTCTGCTGCTATGAAGGCATTTTTAGTAAATAGGGTAGGCGATATAGGTTTAGCAATTGGGGTTTTTTTAATCGCAGTGAAGTCTGGTAGTATTGAGTATGTCAACGTTTTTTCTAAAGCAAAATACTTATCTGAAGGAACCATCAATTTTTTGGGGATTGATGCTGATTTTTTAACCGTTACTTGTATAGCACTCTTTATTGGATGTATGGGTAAATCAGCACAACTTGGCTTGCATATGTGGTTACCTGACGCTATGGAAGGACCAACTCCAGCTTCAGCTTTAATACATGCTGCAACCATGGTTACTGCAGGAGTATTTTTATTGGCCAGATGCTCTTACTTATTTGAATATTCAGAAATTGCCTTAAACTTAGTTACTATTATTGGAGCAGCCACATGCTTATTTGCAGCAACAATTGCCATTGCTCAAAATGATATAAAAAAAATCATTGCTTATTCAACTTGCAATCAACTAGGATATATGTTTTTTGCCTGTGGAGTATCTGCATATTCTGCCGGCATTTTTCATTTATTAACTCATGCGTTTTCTAAAGCATTATTATTTTTAGGCGCAGGTAGTATTATTCGCGCACTCGCCGATGAGCAAGATATAAAGAAAATGGGAGGGATATGGAAAAATCTGCCTTATACTCATGTTCTAATGTGGGTAGGGTCAATAGCGTTGGTAGGAATTCCACCTCTTTCTGGGTTTTTCTCAAAAGATTTAATATTAGAAGCAGCTTATGCTTCTAACTCAAAATTTGGTCATTTAGCGTACTGGCTTGGGGTTGCAGCCTCTACATTGACTGCATTTTATTCCTGCCGTTTATTATTCTTAGTTTTTTATGGGACGACTACGTTAGATAAAAAAACCTTAGTAGAAATTCATGAAGCACCTAGGCCAATGATGATACCTCTAATTTTGTTGAGTATAGGTTCGTTAGTATGTGGATACATTGGATACCACGTTGTTGGTATCAACAAGCTATCTTTCTGGTCTGATGCAATATTTGTACTGGAGAAACATAATTCTATAAATAAAATTAAATTAATTGAGCATTGGGTTGCACGGCTACCTTTATTTGTTGCAATATTTACTATATTGCTTGTATATTACTCTTATATATTAAAACCAATTATCTCTAGTTGGTCGTATAAAAATTTTCGTAATATAAATTCATTCTTAGAAAAAAAGTGGTACTTTGATGAGCTATACGAACTCATTTTGATTAAACCAGTTAAATCACTAGGTTCAATTTTATGGCGGTTCATTGATGTCGGCCTTATTGATGGTATTCTGAATTACTCAACAAAAACTATTGCAAGATTTGCAAAAATTTCTTGTTTGTTGCAAACTGGTTACATTTATCATTATGCAATGGCAATGTTAATAGGTGTTACGATTTTAGTTTATTGGTATTTACCATGGTAATTTCAAATATATTTTTATTAAAATATTAGGACTAGAGATAATTTTGTGAAAACTGCAATCCTTTCAAATCATATTTTTCTACCAATTTTAGGTGCAGTAGTAATAATCTTCCTTGGTAAGATTAACTATCTCAAATCTATTATTATATCAAAATACCTAGCCCTTATTATTGCTTCAGCTAATTTTTTGATTTCAATTTTTATACTATCAAGATTTGATCAAGAGACTAATCAACTACAATTCGTTGAGAAGAAGTCTTGGCTTTCAGAGTATAATATTAATTATCACCTTGGAATTGATATCCTTTCTTTGTATTTTATAATCCTTACGACATTTTTATCCTTAACATGCATTGTTGCAAGTTGGAACTCTATAAAGGAAAAGGCCAGGGAGTTTTTTGCATTACTTTTACTTTTAGAAGGCATTATAATAGGAGTTCTTGCCGCTGCAGATATAGTATTATTTTATCTATTTTTTGAAACAGTTCTAGTACCAGTGTTTTTTATAATTGGTGTTTGGGGAGGAGAAAACAGAATTTATGCGTCATTTAAATTTTTCTTATACACTTTATTTGGTTCTATTTTTTTCTTGCTTGCCATATTATACATGATTTTTTATTCAGAAACCGCTGATGTACAGCTGCTAGTTGAAAAAGTTCCACATTATGATATAGAAATACAAAAGTGGCTTTGGGCTGCGTTATTTATGGCTTTTGCAATTAAAGTTCCTATGTGGCCCCTACATACATGGTTGCCAGATGCTCACGTGCAAGCTCCTACTGCTGGCTCTGTACTGCTAGCTGGTGTACTCTTAAAACTAGGAGGATATGGCTTTTTACGTTTTTCAATTCCAATGCTACCTAAGGCATCAATATATTTCGCTGATTTTGTTATAATCTTAAGCATCATAGCTGTAATATATACTTCCTTGGTAGCTCTAATGCAGACTGATATGAAGAAAATGATGGCTTATTCATCAGTAGCACACATGGGTTACGTTACTGCGGGCCTATTTACATTTACCGTCCAAGGTATAGAGGGCTCAATTTTTACTATGCTAAGTCATGGCCTAATTTCTAGCGCTTTGTTTCTTTGTATAGGTGTTCTATACGATAGGATGCATACTAAAGAAATAAGTTTTTATGGTGGTCTCACCAAAAAAATGCCTGAATTTGCATTGTTTTTCATGATATTTATGCTAAGTTCTGTCGGACTTCCTACCACCTCCGGGTTCATTGGAGAATTTTTTGTTTTATTTGCTTCATTTAAAACAAAGAATCTATATGGAGTGTTACTCGCACTTGGAATGGTTTTAGGAGCTGCATATATGCTTTGGTTGTATGCAAGATTGATGTTTGGTCAATTAAAAATACCACTCGCCAAAATAACTGATTTATCAATAAGAGAAACAACTTATTTAGCTTCTATTGCAATTTTCGTTTTATTGTTAGGTATTATGCCAAACATCATAAATAATAACCTTTCTAAGTTTGTAGAAAATTTAGTTAACAAAATTAATTTGGTTAAAGAGATGCCAGGTGAAACAAACTATAATATAAGTGATGAATGATGTTAGAAACTGTTTTTGAAGATTTAGCTGTTTTAATACCAGAGCTTACTATTGCTTTTGCTGCAATAGTATCATTAATTTTTGGCTCCTACTTTAAAAAAGCAAGCCAATACATTTTTATCCCCATATCAATAAGCTCACTTGTAGCAATATATTTTGCTATAACTGGTTATGGACAAGATTTAGGAGCTTTTAATGATTCAGTTTTATATAACAGCTATACAATATCAATGAAAGTCATAATTCTCGTAGCTTTCTTAATTGCATTATTGTCGCTTTCCATTATAAAACCTAAAGAATCTGCTATTCCTTTTGAAATACCTGTTTTGTTATCATTATCAGTTATAGGGATGCTAATAATGGTGTGTGCTAATGATTTACTCATTATATATCTAGGCCTTGAATTAATGAACTTACCGCTTTATGTACTTACAACATTTAGCCAAAAACATAGTAAATCACACGAAGCTGGTTTGAAATTTTTTATGTTGGGTGCCCTATCTTCTTGTCTTTACTTATTTGGCTCCTCAATAATGTACGGATTTGTTGCCAGCACTAATTTTAACATAATAGGAGGGTACCATATCAGTGTCATGAATTCTAATGAAATTGAGGTAGCTGTCCCAATAGCGCTTTTAATAGCATTAGTACTCATACTTTCAGCATTTTTCTTTAAAGTTTCTTCAGCACCTTTTCACATGTGGGTACCAGATGTTTATCAAGGAGCTCCTACTTTTATTACTATGTTTTTATCTGCTGCTCCCAAAATTGCATCTGTTTCAGTACTCTTGAATATCCTTTACATGCCCTTCATTGATTTAATTGATCAGTGGCAACAGGTCATAGTTTTTTGTGCTATTGCCTCTTTATTTATAGGAAGCTTAGGCGGTATTATGCAAAAAAAACTTAAGAGAATGCTAGCTTACAGCACCATAGGACATATTGGTTTTATTTTAATGGCAATTTCTGTCGGAGAACTTTCTGGGATTATTGGTGCTATTTCTTATATTACAATATATGTAGCTATGAGCTTCTTAACTTTTTTACCTATATTGAGCCTTGAAACAGATGATAAATACAATGGCAAAATTAAGGAAATAAGTGGTCTAGCTAAAGCCCATCCTTTGTTATCCGTGATCATATTGATTGCAATGCTTTCTATGGCAGGCATTCCACCATTCGCAGGCTTTTTTGCAAAATTTTATGTACTTTTTAGTGTTATCGAACAGGGGCTTTATTCTTTAGCCATAATCGGAGTACTTGCAACAGTTGTGAGTTGTTATTATTATCTGCGAATCATAAAAGTAATGTACTTTGATCATGCAAATAACTCATTTACAATTAATATACCTTTCAGTGTAAAATTTATAATTCTTGTGGTAGCTTTATTCAATGTTGGATATGTCATGGTGCCAGAGCCTATTCTTGCAATGGCTAAACAAGCAGCAGAATCATTAATTTCTATTTAAAATTTTAACCATGAAAATAGAAACAGAAACAAAAAATATATCAATTAATCTGGGGCCACAGCACCCAGCAGCTCATGGAGTGTTGAGATTAATTCTTGAAATGGATGGAGAAGTGATAGAACGAGCAGATCCTCATATTGGCCTGCTTCATCGCGGCACCGAGAAATTAATAGAATATAAGACATATCTACAAGCACTACCTTATTTTGACCGCCTTGACTATGTGTCTCCCATGTCTCAAGAACACTGCTTTGCACTTGCCGTTGAAAAACTTCTGGGTTGTGAAGTACCTAAACGAGCTAAGTATATACGAGTCCTTTTTTGTGAAATCACAAGAATACTAAATCATTCATTAAATATTACAACTCAAGCTCTTGATGTAGGAGCAATGACGCCTCTTTTATGGCTATTTGAGGAACGTGAAAAATTGATGGAATTCTATGAAAGGGCTAGTGGTGCTAGATTACATGCTGCCTACATACGGCCAGGAGGCGTTACACAAGACTTACCAACAGGGTTATTGGAAGATATTCATAAATTCATCCAATCATTCTCGAAAATGATCGATGATACTGAAGGGCTGCTAACAGATAACAGAATATTTAAACAGCGGCTAGTAGACATCGGAGTTGTTACTAAAGAACAGGCATTAGATTACGGATTTTCCGGCCCAATGCTTAGGGGGTCTGGCATTGCATGGGATTTAAGAAAAGCTCAACCATATGAAATCTATGATCAATTAGATTTCATGGTGCCAATTGGCAAGAATGGTGATTGCTATGACAGATATTTAATTAGAATTGAGGAAATGAGAGAATCACTCAAAATAATAGAGCAATGTATAGAAAAAATGCCAGCAGGTCCAATTAAATCCCTGGATAGAAAGATTTCTCCTCCTCCAAGAGCAGAAATGAAAACTTCCATGGAAGCCCTTATACATCACTTCAAATTATATACCGAAGGCTATGATGTACCAAAAGGAGAAACCTATACTGCAGTGGAAGCCCCTAAAGGAGAATTTGGAGTATATCTAGTTTCTGATGGAAGTAGTAAACCTTATAGGTGCCACATCAGAGCGCCATGATTTGCACACCTTCAAGGCTTAGAATTTATGTCCAAGGGGCATATGCTAGCAGATGTCGTAGCAAATATTGGAACCTTAGATATTGTGTTTGGTGAAATTGATAGGTAAATTTATGTCTTCTATGTACAAGCCAATAGATTTTACTCAACCTACAAGTTTTGAATTTACAAAACAAAATATGAAGAAAGTTAAGGAAATTCTGAAAAAATACCCAAGTCAAAATAAAAGAAGTGCTGTCATGCCATTGTTGCACCTTGCACAAGAGCAAAATAATAATTGGGTACCGAAAGCTGCTATGGATTATATAGCCAAGCTTCTAGATTTAACCCCAATGCAAGTTTACGAAGTGGCAAATTTTTATACGATGTATAATAAGCAACCTGTTAGTGATAATTTAATACAGGTGTGCAGAACTACTCCTTGTTGGCTAAGCGGTTCTAGTAAAATTACCGAGCTTTGTAAAAAAAAATTAGGTATAGATGTTGGCGAAACAACTAACAATAAGCAATTCACCTTAATTGAAGTTGAGTGTCTTGGCGCATGCGTTAATGCTCCAGTAGTTCAAATTAATAATGACTATTATGAAGACTTAAGTCCTGAAAAAATGGATGTGGTATTAGAAAGCATTACGAATAACAGAAAAATTGCTCATGGGTCACAATCAGGTAGACTAAATTCAGCGCCTGAAGGATGGACAGCGAAACCTAAAAATTAGTGTGATAACGAACCTATCATATACGCTTCTTGTAATAACTATAATTATTGCTTTTCTCATAAAAAATGAAAAGTTGTTATGGTCTGGAATTATCCTCACAGTTCTTGTACCATTATCATGGTATTTTAGAGAATGATTACCCAAAAGAATACGGTCCATGACATACGATATACCAGGTTTAAAAGATGGAGTAAAAATGGCTTATTATGGTTGATTTTGTACGCCTTAAAACAGGAGAAGCTATTAAAAATAGATATAGTGTTTATGGACTCAACTACAATAAAAGTGCACCGTCATGGAATTGGGAGTGTTAAAAAAAAGAGGTAGGCAAGAGAAACGGCACTTTTAATATTCCTGTTTATACAATATTGGTGCACGTGCTTTTGGATTAGTAGTTGGAAATTTTAATGGAGACAGTTATTTTGATCTAACTTCTGCTAATAGCGATTTCAAATTTTACTTCAGCAAAGAAGATGGCACATTTCAAGTGTCTAACTCTTATAAAGCTGATTCATACCCTTATGGAATAGCAGTTGGAGACTTTGATGATGATGGTAGGCCTGACATAATAAGTGCTAATGAAGTATCAGGTTCTATTTTGGTATTGCTAATATCTATCCATTTCCAACCACTACAAGCACATCTACTTCATCTTTATGTACTCCATTATCAGCAGTTAAATCTTCTATCTTCAGTAATTTAAATTTAATTGGAACCATTAAAGCTACTATTTATGGCAGATATGGCTTGAAGTATGAAGATGGAGTATTAACTTAATCACTGTTGGATAACTCAATGAGTGAGATGCCTTTAATTCTATGTGGCTCCGGAAAAATTGGTTGTGATGAAAAAGGGTACAGTACACCAACAATTATTCACCCAGACCATGAGCTCTATATTTATGATAATCTTAGCATGCTAACAAATACTTTCCAATGTACTTGATTACTTAAACTGCTAAAGCCAAAAATGCCAGCTGTTACCGCTCTATAGTGATAATCGTATCTGTTTAGGCAACCATAAAGTGTCTGATTATTTTACACAAAAATCTTAAATACTAATGTTCAATTACTTACCAAGAATGTTATAACTCCTTGAGTAATTTTAGGTTAAAAATATGTGGTCTGTACATATACTGACGTTATTTCCTGAATTATTTCCGGGTCCCTTATCATCTTCTATAACTGGCAGAGCTTTAAAGGAAGGCTTATGGGAAATTAAGACATCTGATGTAAGAAACTATGCAACAGATAAACACAAAGCAGTAGATAACTGCCCTTATGGGGGCGGAGGAGGGATGGTGATGCGTCCTGATATTTTAGGCAAGGCTATAGAGGAAAATTTTCTTTTTAATCAAAATGAAATTATATATTTATCACCGTGCGGAGAGCTTTTTAATCAAGGCATAGCAAGAGAGTTTATACAAAAAAAAGGAATAAACATTATATGTGGAAGGTTTGAGGGTATTGACGAAAGAGTAATAAATGAGTATAAAATACGTGAAGTTAGTATAGGGGATTTTGTATTATCGTCTGGTGATATTGCTGCATATTCTCTTTTGGATGTATGCATTAGGCTTTTGCCAGGGGCTCTTGGCAATGATAATTCATTGAGCCAAGAAAGTTTTGGTTTGGACCATAATTATGAGATGTTATTAGAATACCCGCATTTTACAAGACCACAAAATTGGAGAGATAGGCAGGTTCCAGAAATTTTGCTTTCGGGCAATCATCAATTAATAGAAAATTGGCGCTTAGAGCAAGCAAAACAAAAAACCAAAAATAGGCGCCCGGATCTTTGGAATAGATATTTGAACAGGAAAGAGAAATGAATTTATTGGAAAAATACGAAGCAAGTCAACTCAAGAAACTGACAGAAGGCAAAGCTATTCCGAGTTTTGCCCCTGGTGATCAGCTTGTTGTTAGTGTTGAAATCACAGAAGGAATAACAAAACGTATACAAACATTTGAAGGCTTATGCACAGCAAGAAAAAATAGAGGATTAGGCTCAAGCTTTACGGTGAGAAAATTAAGTCATGGCGAAGGTGTTGAACGTATATTTCCTCTATATTCTCCTCGTGTTACAAAGATTGAAGTGCTTCGCTGTGGTAAAGTAAGAAGAGCAAAATTATATTACATGAGAGAATTAAGAGGTAAAGCAGCTAGAATTAAAGAAAAAGTTGTTGCGCGTAATAAATCTACTGCTAAGGTTTAAGGTTTTAGATTTGATAAGACTGTTTATAAATGGAGAGGTATAGAATAGAGAGTTTATTTGCTAAGATTAAAGCAAACCGTAGGTTAGCTATGCGATTTGATAAACTTGATACTACTTTCTTTGGATTGATTGCTTTATCTCTTAATTAAAACTTCAAGGTTGTTAACATTCCTAGATTTCTTAATGAAGCAAGCCTTAGGGCCACATGATTTGTGGACTTATATCAAGCTTGAAGTCAGGAGGAATAGAAAGAAATCAAGTGGAGTTTATCCTAAATTCGTGTGATAAAGCTATTAAAAAGCATGCAGTAAATTTATAGATGGTAGATTTATACTCTCTCATTCGTGATGATTAACTTGCTTCTAAAAATAAATAATAGTATTTTCAATCTTATGTTGATTTAATTGATTTATTTTCATAGGATTACACTTATCATGCTGAGATCTTTGAGATAAGTCTTGTGGAGAGAATGGATTATGAAGAAAAAAATTATTGTTATATTTTTAATTATGGCAACTTTGCCTTATAGTTATTACTTAGTCAAATATCGAAAAGCAAATCCTTACAGCAATGTGTTAAATTTGTATGGATGTAGAGATATTGAAAATACTGCATTAGGAATTTCTAGTAAGAAGTATGGATGAAAAAGTAAGGCTCACCAGCAAAAAAGCAACTTCTTAAAAATTAGTGCATTAGTGCTGCCGTTGCTACCTGCGAAGAGCGTTGAATGATAGTATACCTCTCTACAAGTATAAAGTAAGCAATAGGATATAATAGGAAATGCCAGGTTTTAAGTTATCAAGCATCGTTACCTTAACTAATAACTTATAGGATTAGATTATATGTTAAATACACAAATTGTGGACCTACCATGCCGTAGTGTGAACTTTGCAGCTACTCTTCCAACAACCACATATTTACCTGCTATTCTATAATTGATAATTCCTTCACGATTATCTGAGTCAACTAAGAAGATAACTGGAATTTCAGCGATATCTCGGAATTTAAAATAAGTAAATTCTCCATCATCAAAAATCTGTAATAGCTCAATATCAGATCCTTTACCACTAATTTTGTAATCAAAATTGTAAAGTTCAGGATGAGTTAAATCTGAATTATGATAAGAAGAAAGAGTCCTGATAGCTTGTGATACTCTGCTGTTACTGTTACTCATGGCAAAAGACGAATAAATTCCATCGTTTGGATAAACAAATTTCATCACAAAAGATAAATTATCATCATCTATATCTGTGGCATCTTCTGCATGCATTTCAAAAAAATACATTCTTTTGTTAATAATAACAGTCATATTGGTTGTTGCATCATCTTCTACAGGCTTTAAAAATATTTGGTTAGCAGCAAGAATAATTTGCCATAGAGTGTGGGGTATTCATAGAGATAGTATCAATTTCCTCACCTAAACTAAATTCTATTATGGATTGGTAAATATAATAACCAACAACCCTGAAACTGTATTGGGCTCATAATTAATTATTTTAATCCTTGTTTTCATTACCAATTCCCCAAGGCGCAGTAGTTTGCTTTAGAAGGTATAACTTGGGGGGGGAAATGCCAAAAATAATATCAACAATCTTAACATCATCTAACCTTTATAATCTGTTTTCTTCATGATTTCATAAGCTATTACAATAAAATTTAAATTACTCTCATAGTCCAGAACATTCGTTATACTATTTAAACTAAAGTTTATTTCAGCAAGCCAATATGATGCACTTTCTTTAGTAGAGTTCTTTTCTACGGCTTTAAAAAGCACATGTGCAATATTTGGTTTATTAACTCCTCCTGGGAATTTAACTGATTCAATGGAAATAGCTCTTTCTATTTGTAATTTATATTTCAATAGGACTATCTGGATTTTTCTGGGGGTCATATCTTGGTTAAGGCCACTATACTTATATTCTTCTTTATTAATAACATATTGGGCAATTAAATATCTGGCGACAGAAATGCCTATAGATTCATACCCTTGCGCCAGTGACTTTATTCGTGATCGAAAATCAACTTGATCATCAACATATATAGGAACAGGATACTTAACTGCAAAATACTTATCCATCATTGAATCTACAACAAAATAGGTTCCTGCTGATATGATTATCAAAAGTATAGATAAAACAATAACTTGAGTTGTTAACTTCCAGATATTTATCAGCATACCAGTTACGAGCCTTTTCAAAATACTCACCACTGCCTATTTGCTGATGCAGCTCAGTAATCATTTCTTGTGAATGTATTAACAAATTTATCTTATTTATAGATACGATATATTCTTTCAGTTTAATTTATAAGATGAGTATTATAAATTAGCCTTCAGGAACTTATTAACTTATTTTTTTATGATGGTATTCGTTTACTGTTAGGCATTTAAATAATTTTCCCATTTTTTCTGAAGATAAAAGTATGTCTAACTGAGAGCTTATTCTTCTCTTATCTGCACTATATTTGTTGATTAATTGCTCTGCTCTTTCTTGTATTCCACAGAATTCTAAAAAATCTTTTTGATTTGTTAAGGTACATTGAAGATTTTTATTCAAAAAGTAATTTTGTATCCAAGAAAAGTTAACTAAATAAGTAATATCAGCTTGGCCTATAAAATCCAAAAGGTGTACTTTTTTATGATTCTTTACAGCTTGCAATGTGCTATTTTGAATAGTGTCAGTATAGCCATAATCAATCAATAAGAGGAGCCCTTGGTTAGTAAGAATAGAATTAGCTATAAGCTCTAAATAATATTTTGAGTGTGGAGAGAGTATTCTAGGAAGCTTTGTTGAAACATGGTATGTTGAGAAGTATCTTGGACAGTTATAATATCTGTTTTTATTAAAGGCTCAATTTTAAGGTTTTGAGATTTATCTAATACTAAGCACAGTTCATACCAATTACCATTAATGAATTGAAATTGCTTAATAGGCAAAGCATCAAAAAATTCATTTGCTATGAATACACAATGATTATTTTCTACGTATTTCTTTAATTCAAGGAACTGATCAAACCATAGACATTTATTGATATAAGGAATTAAATTTTGCTGCTGGCAACTTCTCAACTTGGGGCTTACTTCATAGAAAACAATTTTATCTATTGCATTATGAAGGCCTTTTACATGTTTTGTTGCTCTTAAAAAATCAGACATCAGATATCCTCTACCTGCTCCCAGCTCAACTATACTTATATTGTTACTACAATTCTCTAACCAGTAATTAGCAGTATATACTCCTATCATTTCGCCAAAAAGTTGGCTAAATTCTGGTGCTGTTATAAAATCACCATTTTTACCTAAGCTATCTTGGTTGCTATAATAAAAAGGAACTACTATGGATAAAAAATGATCTAGGGTAATGTAGCCCTGATCTGAGATGTTTTTTTTAATGTGATCTTTAATATTCATCATCTATCTTTTCATTAATTAGCTTCAATTCCTTCTAAGACTTCCTTAATAAAGTTGATAGTGATATTACGCTTTTGGCTTAAGGATAGTTTATCTAAATATGTAATAAAAGTTTTAATATCAGCAAAGCTTCTTTTCACTCTGACTGAAATATAATTTAAAATTTCTTTGCTTACTTTAATCTGTTTATCATGCAACATTTTGCCAATTAAAATCTGTACCATATTTTCATCAGGACTCTTAATCAAAATTTTATAAGTAGAATTAAATCTTGACCTTAAATCTTTAAGTTTTACATAGTTATAATAATTGGAAGTAAGTAATAATTTTTTCTTATTTCCAAATGCCGCATTAATAATATTTAATATTTCGATTTCTTGATAATTTTCTAGATTTTCAAAAATTAATGCGTCACTCTCTTTTAAGGAGACAAGTTGAGATAAATCCCTAATATAATGTGCACCACTTTTTTGCTGCCATATCTTTGTTAAATGAGTTTTACCAGAGCCACTTTCTCCTATGATCAACAAACGATTTTGTGGCCATATTATATTTGAGGTAACAGCTCTATAAGCTTCTAAATTAGGATAGGAAACTATAAAATCTGAGACATTATAGGAGGAGTCATCGGCAATAATAGGTAAAATTATTTGTTGCATCAATTAAAACTTATCAAAAATGTACTGGCAATACATAAAAAAGTAATAGTGGTGTCATAATCCATAGCCATTATAATGCCAAGTATAGCAGAAACAGCTGCTTCTTCATAACTATATTGTAAAATAGTAGCAAATACAACGGTATTAACTGCTGGCAGCATAGAAGATAGAATTAACATGGTGTAGTTTATATCTTTAGAATAAAAATACTAAAACTTAAGGTCTAAAAGACTAATACACTTGTAATAATTGGTGAAACTATAAATCTAGCAGATAGCAAAACCTAAACAAATTTACAATCTATCTTTCAACGTGAAAGATTTGATAAACTTATTCCTATTAACATTAAACCTCATACAACATAACACCCTTGCATATTCTCAAAGGAACTCTTCATTGCAGGTGGCATCTTGAAATTCAGTTTATTTAATAAAAGACCAAAAACAAATGCATGTACCATAGGCGACTTTAATGCTTTGTTAATTGATTGCTTGATACTACAATTGTCTCTCACCGTTGCTATGCACCAATTGTATATTCATATACAGCAATTCCTAAGAACGCAAGTTTAGGATAAGAGATTAGAAGAATGCTTCAAAAGAGGTGAATTAAAGATAGTTTTGTTAATATTATAAACATTAACACAAGCTAAGATATATACTAAGAAGTTTAGTGAAGCTCTATGTTTTGTATGTTCAAAATTCATAGACTTTTTTAGAATATTAAACACTGATTCAACTAATGATCTTTTTTTAAGCAGTATTTTCTATCGCAAGTAAATGGTTTTCCATATCTTTCCTGATTTTTGTCAATAAACGTAATCCCTGATTATAAAGTTTAGTAAATAAATTCTTCAATAAGTATTCTTTACTGCCAAAGATTTTGCCTTTTGTAAAACCCTGAGGGATAGAGCAAGCTGTTGATATGTCACTACCGTTGCCTTTATTATTAATTGCAATACCATCCATAACTACTCATACTTAATTTAGTTATATTGCCAAATACTCAGTTGTTGTTTGTATGGTTTCCATGGCATATTGCGGATGTAGTAAAATCAATGATACCTGTATAATCTCCCTTAAATTAACTGTAACATTATGGTTAGCGGTAATATTAATCTTGATCATAATTGTATTGTTCTGTTGTAGCTTGGTAATTTGAAATATCCTCTATATCTACATGATAAATGACATAGATAATAATTTTTAAAATCTGATTTATTGCTTTATCTCCTATTAGAATTTAGGGTTGTTAACAGTTTCTAGAGAGTGGTTAAGTAGTTATTTGTATAGTAATAATACTACTTAGCCATAGCAGCAGATTCAGTTTTCTCTTTGGCTTTTACTTTATCTGCATGAGTTACCTTAGTTCACATTTGTTTTAAAGATGATTTTCTTTTTGGTTCTGGTTTAGGACTAGCATGGGTTTTATAACTGCTCTCAAATTTGTCAGCCAAATGATTACTGTCGTACGCTTTTTGATCAAGTTTTTCGGTAAAGCTTGCCTTAAGTTGACCTGAATTAGGTTTTTGATTAGTAGCAGCTGGAGTATGTTACCACTAAAAGGATTTAACTTTTTGTCATAAGTGCAGTTTGGGGTATAGCTATCACTAAGGGGATTTAATTTTTCATCATAAACGTTAGGGCCAGGCTTTTCACTAAAAGGATTAAGTCTTTCATCATAGTCATTATGAGACGGCTTTTGAACTTGTGGTTACTTTGGTATAGTGTTAGAGGGACTACTTTGAGCTTTCGTCACTTGTGGATTAGTATTGAATGCTTGGGACTTTGCACAGGCTCTAAACCTATATTTTCTTTCTTAGAGAGCTTCGGTGGATGGCATCGATATAGAATTTCAGATTGTATAGCAGAGGTGATGTGCTGGGAAATCATTTTAGCGGTTTTAAAGCTAATTTCTGGCCTATCACTTATTAATTCCCTATCCCCCAGCTTCGTAATCTACTACTTGTGGAAATATAAGATCTGTCACATAGCTAAAAGAAAATGTTACAATATCTACAACAGCACGAAATATACCAAGTACTGCCCCAAGAACCATTCTTGAAAATAAATTGAATTTATCCAATTTAATTATTTTTTACTGGCTGATTTTTGCATTTTTGGCATATCTATATGCACATGTGCTTCTAGAGTACTAATTAAATATTCCATAGCCTTTGATTTTATTGATGTTTCCCTATTTGCCTATTTTATTTTTTTGAGGTTATACCTTCTTTGACAAGTCTAGCCTCTTGAATTGCTTGTGAGTAAATTTTGGTAAGATCAAGGACGCTAGCTTCAGAGGAATTTAGAATTAATACTGTATCATCATCTTTTTTAGTAGTATTTCTAGCTACTAGCTTATCTACTACTTGTTATGCTTCTGGAGGTTTTTTGCCAAAAAGCCTGAACTGATTGCTATACTTAGTGTACGCAAGATACTTCAATTCAGCGATACTTTTTGCCTCATTTTGGTTAGACACTAAATAATCATCTAATTCCTTATTAACTTTGTCATATTTTTTTGATAACTCTACCAAAGAATTCTGCTGCTTTACCTAATTTTAAATACTCTTTTGTTAATTTTAATTTGTCTTTATTCTTATTGAGAAAATTATCCTTACCTTCTGTAAAATCTTTGATAAATTTTTGTAATTGTGAGGAATTAGGTTAATTGATAATTCTTATATTTTTTAATGGATCATTTTCTTTTTTGCAGATTGGTCTTTTGCTTTTTGAAGTGCTTTATTCATTTCTTTTCTATCTTCTCCTACAACAGCTTGTAAGTGAGCCATATTTACTTGGGGGTGGTATACTGTATCTTGGTTGTGCTTACACTCTTTAAAAAATCTTCTTACTGTATTATCGCGTAGTATTGTATTACCTTCATCTGTAACAACTTTTTGCGCCACAGTTCCAGCTGCAGAAAAGACTTTGGCAGATGCAAGTTTTTCAGATTGGTATTGAGTTGTATGCTATATGCGCTTTCAACAAGGTTGCTTTGGACTTTGAGTCCTGGTAAGCAGCTTGAAAAATATGGAATAGTTTTTCTTCCTTCTGCAATTTCTGTTGCAACTTTACTAGTTAAAATTCTTGCTAGCTCTATCATGCTGTTATGCCAGTTCAGAGATTCTATAGCCTGTTGATCTCCTGATTTTTTATATCTTGCTCCTTCAGCTTTGGCAAACTTTGTGATAAATCCAACCTTGAGCCTCGTTAGCTCCAAGTGCTAATAAACGCGATTTGCTAACATAAATAGATTGACCTTTAACGTCTTTCTCCTGAGTAACAGTAGAAGTATGATATTGTTTATCCATAACTTGCATTACTGATCTAGCTTTTTCAATGGCGTCATTTTTACCTGTCTTTACGGCTTTACTTTATTTTAATGCTGCTCTTATATCTTTATGAAATTCTTCATAGTTAAAGCTAGGAGTTTTATTAAGGTTTTCATTTGTAATATTTATAGTTACTATGCTCAATCACTTATTAAAGCTTCTTGATATTTTCGTAGTTCTGGGCTAGCATAACTGTCATCTTTTTTGGCAGGTATCTTAATTAATTCATTTGCTACTCTAATCTCTGCAATAGCCTTTTGCATTGTTGAAGCAAAATCAATTAAATTATCAAAATTTCCTAATCCTTCCTGGTGAATTTTTTTGTCCAGATCACTCCCAGAGCCAAATCTGCAACTTCAGATAGTGTGTATACAGCTTCTGTATAATTAGCTTGCTTAATATTGGCAGTTACTAAATTCTAGCTTATCTAATAGTTTGAGCTATTGGTCACGTTTATTGTATTTGTTATCGTCTATCTGTTTGTAGATAATGTAAAACTTCTTATTCAACAGCTTTTTGGTTTTGTTTCTCATATAAAACTCTGAATTTTTCTTATAATTAATATTTAATTATAAGAAAAATTCAGAGAATTTGTCAAAAAAATAAACTTAAGGTTTAATAGTGTTTCATCGAATTACATAGAATTAGCGATATTGCTTTATAATAACTAGCAAGTATAGGTGTAATGATTCTAGCTAAAGCTATAAGGATCTACATCTATTTTTATTTTGATGTGATGAGGTACATCAGCTTGTTCTAACCAGTGATTGATTATTTTTTGTATAGAGATATTTTTCTTTGCTCTTAGTATAAACCTATATCTATAATTGCCTTTTAATAAAGATAAAGGCGCTGAAGAGGGACCAAGTACTGTTAAGTTTTCTAGAACTGGCATTATATCAGACATTTTATAAGCAAACTCTAAGAGCCTATTTTCTTGGCGACAAGAAATGGTTATAACAGCAATTCTACTAAAAGGTGGAGTATTTGAGGCTTCTCTGTTCTGTAGTTCTGCTTCAAAAAAAGCATTTTGATTATTATTGATTATACTGTGTAAAATATGATTATGTGGCTCATAGGTTTGTAAAAACACCTGCCCTCGCTCGTTGGCACGCCCAGCCCGACCAGATACTTGGCTTAAGAGTTGATACATTCTTTCATGAGCTCTGATATCACCACTTGTATAACTGCAGTCGGCATCAATGACCCCAACTAGTTGCAATAGCTTAAAGTCCAAGCCTTTGGCTAAAATTTGAGTACCAATTATTATGTCTATTTCATGATTACTAATCTTTTTTAATAATTCCATTGCAGATTTTTGATTAGATATTGTTTCACTTGTTGCAATTGCTACTCTAGCTAAAGGGAAAAGTTTTTTTAATTCTTCTTCTATTTTTTCAACTCCTGGACCAAAAAAGATTATATCTTTGGAGTGACAATTAGAGCATTCTGTTATGACCTTAGTTTTATATCCGCAATGATGGCATTCAAGTGATGATTTATTTCTATGGAAAACAAGATAAGAACTGCAGTAAGGACAAGACAATTTAGTCCCACACTTAGTACATAGAGTAATGGGAGCATAACCTTTTCTGTTTAAGAAGATTAAAGATTGCTTAGCATTATTTAAATTATTTTCTAATGCATGCCTTAATGTGGGAGATATGAATTGATTTTTTGAGAGGTTTTCTTCTGTCATATCAATAATTTTTATATCAGGTAAAAGTACTCCACTGAACCTAGAAGTGAGTTGAACTTTTTTATATTTGCCGATTTTATAATTATATATGGTCTCTATTGCAGGGGTAGCTGATGAAAGCACCACGGGTATATTCTCAATTTTTCCTCTTAAAACTGCCATATCTCTTGTATTGTATATTGCTCCTTCTTCTTGCTTAAAAGATGCATCATGCTCTTCATCTATAATTATTACTTTGAGGTTAGTGAAAGGTAGAAATAATGCACTGCGCGCGCCTATTACTATAACATCATCTCCTTGTAATGAAATTTGCCAGAGCTCTTGCCGCTTTTTTGGCGTAAGTCCTGAGTGCCACTGTAATATATTGATTTTAGGCGGCAATTCGGTGAACCTTTGCATAATTTGCGTGGTAAGTGCGATTTCTGGCAATAATATTAGTGCTTGTCCTCCATTTCTTAGTAATTCTTCTATTAATTTTAAATATACTATGGTCTTGCCTGATCCTGTGACGCCTTCTATAACTGATACAAGGCCCTGCTGAGCGTTCTTTAATAGGTATTTAAAAGCGCTAGATTGTTCTGAGGATAAAAAAACATGGAAATTATGGTTGGTTTTGTTGATATAGTTAAAACTTTCTCGTGCGCTAAAAGCATTAATAGCCATTTTGAGCACAATACCTAATTCTATCATATTGTAATCAGCAGTAGCTTTTAAAAATTCTAAAAACGAATCTTTTAATTTGTATTCATAAATCTGAATAATTTCTTTTATTGATTCTTTTTTGAATTGGGAGAAAGTTTGCCAAACTATGCCGAGTAATTTTTTATTGCGGAAAGGCACCAAAACAAATTGCCCTGTTTCAACGGAACTCAAGGTTTGATAAGCAAAGGTTTTATTGCCTTTAATAGGCAGCAGAATTTCAACTATTTGCATATTATGATTTGGCATTAAAGAAGGAAAAAAATGGTTATGTTGAAAATTATTTAAGATATTTACCAAAAAAGCGGTTGACGGGCAAGGAGAGATCATTTATAAGTTCCTTCACGCCAGAAGGGAAATGAAGTATCCACTTAGGGCAAATGCTCTTTTGAAAAGGTAAATAGTAAAATTATAAGACAGTGGTATGTAGGAAAATATTTTCAAATTACATGCTATTGTTATTAGTAACAAGTCAGTAATTTGAGTTATTCAGGACAAAACATGAGAGTTTGATCCTGGCTCAGAGTGAACGCTGGCGGCGTGCTTAACACATGCAAGTCGAACGAGCAAGAGCTGTAGCAATACAGGGTTCTGCTAGTGGCAGACGGGTGAGTAATACATGGGAATCTACCTTGCAGTGCGAAATAACAGTTGGAAGCAATTGCTAATGTCGCATATAGCCGAGAGGTGAAAGGTTTACTGCTGCAAGATGGGCCCATGCAGGATTAGCTAGTTGGTGAGGTAATGGCTCACCAAGGCAACGATCTTTAGTTGGTCTGAGAGGATGATCAGCCACACTGGAACTGAGACACGGTCCAGACTCCTACGGGAGGCAGCAGTGGGGAATATTGGACAATGGGCGCAAGCCTGATCCAGCGACGCCGCGTGAGTGAAGAAGGCCTTCGGGTTGTAAAGCTCTTTTAGTGGGGAAGATAATGACGGTACTCACAGAAAAAGCCCCGGCTAACTTCGTGCCAGCAGCCGCGGTAATACGA
Organism: Candidatus Midichloria sp.; assembly: GCA_030060845.1. Classification (GTDB taxonomy): domain Bacteria; phylum Pseudomonadota; class Alphaproteobacteria; order Rickettsiales; family Midichloriaceae; genus Midichloria. Next base: position 765,701 of record CP094379.1, read on the forward strand.
AGGGGGCTAGCGTTACTCGGAATTATTGGGCGTAAAGCGTGCGTAGGCTGCTTAGTAAGTCAAAAGTGAAAGCCTTGGGCTCAACCTAAGAATTGCTTTTGAAACTACTAAGCTTGAGTGCTGTAGGGGATAGCGGAATTCCTAGTGTAGGGGTGAAATTCGTAGATATTAGGAGGAACACCGGAGGCGAAAGCGGTTATCTGGACAGTCACTGACGCTGTTGCACGAAAGCGTGGGGAGCAAACAGGATTAGATACCCTGGTAGTCCACGCAGTAAACGATGAGTGCTAGATGTTGGGATTTAAGTCTCAGTGTCGCAGCTAACGCATTAAGCACTCCGCCTGGGGAGTACGGTCGCAAGATTAAAACTCAAAGGAATTGACGGGGACCCGCACAAGCGGTGGAACATGTGGTTTAATTCGATGCTACGCGAAAAACCTTACCAGGCCTTGACATGATGATCGTATAACTATGAAAGTAGTTAGTCGGTTCGGCCGGATCATTACAGGTGTTGCATGGCTGTCGTCAGCTCGTGTCGTGAGATGTTGGGTTAAGTCCCGCAACGAGCGCAACCCTTATCCTTAGTTGCCAGCGAGTAATGTCGGGAACTTTAAGGAAACTGCCGGTGATAAGCCGGAGGAAGGTGGGGATGACGTCAAGTCAGCATGGCCCTTACGGCCTGGGCTACACACGTGTTACAATGGTGGTGACAAAAAGAAGCAATAGGGCGACCTGGAGCAAATCTTATAAAAGCCTCCTCAGTTCGGATTGCACTCTGCAACTCGGGTGCATGAAGTCGGAATCGCTAGTAATCGCAGATCAGCATGCTGCGGTGAATACGTTCCCGGGTCTTGTACACACTGCCCGTCACGCCATGGGAGTTGGTTTTACCTGAAGTAGGTGTGCTAACCGCAAGGAGGCAGCTTGCCACGGTAAGGTTGATGACTGGGGTGAAGTCGTAACAAGGTAGCCGTAGGGGAACCTGCGGCTGGATTACCTCCTAAAGACAATTAAGTGCATTTTTCTTTGCACCAAAACTACCGCTGTCTTGTAATTTTACTTATTCAGATAACTTGCTTGGTAATTACCTGCAAGAGAGTATAGGCGGTGTCTTGGAAAAAAGTAGCACAGCTGCTTCTATATAGTTACAATACTTCAGTTGTCTTCTGTGCAAAAGCTTAATATCAGTACGGTTTGTTGTGATGAAAGATGGCGCTTGTTTGCTGTTGCTATATGGCTGGCCTTAAATGTTAAACACCTCTAAAGGCTGAAAGGCCAGTAGTTTTCTTTGTCGCAAATATACTCTTTAGTGATATAGCTAAGCCTTTTTTAAGGCATATAAGAGCCAATTGATCGCGCTTGTGGCAACTGTTAATGCTTGTTGTACAGCATAGTACTTGATAGGAACCAAAGCAAGCTGTTGATTGATAAAAAACTACAGCCTTCTGACATTGCGGTTATATGAAAAAGTATGCTCTTTGCTAACTAACTCGCCTTACACATAAGTTGCTAATTTTTTTAATTGAAGCAAATATATTGATTTGATTGAGATATCACATTTTTTGTTGGCGACTTTGCTAAATTTGCATTCTTGATATTACCAGCTGGTGCAACAGACCATTGAAGATTACTAACAACAATACTATTGATGATAAAACCATTGGATCCATTTTTGATTTTTACTAGATGTACCGATTACGACATCATCTTTACTGTCATCATTGAATCTTCCAGCAGAAGAAGCAGACCAACCTACATAGCCTTCAGCTGTAATCCCATTAATTACCAACCCCAAAGTAGTTGAGTTCAAGAGAGAAGAAAGTTCAAATCACGGTTGCCATAATATAACCTTATGAATAAAGGTGCATAGACACCTATTTATTAATGTTAAAGGATTACTTAAGGTACAACTCCATCTATTGATTAAGTCACCTAGCCTTTAAAAATTTTGGGCTATCTTTATGATACCATGAATAACACGTTCGCTCGTACCATTTAAACACTATAAAAAAATGAGTATAGCCTTTATTAATGGGTGTCAATAATTATTTATAACTTTCTTGCATCTTGTAGGGGCGATGCTAGTACATTGTTTTATCCGGATAATTGTTTTTGAACCACTATTCTTCCTGAGTAGACTGTCTATCTAATTCTTTTCAAAGAATCTTGTGCCATTATATCCATATAGTTAACGAATTCGTTTTGCGGTAGCTCCTGTAAGGCGTCTAAGCATTCCTTTAGATAACTATCAGCAATTGATTTCACTGCGGTTATTATATCGTATTTGTTTAAGAGGTTTATTGTTTTTTGTAGTTCATTAACAGTTTTGCTATAACCATTAGTAAAGGCCTGACTTAAAAAATCTTTTTCTTCAGGTGTGCAGTAATTTTTAAGTAGAATAATTGGTAGAGTGATTTTGTTCTCTAAGAAATCTCCTCCTATTTGTTTACCTAACGATTCTTCCTGGCCGAAATAGTCAAGGTAATCATCAATTATTTGGAAGACTATACCAAAGTTTAAGCCGTAAGTATAAAGATTCTTTACCTCATACTTTTTAGCGCCAGCAACAATAGCACCAACTTGACAGGCAGCTGCAAATAGCATGGCAGTTTTTTCAGTGACCAACTTCACATAATCACCCATCTGCATTTCAACCATCCCAATAAGCCTTAATTGACTAACTTCAGCTTTTGAAATTAGAGAAGAAGCTGCAGCTAGGCAATTAAGAGCTTCTAATGACTCTGTTTTTATCATTAGTTTAAATGCTTGGCTAAATAGATAATCACCAACTAATATACTTGTTTTATTTCCCCAAAGGTCATTAGCAGTTTTTAAGCCTCTTCTGATGGTGCTTTTATCTATGACATCGTCATGAAGCAATGTGGCAGTATGTATGAATTCCACAGCTGCTGCAAGTAATACTGCATTTTCATTAAAATCTGAAAAAATTTTTGCAGATATTAATGTAAATAACGGTCTTAATCTCTTACCTCCGGCTTTGGCTATATGCTTTATTACTTCATCTACCAGCGGTTCATTAGCACCTTCCGCAGCACTAGTTATAATCTGGTCGATTCTAAGTATTTCTGATTTAAGTTTGCTGCTTACCAGTGCTAAATTATTCATCTAAAAATCACCTATTAAAAAATACTATTAAGACTGCTATAGCATATTTATTGATGACTTTTATGGCAAATAAAAAACACCTTAGAGGGGAGTTTTTTGATTAGCTTAACCTTAAGAGCATATAGCCCCGCAGGTTCCCACCAGATAAAATATTAACCACATCTCTTACTCTAAAGATAACACCCCATTCTAATTGCAAGAGCTATTGCAACATCCAAGGTTACCTTACCAAGTAGCAACGTTATACCAAGAGAAATTACTATAATTATTGTAATAGCCCTTACAATTGGCCCAGTCAATTGATTAATTGCTGTACACATGACGTTTGTTACCATGGTCATATCATTATCTGTAGCCCAAGCATTTTTATGGCTATAATTGAAATTGCAATGCTAAACCAAAGCATTAATCTAATTGGTATATCACAAACTCCGTATGCTTAATATATTCATATATCCTCGTAATATGATTTGTATTCAAAATTTTTGTCCCAACTTCTTTATAAGTTGAGTCAAGCAACTACGAGAAGATTGGCATACTTAAAGTTGTATATCAATACCTATGATTGAAAATATTTCAACTCTTTGTGTAATTATTTGATTTTTATAAATTTTAAATATTTGAGAATTTTTAATATTTGAGGATGAAGCACTTTTCATTTTTATTAATTAACCCTAGTTCTTTACGCGCTAATTCATCCAAAAAATCCATATCTGTTTTTTTGGGATTTAGTAGTTGTACCTTTTTTTCAATTTTTTCTCTGGTAGTAATAAGCTCATTAAGTTGATTTTTTGATTGCGATAAAGATTCTTTCAAGTTTAAATACGCAATTAAACCTCTGCTACCGATTATGGTATGATAAATAAAATAGACTAATAATAAGAATAAACAAAAATTCATTGTAGATTTTATTGTAATACTTATACTTTTCATAAATTTCTTTTGTTTGGGGAAAAAAATATTGCAATTGTTGATGATTAGTAATACTATCTCAATGATATTACTTATAGTGATAGTAACTTTACCTCAATAGTATATAGTAAAAAAGTTTTATGTTAACCTTATTGTTAGTTTTGCAGTTTGTCATTGTTATTTCTTTAATTTTAGCTGTATTGTTACAACAAAGCAGTTCTGATGGTATTTCTAGCCTTGCTGGTGGAGGGCATGGTATTGTTTCTGGTAAAGCGTCTGCAAATTTTATTACTAAAACTACTTTCATACTGGCTTTCATGTTTATGCTAAACAGCCTTTGTTTAGCTAAGTTGACTATAATGGGTTTGCAAGAATCTGGTAGAATCATAGATTCGATCAAAGAAGAAGTAATAGAAAATCAAGATCCTATTGTACCTATTTCACAATAAAAAATTATGTGCAGATATATCTTTGTTACGGGCGGAATGGTTCTTTGCTAGGGAAGGGAGTTTGTGCAGCGAGTAAGCAGTGCTATTATAGGCTTGTGGTTACCGCATTGGATTAAAAAACTTGATCCATATCTGAATGTTGATCCTGGTAGTATGGGTCCATATCAGCACAGTGAAGTTTTTGTTACTGCAGATGGCATAGAGGCTGACTTAGATCTTGGGTATTATGAAAGATCTACTGACATCCCAGCTTCTAAAAATGATGTTATCACTAGTGGCAAGATTTATGAGAACCTTAAAGCAAAGAAAGAAGAGGAAAATATCTTGGAGGCACAGTCCAGGTCATACCTCATTTAACAAAATTGATAAAATGGTTTCTAAGCTTACACAACATTCTGTCAAAGAACCAAGATCTATAGGAGTTCAACCAGATTTGATAATATGCAGAGCTGACAGGGAAATACCAGAAGCTTTATTGCTAAAATAAGCAGTTTCTTGCAGTGTTCCAGAAAATAGAGTAGTTGCAGATATTGATTAAAAAACCATATACCATCTCCCTCTTGCTTATTATAAGCAAAATGTTGATAAGCAGATAATAGAATATTTTGGCTTAGAGCATAGGGATAAAGTCAATTTGGGAAAATGGCACTTAATTGAAAGCTGGATCACCACACACATGAAAAGTGTGTGAATGTAGTATCCGTTGGCAAGTATAATCAATTACAGAACGCTTATAAGGTCTCTTTTAGAAGCCTTTTTGCATGTAGGTATTTTTATTTATAAATGTAAAGTGACTTGATATGGATTAATGCAGATGAGCTTGGTTCTTAAGTCTATGAGCAGTTAGGTAATATTGACGGCATCATGATTCCTGGTGGATTTGGGATACGGGGTATGGAAGGAAAAATTAATGCTATTAAATATTCTAGGAAAAATAAGATTCCTTTATTTGGTATTTGCTTGGGCATGCAGTTGATTGCTATAGGATCCACGCAATGCGCTATGGATAAAGGATGCAAATTCTGTAGAATTTGCAAGTAATTGTTTTGATGTAACTGATTTGATGATTGATTAGTATAATGGACAAAAAAAGAAGTTAGTGCTCAAACATCAAATATAAGTTTGAGAGAGTTTTAGAGCATCATAGACATAGGTTTGAATTTAATATAGGACTATAAAAAAGGTGATTTTGAAAAAGCTGGTATGAGGGGGTGATGGAATCTCAGCAGATGGAAATTTGGTTGAAGTTCTAGAGTTGGACGAACACCCCTTGGTTTATAGGTGTGCAGTTTCACCCAGAATATAAGTCTAGGCCATTTAATCTTCATGTTTTTTTCATCATCAGTGGGAGCTAAAGAGTTTTATATTAAGAGTGCTAAATTAAGCGATATTGCCAACTATTCTTATATATTTATATAGTAAAATTAGAAAATTTTCTTAAAATATACTTTAATTACATTGTCTAGCGCATTTTTTATTTTTGTATTCTCTTTTTTGTACACCTCGCTTGCTAAAATGAGGATTTTGAATCAGCAAGATAAAATAAAAGAGGAACAGATAGCTTAAAGCAAGAGTGACGTATTTAATCTGCATCATTGTAATTTTTTCAAAACCGGAGAATGGATAAGGTAAATCACCTAATTTGAAGGACGCTGGCGTAGAATTCTACATAAGCTGTGTATTGTATAAATATCTTTATCATTCATACCATCTTTTTTAACTGAAGATTCCAGTAACAGTAAATTATAAAGATAATTGTTAATCTGCTCTAAAGTAATTGATTTAAGGATATCTAAAAAACTATTTCGGTTTTTAAAAAAAAGTGGAGGACTTAATGTTAATAAAGCATCATTTAAGGGTTTGCCTGCATTTAAAAGTTCTTGTACTTGTCTTAATCTTGTTGCGTAATTTTGTAAGGCTCTAATAATAAAAATGTTGCCATAACCTTGATCGGCAATAACAGTGATTTCTTTTAAAAATTTTTTGATGTTACTATTAAAAAATGCATTAGCTAAATTTTCTAAAGATGACTCTGCAGAATAATTAGCAAACAACTCCTCAGTAGCGCATATTGTTAACTGCTGATAATTACAATAAATTGCTAATTTTTCTAATTCGCATTCAATTAATAATCTATTAGAAGGCATGATAGCCGCTAACTCGGTTGGTAAGTTATTCTCATATGGTATTTTCTTAGCTATAAGCCAGTTTCTTATTATAGTGACAATGGCTTGGTAATCAGGCTTATAGCAAGGTACAATTAATGCTCCTTGGATTGCTTCCAGGCATTTCACTATTTGAGAATTTTTTCTAACTTCTCCTACAATAAAAAGCACTGCTGAATCGACTGCAGCCGTATTTCTTTGTAAAATTTTTACAATATCTGGATTAAGACTTTCACTGCAATCTTCAATTAACAATAATTTTTTTGTCACAAATAATGAAGTTGAACAAAAAAAGTCATTTAAAATTGATAAGTTAGAAATCAGTTGATTATATGTAATATTTTGTAAACCATGACTTTTATCTTCTCTACTTGGCAAAAATCTGGAGATAATTTTTTTACTTACTATTTTAATGGCTCCTTCATCTGCCCCATATACTAGGCTGCAAACAATATTTTCTTTATGATTTCTTAAAAATTCTTCTACTTTTTCAGAATCAACAGTAAATGCAAGCGAGTGAGATTTCATGAAGTAGCTGTAATTATTTTTTAAGTTCTATTTATAATTCAATTCTGTTATGATTCATATCTATTTCCACTATGCAAAGGGAAATTGTAAATAATTCTGGTTTCTGTGTTGGGTGAGTGTAATCCAAGAAAGGAGTTGGATATAAAAACTATTTTATTATGCTAATTGTTTAAACAGTTGTCACCCAGGTTTGTATAAGAATTTGGAGTTCAAGTATGTATTTTGTAATATTTGCTACTTTTATTTCCCCTAATTTTGTTTTTTTATCTATGGATCTTATTTCTTTGAAACTATTTAATTATTGCAATATCCTCCATTGAAATGCCTGAATGTCTTTATAATGAGAGTCAGTATAATCTCTCCTAGTGTTGATTTCTTATCAAGCTTTAAAGCGAGATCTTTGTTACAATTTGCATAAATCATTTCAACAATTTTTGATGTTTTTGTTTTCTTGAAATATTTTAGATGATCCTTTGACATCTTTTTTTTAAGGCAGCAACAAATGCTGATATTTCAGCGTTCCCTATGATTTCTTCCAAAATAATGCAATAATTTTTTGGATGTAAGCCATATATAGTAAGCTCTTTTTTCAGCTCTTGATTTTTTATTAATGTCTCTATATCGGTTGATATGATATATTTTAATGATCGCCCAGCTTTGTTATTAGCTACCTTAAAGTGATATCCAGAATGTTTCTATATGCCTTGCTTTTAAATATTCTCCGTAAAAAAGCAAGTAAGCTCTCCTGCATTAGCAATTTTTAATTACTTTAAGTTTTTTTGAGACTCATCATAAATGGTAGATTCTCCACCTGCAAAAATAACTCTATTTTTATTTGGAGGATAATCTTACTGCTACCATCAACTGTAATTGAAGCAAAAATTTTGAGAATGTTTTAAATTAAGGGATTTTCTCTATTTGCGCTGTCTCGGTATTATGAGAGCATCACAATCCATTTGAAATATACTTCTCTATAAATAAAGATTTATCTATAAATATATCACTTTCTGTTGCAATTTGTATAAAATTGTTGCTGCCTATATGCATTTTCACCATGGAGTATAAAATGATATCTTGATATTATAAGCTATTACAGCAAAGGTACAATTAATTAGTAAATCTATACGATATCTTTGTATTATTGAGCTACGACCAAGAGTTGCATTTGGGCATATGACTTAAAAAATTTACTTAAAGTGATAAAACACAATTAGTTGTTCCACGACCATAGGTATTATTGAATCCAGAAGCTTATGAGCAATCAGATCTTGAAAATTAGAAATTGTAAGTATATAAATGCTGCAATGTTTAATTTTTAAAGAGAAGAACGTGGAGCAGACACTCTCTATTATAAAACCGGATGCAGTAAAAAAAGGCTTTGCAGCTCAAATTAATGAAAGATTTGAGAAGGCTGGGTTAAAAATTGTAAGACAAAAAAAATTACACTTAACCAAGGAACAAGCAGAAGCTTTTTATGGCATACATAAAGAGCGACCTTTCTTTAATGATCTTGTTGAATACATGACTTTTGGTGAGATAGTAGTTCAAGTTCTAGAAGGAGAAAATGCAGTGATGCGAAATAGAGAAATTATGGGAGCTACAGATCCAAAAGCAGCTGCTTCCGGAACTATTAGAAAAGACTTTGGTCAAAGCATTGAAGCAAACGGTGTACATGGCTCAGATTCATTAGAAAATGCGAAAAATGAAATAAAATTCTTTTTTGACAACTAATCAGCTGATTATGTTTACTGTACAAAAAGTAAAAGCAAGACAAATTTTAGATAGTCGTGGTAACCCAACTGTTGAAGTTGATTTAGTACTTTCTTCGGGAGCTGCTGGTCGAGCTTCTATTCCAAGTGGTGCTTCGGTTGGTTCTAGGGAAGCTATTGAGTTGAGGGATGATAATAAAAGTATTTATGTAGGGAAGGGGGTACTTGGGGCTGTTAAAAATGTTAACACTATTATTGCCACTCGAATATTAAATAAAAATTTTGCTGTGCAAAAGCTGTTTGATGCTGCGTTAATTGATCTTGATGGGACTGAAACCAAAGAGATACTAGGAGCAAATGCTATACTTGCAGTTTCAGTGGCATTTGCAAAAGCGGTAGCTAATCAAATGAATATTAATTTGTTTCAACTGATTAGCCAAGATAGATATTCAGTTAGGATGCCAACCCCAATGCTTAACCTCATTAATGGAGGAGCACATGCTGATAATCCAATAGATATCCAGGAATTTATGATTGTGCCGAAGGCGGATAATATTTCTACCTCCCTTAAAATAGCTGCGGCTGTTTTTCATAATTTAAAATCAACACTAAAAAAAATGGGTCATACTACCAACGTGGGAGATGAGGGAGGATTTGCACCCAACCTTCAATCCACTGAACAAGTGCTTGATATATTATCCGAATCGATATTAAAATCTAAGTTAACGCTAGGAAAAGATATTGAAATAGCTCTAGATATTGCAGCAACTGAATTATTTGATGGTGGCTTTTATCATTTAAAAGGAGAAAAAGCTAAGTTAAGTTCAGCAGAATTTGCACAATATCATAAAAAATTAATAGATGCTTACCAAATTTGTTCTATAGAGGACCCGATGGCTGAGAATGATTTAGAGGGATGGAAAATTGTTACGGATTTAATTGGAAATAAAGTTCAACTAGTTGGCGATGATATCTTTGTTACCAATAGATCTATTTTAGAACAGGGTATAAAGAAAGGTTTAGCTAATGCACTTTTAGTAAAGATGAATCAAGTTGGAACATTGACTGAAACCTTACAAGCTGTTGACTTGGCTTACCAAAATGGCTATGAAACTATTGTCTCGCATCGCTCAGGAGAGACAGAGGATACTACAATTGCGCATTTAGCAGTTGGAATTGGTAGCAAATATATCAAGGCTGGATCTATTTGTAGGACTGAGCGTGTTTGTAAATATAATGAGCTATTACGCATTTCGGAGTTACTGTGGTAGTTTTAGCTATTGATACTTGTTGTGGGCCTTTTTCTATTATAATAAGGAAAGATCATCAATCACTAGCACACATAGTTGAAATTCAAGAAAATAAACAAGCAGAGCTTTTAGTATTAACTATAGAGAAAGCTTTATCTAAAGCAGAAATTGGTTATGAAGATCTTGAGTTAATAGCAGTAACCAATGGCCCTGGTAGCTTTACTGGAATAAGGGCAGGACTTGCATCTGTTTATGCAATTTCTTCAGTTTTAAGTATCCCATGTATTGGTGTTACTACACTAGAGGCTCTAGCCCATCAGTTCATAAAAAGTATCTCGGAAGATGAATTTTATTTAACAATTACAGCGGGAAGAGGTAGGTATTACTGTCAGTTATTTAATCAATCCTTAAGTGCTTTAAGCAAAATAAAACTCTTAGAAAGTGAAAAGGTTAGCCAATTAAACGAAGCTATTTATGGAGATTATAAACAAAAAACAATTATAGATGCTGTCGTAGTGGCTGATATAGGTTCAGCAAAATTTAAGAATGGCAACCTTGGATTACCTACTGCCCTATATAAATAAATGATTCTGGACATTTTATTGATTATACTAATATTTTTTACTTAGTTACACTCATTTTTTTCAGTTGAATATTAGGTATTGTTTTGCTAAATATAATAAAAATAACTGTAAAGGGGTAATAAGTGTGAGGGAATATGAAGAAAACTATTCTGCGGAAGAGTTAGTGAATGCAAATGTAAGTATGTAAGTTCTAGGAAAATTAGTTTCTATCAAGCTGTAAAAATGTTGTGGTATTTGTTTCACCTCTAGCTTTAGCAGTGGGATCATCCGAAGCTTTTATATGTATAGTAAGAAAACCTGAGGAGTTTCTATCAGATGTTAAATTTATTAATGATGAGTTGAAAGTGCAAATTTACTTAGGGTCTACTACAATTTTTGCTATGCTTGCTTTTCTTTTTTCTGGTTTCTTTTTGGTAAGGTGTTTAAAATCAGGAGATGTAAAAAAACAGAGGTTAGTGTAGAAGGATTAATAGCAAACTGTGATAAACTTCAAGAGCCTAAATTTATATTTGAAGAGCAAGATTTTAAATGCCACGGATAATAAAGATTTTGTCTATAATAACGACTCAAATACTGATGAAAATATTAGCCAGCCCTCAGATCAAGTAAATAATGAGGAGAACGTTAGCTTGACTACAAAAAAATGTATGCAATCATTTGACCGTTATTTTGAGCAAGAATTAAGCCTAGCTTAGGAACTTGTTAACAAATCAGTTGAAACAAGAAATAAGCTAGTTACTAGTTTTTAACTAGAGCTTTAGTTAGATATTGTAAGTATTGCTATTTATTATCATTAATTGATTATTAATCTTCTAATTTACTATCAATCATTTTTACAGTTTCATCTATTCCATAAAGTTCTATAAAAGAACCAAAACGTGGGCCTTGAGGAGAACCAAGTAAAACTTCATAAAGTGCTTTGAACCACTCTTTTAAGTCAAAGTTATTTTTCACTCCTATATCATAGACTTTATTCTGTAAATTTTCAGCTACTTCGCCATGCATATCCTTAATAGCATTAGATAATTCTAAGATTGCTGTTTTTTCTTTAGCAGTTGGAGCTCTAAAATTTAAATGTGGTTTCACAAAATCTTTGTAGTAATTTATCGTACCATAAATCATATTATCCAATAAGTTATTTTCTCCTTTACGAGTATTATAGCAAAATTTACTTACATAGCGCCAAACAACTTCTTCATTATCTGTATTACAAGCGTTCACTAGATTTAACAGTAAAGAGTAACTTATATTAACAGCAGCAAATGGCACCTTACCATGGTGTATGTGATGTATTGGACTAGCTAACCTCTTTAATGCATCCGTCTCCTTGTGGTAAGCATTTAAGTGCATAATGTACTCATCAACATTTTTAGGTATAGCATCAAAGTAAAGCTTTTTTGCTTTTTGAGGGCTTACATACATGAATAAGGCCAAGCTTTCTTGTGGAGCATATTTGAGCCACTCATCAATAGTTAAACCGTTACCTTTTGATTTGGAAATTTTTTCTCCCTTTTCATCTAAAAATAATTCATAGAACATTTGATGAGGGCCTGGCTTACCTAAAACCTTACATATTTTAGTGTATATAGGCCCGTTTACTAAATGGTCTTTGCCATACATCTCAAAATCTACATCTAATGCAGCCCATCTCATGCCAAAGTCTGGTTTCCACTGCATTTTGCAATGCCCATCTTTAATAGATGTAGTACAAACTTTGCCTTCTAGATCTTTATAGGTGATGGTGCCTTTTTCTTCATCTCTTGCAATTACTGGTACCTGCAAAACTTTTTTAGTCTTTTGGCATATAGGCAAAAATGGACTGTATGTTGCTTGTCTTTTAGGGCCAAGAGAAGGTAGCATGATAGCCATTATTTCATCGTAGTGCCGCAATGCATTCATTAATGCATCATTGAATAGACCTTTTTTGTAGTATTCTGTTGCGCTTTGAAATTCATATTCAAAACCAAAATTATCTAAAAATCTCTTAAGCCTTGCATTCATATTGTGGCCAAAGCTTTCATGAATACCAAAAGGATCTGGTATACTAGTTAATGGTAAATCCATATATTTTTTATACTCTTCCTTATTTGGTATAGTATCAGGGATTTTTCTCATACCATCCATGTCATCAGAAAAGCAGAATAACTTTGTTGGAATATTGGACATCATTTCAAAGGCCTTTCTTACCATTGTAGTTCTTATAACTTCTCCAAAAGTTCCTATGTGGGGCAATCCAGAGGGACCATACCCTGTTTCAAATAGCACATAGCCCTTCGATGGTACTTTGCTATTGATCTTCTTTAATATCTTTTCTGCTTCAATAAAGGGCCAAGCACGCGTTTGTAATAAGCTCTCTATTCTATCCATATCAGAATAACCAAAAATTCTAGTCAGTGCATTATAATTAAAAAGTTTGATTTCGCTATAAAAATTTTTATTTGTTATAGCCTAAAAAGCTTGGCAATTGCTGTGGATCATCTCTGTGCATGGTTATCATATCATTTGTATTGTGGGTTATTATAAAGTGATGGATTATGCGTGAAGGAAAATCCTTGGATAGAAAAAAAGATAAGGATTATTATGCAGCTGCTTTAAGAAGCTGTGAGGGCTTTGGTTTGTTGAAATATGTAAGAGAAAAAAGTACTGAAGCTTATAAAATGTATATATTGGCTGAAGGAGTAAGAGCTGCTTCTGTATCAATACCAGATAAAAAAGCACTATAGACTTTATGGATAAAAGTATTTATACAGGTTTAAGTTATATGAAAGATCTTTAATAATATAATAAAAATACCTTTAGAGAAAGAAGTGGCAAGGTAGCAGATGTATATAATAATATAGGCAATCTATATAGTGACCAAAATCACTATCTCAAATCTTTATCATCTTATAAACAATCTTTGTCTATTAGAATAAATATATCTGGAGAAATAATAAAGAAGTAGCTAGTTTATATAATAATATGATATTGGTTCATAGGACGCAGAATGGATATGCAGAAAGCTTAGCTCTATATAAAAAAATCTTTATCTATATATTTAGAAATAACATTTTTGCAAGGGTATTAGGAAGTGTTAACAACTAGGTTGAACCAAGGAAGGATTGTGATATACTATCATCTAAAAAGGAAAGAAATGTCAGATTGTCTATATCAAATATCAGAAGATCTATTTAACAAAGAGATGTTACCAATAATAGAAAAGCATACGACACCCATTTGAGTGAGGCCCTAAAAATTAGTCATTATAAGTTGTTTTTGTGTGGTGCTGAAGATACTAAGCATATCAGTATCCTGGAGGGGAGATTGCCCTAAAGAATATGGTCTCTGGCATACGAATATTAGCAGGTTTAAAAAACGTAATGAAGATGGTTTATTATGGCTGATTTTATACGCCTTAGAACAGGAGAAGATATTGAAAATAGATATAGTGTTTATGGACTCAACTGCAATAAAAGTGCACTATCATGGAACTGGAGCGTTAGAAAGATAGGTAAGCAAAGTATAGGTAAAAACGTAGCAGTTAAGGGTATAAAAATACATGTTATAATGAGAGAAGAAGATATTTCAGGTTACAGGAGCAGCGCATTCTGATTGTAAGATGATAAGTGAGATGACGGAGATGCTAAATTGTGCTGATGTAAAAAGATGGAAATAAAGGCTTATGGTACGGATAAAATACGAAGCTGGTTAAAGATAATGACATTGAGCATGAGATACCTAATAAAAGGAATAGAAGAGTGAATTTTAGATTTGATATAAAGACCATTTATAAATGGAGAGGTATAGAATAGAGAGTTTATTTGCTAGGATTAAAACAAACTGTAGATTAGCTATGCGATTTGATAAACTTCATATACTTTCTTTAGATTTATTGCTTTATCTCTTATTAAAATTTCAGGGTTGTTAACAGTTTCTAAGGGAAATAATACTTTCCCTCAATTTGCAAAATATATGATCGAAGCTCGTTATGCTTCTATAAAATATTTTTTAATCACCTTGAATTTGCGTTATTTGCAAAATAATTTACCATAAATTGATTGCCTTTTTCTTAGAATTTGCCTAAAATTTCGACAAAAAAGGTTAGCTGTGGATAAAGATCAAAATAATTCTGTGGTTAAAGTCTCAATAGAAAATGAGATGCAAAAATCCTATTTGGATTATGCAATGAGTGTTATAGTAAGCCGTGCTTTGCCAGACTGTAGAGACGGCTTGAAACCAGTACATCGAAGAGTACTCTACGCAATGCATGAGACCGGTAATACTCATGACAAGCCCTATAGAAAGTCTGCAAGAATTGTTGGTGAAGTGCTTGGTAAATATCATCCTCATGGTAATGACCCAGTTTATCTATCGATGGTCAGGATGGCACAGGATTTCTCATTGCGTGATCCATTAATTGATGGGCAGGGTAACTTTGGTTCTATGGATGGAGATTCTCCTGCGCAAATGAGATATACTGAGGTTAGGCTCGCAAAAGTTGCAGCTGTTCTTTTGTTTGATATTGAAAGTAACACTGTAGATTTTCAAGATAATTATGATGGTTCCGAAAAAGAGCCAAAAGTTTTGCCAGCTAGGTTTCCAAATTTACTAATAAATGGGGCCAATGGTATTGCAGTTGGGATGGCTACTAATATTCCAACTCATAATATGGGAGAAGTATTGGATGCATGTATTGCATATATAAAAAACAATCAAATTACTTCTGAGGAAATGTTAGAGTATGTGCATGGTCCAGACTTTCCAACTGGTGGTGAAATTTTAGGTATAAACCGTATACGTCAAGCGTTACTCACAGGAAGAGGTTCTATAACTTTACGTGGTAAAGTTGAAATAGAAGCTTTTGGCAATCGCAAAGCTCTAATCATCACCGAGGTTCCTTATCAAGTTAATAAAGCTGATTTGATTAAGTCCATAGAAGAGCTATTGAAAGAGGGAATGATTGAAGGCATCTCTGAAATTAGAGATGAAACTAATAAATTGGGAGTGCGTGTTGTAATAGAATTAAAAAAGGATATAGTCCCTGAAGTTATACTGAATCAGCTTTATAGCCATACTCAATTGCAAACCAGTTTTGCTGTGAATATGCTTGCTCTTCTTGACGGCAGACCGACTGTAATGAATATACATAGTGTTGTAAGGACGTTCGTAAAATTCAGAGAAGAAGTAGTACGTAGACGTACAGTGTTTTTGTTAGCAAAAGCAAGAGATAAAGCTCATGTTTTGATAGGTCTTACAATTGCGGTTGCTAATATTGATGAAGTAATTTCTTTAATTAAAAACTCTGCTGATCCTAACGAAGCAAAAGTTCAATTATTGAACAGAAAATGGAGTGCAGAAATTGTTTTACCTCTACTTAAATTAGTTGATGATTATAGAAATGAGATAGAAGACGGTTTTTGCCAATTAACGGAAGAGCAGGTCAAAGCTATTTTGGAGATGCGTCTACAAAGACTTACCGGCCTTGAAAAAAGCAAAATAGATCAGGACTTAGCAGAGCTTGGGGTAGAAATTGCAGATTATCTAGAAATACTAGCCTCCGCACAAAGATTATACTCAATTATAAAAAATGAGCTAAAAGAGATAAAAGATAGATTTGCTACGCCACGCCGGACTCAAATTATAACAGATCAGATCGATGTCAATGATGAAGACTTAATTCAGCGTGAAGACATGGTAGTTACAGTAACCAGAAGTGGTTATATAAAAAGAGTACCGCTTGCTATTTATAAAGCTCAAAAAAGAGGAGGGAAGGGGCGCTCAGCTATTCAGGTTAATGATGATGATATTACAACTGATGTAATTATCACTGATACACATACCTCTTTACTATTCTTTTCTGATTTGGGAAAAGTTTATAAAATAAAAGTCTATAAGCTTCCACTTGGCTCATTGCAAAGCAAAGGTAGAGCTTTAGTAAACATCTTAAATCTCTCTATTGCGGAAAAAATCACTAATATCATGCAAGTTAACGATCAAGATTTATTGGGTGAAGGTTTATATATTATTTTTGCAACTGCAAAAGGTAATGCAAGGCGGAATGCTTTATCTGACTTTGCTCGCATACAATCAAATGGAAAAGTGGCAATTAGGATGGATGAAGATGATAAGCTTATAGGAGTTGTAGTTTGTACTGAATTTGATCATATTATGCTTTCAACTCAACAAGGTAAATCAATAAGATTCTCTGTTGAAGCGCTAAGGGTATTCAAAAGTAGAGCCTCAGATGGTGTTAAAGCTGTGAAATTAGCGAAAAAAGATGATAAGGTGGTATCTATTGCGGTTTTAAATGGTATTGCAATTGCGCAAGATAAAAAAGATGAATATCTCAAAATACCAGTTGAAAAAAGACTAAAAATTGCAAAGCTTGATTCTGTAATGTTGGTAGAGCACTTTATTGCTGACTTTAATTCGACTTTAATTAATGCTGAAGAGGTCATTTCTTTGGCTAAAAACGAGGAATTTATATTAGTTGTAACAGAGAATGGCTTTGGTAAGCGTACTTCAGCTTATGAGTATAGAATCACGAACAGAGGTGGCCAAGGTATTACAAATGTGAATGTCACAGCAAAAAACGGTAAGGTTATTTCTACCTTTCCTATTAAATTAAACGAAGACGTGATGTTAATGACTGGAGCAGGAACTGTGATAAGAACTCAAGCAGATGCTATTAGAATTACAGGGCGTGGGGCAGTTGGTGTGAAGATCATCACTGTCCAAGATGCTGAAAAAGTTACTGCTGTTGCAAAAATTCCTAACGATAATTCTGAATTGGATATTGAAAATCATCAATTAAGCTTATAATAATTAATCAATTGATCATTAATGAAAATATTTTTGTGCATAAGGTTAAACTCTTTCTTTACTCTTTGATCAGCTTTTTTATTGTTTGTTAATCAAATTATCCATAATGCAAATTTCTTTGTTTTTTCTGACAGCTTAGAATTCTCGAGAAAAGAATTAGCAGAAGAAAACAATCTCAATTTTGTTGGTAAAGGCTTTTCTAGTTTGGAAAGCTTGTTTTTGATTAGTAATTGTGGTCACAACGTTATTGCTAATAGTACATTTAGTTGGTGGGCTGCTTACATGAATTAAACAAAAGATCATATTACTATAGCACCAAAGGTTAAATACAACAAAAAATTTTATCAAAATATCTACGATAAACGAAAAAGTTATTGGAAAAAAGCTTTAATGAATTTGAATACATATCCAGAAAATTAGATTTTACTTGATAAAAATAACAATATCATGCCAAACTTTATAAATACTTTACATTTAGATAGTGAACAGTCGAAAGAGATATTAGAAAGTTACTAAAGAAAGAATTTAATATCTATACAGAAAAGCTTGAAGAATTAAACCTCTGTTCTTGATTATATAGGGAAAAAATATGTCTGCAGAGTCAATGTAGAAGATGGGGTGCATAATAAGCTAACAGTTGTAACTGCTTACTATAAAATTAAAAGTAAATTTTCTCCGGCACCTTATGATAAATGAATGCAAGGCTTTTTACAAATTACCTTTAACTTAGTAGTATATACTGGTGAAGAATCTGCACCACAAATACAAAAATACTGTGGAAATTTGCCTATTAAATTAATCATAAAAGATTTCAAAGATCTTTATCATTATAACTTTTATGAAGATTACAAGAAAATGTATGTAGATGATAGCAATGAGTAGCATTCTTCCGAGCTATATATAGTTCGGGCTGAGAAGGTTAAATTTGTTGCTGATGCCATAGAAAATAATTATTATAATTCAAACTTTTTATTTGGTGTGATATAGGTATCCTAAGAAATGCTAAGTATTTTAGTAATCAATTTCCTACATTTGATTACATAATATGCAATCAAATGTCCTTTAGTATGATCAATGACTTTGAAAATTATGAATAGAAAATAAATTAATGTCCTATGGCAGCCATATTCAAAGAATTGCGGGCAATATTCAAATAGGTGATAAAACATCTTGGAGATTATATAACATAATGTGGAATAGAACATTGAAAGATTTAATGGATAACAATATAGATGCGGGTAATGACCAACGAGTTATAGGTACCATTGCTTTAAGGTACCATAATTTTATTAATTTAGTGTATCCAAGCATTGATTATAAAGGTAACAGATGGTGGTACCTATTATTGAAATTTTCTGAAAAAACGGTAAATTTAATTAATAAGCCATTATTTAAAATATTACTCTTGCTAGCATATATATTGACAATTTTAGTATATTTGCTAATGTAAATTCTAGTTTTAAGTTTTTGGTAGTTATATGGTAAGTTCTGTTACAGATTCTGATTTTTCCTCAGCAATTTCTAATTCAAAAGGTTATGCGTTAGTAGATTTTTGGGCAGAGTGGTGCGGGCCTTGCAGGCAACTTAGCCCAATTATTGATGAGGTATCCAAGGTGATGGAAGGAAAGGTTGCTGTTTATAAATTAAATATTAATGAGAATCCTGAATCTGCATCTCAACTTGGTATTAGGAGTATACCAACATTAATTCTATTTAAGGATGGGGCGAAGGCAGATGTGAAAGTAGGATTAATGACAAAGACTGCCTTAATTGATTGGCTACAATCTAAGATTAATGCTTAATGAGATACTAAGTTGTGAACAATCCAGAGCATTGATAAATGTCTTGGAAACAATTTGATGTCATAATTTCGATCTAAAAGCTGAAGTCGGTATTGAAATTGAGTTTTATCTTTATAATTATTTAAATATAGAAAAATTTGCTACATTATATGGATACTCAATAATTCCAGAGCTGGGGAAAAATCAATATGAAATTAATTTAAAGCCATCTGCAGATTTGATTTTAGTATGTGATAATTTTATAGTAATAAGAATAAACTTTTATCTGTTGCAATTAGCTTGAACCAGCTAATTGATTTTAATCAAAAGCCTATAAGAGAAGATTATGGTTCAGCAGCCCATTACCATTTGACCTTGCTTGATGAAAATGGGCGCAACATTTTAGTATAGGTGGGGGGGGGATACTACATGATAATGGAATCAGCTATTAGAGCTATTTTAGAGCTTACTAACCAATCTTTGTATATGCTAAACAGCTGAAAATGATTTTGACAGGTTTGTGCCTGATTTTATTGCTTCAATTAACATTAGTTGGGGCGGGGTAATAATCGAACCACATTACTTAGAATTCCAGACTCACCAAAAGCAAATAAAAGAATAGAATTTAGATTGCTGTCTCCTAATATCATGTCAGAATTAGTAATCATTTTTCTTTTAACAGCAACACTAGAAGGTTTAAAAAATAAAAAAAGCCCATAGAGAAAATTTATGGCAATGCTTATAATAAGCAGTATAAACTAACCCACTTACTAACAAATTTAATTGAAGCAAAAAAATACTTTCACTTTATTGAAATTATTGCTAGTTACACATCTTAAATATTATTTAAAAGAGATTTTTATGAATAAACACATAGTATTACTTGTGGGGGGGCGGTCAAGAGAAAGAGAAGTTTCTCAGATGTCTGGAAAAAGTGTTCATAATGCTTTATTAAATCTTGGTTATAAAGTGACAGCGGTTGACCCTAACGAAAATTTAGCCAATGAGCTTATCAGACTAAAACCTGATATAATTTTCAATTGCTTGCATGGTACATTTGGGGAAGATGGTTCAATACCTGGCTTACTAGAATTATTGCGTATACCATATACTCATTCTGGAGTTACAGCTTCCGCGATTGCTATGGATAAAATTTTAACCAAGAAAATGGCTCTTGTTTGTAATATTAATACTCCAAAATATATAAAAATCGAGAAAACCGCTTTATTTGCCCTTCTTGAAAAAGGGGAAGACCCAATGCAAAAACCTTATGTGATTAAATCAGTGCAGCAAGGTTCTACTATAGGCATTTACTTAATTATAGATGAAAATAGCAATAAACCAAAGAAAGAAGAATGGTCCTTTGGAGATCAAGTATTAATTGAGGAGTATATACCTGGGCAAGAATTGAGTGTTGCAGTATTAAATGACAAGGCACTTGGAGTTCTAGAATTAAGGCCTAGAACGAATTGGTATGACTATACTGCTAAGTATAGCGATGGAGTAACAGAACATATATATCCAGCAGAGATCTCTCAAGAGGTCTATTTAGAGGCAATGCAAAGTGCAGAAGAGATGCATAAAACTATTGGCTGCAGGACAGTAAGTCGTAGTGATTTTAGATATAATAATATTGGTAACGCAAGTGGATTATTTTTCTTAGAAATAAATACACATCCAGGTTTTACAAATCTTTCAATAGTTCCAGATATAGCTTCTCACCACGGAATTAGTTTTGAGCAAATAATAGAACAACTTGTCAAAGACGCAAAATGCGAAATAATGCTGTAAAAATAGCAAAATACACATATCTTGATACAGATATTCGTTATGGAAAGCAAATAGATTCTATTTTGCAGACCACTAATAAAAAACCTTTCAAGAGAATAATCTGGGTGTATCTTTTGTTCTTAGTAAGTATTGCAGCTGTTTTCTATGCACTAGCTAAATTTTCTGATGGTGGATTAGATCTATTTCTAGATAAATTGATTAACAGGGTAGTTATTTCTGAAATCAGTATCAAGGGCAATATTCAAGTGGCTAAAGAAGAAATAATGACCACTCTTGCTCTCTCATTACCATTAGAAATTAGTGATATAAATACCTTACATATTAAAGAGGAGCTTTTAAAAAATCCTTTAATTAAAGATATTGAGATTAAAATCAATTTACCAAGTACATTAAGCTTATTAATAATAGAGCGCCAACCATTAGCTCTTTGGTTTGATCAGAAGCAATTTCACTTGATAGATGAAGAAGGGTTTATAGTAAAATCTTCTATAGAATTTCAAGAAGATAAAAATGGGTATATAATAGCTGCTGGAGCAGATTCCAACAACCAGCTTAGGAAGTTGCTTGACGAATTAAAAGGGCATAGTATATCGAGAAAATTATTTGCAGCTCAACTGATTAGTAATAGAAGGTGGAATATATTGCTAAAAAATGGATTGATTGTGAAATTACCAGAAAATAATGTGAAGGAAGCACTAGTTGCTCTAGATTTAATTTTAGAAAATTACAATCCAGATAAACCTTTTAACATCATTGATTTACGTTTAGCTCCAGGTAAGGTATATGCAATATTTTAATATCAAATAGTTTTAGTTAATAAAATATGATTAAGCAACGCAGAAATATCATTGCGGTTTTAGATATAGGTAGTTCTAAGATTTTATGCTCAATTGCTAAGTTTTCAGCAACTAGTGAATTAGAAGTAATAGGTTATAGCAGCCATATTTCTGAAGGTATTAGGTCTGGCATCATTACAAATCTTCAAGCTGCAACTGAATCAATAGCACAAGCAATCGAAGAAGCAGAAAAAAATTCTAGCATCAGAGCTAGTAATATATATGTAAATATTTCTTCTAATAACTTAATTTCACATCAATTAAGTGCTGAGATTGATGTAACTGGGCATGAAATTAATTCTAAAGACATGAACAAGTTATTATTTCAGGTTTTGGATAAATATAGAAATCAACAAGTCAGTGTGATTCATTCTTTTATTTATGATTATGTTTTAGATGGTAATCGAGGTATCACCAATCCACTTGGCATGTACGGTAGCAATCTATCATGTGAGGTGAACGTTTTAGTTTCACCAAACAATATTATAGCTAACTTAGCAAATTGTCTTTCCAAATGTCAACTTGATGTAAATGTCTATATTGCGTCTTCTTATGCTTCAGGCATTGCCTGCTTAATCCCGAATGAAATGAAGATGGGCGTAGTATTAATTGAAATTGGGAGTGGTTGTTCTTCTATCTCAATATTTGCCAATTCTCAGATGATTTTTACAGATGGCATACCTGTTGGAGGTCACCATATTACAAATGATATAGCTAAGGGTTTAAGCATAAGTTATGAAGATGCAGAAAGAATAAAGATTTTATATGGTACTGCGATTAGCACCTCTATTGAGTCTAAAGAAAATATAGAGTTAACAGCAGAAGATGAAAACGAAGAACCTAATCTGATATCTAGAGCAATTCTAGCAGAAATAATAAGAGCTAGATCTGAAGAAATTCTGGAGTTACTTGAGCATAAAATAATACATGCAGGCTTTTCTATTGCTAGTAATAAGATAGTCATCACTGGTGGTAGTGCAAATTTAAATGGGCTAAAAGAATTAATAGGCCATATGTTTTCTGCTAAGGTCAGAATTGGGTATCCAAAACTTATAATGGGCTTGGAAAGTGAAGAGAAAAATATGGCTTTTGCAGTTTCTGTTGGTATGCTAACTCATATAAGTCAAACAATAAGAGCTACTCCTATGAGAAAAGCTAATGAAGGTTCCTCGAGCAAAAAAGTATGGCAATGGCTCAAGGATAATTTTATCTAACTAATTTTAAAGAAGAACTATGACTAATTTAATCCCACGTAAAATTCTCTTTGGCAATCCTGATAAAACTAGTGCCAAGGTAAGTAATGATGGACGATATATTTCTTATATTGCTCCTCTTAATGGGGTTCTAAATATATATGTTGCAGCAATTGACACTCCAAATGAAGCAAAGCCAATCACAAATAATACAGGACGTGGTATTAGGATATACCACTGGGGTTATGACAATAAACATTTGTTATATCTACAAGATAATAATGGGGATGAGAACTGGCATCTTTACTCGGTTAATATTGAAGATTTTACTACTCAAAATCTTACTGGGTTTCCTGGGACGCGTGTACAGATAAATAATCTAAGTCCTCGTTTTCCTACTGAGGTAATTATTGAAATGAACAAAAGACGTAAGGACCTTTTTGACCTTTACGTCTTGGATTTAAACACTGGTTCAATCAGTGAATTCTTTAGAAATGAGAAATATGCCAGTATTATAACTGATGATTATTTCAAATTAAGGTTTGCACAGCAGCTAAATGCTGATGGTAGTTTGACTATTTATGAATTTGATAAAGAAAGCAATGTAAGTGAATTTATGCAAGTTGGAGCTGAGGACCTTTATACTACCTCGATTTTAGATTTCGATGAAGAAAATAATCTATATATGATAGATTCCAGCAATAGGAATACTGCGGCTCTGATTTTATTCAATCTTAAAACGAAACAAAAAACATTGCTCTATGAAAATGATAAAGCAGATATTTCTTCATTGATGCTGCATCCAACTAAAAAATATTTGCAAGCTGCAGAATATAATTACTTGCGGCAGGAAATAAAGGTTTTTGAGCAGTCTTTAGAATCAGTGGTTGCTAAAATAAAGGAAATAATTACAGGAGATTTACAAATTCTTTCTAGGTCTTTAGATGATAATATTTGGATATTTGCTGATATTAAAGATAATGGTCCAGTTTCATACTATCAATATAATAGAGTAAAAGAAGAAATAAAGTTTCTGTTTTATAATAGAGAAGATCTTGTAGATTATAAATTAGTGACGATGCACACGGTTGTTGTTAAAGCGAGGGATGGACTGGAAATGGCGAGTTACCTTACTTTACCTCAAGGCTTTGAATTTGATTCAACTACATTTGAATCTTTATCTGAAGAAACTGTACCCTTAATTTTGTGGGTCCATGGAGGGCCTACTGCCCGTGATTATTGGGGATATGATGCAATTCATCAATGGTTATCCAATCGTGGTTATGCAGTTTTAAGTGTCAATTATCGAGGTTCTACTGGCTTTGGTAAGAATTTTATTAATGCCGGTAATGGTGAATGGAGCAGAAAAATGCATACGGACTTAATAGATGCTGTTAATTGGGCTATTAATAATGGTATTACTACTAAAGACAAGGTTGCAATTGGTGGTGGAAGCTACGGTGGATATGCGGCACTAGTTGGGCTTACATTTACTCCAGAAATCTTTAAATGCGCTATTGATATTGTTGGTCCCTCAAACTTGGAAACTCTTTTAGAGACAGTTCCTCCTTATTGGAAGCCACATATTGCTGCTCTAGAAAAAAAACTTGGTGGCAATTTAGCAACGGAAGAAGGAAGAAATGAATTAAAAGCAAGATCACCAATAAATTTTGTTGATAATATTTCAAAACCTCTGTTGATAGGGCAAGGAGCTAATGATCCAAGGGTGAAACAATCAGAATCAGACCAAATAGTGAATTTGATGAATCAAAAAGGCATTCCGGTTACTTATATTTTATATCCTGAAGAAGGGCATGGTTTTGCTAAGCCTGAGAATAGAATGTCATTTTATGCAATGACAGAATTATTTTTGAATCAACACTTAGGCGGCAAATTTGAAGAATTTGGCACAGATTTAGAAGGAGCTAATTTTAAAATATAATCATAATTCTTTGGAAGCATATGCTCCGCTATGCAAAAATCTAGTAATTTGATTGTGACTTAATTCTCCTGATAGTCACTCTGATAATCCTGTTGCTGTCGCTTGTTTATTCTGACTAATTAGATAATCAGTATAAATATCTAGTAACTTTTCTTTCAATCATTATACTTATCTTAGTTTTCTTTCTCTTCTACACAATTTCTTCTCTCATTTCAATAATTATACTAACTGCGTAACATCGGTTATTAATAATGCAAAACATTTTTAGGCAGTAGATAAGATGGGTAAAATAGCAGAACTAGCTAAGCTAATTTGGTGGCATTATGCAAATATGGTCTGAACATGATCAAGCTTTTTTTACCAGCACAATTTAGCATATTTCCATCATCTCGCTTGTCATCTTACAATCAAAATGCTCTGCTGCTGTAATCTGATACATACAACATTTTCTTTTTCTGTTATAACATGTATTTTTGTATTCTTGACTGCTACGTTTCTACCTATACTTTGCTTACCTCTTTTTTAAATGCTCCCGTCCCATGACAGTGCGCTTTTACTGTAGGTTGAGTCCATAAAACATTTTTGGAGTCTGCCTTCAATGGGCTGGGCGTAGTATGCTTTTCTATTATTGGCAATATCTCTTTGTTAAATAGATCTTCTGATATTTGATATAGATGATCTGACATTTTTTCCTTTTTAGATGATAATATATCACAATCCTCTTGGTTTAACTTGGTTGCTAACATTTCCTATTGAATTTTTAAAGAAATTAGAAGCAACAAACCAAGATAAAAGCAAAATTTACCTAATATGTAATAATGCTAGATATCGTAAGTCAAAAAAATAAAAGAATATCTACAAAATAGCAGGATAGAACTATTATCTTTGCCTCCATATAACCATAATTTAGATCCAATTGAGTAATTATGGAAATTTATGTATTGGTATAGTTACAAATAATAAATTTTATGCAAATTTTGAATTATTTGCTAATCCCTTAAACAGCAATTCTTTGAAAGTATTTCTAACCATTTTTTTAACTCTTCAAGTTTAAAAAGTATAAAAAAGAAGTATATATCCAACAACGCTTCAGGAAAATTTATTTATTCAGCAGAGGGAAATGATTCCTGAATATATAGAAGAGGGTTCAGGAAACTCCAGATCGTGACTAAGGTAAATTTAGAGTAGGGACTGTTACAAAATTTTTTAACTTTAAGCTTGTTTAACAAGTTCCTACAAATTTATTTTGCCTTTGTGTTGCTGCCAAAATATAAACCAGCTTGAAACACTAATTATCAAAACTCCTAAAATTGTTTCACTTCTTAATACCTCTCCGAACAACAGATAAGTGGCAGCAGCCATGAACAAAAGTCTTAAGTAGGAAAAAGGCATAAGTAAAATTAATGGCGCAAGTTTGTAAGCTAAAAATAAAACAACTACATTAGTTGCGCTTAGTAAGCTTATTATAGATATTTCAAATAAATTCCTAGTAGTTACTTTTTGCCAGTCTAATAATGCTAAAGGTAGTAAAATTAAGGCAGTAAATAAAAAATTAAAAAAAACCTGTTTTAAATAGTGTTCAGTCGTTGTTTGTTTTTTACAAATGACATCGTAACAAGCCCACATACAAGCAGAAAAAGCCGCATATAATACACCAAGAGTAGTAACATTAAAGCTCGGCTGCAATACTATCAATGTCCCAATTATCCCAAAAAAAATGCCTATTATACATTTTCCATTTAACCTTTCTTCACAATAGAACCAAGCCAATATACTGGTAAAGATAGGGATAGTATAGCTTATTGCAGTTGCCTCGTTAGCACCTACATATCTAAGTGCTAAAACCCAGCTCATAATCCCCCCACAATTTAAAAGTGCTCTTAGTACATGCAATTTAAAAGCTCGTCTGGTTAATTTTAAGTTAATTTTAAAAAATAATACTATAGGCAATAAGATAACTACAGCGATTGCAGCGATTAAAAAACAAAAATGAGATACGGCAAAACCTTTGCTAAACTTAATCAATAAAAGAGAATATATTGTGATTAGCAATAAGTTTAGTATTTTGAGTAGTATCCCTAGGGAATAGTTAGTATTCATATTCTGGCATCACTTCAACATCAAAAATTCTTTCTAATTTTTTTAAGCTTTTTAGGTCTAATTTTTGATCACTGCCTTTCTGTTTATAGTAGTCTAGTACAGTTCTAGCCACCTCTTTCTCATTATGATCAATTCCTCTTTTTTGAATTTCTCTTTCAATTTCATCAATTTCAAACTCACTCATATCCTGATACATCTTCCTAACCAAACCACCTACAAACTTGTCATTTACTGCATTATCAATGAAGGTATCAGCAATACTTTTTAGCCTTCCATCTAAAGCAGATGGCATAAAATTTAATAATACAGCGTTTCCTATTTTTAATAGCTTGTAGGTTTGTGCTTTTTTTATTATCTCAGGTAAAACATTTTTCTCCATTTCATCGCTAGAGGCTAAAAACGCAAAGCCAAAATTAACGCACATAAAAATGAAAGAAGAGATTAATGCACCTCTGAATAAACCAAATAATAAACCCAATAATCTATCGAAAGATCCCCCTCGTATACCTAAAGTTATGGCAGAGAAAAGAGAGTTTAAAACTGCAAATGCCATTAAACATAAAATTAGTAAACCGCTATAACTTAAAATTAGCTGTAAGGTTTCGGAATGAAAATAGGTGGACAAGAACTTTTTAAATAAAGGAGCATACCTATAAGTTATAATTATAGAAGCAACCCATCCTATTAAACTTATTACTGATATTATAAAACCTCTAAAAATTCCAAAGATTATAGAAAGAGTAGTTATAGCTATCACTCCTATGTCTATATAATTCATAGCATTATAATTAATACTCTTTAATAGATCCATTTTTATAATCTCCTTTATTGTTGATTACTTTTTTTAATTCAATTATGTGCTTTATCCAAGATCTATTAATATTGCAAGTTAATACTTTTCTTTCAGCTGGTATAACAGCTTTTTCGATTCCAAGTTTTGTAGCTTCATTTAATCTACTTTCATGCTGTATGACTTGTCTCACCTCGCCTGATAAACCAACCTCGCCAAAAAATACCATTCCTCGTGGAATGACAATGTTTGAGGCAGCTGAGATTAATGCAGCAATCACTGCTAGGTCGGCAGCAGGCTCAGTGATTTTCATTCCTCCAACAACATTTAAATAAACTTCTTTATCTGATAAGTTAAGTCCATATCTAGCTCCAAGTATTGCAATCATCATTGCCAGGCGATTGACGTCCCAGCCAACAGCAGACCTTCTTGGGGTTGCTAAGAAAGAAGGTGATACTAATGCCTGTATTTCAACCATGATTGGACGTGTACCTTCAATACCTGCAAAAATACAAGATCCGCTTGTCTCGAGCCCAGAGGCTGACATGAACATAGCAGAAGGATTTTTTACTTCATTTAACCCAGAGCTGCTCATTTCAAAAATCCCTATTTCATTGGTTGGCCCATAGCGGTTTTTAGTAGTTCTAACAATTCTAAATTGCTGAGTATTATCACCTTCAAAATAAATTACAGTATCAACCATATGTTCTAACAGCTTAGGGCCAGCTATTTGACCATCTTTTGTAACATGACCAACTATAATTAAACTGGTTCCAGATTTTTTAGCGTGGGCTATCATTTCCATGGTACAACTCTTAACTTGAGTCACAGTAACAGGCGCTGAATCGATCAAGTCATTTCTTAAGGTTTGAATAGAATCAATTGTAATAACGCATATATCATTAATTTTTTTAGCAATATCTAAGATATCTGTTAAAGATGAGGTAGAAATTAACAGCACATTAGCTTCTGATAAACCAAGCCTAGCAGCTCTCATCTGTAGTTGCTCAATTGACTCTTCTGCGCTCACATATAAACAACTGTGGGAATTTTGGGATATCAATGCTGCAAACTGTAGTAATAATGTGGACTTACCTATTCCAGGTTCTCCTGCAATTAATACTGCTGAGCCTTTGACTAACCCACCCCCTAAAACTCTGTTGAACTCATTTATGCCTGTATCCAACCTATTAACTACTGTAATGGGGCTAGACAAAGTTGAGACTACAGTTTCCTCAAGTTTAAGCACATTGCCTTTTTTTATCGTAACTTCTTCGGCAACGATACTATTCCAAGCGCCGCACTCTTCACATTTACCGAGCCATTTATTATATTGCACTCTGCAGTCTTGACAAAAATATGTTAATTTTTTTTTCATTCAAAGCTTATTTATAAAGAATCTTATACAGCTTATAAGAAAAACCAATTTATAGCAATCCTACTGAAACAAACATCTCAAGAGCATTATTCATACCATCTAAAGGGTTGTACCTAAAACTCCAATAAATTATATTTTATTTGTTATATAAACAACCAATAGTTGTATAAATATTATAATTTTTTATAGAGTATAATAGTATAGAGTATAATAGAGAAGCTAATTTATATTTCAAAAATCAAAAATAAGGTTTAAAAATGCTATTCATGCTAGTACTCTTAAGTTGTATATTATTTGAAAATAAATTAAAAGTTATTGATTACATTTTAACTTGATAGTAAAAATATTAGATAAATGTTTAAAGTATGAATAAAAAATGAAGATTGGCTCGTGGAAAATTGCTTTATGGCAACAAATATTATTTGCATTAGTTGTTGGGGCTATAGTTGGCTCTATTTTAGGTACTGAAGCGAAATCCTTTGGGTATTTGGGGGTGGTTTTTCTAAATTTGATAAAGATGGTCACTATTCCAATGATTTTGTTTACTATTATATATGGTATGATAAGTGTAGAAGGCTCTTCAAATCTTTATAGGATAAGTTATAAGGCAGCTATTATATTTATGACAACTTCCACTTTAGCTGTCACAGTAGGCTTAACAATTGCAACTTTACTCAAGCCTGGAATTGGGGTTTCTCCAAATTTATTAAAACAGTTTCAAGGCTCAAGCCAACTCCCAAGGGTGCAAGATCTTTCCTTTGTTGAAACATTAATTAACCTAATTCCAAGCAATGTATTTGCAGCAATTGCAGATGGAAATATATTACAAATTATAGTATTTGCTTTCTTCTTTGGTATAATATTACAAAGTAAACGCAATGACTGTAAGCAGTTGGTTTTGATAGTGCATCAAATAGCTATAACTTTCTTTAAAATCATTCAAACAATAATGAAAATATCTCCAATAGGGGTATTTGGCTATATCTCAGCAATAGTTGGTGTTGAAGGAATTTCAGTTTTAGTTTCCTTAGGTAAATTAGTAATGACCATTATGGTAGGTTGCTTATTTCATTACCTCCTGCTTGGTATATTATTATTTCTTATTTCAAGACTATCACCTCTTCCTTTTTATAAAAAAATTATCGGACCGCAATTAATTGCATTTGCAACTAGTAGCTCGAAAGCAACTTTGGTGCCGCTTATGGAAGTCTGTGAAGCCCAACTTGGTGTTTCTAGACAAAAAAGTCGCTTTATACTCCCACTTTCTGCCGCTTTAAATATGGATGGTGGGGCAATATACCAAGCATCTTGCGCGATCTTTTTTGCTCAGATGATGGAAGTTGATTTTACGGTTGGGCAGTATATAGCTTTATTTTTAATGTGCACTTTAGCTTCAGTTGGGGGAGCAGGCATACCAGGGGGAGTTATTTTATTTTTAGGAATGGTTTTGCATTCTGTTGGCCTACCAATAGAGGGGGTTTTGTTAATTGCAACAATTGATAGATTAGCTGATATGATGACCACTGTAATTAATGTAACTGGCTGCGGATGTGTCACCATTATTATTGATAAATCAGAAAAAACTCTAAATACAAAAATTTATTACAGCGAAAAATCTGTAAAAGTAAAGAAAAATGATAAATATCAAAAAAATATTTATTATGACTAATTAATGAGCTATAATTAAGGAAGATATAACTCATTGCTATCTATGCAATTATTTCATTTTTTATGGTTATAATTAAAATAGCTAAAGAACTTCAGATATTGATTGAAGAGTGGTTGAGCTATTTAAAAGATAACCTGGTTTATTCAGAGCATACTCTTGATGCTTATGCCACTGATTTGTTTTACTTTCTAAGCTTTATACATAACCATTACCAACAATCAGTATCAATTGACATAATAGCAAATTTATCTATACAAGATTTTCGCTCTTGGTTAGCTGCCAGAAGAAGAGATAACTTAAAAACCACCTCGAATGCAAGGTCACTTTCTGTAGTTAGGAGCCTTTATAGATATTTAAAGTCAAAAAAAGATATTGATAACAAGAATGTATTTGCTATAAAAATACTGAAAAATAGTAAAAATTTACCTAGAGACCTACCCTTAGAATCTGCTATAGAAGCAACTAAAATAATAGAAACTTTACCAAAACAACGGTGGATTGGTTTAAGAGATAAAGCGATATTAGTGTTACTTTATGGATGTGGACTTAGGATTGGCGAAGTTCTATCTCTTAGTAAGAATGATTTTAGAGATAGTATGTCTAGCCTGATAGTCAAAGGTAAGGGAAAAAAAGATAGAATGGTACCGATACTGCCGCAAGTTAAAAGTGCGGTTGCAGATTATATCAAGTCATGCCCATATCAACTTGAAGATCATATGTTTATTGGAGTAGGGGGTAAAAAGC
The DNA here is from genome assembly GCA_030060845.1 of Candidatus Midichloria sp. GTDB lineage: Bacteria > Pseudomonadota > Alphaproteobacteria > Rickettsiales > Midichloriaceae > Midichloria. Next base: position 797,449 of record CP094379.1, read on the forward strand.
TTAACCCTGACGTCTTTAGAGCAAATTTAAGAGAATTAAAGAAATTATTGGGATTACCAGAGTACACCTCTCCGCACGCTTTTAGGCATAGCTTTGCAACTCATTTACTAAGTCAGGATGGAGATTTAAGAACGATTCAAACATTATTAGGACATAAAAGCTTGTCTACAACTCAACGCTATACAAAAGTCGATGTAAGTAGCTTAATATCAGCATATTCAAATTTTCATCCTAAATTTAAGCGTAGCAAACCTAAGAACAATAAATAATAAACATGTTAACCAATAAAGCGCTCTTTATTATTGCTAAACTAATATTAGCTGTTTTACTTATTGATGTAGCTCTGAAACAGCTAGATTATCAAGAAGCCCTAATTAAGCTTAAAGGCAATAACTTATATCTATTAATATTAGCATTCTTAATTCAAAATCTTTCCTTAATAACTAGTAGTTTTAGAAGTAAAACCTACCTTAGAGAGGCTAATATCTCCTTAATTCTGTTAAAGAATTTAGCTGTATATTTATGTTGGAACATTTTATAATAATTTTTCACCAAGTGGAGTAGGAGGCGATGGTTATAAAGTATTTTTTTGTCAAAATATTTATAATATAAAAAACTAACACTTTTAAAAATCCTTTTTTGTGAAAGGGTGAACTGAGTATTTGCTCTTATATATCTTGCATTTTGTATTGCTTATTTTAGCGATTTTAATTCAGTTGCTTACTTCAATTATTTAATAATGGGAAAAGAAGATGTTGTATGTATTCAGATTACAGAGGCAGAGCATTCTGGTTGTAAGATGATAAGTGAGATGATGAAGATGCTAAATTGTGCTGATGTAAAAAGATGGAAATAAAGGCTTATGGTACGGATAAAATACGAAGCTGGTTAAAGTAAGATCGTTCACAGTTACCATTTCCAAGTAATACTTAAATTCTACTTTGGCCTCCACCTATATTGGTGTTTACTATATCTAACTTGCTATTATTATTGAAAATCATTCACTGCTATTGCAACAAGTCTAGTTCCAACACTATAACTTGCAGCCAAAGAAAAAATATTACTTTGTTAGCGACGCAACAGGATTTAAAATGCTATTAGAGATTTAGCCCTTGACATTTTTGGACTCTAACTATAATGTTGCATGAGCTTATGTTATAGAGTGTATATTAAAGTTATGGCAAAGAAAAATACAGTATTAGTAAGATTAGCAAGCAGTGCAGGTACAGGTTTCTTTTTAGTAAAAAAGAAAAATCCTAAGAAGCTAACCAAGAAATTGAATTTTCGTAAGTATGATCCAGTTGCTCGTAAACATGTGTTGTTTGAAGAGAAGAAATTATAAGTGGGTAATTAATATATATTAAGTGTTGAATTCTCAAAAAAATTTAATAGAGTTACAAGCAGTTGATAAAAATTTTGTCCAAGGTCAAAGTTCTTATGTGGTTTTTGAAAATATTAACTTTACTATCCGGAGAGGAGAAATAATATCTATTGTTGGACACTCTGGATCAGGCAAAAGTACCTTGCTTCATATATTGGGCCTTATAGATTTGCCAACATCTGGCCGAGTTTTAGTTGAAAGCCAGGAATGTTCTTTTTTAAGTGATTATGAGTTAACAGAGATACGAAAAAAATACTTTGGTTTCATTTATCAGGTTCATCATCTGTTGCCAGAATTTTCAGCAATTGAAAATTTAAAAATAGCGAATATGATTGCAAGTGAAAATCAGCTTGAAAGGTCACAGCATGAATTTTTGGGATTATTGGATAAGTTTGGCTTGCGGGATAAGGCAAATAATTATCCTTCACAGCTTTCTGGGGGAGAAAGGCAAAGGGTTGCTATTGCAAGAGCAATGGTAAATCAACCTAAAGTGATTTTAGCGGACGAACCAACTGGCAATCTTGACCAAAATAATGCTAATATGGTTTTGGATTTATTGTTAGAAAATGTTAGGAAGGAAAATATCGCAACCATTATTGTGACACATAACATGGAATTAGCAAAAAAAACTAATAAGGTTTTTTTGTTAGCAAACGGGAAGTTAGAGTTATTAAATGGGTAGGGAAGTCGATTGCGTTACAAGTTCAATTGAGAGTTCAGAAGATTTAGCTGATATTGCTCTTAGGCCAAAGAGCTTAGCTGACTTTATTGGGCAAGAGAAATTAAAAAATAATCTGAATGTATTCATAACCGCTGCGAAGCTTAGGAATGAGCCGCTTGACCATATTCTTTTTTATGGCCCTCCAGGCCTTGGCAAAACTACTCTATCCCAAATTGTTGCCCACGAGCTAAAGGTTAATATTAAGGTCACATCTGGTCCAATGCTTTCAAAGGTGAGAGAGTTAGCTGCTATTTTAACTAACTTACAGCAAAATGATGTTTTATTTATAGATGAAATACACAGGCTAACTCCTTCAGTAGAAGAATTGCTTTACCCTGCTATGGAAGATTATGTGATAGACCTAATTATTGGTGAAGGGCCAGCTGCCAGGATGGTAAAAATTAATTTACCCCCATTTACTTTAATTGGTGCAACAACGAGGATGGGACTGTTGTCCAATCCTCTGCGAGATAGATTTGGCATTCCACTTAAATCAGAATTTTACTCTGTAGATGAGTTAACAAATGTTATCAAAAGAGGGGCGGCTCTCATGAAGATAGGTATAAATCAAGAGGCATCGGAGGAGCTTGCTAAATCTTCAAGAGGGACCCCAAGGATTGCAATGCGTTTGTTAAGAAGAATTAGGGATTTTGCTCACTATGATAGTAAAAGTGTTATTGACATTGCAATGGTTAAAAGCACATTAGTGGCGCTTGGGATTGATGCACTTGGCTTAGATAAATTGGATTATAGTTATATCAATTATATAGCTAAAAATTATGGAGCTGGCCCAGTTGGGATTGAAACTATAGCTGCTGGCTTATCTGAAGATAAAGATACTATTGAGGATGTAATTGAGCCTTATTTAATGCAAATAGGCTTTGTAGCAAGAACTCCAAGAGGTAGGGTATTAACGGAAAATTGTATACAGTATATAAATAATAATTTTCCACATGGCAACTTACTATCTTGGTATAGATAAATTTCATATTGATTATTTAAATTTTTTAATGATATGATTTCGATGTTAAACTAAACATAATATACTTATAAAGTTACATGGTGTTTTGCTACAACTTTCACGATAATGATGTGGACTATTGGGATTTATTTTTGTAAAAATCACCCTTGACTCATTATAATTATTTAGAAGAGGTGGGATGTACTTATTTAGGTTATTATTAGTTATACTTTCTATAAACCATATAATAAATCAAGCAATTGCTACAGAAAGCGATTACCTTCATTGTACTAAAGCTATTAATTTTTATGAAGAAAGATATAAATTACCCCGTAATTTATTGCATTCGATTGCAACTGTTGAGTCTGGTAAGTGGAATGAGCAGCATAAGATGGTGTTGCCGTGGCCATGGACTTTGAATGTTGCGGGAAAGGCGTATTACTTTTCTACTAAACAAGAGGCAGTAGGTTTTTTAAAGTCTGTCCTAGCAAAAGGCATAGAGCAAGTTGATGTTGGATGTGCTCAGATTAATTGGTATTATCATGGTAAAAAACATTTCAAAAAGCCAGAACATGCTTTTAACCCAGTTTTTAATACTGCCTATGCAGCTTATTTCTTGTTGCAAAACTATAAACGCACTAAGGATTGGGCTAAAGCTGTTGCTATATACCATTCACGTACTGAGGAGAAGGGTAAAAATTATGCTGCAAAAGTTCATAAGATATGGCATAACTACCGCTTTGGATCAAAAATTGGCTTTGATCGAAAACAAGTAAAGAAGATTGAGCCCAAAACTTATCATAAGGTAGTAATCAACAAAAATTTGAACAATTTGGACAGCAATATCATAATGCATACAAGTGCAGAAGGTAGCAATGTTACTATATTGCCTTAGTACACAAATGCAATTAAGGTGGAATCCATGGGGATTTAAGTAACTAATGCTATATAGCTATCAACGCTTCGAGTTAAATAAATAATATAAGCTTATACATGCTGCTATAGATAAATATCAACATATAGTGCTAACCATTATACCAGTTCTTAGAATGCTATTTTGTGGTCAGCCATTAAAAATGGTTCAAAGAGTTTTAAAAGCAAGATGAATCATGTAGCATGGGGGGCTTAGAGCTTTAATTTAACCGCTAAAAATTTTGGTAAAAATGGGCAATATATTTTTTTAGCAGCCAATTTTAATATTGGGAATGGGCATGCTACTCATGGAGTTGCAGTTGGTGACTTCAACCAAGATGGAAAATTAGGTATAGCTGCTAATACTTAGCCTAATTTAAACATAGTTTCAGTATTATTAGGTAGCAGTCAGGGGGACATTTCAATCGACTACGTCTTATAATGTTGGATGTTGGGAATTACCATCTTTATGTAGCCACAGGAGATTTTAATAAAGGTGATAAATTAGATATAGTTAACACTAATTATAAAAGTTATATAATCTCTATATTGCTAGGAAATAGTAACTGCACTTCTCAAGATGCTATTTCTTATGCTGTTGGTGCTAATCCATCTGGAATAACGGTAGGTGATTTCAATAACGATGGTGGGCTAGATATAAAATTATAGTTCGAACTCAGTTTCTATACTGTTAGGAAATGGTGATGGAACCTCTTTCAAATTGCTGTTTTATTATAACGTTGGGGCAGGTTATTGGTTATAAAAAAGCAGGTTTGAGGTGAATGGCGACCTAGCTATAGTAAGTGTTAGCAACCATGTTGAACCAAGGAAGGATTGTGATATACTATCATCTAAAAAGGAAAGAAATGTCAGATTGTCTATATCAAATATCAGAAGATCTATTTAACAAAGAGATGTTACCAATAATAGGAAAGCATATGAACCTATTGGAGTCAGGTCTCCAAAAATTAGTCATTATAAGTTGTTTTTGTGTGGTGCTGAAGATACTAAGCATATCAGTACTCTGGAGGGGAGATTACCCTAAAGAATATGGTCTCTGGCATACGAATATTAGCAGGTTTAAAAAACGTAATGAAGATGGTTTATTATGGCTGATTTTATACGCCTTAGAACAGGAGAAGATATTGAAAATAGATATAGTGTTTATGGACTCAACTGCAATAAAAGTGCACTATCATGGAACTGGAGCGTTAGAAAGATAGGTAAGCAAAGTATAGGTAAAAACGTAGCAGTTAAGGGTATAAAAATACATGTTATAATGAGAGAAGAAGATATTTCAGGTTACAGGAGCAGCGCATTCTGATTGTAAGATGATAAGTGAGATGACGGAGATGCTAAATTGTGCTGATGTAAAAAGATGGAAATAAAGGCTTATGGTACGGATAAAATACGAAGCTGGTTAAAGATAATGGCATTGAGCATGAGATACCTAATAAAAGGAATAGAAGAGTGAATTTTAGATTTGATATAAAGACCATTTATAAATGGAGAGGTATAGAATAGAGAGTTTATTTGCTAGGATTAAAACAAACTGTAGATTAGCTATGCGATTTGATAAACTTCATATACTTTCTTTAGATTTATTGCTTTATCTCTTATTAAAACTTCAGGGTTGTTAACAGCAGCTAGTGTTTAATTTACTTTTTATAATGATGTTCAGATTAATTTTATCTTTTTCAGTATGTAAAACTTGTTTTTTCTCCCTTTTATTTTTTGAAAATACTGCATAGTTTCTGGCTATATAATACTTGCTAGTAAACATTTCCCTACTGAGGGTGGAACTAGGCTGGCATTTTCTACACCAAATGAATTATTTGGGTTTAGCATTTGTTTTTTGTATTAAACCAAGGTTCGTTATTGCTTTGTGATTTTATGTTAAAGATAGCTGGTATTATGGCAACTGCATAAAATATGGGAAAGGGCAGGTGGGGAAGCTGCTCCAAATGTAAATGCTGCATTTAACTTAATTAAAGGGCAGGGCACTGCTAAGACTATTTCTAACAGAGCAACAGGTGTTGCTAAAGTTTTCTTTAAGCATTCTAGGGGTTGCTCATGTAAAATTCGCTCCCATTTTTCTTACTTATTTAATTTTAGCTTGGAAATATTGCTTCTCTTTTAACTAATGCCGTAGAGAGAATTATAGCTAAGCTCATGGTAATAACTATCCATAATCCAACTGGGACAAATGTTCCGTTATAGGTGCTGCCAACTAGCCAAAGCCCAACAGATGATATAATTAACCTAACCCCAGATATAAATGCAGAAGCCATACCTTTAGTATCTTCTAAAACTTCTAAAGCATATGGGTACAACATGTTAATAGGAATAGCTACACCTGCTGAAGCAATAGCCATACAGAAAGTTATTATTAGTGGATTTTTGACACCAAAAATCATCAAAAAACATAGCGATATAACGTGAATTGAACACATTGAGATGCCTATAAAAAAAGCTTTTTTAAGCCCTATCCTTCTCATTAAAAGGCTGCTAAGAGCGCTACCTATGGCAAAAATTGCGGCAAGAGTGCCTTGATAAAAACCGAATTCTTCTAAGGAAACTCCTAAATCTTTGCGATATAGGATTGGTGATATACCTATAAAAACCCAGTATGGAACCATAAAAAGACAAAGAGCAGCAGTAAACAATATTAACTTCTTTGATTTTAACAATGGTAGATATGCCTTTAAAGATAATGTTACTTGAGACTTGGTTGCTTTAGCTGGAATGAAAATTGCAGATAATATTAAACATATTAACGCAAATATTAATAGTGAAACAAAATTTCCCCGCCATCCAAAATGCCAAGTAATCTGACTACCAAAAACGGGAGCAGCAGACATAGCAAAAGCAATTAAGCCATGCATCAAACCTATGAAATAGACTTGTTTTTCTGTTGGATATTCATCAGCAATAATAACATAACCAAGCACAGATGGCCCTGCTATTCCAAAGCCTTGTAATACACGTCCTAGCAATAAAGTGCTATAATTTTGTGCAAGAGAGCAAAGAATACTGCCAAATATAAAAATTAATAAACTGATTATTATGACTTTTCTTCTATCGTATTTATCACTAATAGCTCCAGCGAGTAGGGAGCATATACAATAAGCAATAAAATTTAGACTAAGAGTTAACTGTGTCATAAATGGGGATAGATTAAATTGTGCTTGAATTTCTGGAAAGCTTGGAATAAATATATCCAATTCTGCTCCAGATAACATACCTATCATTAGTACAGTTATGACTAAATACATTCTGAATCTTTAATTGAATTAGCTTAAGAAAGCTCCTTATATCATATAAATCTTGAAATAATAGCATTATTAAGTATAATACAGCTGATTTTTTATTTGCAATGTATGTTTGATATTTTTTTGAGCAATTCGCTGACAAAAAAGAAGGAGATTTTTTACCCATTAAATAAAGATTCAGTGAAAATGTATGCATGTGGTCCAACTGTCTATGAGCGTCCTCATATGGGTAATGCAAGGGCTGCTGTGGTTTATGATGTACTTTTTAGGCTACTTAAACATTTTTACAAGAATGTTATTTATGTTCGTAATATCACTGATGTTGATGATAAAATTATCAATGCAGCTAAATCGCAGAATATAACAATTGATGATTTAACAACTCAAATCATGCAATTTTATCATCAGGATATAACAGAGATTAACTGTTTGCCTCCAAGCGTCGAGCCGAAAGCAACTACTCATATCAAGCAAATGATTGAAATGATTGAACAATTAATAAAGTTAAACCACGCTTATGTTGTCCAAGGTCATGTGTTATTTAATGTAAATAGCCACAGCAGTTATGGAGAATTAGCCAATAGATCGCTAGATGAAATGATTGCAGGAGCAAGAATTGAAGTAGCTCCATTTAAGAAAAACCCAGCTGATTTTGTACTATGGAAACCTTGTTCTGCAGAAGATTATAATTATGATTTTGAAAGTCCTTGGGGCCGAGGTCGACCTGGATGGCATATTGAGTGTTCTGCAATGAGCTTTGCCTGCTTTGGATCTGATTTTGATATTCATGGTGGTGGCGCTGATTTAATGTTTCCTCATCATGAAAATGAGCTTGCTCAAAGCAAATGTGCCAATAGTGGTTCAAGTTTTGCCAGGTACTGGGTGCATAACGGATTTTTAACCGTAAATGGTGAAAAAATGAGTAAAAGTCTTGGTAACTTCAAGACAGTTAGAGAAGTTATTGATAGTGGCTTTATTGGCTCAGTCATTAGATATTTTTGTCTAACTGTTCATTATAGAAAACCTTTAGATTTGAATGATAAGGCTCTTGAAGACGCTAACAAAGCAATGAAAAAAATCTCTGCTGTAGTTAATAGAACTAAGGGTAAAGTAGTTAAAGAATGTAAAGAAATCATCAATTTTTTAGCAGATGATATGAATACTCCAGCTGTCCTTGCTCATTTACATAAACTAACTAGCAAATCGCAGCAAGGGGATGAAGAAGCTCATATGCAGTTGTTGTGGAGTTTAGATCTTCTGGGATTAGAAGTAATGACCAAAGAGGTTATACATAACTACATTATAAAAATTGCCCAAGAGCGCTTACAAGCTAAAAGGGAGAAAAATTGGAAATCAGCTGATCGCCTGCGCATGCAAATAATGGAAAGAGGTTATAAAATATTAGATACAGGCGATTCTTATGAACTAGAAAAAATAAGTTAATTAGTATATAAAGTCTAGTTTATAACTATGATCATATTTTAGAATGAAAGACATTACCCCTCAATCTAATATCAGAAATTTTTCTATTGTGGCTCATATAGATCATGGTAAATCAACTTTGGCCGATAGATTAATAGAGTTTTGTGGTGGACTTGAGAAGCGGGAAATGACAGCACAAGTCCTTGACTCAATGGAGATTGAGCAAAAAAGAGGTATAACAATTAAAGCACAAACTGTAAGGCTCAAATATAAAGCAAAAAATGGAGAGTATTATATATTAAACTTGATTGATACTCCTGGCCACGTTGACTTTACTTATGAGGTGAGTCGTTCGCTTGCTGCCTGTGAAGGATCAATATTAGTTGTGGATGCAAGTCAAGGTGTTGAAGCACAAACTTTAGCAAATGTTTATAAAGCTATAGAAAGTAATCATGAGATAGTTGTGGTATTAAATAAAATTGATTTGCCAGCAGCAGAACCAGATCGAGTAAAACAGCAAATCGAAGATGTTATAGGTCTATGTGCAATTGACACAGTTCTTATTTCTGCGAAAACTGGGATAGGAATAGAGGAAGTACTTGAGGCTATAGTCAATAAACTTCCTGCTCCAGCTGGAAATAGAGAAGGTCAACTTAAAGCCATGCTAATTGATAGTTGGTATGATCAATATCTTGGAGTAGTCATTTTAGTGAAGGTAATTGATGGTTGCCTAAAAAAAGGGCAGAAAATTAAAATGATGGTCCCAAATGCTATATACACAGTTGATACTGTTGGAGTATTTACTCCCAAAAAAGTTATGTGTGAAGCACTGCGTGCTGGAGAAGTTGGCTTTATAACTGCTGGTATCAGACAGGTTGCTGATTGTATGGTTGGTGATACTATAATTGATGAAAGAGCAACAAATATTGAGCAATTGCCAGGATTTAACCCCAGCCAGCCGGTAGTATTTTGTAGCCTTTACCCAGCAGATGCCAGTGATTTTCCAATTTTAAAAGAAAGTCTTGGAAAGCTACGGTTGAATGATGCAAGCTTTCAATATGAAGTAGAGAGCTCGAACGCTTTAGGCTTTGGGTTTAGATGTGGTTTCTTAGGACTATTGCATTTAGAGATTATTCAAGAACGTCTAGAAACAGAGTTTAACCTAGACGTAATAACCACAGCTCCAAGTGTTATATATAGTGTGCATATGAGATCTGGCAAAGTTGTACAACTTCATAATTTAGTGGATTTACCTGACCCGACTCATATTGATTTCATAGAAGAACCTTGGGTTAAAGCAACGATTATGGTTCCTAATAATTTCCTTGGTTATGTTTTGGCGCTTTGTACAGAAAAAAGAGGAGAGCAAGTTAACTTAACCTATGTTGGTAATAGGTCTATGGTTATTTATAAACTGCCTTTGAATGAGATCGTATTTGATTTTTATGATCGCCTAAAGTCGTGTTCCAAAGGTTATGCTAGTTTTGATTGGGAGATGGATGATTATAGAAAAAGTGATTTAGTAAAGGTGAGCATATTGGTAAATGGAGAAGCAGTTGATGCGTTATCTATTATTCTACATCGCAGCAGAGCAGAACATAGAGGACGCGAATTTTGTATTAGGCTGAAGGATTTAATCCCAAGACATTTATTTGCTATTCCAATTCAAGCAGCAATAGGCAGCAAAATAATAGCTAGAGAAACAATCAGTGCTTTGCGGAAAGATGTTACTGCTAAATGCTATGGTGGAGATATAACTAGAAAAAGAAAGTTACTCGATAAACAGAAGGAGGGCAAGAAAAAAATGCGATCTATTGGTAAGGTTGAAATTCCAAAAGGTGCATTTATTGAAGTATTAAAAGTTGGCGACGGTGGGAATTAAATATATAGCTGAAAGTATTTGTGAAAGGTGCAAGGATAAGGACTTTGATAACAGTATAATTTGTTGTGATAGAGATAGGACTCGTTCTTCTATCACAAACTTGCTTAATTTTTATGTATATTTCTTTAATTTGAAGTGAGGGTAGGTATATTAGCGGTTGCATAGTTTTCATTCCAATGAGCCTTCCCTCTACACTCCCTTGTCATCAATTACTATATTAAAATGTGATTGATTAATCTGTGAATAAGTACAACATCTTTTTTTTTCCATTATAACATGTATTTTTATACCCTTAACTGCTACGTTTTTACCTATACTTTGCTTACCTATCTTTCTAACGCTCCAGTTCCATGATAGTGCACTTTTATTGCAGTTGAGTCCATAAACACTATATCTATTTTCAATATCTTCTCCTGTTCTAAGGCGTATAAAATCAGCCATAATAAACCATCTTCATTACGTTTTTTAAACCTGCTAATATTCGTATGCCAGAGACCATATTCTTTAGGGCAATCTCCCCTCCAGGATACTGATATGCTTAGTATCTTCAGCACCACACAAAAACAACTTATAATGACTAATTTTTAGGGCCTCACTCAAATGGGCGTCGTATGCTTTTCTATTATTGGTAATATCTCTTTGTTAAATAGATCTTCTGGTATTTGATGTAGACGATCTGACATTTTTTCCTTTTTAGATGATAAATATATCACAATCCTTTCTTGGTTTAACCTATTTGTTAACACTTCCTACTAAATACGCCAACTACTTCAATTCCCAGTACAACTATCCTAGAACCAACCACTACTTCATCTTGTTTGCATACCATTATCAGGAGTAAATTCTATATCTTTGGTACGCCAACATTGGTTGGAACTATTAAAGCTATTGTTAATGGTGGGCTTGAATATGAAGATGGAGAGTTAAAAATAGCGATAAGTCACAATTAACTCGTTAGATTCTGAATTCTGTATCTGCAATGATCTTGGGATGATGGCAAATGTTGAAAATATGTTAGATTGTTTAAATTGTTGGATCATCACTTACCAGCCTTTAATTTACTAGCAGTATATATTTATTAGCGGTATATTTATAGTAATGTACTGTAAAGGCTCACTTTGCCTGCAGTTGCTGTCCTTTCATAATTTTCTTGCGATGTATTTTCTAGGAGGTAGCCTACCTGCATTTAACTCCATCTTTAAAGAGAAGCACGAGTTATTGGTAATTTTATCCCAAATGCCTTTCCAACACAAAACGTGGTTAAAGCTGTACCAGTGATAGTTAACCATACAAGAGAGATAAGCTATTACTTTCTTGCATTCCACATAATTGATCAAATTCTTTATTGATAAATAGCCTGAAAATGTAGAAGGATAACAACCTCATAATTGGGTAATTATTGTAATATTTTTATTTGCATAACAATTAGTTGAGAAGCTTTTATACACTCCTTTGGAAGACGTATGTGGATTAGCTTGTAGATTCCAATTAGCCCAGTCAAAAGCTTTGTTAATTAGGATATTCATTGCAGTACCTGCAAATTTCTGCACATTAGTGCTATTTACTTAATTTAAGGGATATTGCGAGGTGGAGATACCCTTAAATTTTCTTGTGTTGTTCCTGCTTATTTTAATTACTTCATTAAATTGTGCTTCAAAATAACCAAGTGATGGACCATGATAATTATTATTGCTATGGATAAAACTAACTTTTCTGATATTGGTATAGGTACCTGCTAAAGTTTATTATATACAGTATATAATGAAAACTAGTTTACACTATAATAGTCTTAATTGTTTCAACTAATAGGCAATTTTTCATGATTTTTATTGTATTACAATCTACCCTATTAATTTTCTCTACGATGATTTGATAGGCTTTTTCCGCATGGAAAACTAATTATAAGATGTCAAGACTAAATATTTGCATTATAATGTCTGCAAAAAGTCTATAGGGAGTTTTGTGTAAGTGCATTTTATTGATGAAGCAAAAATATATTTGAAATCTGGTGATGGTGGTGCTGGAGCTTCGAGCTTCAGAAGAGAAAAATTTATTGAATATGGGGGGCCAGATGGTGGTAATGGAGGAAAGGGGGGTAGTATAATTTTTAAGGTCATTCCTAACCTTAATACATTGATAGATTTTCGTTATAAGCAGCATTTTAAAGCCCAAAATGGTAAAAGAGGAAGCGGTGCAAACAAAACAGGAGCACATGGTGAAGATATTATAATAGAAGTTCCGCTTTGGACTCAGATTTGTGATGAGAACGGTTCTACCTTACTTTATGATATGAACGAACCAGGTAAAGAGATTGTTATCGCAGAAGGCGGAGATGGAGGGCTAGGTAATGCAAGCTTCAAAACCTCAACTAATAGAGCACCAAGAAGAAGTACTAAAGGTTGGCCTGGCAAAGAAATGTGGGTTTGGTTGAAGCTTAAATTATTATCAGATGTGGGTTTGTCTGGGTTTCCAAATGCTGGCAAATCAACTTTTTTATCTGTTATTAGCGCTGCGAAGCCTAAAATTGCTGACTATCCTTTTACTACCCTAAAGCCTCAGTTAGGTGTTGCTTATATTGATCATGAAAAAATTGTTATAGCAGACATTCCAGGCCTTATAGAAGGGGCGAGTGAAGGTACTGGCCTTGGCCACAAATTTTTAAAACACCTAGAAAGGTGCAAGGTGCTACTGCATTTGATTGATATTACTGATGAAAATATTGAGTCGAAATATTCTATTATTAGAGCTGAATTAAAACAGTATAGTTCTTTATTTGCAGATAAGCCTGAATTAGTTGTTTTTAGCAAGAATGACTTAATTCCGGAGGAAGAGCAGCAAAGAAAAGTTAATGCTTTCTTCAAAAAGACAAGAATAAAGCCTATGGTGTGCTCTGCAGTATCTAGAGGGGGAATAAAAGAAGTTTTAAGAGTTTTAAATAAAATGCTAAATGGATAATAGAAATAGCTAAGTACAGCATAGATAAATATGCTCTTCACATTGTATTTAGATTTTTTTAGATAAAGCAATATATTATTGTTGTGGTTTAAAACTAATACACTTACCTTTTAAACAAACATTGATATACGGTGATATTCTTTATATTGGTTAACTTACTGGGCTTGTTTTTCTCAGTATCATACCTCTCTTTAAAAACAAAAGCCCAAAAGAAATTTTAGAGCCAAGTTGGCTTGCTGAGGTTGGCCGCTTAAAGTTAATTATAGACCGTAATTAAGGAATTTTTTATGGCAAATGGCATGTTTAAACTATCATCTCTTTTAACTTCAACTGCTTTTAGGTTGGGTGATGAATGGAATTAATGCTAATGACCAGGCAGAGGAGGTTTTGTTTCAGTGGTTGGCGATATTAATGGCAATAGTTTGGATTATATAATAATTGGAGCTGGTGGAGCTGATCCAAGCAGAAGGACTGAGGCCGGGTAGGCATACGTAATTTACGCTAGACTTTTGCGCCAAGTATAACAAACAATCAGCACAACTAGCACATCAGCGGCTTCAACTAGCACTACAACTTCAACAACACTTATGACTACTACATTATAATAACAACTACACACGCCACCATAATAAGTACTACCTCTGCAGTCTTACCTACTGTTTTTGCTGATCCAGTTTTCTATGATGTAGACCCACGATATATATCATGTTTAAAAAACGTAATGAAGATGGTTTATTATGGCTGATTTTATACGCCTTAGAACAGGAGAAGATATTGAAAATAGATATAGTGTTTATGGACTCAACTGCAATAAAAGTGCACTATCATGGAACTGGAGCGTTAGAAAGATAGGTAAGCAAAGTATAGGTAAAAACGTAGCAGTTAAGGGTATAAAAATACATGTTATAATGAGAGAAGAAGATATTTCAGGTTACAGGAGCAGCGCATTCTGATTGTAAGATGGTAAGTGAGATGACGGAGATGCTAAATTGTGCTGATGTAAAAAGATGGAAATAAAGGCTTATGGTACGGATAAAATACGAAGCTGGTTAAAGATAATGGCATTGAGCATGAGATACCTAATAAAAGGAATAGAAGAGTGAATTTTAGATTTGATATAAAGACCATTTATAAATGGAGAGGTATAGAATAGAGAGTTTATTTGCTAGGATTAAAACAAACTGTAGATTAGCTATGCGATTTGATAAATCATTTTTACTCCATCTTTTAAACTTTGGAGCAATCTCTCCGGCATAAGGAGATAGTATTTTATGATACTGAGAGTAAAAAGGTAAAGAAAAAAGCAAGTATGACCAGAAATGAGCATTTTCGTAATTTAATAAAACAAAGCCATATAAACAAAGTATTATTATGTAATGACTGATAATTGCTTTGGAGCAAAGGAAAATCTAGAATATATAAATGATTCGAAAAAATATTTTATTATAGGTATTAAATCAAATTGCACTATAGCTTTATCAAAAAATGATAAAACGCAAGGTCAATCTCAACAAGTTTCGTCATTAAATCTAAAGGATGGTCAATCTATCAAGGTGTGGCTCAAAGGATTAGAATCTCCAGTGATGCTCATCAAAAGCGTAAGGGGGGGAGTTTCTAAATATGTTGGTAATGACAAAATTTAGTCTATGTGAGAACTGTGATCAATATCACAGTGTTGACAGAAGTAATTGAGGCTCATGAGTTATTTATGGCTTGGTGAGTAGTGTGCTGATAGTATATACTAATATTTACAGGGAAGGAAGCTGATACAGCATTGTTCAGTTTATGTGATCTGATAAATACTACCTCAATTGAACTATAATGAACTCAGCTTGGGTTTATAATTTATTCACTACAAAATTGAAGAAGTTAGATGCAAAGTCCTTAATTAACTGAAGTTGTTGTTCTGAATAAGCTGCACCATTTGTGGAAATGCACATATTTCTAGGATATACGGAGGCGCAAAGTTGCATCATAATATCTCTTAAGTGCATTAAGCCCCTTACTCCTCCGAATGGGCTAGTGCTAATACTTATTAATCCTACTTTCTTATTTAAAAAGGGATTTTGCTCCCTAGAGAGCCAATCAATAAAATTTTTGAGTCCTCCACTTACAGAACCATTATATTCTGGAGAAGCAATTAGAATCCCATCACTGCTCTTTAATAGATTTTTATACTCAATTAAATCTTTACTTAAACTCTCTGGTAATGGAATATCCTGATTAAAGATTGGCAATTCAAGTTTGGCTTGAGGGGTGACCCATGCACTTACTTCTGTATTAAATTGTGCACAAACTGATTTTATCAATTCTAAATTAAGCGAGCTTTTCCTTAAACTACCAGGGATAGCAACAATATTTTTCATGGTAATTAATTTAAAAGTATCACTATAGCAAGATCTAGGCTTAAAAGTAAGATAAACCTCGAAATTATGATTTTATAATCTGTAACTGCTTGGAAAATATAAATTATATTAGTGTTTTTAAAAAGCAATTTTTCAAGTAAGAAAGTTATGCAAACTATAATGAAAAACAAAATTACCGAAATTAACAGCCAAGTTATAAAAATTAATATCCCACTATCTTCACTGATATCGACCAAACCTGCTAAAGCTACAAAGATCAAGCTAAAATGAAGCTTTAAGATACTAGCAGTACCTGTTAGTTTTAAGTTGTGTTCCAGTACCAGTTTTTCCAAGGTAGTTAAATTTAAAATCATAACGACTCTAAAAAGAAGCTCCAAAGAAAACTCTACCGATATACAAAGCAAAAAAATGCTAACTAAACTCAATTTATAAAAATGATAGAGAATGCCACTTATAGCAATTCCCGAAGAGATAAAGCTAAGGGAATCATATAATTGACTTGCCTTGTTTTCTTGGGAATTTTGCGCAAGTATAAAATCAGGTGCAGCATTAATTAACGCTATTGGTTTCCTAAATAACATTACAGTAATAATAAGCAACGTATATGAAATAATGCTGAGTAAGCAATTGAGAAAAGATTCATGCATTGCATTATGTAGTATATTTGCTGATACTAGTACTATAAAAAAAATGTAGCTATAGATCAGAACTATATTAAAAGCGTGGGAAGTGTTCTTACTGAGGTGATCAAACTCGAAGTTTGCAAAGTAGCTAGCAAAATGTATACAAATTACTGTTGCAAACATTATATAAATCAAATCAATAAAGAAGACTAAAAAGTCAAATTCATTCATTTGTATTTTCTCAATCATACCTTCCATCATATATTTTCACAGTATTTTTTTAACGCTACGCGCAAAGTAAAGAACAAAACAAATTTAGATTACTAAACTAAATTATTTTTTCAACTATTTAGATGGTTTTAAATCTTTAGGCGCCGAAACCTTATAAAAGGGCATCACTGAATTGCACATAAAGCATTATAGGAACCCTCCTATTTTTAGCTGCATAGGCGTTATTCTTATCTAAGGGAGCTGAGTCAAGCAATGCAACGACTTTTGCGATTCTACCGCTGCAATACCTATATTAACTATAAACCTTCTTGCAGCATTAGCTCTATCTGCTGATAATTCCCAAGCGATATAGTTGCCGATATTATTATTAATTCTATCAGTATAACTACCTATTGATATAAAGTTAGGAGAATATTGTATAAGTTTTACGATTTTATCTAAAATTAATTTAGCATTAGGGAAGAGAGTTGCACTACCGGATTCAAACATTTCTTGGTTGTCTGAATCTTGAACCTGTATCAATAACCCTTCGAGAGGTTGTTCTAAAGTAATTTGGTTTTTGGATTTACTTAAAGATAGCATCAGATTGGACTTGCCTCTCAATATTTTCTTGGGTGGACATAAAAGTCTTATTTCCTGTTTCGATATCTGTTTGCTCAATACCTTGTTGTTGGATAGAAACTATTTGGCCTGCTTCTTTTAACTCCATACACAAGCTCACTAACAGAAGGTACATCTGAGGGTGCTTCTTCTTCACTTCTACTTTCTAATGAATCTTTATCTAAAGATTTTCTATTCATAAGCCTATAGTTGGTTCAAAATACTGTGCTATTCCCAGGTGTCAAATTAAGAAGCCATAGCAATAAAAAGAAAGCTATCATCGCAGTAATAAAGTCAGCATACGCTACTTTTCATGCCTCATCATGATGGCTATCTTTGTGAAGAGTTATATTTTTTCTAACTATAACAGATTTATCCTTATTTAACATGGCATTCCCGCTAAATTATTTTATTCTCTAATTCAGTAAAAGAAGGCTTTATGGTCTCGGGGAGAGTTGCCTCTCAGAAATTAGATAGAAATAGAAGTAAGATTTCCGTTTATGTGAGATATAATGGCAACTTCTATAGCTTCAAAAAATAAAGTTTCTTCTAAACAGAATTTTTGTAAAAAAAGCCCAATTGGTATCACTATTCTATAAGATAAAAATACTCCTATAAAAGTTCCAATTAGAGCAGATACTATTCTTGTACTTAGCCATTGCCGGTTCTGCTTCCACTGCTCCCATGGCTGTTACAACTCTAAGTACTGCAACAATGATACCAAGGGCTGGTAAAGAATCGCCCAGCTGCAATAAGGAATCAGCCATCTTTTTAATTTCAATCCTTTTTCATCAATGTGATTATCCATTATTACCTCTAATTCATGAGATTTATTAAATCCAATAATAGTTAGCCTAAAATAATCACAGAAAAATTTTGTTAATTCTTCTCCATTAGGCACTGAATACAGCTTGCGGAAAAAATTACTTTGTTTAGAAAATTACTTTGTTTAGGGTTATCAATCTGTTTTTCAATTCCAGTAAGATGGGCTCCATTTGCATACTTTAAGAACTGAAGAACACTAGACAAAAATTCAATAGATTCTTTGCAACCAGTGCTTTTTGTACTGGTTTTGGATTAGATATAATAAATGTCCCAACCGCAATTCCAATAATTTCAAGCCATCCAAAGGGCTGCAGTAGTATATGAAGGTTGCCACCACCGCCTAAGTAACCAATAGCTAATGATAAAATAGCTATTACAAAACCAAACTTTAAAGACATATTTTTCCACCTAGAGTATATTAGATAAGCTTAAACAATACGGGTAATATTTGTAAAGCTGTACAACTTAATAAAAGTAAAAAATAATTTAACAAAGTTCTATTGATATGGTGTAGTCTTTTTTGATACCAATTCCAGACAACATCTTGTGAACTAAGCATGCTGGTAAGCCTAAGACATTAGTATCAACTCCATTCATGCTTTCTATAAATTGAGCTGCAAACCCCTGTAAAGCATAGCCTCCTGCTTTACCGTGCCACTGTCTAGTCTTGATAAATTCATCCTTTTCTGTTTTTGATAATACCTTAAATTTCAAGAATGTTATGGATACTTTCTTAGAAATCCTACTGTTATAAATTAAGCATACACCAGTATAAACTTTATGTCGCCGTCCGGATAGTTTCTTTAAACAATACAGCGCGTCAGCTTCTGTTTCACACTTTGGCAAAATTGTACGTCCTACCCCAACCACTGTATCTGCGCCTAAGACAGCATCAAGTGGATATTCTTTAGATATTTTTAAAGCCTTCTCAAAGCCAAGACGGAGAGCTAGATTGCGGGGGGTTTCACCTTTTTTAGGTGTCTCATCTATATCTGCTGGGATAATTAGATCAGGTTTATAACCTATTTGAGAAAGAACCGATAGCCTGCGCTTTGATAATGAGGCCAGTATTAGCCTTGATGTGGTCATATTGTTTAGGATCTTGCATGAAGATTAGTATGTCTATGAGTCACTCTACCCTTTGTTAAATCATATGGTGTCATTTCAACCGTTACGTCATCACCAACTAACACCTTAATTCTATTTTTACGCATTTTCCCAGAAGTATAGGCAATAATCCTATGGCCATTTTCCAGCTCAACCCTAAACATAGCATTTGGCAGCAATTCTAGAATCTTTCCTTTAAACTCTAATAGTTCTTCTTTGTTGGACATTTGTGTTTGTTAATACCTATAGGTGCTTGAAAGAATTATAAGCCCAATAAGCTTTTATTGCAAGACTACTAATAAGTTTGTTTTAAATATTATCTTAAGTAAGTACAACAAATTACCTACAAGTATCAAAAGTAGCGTATGCGAAATGTCTAGTTAATTATGAATAGCTAAATATACTGTTTAAATTTTTCCCTCTTAGGAGATGCCATAAATAAATATTCCAAGTCTGTCAGCGTCAGCTAAAGTTTCTTTTTTGTTCAATATCAATGCAGAACCAGCTTCAAGCGCCACACCTTTAAAATTATATTGGTATAAATTTTTTATAGTCTCCTGTCCTATACAAGGTAAATCAATTCTTTTATCTTGGTTGGGCTTGCATATTTTTATTAGTATGCACATTTCTTCATCCTTTTGCTGAATTAGCCCACAGCGCCTTATAAGTTCATCTGTACCTTCTGCGGCTTCTACTCCCAACACTAAGCCATTTTGTATAACTAACGCTTGACCCACGTCAAAATTCGCTACTGCTTTTAATATTTCAGTACCTTTCTTTATATCAGCAAATGCTGCTGGATCAGGCTTGGTTTTGGTTAAAAGCCCACTTTGCGCTATAATTGAGGTTGCAATTTTTTCAGGAGGAATAATTGTGAATCCTTCTGATTCTAGAAATGCTATAACAGTCCGCAAGATCGCGTCATCATTAAGTCCAGCCTTCATTATCATCGTAAGCAGCTTAGCCCCTTTTAAATCAAGTAATAACTTAGTAATACCAACTCTTTTTACTGTGCCTGCTAACACAATATGCTTTATACCTAGAGAGTTAATTTTATTAATAATCTTACCTACCGCATGCATAGGAAAAGTATAATAACTTTTTCCTTCAAAGATCTCTTTTGAAAATTGATCTTCTATTGCAATGATTTCGCATCCAATACCTTTTTCTATACAACCTTCTAATACATGCTTTGGTAGCCAACCTCTGCCGGCAATTACAGCTATTTTTTTTACATCTAAAAGATTATTAGCAGCTCTATGGGGGGACAAGGGTTACCTCCTGAAATTATTATCATCTTTTGGCATACATATTGCTCTTTGATTATTGTTTTTTATAAAATCTAATATATCACGAACAACAAAGCTACTACTAAAGAAATTGGCAGTTTCTTTAATTCTTGCATTTATTACTCCATTCTGCTCAAAAAATATTTTCTTAAATGCATTAGCTACTGCTTCTATGTCTTTTCTATCGAAGTTGGCCCTCTTCATGCCAACATTATTCACACCTTCTAAAGTGCCTTTATGACCCACTATTACACTATAAGGAATCACATTCTCTCTAACAGCAGTCAACCCACCTATCATAGAATACTTACCAACCCTTACAAACTGATGTATACCTGATAGTCCGCCTATTATTACGTTATCTTCAAGTACTACATGCCCTGCAAGACCTGCATTGTTAGCTATAATAACATTATTACCTATAACGCAATCATGAGCAATATGACAGCCAACCATAAATAAACAATTATTACCAACCACTGTTTTCATCAATCCATGTTTAGTTCCAGGATGCATAGTAACGTATTCCCTGATTACATTATTTTCTCCTATAATCAGAGATGATTCTTCTCCAGCATATTTTAAGTCTTGAGGTTGATAACCAAGAGAGGCAAATGGGAAGATTTCTGTGCCAGACCCAATTTCAGTATTACCAGTTATACAAACATGAGAGTGTAATGTTACCGATTTTTTTAGAATTACATTACTTTCTATATTACAATAAGGCCCTATTTTAACGTATTCTTCTATTACCACAGATGGAGCAATGATTGCAGTAGGATGTACTGTAGCTAAATTACTTATATTATTTATCTTCGACATCAACTAAAACCGCACTCACAATTGCTTCCGTAACTAGAGTATTATTTACTCTTACTTCTCCTTTGATTTTCCAGAGACTATTTCTAGATAGTATCTTAGAAACTTCTATAATCATTGTATCACCAGGTTCCACTGGCTTTCTAAACTTTGCATTCTCAATTGAAGTGAAATAAATTAGCTTATTATTCATTTTCACTTTTATATCATGGATTAAAAATACAGCGGCAGCCTGTGCCATAGCTTCTATTATTAAGACCCCTGGCATTACGGGCTTTATAGGAAAGTGGCCCACGAAAAAATTTTCATTTACTGTAACATTTTTTAAGGCAACTGCTTTCACGCCTGACTCTATACTAATAATCTTGTCTATTAGCAAAAAGGGGTACCTATGAGGAATCAGTTTCATTATCTCCTGAATATTCAAAATGCTGTTCATTTAATTATTGTTCTTCTTTGGATTTAATGATGATTTAGCAGTTTCAACCATTTTTTTCAATAAAATTGTTTGTCTATGCCACTGGTTAATATCAACTGCTGGGTAACCACCTACTACTTTACCTTTCTCTAAATTTCGTGTAATCACGCTGGCTCCGCTAGCAATAACTCCGTCTTTTAGTTCTATATGACCGATAATGCCAACCTGACCTCCAAGCATTACCCCATTTCCAATTACGGTACTACCAGCAATTCCAACTTGACCTGCTAGGAAACAGTTCTGGCCGATCTTGACATTATGGGCAATTTGTACTAAGTTATCTATTTTAGTATTGTCACCTATCACTGTGTCTTCAATAGCACCCCTATCTATACAGCTATTAGCCCCTATTTCAACATTATTACCGATGATAACTGCACCAATTTGCTTTATTTTAATAATTCGAGTGTTGTCATTAGTGAAACCAAAACCATCTTGACCTATCCTTGCACCTGCATGAATGGTACAATTATCACCAATTTTACTGTATTCAATTGTTACAGCGTGGCCTATGTTAACGTTAGTCCCAATAATAACTTTTTTTCCTATATAGGCTCCTGGATAGATATGACAATTTGAACCGATCTCTGCTTCGTCTTCTATAATTGCACCTGCACCAATAAAAGAACCAGAGCCAATTTTAGCGGTGGGGCTTACGAAAGCTTTATCAGATATATTAGAATTTATAGTAATTTTTGGAAAAAACAACTCTAAGATTTGCGCCCATGCAAAATAAGGATTATTAACAATTATGGCTGTCATTCCTTCAGGTATAAGTGGTAAGTCAATTTCTTTTATAATACAGGCAGAAGCTTTGGATTTTCGCAGCTGTTTGTTATATTTTGGGTTACTTAAGAAAGTTAAATCCCCTGACGCTGCACTTTTTAATGGTTTCATTCTTTCAATTAATAATTCTTGGTTTCCAACAACTTCTGCCTTTATTATAGAAGCTATTTCACCAACTTTCATTTTTTGTACTGGCTGCCAAAACCTTTTTCTAAATTCTGCCATAACTAATTATCCTCCAAAGAAACAAAGAAACTGCTCTCACCTCTTGCTATTAAGAACGTTGCTGATCCTTTTCCACTTTTTTTAATACTAGAAGTAATAGCATCAAATTCTTTAGCGGTGGTAACTTCTTTTTTATTAACACTTACTATAATATCTCCAGCTCTTATGCCAACCATTGCAGCAAGGCTTCCACGTTCAACTCCAGTCACTAAAACTCCCCTAGCACTATCTTTTAAGTTAAATTTTTTAATTAACTTGGAATTAATAGTTTGGACTTGCATTCCAAATACGGAAGTATTTTTTGCAATTCCAACATCATTACTAGAAGTGATCGTATCTTCTTCTTTTGACTTCTCAACGTTTACCTGAATATTAATGACTTTGCCATCTCTAAATATTTCAAGATTAGCTTTTTTATTGAGCTCGATTTCTCCAACTATTCTTGGTAATTGGGAAGCTGAAGTAATTATTTTGTCATCAAGTTTTGTGATAACATCACCAATTTTTACTCCAGCACGTTCAGCAGGGCTTCCTTTTAAAACTCCACTAACCAGAGCTCCTCTAACTCCTTTTAGTCCAAGATCGTCAGCCAGCCCTTTTTCTATATCTTGAATGGTAATACCAAGTTGGCCACGAACTATTTTGCCCTTTTCTTTTAATTGCTTGAAGACATATTGTACCATATTGGAAGGTATAGCAAAACCTATACCAATATTACCCTTAGAGGGTGATAATATGACTGAGTTAACTCCTATAACCTCTCCATCAGTATTAAGCATAGGACCACCAGAATTACCTACATTTATTGCCGCATCCGTTTGGATAAAATCATCAAAATGACCACTATTTATATTTCTTGCTTTAGCAGAAATAATGCCAACACTTACAGACCCACCTAAACCAAATGGATTACCAATTACCAAGATAAAATCTCCAACTTTTGCCTTGTCCGAATCACCAAATTTAATGAATGGTAGGTTACCTCCAGCATCTATTTTCAGAACTGCAAGGTCGGTCTTTGGATCTTTTCCTATCAACTTTGCTTTATAAGATAGACCTTTTTCACCGCTTAATGTAACATTAATTTCATCTGCTTCATCAATAACGTGATTGTTTGTGACTATATAGCCATTTGGATCCACAATAAACCCTGATCCCAAAGAAATAGCTTTTCTTGGCGGAGCTGATTGTTCACCACCATGAGGATTTAAACTGAATTCACGTTCAAAAAGGTCTCGCAGTATATCATAAGGGTTATCCATATCTAGCTGTTGTCTCTTCTTGATGACTTTTTGCAAGGTTGAGGTTGATATATTGACAACAGCTGGCATACTTTTTTCAACTACTTCACTAAAAGAAGCTGGAGGAATAACTCCTGCATTTGCATTTTTTAACAAAAGATAGACCAGCAATAGTATAGGTAGAAAAAATTTTTTCACAATCTCAACCTTTTAAATATATCAACAAATAAAATATAGCTAAAATAAAAATCTTCATTTTTCAAAAAATGAAGGATATTGTATATCATACATAAAAATAAGATCATATCCAATGATAAAGAAGTACTTAAGAAAAAAATACTTGATTATTTGGAAATATATAAGAATCACCTGTTCAGAGTTTTTATTTGTTTAATTATCACCTCTTCTTCAGTGCTTATAATGAATCATAGTTTAGGCTATGTTATAGATAAGGCGATAGTTGCTAAGAATCAAGCGTGCTTGATTCTGCAATGCTATATTTCATATGTATAGCCTTAATTCTTGCAATTGCAACAGATCTTAGGTACTCACTTGTTACTTTAACCGGGGAATACGTAATAAGAGATATCAGAAGAGATATGTATAGCCAAATTTTAGAGTTCTCACCCTCATTTTATGATGCTAATAGGTAGTATTGTTATGCTTGCAATTTCAAGCTTTAAGCTTACTGTTATGATATTAGCAATGATACCTGTAGCTTTAGTGCCAATTTATATTAATAAGCAAAAAATTAAAAAGTATTGCTAGAAAATACCAAGATACTGTTGCAGAGTTATCTTCTGAATCAGAAGGAACTTGAAGCAAGGCTGGATCATACAGGCAAACTTAGAATAAAAACTAGAGCTTTACTTGTTGTGGTAGTAATATGTTTGATATTTGGAGGAATAGGTGCAATCCTTTGGGTTGGTAGTCATGATGTTTTATCAGGAACACTAAGCCTTGGTCAATTATCAACTTTTATATTCTTGTCTTTAATCTGTACTACTACTTCTATATCAATTACTGAAGCATTCGGAGAAATTCAAAAAGCGGTTGTGGCTGCGCAAGGAACCTTCGAGTTTCTAAATATTGAGCCAGCTATAAAAAGCCCTAAAAATCTGCTCAAGCTAGCTCCAGATAATCGTAGTGTTTTAACTTTTAAAAATGTTTATTTCTCATATATACCGCAAAGAACAGTATTACAAAATATTTCTTTTTCTGTTGAGCCTGGCAAGGTGTTAGCAACAGCTGGCGAATCTGGTTCTGGTAAAAAAGCACGATTGTCCAACTCATATTGAGGTTTTATGATGTCGAGCAGGGAGAGATCTTGATTGATGGGACAAATATAAAAAATCTTGAATTATTAGATTTACGCGATAACTTTGGCTACGTTGGGCAAGACTCTGTTGTTTTTCTTCAGCTTCAGCTTACCAAAATATTATATATGGCAATCCAAATGCCAGCAAAGAAGAAGTCATTAAAGCAGCAAAATTTGCTTCTGCATATAATTTTATTCAGAAATTACCAGAGAGCTTTGATACTTTTTTGGGAGAAAAAGGTACTAAGTTATCTGGGGGACAAAAGCAGTGTATAGCAATTGCAAGAGCTCTTTTAAAAAACCCTAAGATATTGTTATTAGATGAAGCAACAAGTGCGTTGGATAGTAAAAATGAAAGCTTGATTCAAAATGCCTTAGATAAATTAATGAAAAATAGGGCTACCATTATAATTGCTCATAGAATTTCTACGGTAGTGAATGCTGACCAAATATTATTATTGAAAGATGGTTACATTGCTGCAAGAGGTACCCATGAATCTTTATTAAAAAGTAGCGCTAAATATAGGAAAACATTTTTTACTGTAATGATTTTACTGTAATGATAGTTGTCCAACACTTGAAAAGAATTTACACAGGCTTAAAGCCGGTAATGAAGACTACAGAAGCAACTAAAACAAC
Organism: Candidatus Midichloria sp.; assembly: GCA_030060845.1. Lineage (GTDB taxonomy): Bacteria > Pseudomonadota > Alphaproteobacteria > Rickettsiales > Midichloriaceae > Midichloria. The sequence goes on from CP094379.1 coordinate 823,502, forward strand.
CCAGAAGAGAGTTAAGGGTAATAATACTTTCCACCCCAGCCTCATTAGTTGGTCGTAACGGTAACGTGGTAAAGACGCTCTAACCCAAATAAATACAAATAAACAAAATAAAATTTTTAAAATAAACCAGATTATCCCTGGGATAAAACTTAAATAAGACAATTCAAAAGGAGGGAACCACCCGCCTAAAAATAAAATAGTTGCGGTTAAAGACATTAATATCATGTTTGCGTATTCTCCTAAGAAGAAAAGAGCAAATCCAGTTGAAGAATATTCAACATTGTAGCCTGCTACTAGTTCTGATTCAGCTTCTGGTAGATCAAATGGATGTCTATTTGTTTCTGCAAGTATAGAAATGAAAAAAACCACGAACATGGGTAAAAGGAGCAATTGTAGATAAAGTGGCATAGCTTGCTGCACTAGTACTATTTGCTTTAAATTCATAGTTTGGGTTACAATAAGAACAGTAACTATACAAAGGCCAATAGACACTTCGTAAGATACCATCTGAGCGGCAGATCTGATAGCCCCTAAAAACGCATACCTGGAATTACTTGCCCAACCTGCAATAATGATGCCATAAACACCTAAAGATGATATAGCAAGAAGATAAAGTATTCCAACGTTTATATCTGCAATTACAAAATCTGAAATGGGAATCACTGCCCACCCTATCATTGCGAGAGTAAATGTGATAGTTGGAGCCATAAAGAACAACATTTTATCAGAATGAGATGGTATAATAGGCTCTTTAAAGATTAATTTAACCGCATCAGCAATTGGCTGCAACAACCCAAAAGGTCCTGTAACATTTGGGCCAACCCTAAGCTGCATCCAACCAATTACCTTACGTTCCATTAAAGTAAGATAAGCCACAGATAAAATTAATGGTATTAGTAAAACTAGAATTTTTAGTAAGATGGTACTAATATCAAAAAATTCTATCATATAAGATTAACCTAAAAATCTACTTTTTTACTATACTAACTATATTTTCAGCAATAGCAAATGCTTTGCAATTGGTTTTTTTCTTCTACATTTAAATGAGGGGACATTATCTCAAAAATTTTCAGGTTATAATTTTGTAACCATACTTTTTCTCTGTTATCGAGGAGCTCAAAATCTATCAAGTTAAGGGGTATTGGTACAAGTGTTAATGTTTCAAATTCTAAAAATCCTTTTACCTCAGACTCTCTAACTAGCATTAAATTTTCAATACGTATTCCATACTCACCTTCCTTATAATAACCTGGTTCGTTTGAAGTTATCATGCCTGTTTTTAAAGGAACAGAGCCAGACCTGCTTAATGTCTGCGGTCCTTCGTGTACAGATAAGAAATATCCAACACCATGTCCTGTACTATGACCATAGTCTAAGCCATGTTGCCATAGGTCAAGTCGTGCTAAAGAATCCAGCTGCGCTCCATTAGTGCTGATTGGAAATTTTAACTGAGATAGCCTAATTAAACCCTTTAATACTAAGGTATAATCTCTTTTTTGTTCAATGGTTGGGATACCAAAGCAAAAAGTTCTTGTAACGTCAGTAGTGCCAAATCTATATTGCCCTCCAGAATCAAGTAAATATAAGTTATCTTTTGTAATAGTTTTGTTAGTTTTCTTGGTTGGCTTATAATGCACAATAGCGCCATTTTCAGCAAATGCGGAAATTGTGGTAAAACTTAAATCTATAAAATTGTTTGCCATTTGCCTAAATTTTAAAAGCTTTTCAGCTGCGGATATTTCAGTGACTTTGCCTATGTGAGCCTCAAGCCAACATATAAACTTACATAAGGCAAGACCATCCAAAAAGTGGGCTTGCCTTATATGCTCTAGTTCAACATTATTTTTACAAGCTTTCATCAATTCTATAATATCTTCCTTGATGATCATGCTAGCACCAGCGGTTTCTTTGAACCAATGAGATACCTCTTTACTAGATTGTACGATAGAACCTGGGATAATTAGTTCAATAAAGAGTTCTTTTATTTGTTTTAATTTGAGTATTTTTACTCCTTCTATTTTTTCAGTAACCGAATCAGAAAAAAGATAAATATTGCCCTTTTTTTTAATGAGTAAGTAAGATAAAATTAAAGGTGAGTATTTTATATCAGAGCCTCTGATGTTGAGAAGCCAACATATTGAGTCTAATTGAGTAACTAAGAGATAATCTACATTTTTATCTATTTTTAAAAGTAGCTGTTCTAATTTTTCTTCAGTTGATAATCCAGCCTCTTTTTTAGTTAATCTTAAGATTTTTTTAGATCCTAATTTTGGCTTATCTAACCAAATCAAATCTATTAAATTTTCTTTAACAGCCTGTAACTGAATATTTTTATGCGAAAACACTTTTTGGTAATATTGTATACTGCTAATGCTTTCGATCATAGGATCATAACCCAATATACAGTAATTTTTAACTGCTTTGGTAATCTTTTTCCAGGATTCTTCATCTGCTATATCTAATATTTGATATTTATTTCCTAGTTGTTGTTTAGCTTGGAGGAGATATCTACTATCAGTTAAAAATAGCAATTTTTCTTCCTTAATAATTAGGAGCCCACTTGAGCCGGTAAAGCCAGTTAGCCATTCTAATCTTTGCAGAGGCTTAGGAGTGTATTCATTTCTAAACTCATCGTAACTTGGTACTATGTAACCATCAATATTATATTGCTTTAATAGATTTTTTACTTTGGTAATGCGGTCAAAGCTCTTCATTATTAATAACCTTACAGTAGCCAATATGAATATACCTTTATAATTACCTTAAAACTACTAATTAGACAAATGAGAAGTATTATTACCAAGAGATTAAATGCGATAGCATCTTCATCATCTCACTTATCATCTTACAACCAGAATGCTCTGCCTCTGTAATCTGAATACATACAACATCTTCTTTTCCCATTATAATAACTATATCTATTCTTAATATCCTCTTCTATTTTAAGGCGTATAAAATCAGCCATAATAAACCATTTTCGCTCCACATTTTAAATCTAGTATATATCAGGACCGTATTCTTTGGGGTAACCTCTCCAGAGTACTGATATGCTTAGTATCTTTAGTATCGTATGAAAACACTTTTATAAATAACTAATTTTTGGAGACCTGACTCCAATAGGTTCATATGCTTTCCTATTACTGCTAATATCTCTTTGTTAAATAGATCTTCTGATATTTGATATAGACGATCTGACATTTTTTCCTTTTTAAATGATAAATATGTCATAATCCTTTCTTGGTTTAACCTGGTTTATTAACAGCTCCTATTAATTCTACTATAGCTTGGTAATTTGAAATATCCTCTATATCTACATGATAAATGACATAGATAATAATTTTTAAAATCTTTGTAAGGTGATAAATAAAAGTATAGAATGATGATCAGTAATCCAGAAAACTTTAATTTTCCTTCTCCTTAACACTTTGTGAGTTGGTATTAATCTTCTTCTCTCTCATTCTTCTTACATCTGGCAGAAATTATCTAGGGTATAAAATGTAAGTTATGATACATCTCTTCATGTTGAGTATATATTTCTTAAGCAAATCTATCTCAACACTTAGCTCCTTGCAAAACTCTCTCTCCTCAAACTTGCTACTCTCTTCTTATCCTAAATTCTGGCTTTTTGAGTCTTGTGATCATGCTATTGCCGAGAGTGTAATGATATCGAAGGAGAGATTTAATCTGCTACTGCTACAATAATTTTGCCAATAATATTCGGAAGCAACTTTTAAAAAATTTTTTGAAATAGGAATTACTGGGCTCACTAAAAAATTACTAAAACCAATTTGCCGCAAATCTCTTAGCATTCTTAGCATATTTATTAGATTATCATACTGCAGCTTCACAGTTTCTGTATGAATCACAACCTGCCCAAAACCACTTTTATTAGCAAGATTAACTAATGATTCAGATTTAATCATCGGCATAATTAAAAGCTTCTCTTAATTCAAAGAGAGAATAATTCCCAATTATTGTGGCAATGAATAATCCACCTTTTTTTAATATTTTCTTATAGTTAGAAAAAGATAATGGAACATGATTAATAAAATGCAATGATAAGTTAGAGCATACTAAATTGAAGCTATTAGGTGCAAAGGGTAATGCTTCTTCTTCAGAATCATGAAAATTAGTCGTAGGCAGCGGAATTATAAATCCATGTTTTACGTTTTTTACAAGCCCACAAAAACTTTTGATAGACTGACCAAAATATCCATAAAGTAATAAATCGTTTGCTCTACTTGTGGAACGTAAGGTACAATCTAAAATAATCTCTGCACCAAGCTCATACAGAAAATCATTTATAATAAACTGTGTACGAAATCTTTCTAAATTCTTTTTTTGTTTAACTAAATCAAAAATTAATGGTTGCACTACTCCGTTATCGCGATAAAGATTTTATAATTTTTAAGACAATTTTTCTATAAGCTAAAATATAAAATGAAGTATGCAACATGGTTAATCAACACCTTTCACTCATTAATTTTTGCTAAATACTGTATTATATGCAAGAAATCCGTTATTGAGTATAGCACTTTATGCCATCATTGTTGGAACAAAATTACTTTTATTACAGGAGAAGCTTACAAGTTCTGCAAATAAACTGCAGATGGGGGATTTCTTGTATTACGAGTATTGTAGCACATCCTGCTTTGAAAATAAAAAGATTTTCAAAACAATCCTAGTTACTTGTGTATACAATGAATCAATAGCAACAATAATACATCAGTTTAAGTATAAAGATAAGGCGCACTATATCAAAGTATTAGATAAATTTTATCAAATGCATTGCCTTATATAACCAATCTGCTATTATTGCTAAGCATGTAGCAAATTGCTTAAATACAACATGTAAATATGATATTTTAGCAAGAATTAAAGATGCTCCGAAACAAATATTGCTTTCACAAAAAATGCGTTACTCTAATATTAGAGGAGTATTTCTAGTCAATGAGAAAAAAGTAAGTTCAGTGAAAAGTCTCAATATCCTATTAGTTGATGAAGTGATGACTACAGGTACCACTATCAGAGAATGTGCTGAAATTTTAAAAAAAGCAAAAACAAAATCTGTTTCTGCAATAAACTATTGCTAAAACTTAAAAAATTCATGATTTTTTTAAAACCATATCTTGAAAGATAGATAATAATCACTATATAAGGGTGTATCTAATATTAACAAGGTAACTAATATGTCAAAGAAAATCAGACCATTACACGACAAAATTTTAGTCGAAAGAGTGGAACAAGAAACAAAAACCGCAAGCGGTATTATAATTCCAGATACAGCTCAAGAAAAGCCTATGCAAGGTACTGTTATAGCAGTAGGTAATGGCAGACGAGATGATGCAGGCAAACTTCATCAGTTAGATGTTAAAATTGGTGATAGAGTCTTATTTGCTAAGTGGGGTGGAACAGAAATTAAAATAGATGGAAAAGAATATTTGATTATGAAAGAATCAGATGTTTTAGCAATTATTGAATAATTAAATAAGAAAGGTAAAAATTATATGGCAAAAATTATTAGTTCAGGAGAAGAAGCTCGTTCAAGGTTATTGAAAGGCTTGAGAATCGCAGCTGACACCGTTAGCTCAACTTTAGGGCCAAAAGGTCGTAACGTTGTTGTAGAGTCGTCATTTGGTGCTCCCAAGATCACTAAGGATGGTGTAACAGTCGCTAAAGCACTTATATTAGAAGATAAATATGAAAACCTTGCAGCACAGATTTTAAAAGAAGCTGCAAGTAAATCTAATGATAATGCGGGCGATGGTACAACTACAACTGTTGTTTTAGCAAAAGCTATAGCTCAAGAAGGAATCAGGCAAGTAGCAGCTGGTGCTAACCCTATGGATTTAAAAAGAGGGATTGAAGCCGCAGCTAAAGTTGTTGTTGATGAAATCAAAAAAATTTCTAAAGCAATTAAATCCTCTGATGAAGTAGCACAAGTTGCAACTATCTCTGCAAATGGAGATGCGGATATTGGTAAAAAATTAGCTGAAGCTTTTGAAAAAGTTGGTAAAGATGGTGTAGTTACCGTTGAAGAAGCAAACAAGAGCGATGACTTTGAAGTGCAAATCGTCGAAGGTATGAACTTTGATAGAGGTTTTCTATCTCCTTATTTTGTAACTAATTCTGAAAAAATGGTTTGCGAACTTGAAAGACCTCATATTCTCACGTTCGATAAAAAAATTACTAATATACAACAAATTCTTTCACTTTTAGAAGCTGTAATGCAACAAAGCAGGCCATTTTTAATTATTGCTGAAGATGTTGAAGGTGAAGCTCTAGCAACCTTAGTAGTAAACAAATTACGTGGTAGCTTAAAAATTGCTGCGGTTAAGGCGCCTGGCTTCGGTGATAGAAGGAAAGCTATGCTTGAAGATATTGCTATTGTAACGGGTGGGCAGTTAGTTAGCGAAGAAATAGGCAACAAATTAGAAAGTACAACGGTTGCAGATTTAGGTAGTGCTAAAAAAGTTGTTATCACTAAAGATGATACCACAATTGTTGATGGTGCAGGCGATGCATTGCAGATTAAAGCTCGTTGCGACCAAATTAAAGCTCAAATCGAAGAGACTACTTCTGACTACGATAAAGAAAAACTTCAAGAGCGTTTAGCTAAACTATCTGGCGGTGTTGCTATATTAAAAGTTGGTGGTGTGACTGAAGTAGAAGTTAAAGAGAAAAAAGATAGAGTTGAAGATGCATATCATGCAACTAAAGCTGCTATCGCTGAAGGTATCGTTCCAGGAGGCGGCTGTACCTTGCTTTATGCTGCAAAAGCTCTTGATAAATTACAGGGCAAAAATGAAGATGAAAAAGCTGGCATTGAAATAGTGAGAAAATCGTTAACTGCCCCAATACGCAAAATTCTTGAAAATTCTGGGGTCGATGCTTCATTAATTGTTGGGAAGCTGATCGAAGGAAACAATATGAGCAAAATATATGACGCTCAAACCCTTGGTTTTGCAGATGCATATAACTCTGGTATTGTTGATCCAACTAAAGTAGTGAGAACTGCGCTCCAAAGTGCTGTATCTGTTTCTTCATTGCTTATTACAACAGAAGCTGTAATAATTGACAAACCAGAAGAAAAGGTTGGTAAACATGCACATGGACCAGCAAGTATGGATGATATGGGCGGTATGGGCTTTTAATTATAAAGTTCTCTAAATTTATATCAATCCCTTACACAAAAACCTCTTTAAAAATAGGCGCCTTAAAAGCCTTAAGGCGCTTTTTAATTTGCATAGCAGTTAAATATGTGATACGTTAACCCTCCTATAAATAATATAATAAAAAGTTTTGTTTTGGATATGAAAGTCTTATCATCATTAAAGTCCGCAAAAAAAAGAGATAAAAACTGTCGTGTTGTAATAAGAAAGGGCAGGATATATGTCATTAACAAAGCTAACCCTAAGTTTAAAGCTAAACAAGCATAGGCTTGCATGGAAAGGAGTGAATGCTTATTTTCAAATTCATTCCTTAGTTGCTTTTTTTCTTCCAACCTAGTCTCATATACTGATGCCATTTTTTCAATGACCTCTATTGTTGATCAAATCCTCAATAAGCAGCACAACAGTGTGCTTTGGTTTCTTGAGCATGATCATCTGTACACTGCTGGAGCCTCAGCAAATAGCTCTGATCTTATAATAAACCCTCAAGCCCCAATTTTCACAACAGATCGTGGCGGCAAATATACTTACCACGGCCCTGGGCAGCTAATAGTTTATATGATGCTGAACTTAAAAGCTCTTTACCACAATCAGCTTGACATAAAAAAATTCGTGGCTGATGTATGTAAATGGCTAACAATCTCATTAGAAGAATTAGGCGTGGCCTGTATTGCTGATAAAGAAAATATAGGAATATGGTGCTTTGATAGAAATCAGAATAAAAAAAAGATAGTTTCAATTGGCTTTAAACTTAAAAAGTGGGTCACCTACCATGGAGTTGCTATCAATATTTCACCAGAATTATTACGGTTTAACTTTATTAAGCCTTGCGGTCTATCTTCACATTCAATATCTTCTTTAGAATCCTTAGAATATAACATTAGTATTACTAAGTTGCACTCGATCTTAATAAAAAACTTTTTAATTATGTTTAATATTAACGATTAAAATGGTATTAATGCAGTTTAGTGCTAAATCCATTAAATAAACTTCGATGAGTTTCAGGTTATTTTCCTCAGAATCAGTTTCAGAAGGACATCCAGACAAGATTGCTGACCAAGTTTCCGATGCTATACTAGACTCAATCATTGCACTAGATCATAACGCACGGGTTGCCTGTGAAGTGTTAGTAAAAAATAGTATAATTTTAGTAGCTGGAGAAATTACAACCACTGCTTGGATTAATATAGAAAAAATTGTAAAAAACGTCATTGCAAGTATTGGTTACAATGACCCAGAATTAGAATTTAATGCACATAGCTGTGCTCCAATTTCTGCCATAGGGCAACAATCGCATGATATTGCATTAGGCGTTAACGCTAAACTAGATAAAGAACTAGGCGCTGGTGATCAGGGTATGATGTTTGGTTTTGCATGTAACGAAACAGAAGCATTAATGCCGTTACCAATATATTATGCTCATCAATTAATGAAAAGACAGGCTGAAGTGAGACACAAAAGAATCTTACCATGGCTTAGGCCAGATGCTAAAACTCAAATCACCGCAAAATATGACAATGCTCAACCAATCTCTATAGAAACTATAGTATTTTCAACTCAACATACGCCAGGGATATCCCATAAACAAATAACTGAAGGAGTCATAGAAGAAATAATCAAACCAGTAGTACCTGAGTATTTATTACATAAAGATACTAAATTTTTAATCAATCCAACAGGATGTTTTATTATTGGTGGCCCAGTTGCAGATTGTGGTTTAACTGGAAGAAAAATTATTGTTGATACCTATGGCGGCGCTGCAAGGCATGGAGGTGGTGCCTTCTCCGGTAAAGACCCAACAAAAGTTGATAGATCAGCAGCATATATGGCAAGACATGTGGCAAAAAATATTGTAGCTGCAGGTCTTGCATCTAGTTGTGAAATACAAGTTGCTTATGCAATTGGTATTACCGAACCTGTTGCAATATATGTAAACTGCTTCAACACTAATAAAATCCCCGAAAAAGAAATTCTGCAGTTAATTAAGGAAAAATTTGATTTTAGGCCTGCACAAATTATAGATTATTTAAAATTAAGACGTCCTATATATAGAGCTACAGCTAATTATGGGCATTTTGGTAGGAGTGGCTTTACCTGGGAAGATTGGAGTGATGTTTTAGCTTAAGTAATTGTCGAGCATTAACGGTGAAAAAATTATTAAGACCAATAAAATATTTCTTTCTGATAATCTTCTTGTTCCCATTTTTCTTGGGATTTGCTATATTTCCTTATAGACTTGCGTCCGCATTTGGTGGAAAACTTGCTGAACGTATTGGTAGCTTATTAAAATTACGAAATAATGTTGCTAGAAAAAACCTAAAAATTATAAACCCTAGTTTAAACGAAGATAAGATTGAAAAAATTATTAAACAATCTTGGAATAATTTTGGTCGTATTACGGCAGAGCTAACAAATTTAAGATTTAGAAACACAAAAAATATAGGAAAGCCCGTTGGGGTGGCAGGCATTGCAAATCTTGAAAAAGCAATTACAGCTAACAAACCAATAATTTTTGTTTCAGCTCATTACAGCAATTGGGAAATGTTATCGCTATTTGCTAAATTCCACCTGAATTTGCCTTTGCAAGTTGTCTACAAAAACCGCCCAATCTTCTGCTTTATTATTTCATAAAATTTTTAAGAAGGTTAAAAAACTCAAGTATCGAAAATGTGAACTCTATTAAAAATATTATTAATCTAATAAAGCAGAAAGGTTACCTAGGAATGATTATAGATCAAAAAGTTATAGGTGGTATTACTGTGCCATTTTTTGGTTTAGAATCTAAAACTTGCGTCATAGTACCTGCTAGAATTTACAGACTAAACCCTAGGCACACATTCAAGCTTGAATTCTTACCAAAGCTTAATTACCAAAAAACCGATAATGATAAAGAAGATGTAAAAAATATAACTACTTTAATAAATAAAGAATTTGAAAAGTGGATTAGAGAAAAACCTGAAGAATGGCTATTATTTCATCGCAGATGGCTGAATGTTTAATTATATCTAAAACAAATCAATAAAATTAAGTTGATTGTACATGAGCAAAGAATTATATAATACTAAGTCTTCAGTCTTCACATTTTATGGAGCTCATTGTTTTAGGGTAAAAAATGTCAAAAACTAAAATGCCGAAAAAAATTGCTGCTTTTTTATGGTATTTTCTTAAAAAACAGCCTTGGGCTTTTTCGTTTATAACAATTACTGCAACAATCTCTACTTTATCTAATAATACTGTCTGGCCTTATATAACTGGTAATTTAGTTGATGCATTTAATAAGTTAAATAGTTCACCTCAAGAATCAGGTTTCAACATAATGCTAGTACCTCTTGCTATAGCATTTGCTTTTTGGATCTTTATTGAACTTGTGCAACGATCAAAAGGGGTCCTCCTAGGGTTTGCAATGCCAAAATTTGAAGCTAATATCAGAACTTCAATGTTTAATTATGTCAGTAATCATTCACATTCTTATTTTGTACAAACACATGTGGGAGGCATCGCACAAAGAATTAGCGACATGCCTAAAAGTGCTAAGCTAGTAATAGATGACTTATTAACAGTATTTATACCATTAATTATATCCATTATTGCTTCTTCCTCAGTTTTTTTCTCAATGCATCCATTATTGGCAGCAATATTTTTCACCTGGCTTGGAATGCACTTCACGCTATGCGTTTTTTTCTGTTTGAAGGCAGCTAATAGTGTTTCTGTACAGTCTGCAGCCAGAGCGCTATTACAAGGTAAAATCGTTGATAGTATGACTAATCATCTTAGCATCAAAATATTTACTGCGCATAAACATGAAATGCAGACTATAAAAGAAGCGCAAGCTGATGAATTACAGAAATATAGATATAGTCTGATTTACATAGAGAAATTCAAAATCCTACTGAGTCTCATTAGCATAATAAATGTAATGTTACTGCTTTATTTAGCAATAAAACTTTGGCAACAAGGTCAAATAACAGCAGGAGATATAGTCTTCGCTATTAATAGCACCCTTGGGCTTATGACAAATCTTTGGTTTGCAGGAGATGAAATCTCCTATATGTTTTATGAAATTGGAGTGTGTAAGCAATCTTTAATTTTACTTGAAGAACCAACTGAAATATCAGAAAGCACATTAAAGCAAATAGAGGTTACCCAAGGAAAAATTGAATTCGATAATGTCAGCTTTAATTATCGCAACAACGGTAATATATTTAAAAATAAATCCTTAATAATACAAGGCAGACAAAAAATTGGGTTAGTAGGTTTTTCAGGGAGCGGAAAAACCACATTTGCAAATTTAATAATGAGATTATATGAAGTCTCTTCTGGTACTGTTAAAATCGACGATCAAGACATATCACAAGTTTCGCTTTTATCTTTGCGTAGCAATATTGCATTTATACCTCAAGATCCATTTTTATTTCATAGGTCTGTTCTAGAAAATATTAGATATGGCAATATTAATGCCACAGATCAAGAAGTTAAAGAGGTAGCCAAAAAAGCAGAATGTGATAGCTTTATAATGAACTTAGAACATGGATACGATACAATAGTTGGTGAAAGAGGAAGCAAATTATCAGGCGGGCAACGTCAGCGTATCGCAATTGTAAGGGCAATGTTAAAAAATGCACCAATTGTTATAATGGATGAAGCTACCTCTGCTCTTGATTCAATTACTGAAAAATTAATAGATAAGAGCCTGCAACATTTAATGGCGAATAAAACAGTAATAGTAATAGCACATAGGTTATCTACGCTGTTGCATCTTGATAGAATTTTAGTATTTGAGAAAGGTAATATTGTCGAAGATGGAACTCATGAAGAGCTTCTAGCTAAGGGGGGATGTTATGCCATGCTATGGCATATGCAGCAGAGTGGACTTCTGCCTGAGCACGACAATTAAATAAAGAAATTTATTAGGTATAAAAATGGATAAAAATAAAAGCTCTCTTCTATTTCCAGGGCAAGGTTCGCAGTTTATCAGCATGGGGCAAGAATTATTTAACACTTTTAATGAAGCAAAAGAGGTTTTTTCTCTTATAGATGAAACCTTAAAACAAGATCTTTCTCATTTAATGTTTTCTGGAGAATTGGAAGACCTAACACTTACAGCTAATGCACAACCAGCAATAATGGCAGTTTCTTTAGCAGTTATGGCTGTTCTAGAAAAACAGCTTAATCTAACAATTCAAGACTTATGTAATGTTGCAGCTGGCCATTCCTTAGGAGAATACAGCGCACTTGCTGCAAGTGGTGTTTTTTCTTTAACAGATACTGCTCATTTATTGAGAGTTAGAGGTAACGCCATGCAATCTGCTGTTAACCCAGGAGAAGGAGCAATGATTGCTCTAATTGGTGCTAATACTGATAGCGCACAAAAGTTGTGTAACCATGTTGCAAGCTATGGAATTTGCCAAATAGCAAATGACAATGGTGCAGAACAAATTGTCTTAAGTGGCACTGCAGAGGCTGTCGATCAAGCCCTAGAATCAGCAGCAAGTTTTGGAGTCAAAAAAGCAATAAAATTAAGAGTTAGTGCTCCTTTTCATTCAAGTTTAATGCAAGCAGCTGCATTTAAAGTAGAACAAGCGCTAAAAGGGGTACAACTCCATAATCAAATTATAGATGTCATAGCTAATTTTAACGTTGAGAAGCACAATGAGAGTACAACTAAAGATCTTTTAGTGAGTCAGGTTACTGGAAGCGTCAGGTGGCGCGAAACTATGGAAAAAATAATCACTCATTATGAAGTTGATACTTTTATAGAGGTAGGGCCAGGTCAGGTATTATCTGGTATTGCAAAACGTATGTACCCAGAATCTAATATTTTTAATTTACATACGCCAAAAAATATAGAAGAATTTGCTAATTTCTTATAATTATTAACAAAAAAGAGGAAAAATGTTTAATCTAATTGGAACTAGCGCACTTGTAACAGGTGCAACAGGAGGTTTAGGAATTGCTATAGTCAAGAAATTACATGAAGCTGGAGCAAATGTTATTGCAAGCAGTACTAAGTTAGAAAATTTAGATAAATTAAAATCTAGATATACAGAGCGCTTAAATGTAATTAAGTGCGACTTAGCAAATTCAGCAGAAACAGAAAAATTATTAGATCAGGCAGAAGAAATTGCAGGAGATATTAGCATAGTAGTGTGTAATGCTGGGCTTTGCAGAGATAATCTAGCGCTGAGAATGAGTGATGAAGAATGGGAAGCAGTATTAAATATTAATCTTACATCAGTATTTAAGTTGAATAGGGCAGCCATAAAAAAAATGATAAGGAAAAAATATGGGCGCATCATTAATATCTCTTCAGTCGTTGGATTTACTGGCAATATCGGCCAAGCAAATTATACAGCAGCAAAAGCTGGCTTGATTGGGATGTCTAAATCACTTGCAGCAGAAATTGCTACTCGTGGAATCACTATAAATTGTATAGCTCCTGGTTTTATTGCGAGCCCAATGACAGAACACTTACCTCAAGAAATAAAAGACTCCATAATAAAGAAAATACCAATGGCAAAAATTGGACATCCGGATGATATAGCAAATGGAATTTTATTTTTGGCTTTAAAAGAGAGTGCGTATATAACTGGCCAAACTCTCCATATAAATGGGGGAATGTTAATGGTTTGATTTTTATTAAGATAATTTTTAACTTCTTACTTTATGAACACTAAAATTGGCCAAATTTTATTGGTGGTAGATAATATGAGTAAGTTCATAGGCAGACGTTTCTTCACAACAAAAAGTAAAATGAGATGGTTCTCAGCTAGGATACTAGAATCTGGTTCTACAAAAGGGAAAGGATAGAAACATATGCAATAGCTTTATCATTATCAGCACACTCAGAGCCTAAAACAACATACATATGCTAGATTCCTGGTGAGGGTCTCTGCAATGGCAAATTTAGCTACAGACAAATAAATAAGAGGGGCTTCTGCTAATGGTTTTTTAGAGAAAGTTCATAAAGTTTGGGCAATTGTCCTAGTTTACACTATATAAGCAAAATCTATTGTAAAGCATGACAGAAAGCTTTTTTTTATCGCTTAACAACTCTTTCATTGCCTGATATCGCTGTTAGTTTATTTGGTTATCATCACACAGTAGGTTAGAGTTTTATTAATAAGTTTATTTAGCCAATATGTAATATTTTTTAAGCATTGTTCTTGAACTGCTATTTGTTCAATAACTTTTTGGCTCAAGCTCAGGCTTATCCAAGGTGCCAGCGATGTATTTTTTAATACTTCCTGCATGGCCTTGGTGTACTATAGTCATTATACTATTGTTGAATTTTCTTTTTCCCCTTTTCTTATCTCAAACTGGACTTAGTTATTAGTGTATCAACTTCAGGGCTCATTATATCATCCTCGATGTTATTGAGTACACTTCCTAGCCCTTTCTTTAAGGTATCAAAGACTTCATCATAACTTCTTCTAGATATTCATTCTTAGGCTTTAGTATATTTTCTCTCCTATCACCTTATCTGCCATCTCTTATATCAGCTTATCTTAAGCTCTATAAGAGATGAAGCAATAAATCCTAGAAAGTAGTATCAAGTTTATCAAATCACATAGCTAATCACGGTTTTCTTTAACCTTCCCAAATAAATTTCCATTATAAACTGTCTTATCAAATCTAAAATTCACTCTTCTATTCCTTTTATTAGCTATCTCAGGCTCAATGTCATTATCTTTAACTAGCTTCATACTTTATTCATATCGTAGCCTTTATCTCCATCTAAGTCATATAAAATCAGCTATAATAAACCACTTTTTAGATAATATATCACAATTCTTTCTTGGTTTTATCTATTTGTTAACGCTTACTAGTACTTCCATCTTTTATCATCATTTCCAATATGCCTGGTTCTCATAATTTTTATACCCTAATACAATTACTCTGTCAGTATACCAACACCGAGGTAAAAGATAACCCAATTATCCTTCTTTGACTTGGAAGTGTCAGTATACTTAATGATACTTCCCTTAGTAAATCTTTTTTAACAGTATTTAGCTAGACCAAAATTCATTAAATGTTTAGCTAACCTTATATCTGCGTTGATTTGAGCTTTTAGGGTTTCTAAGCTACTAAATTTCCTTTCCGGCCTTAAAAAAGAAAGCAGCTCTACTTTGATTTTAGCACCATATAAATCCCCCATAAAATCAAAAAGGTGAGTTTCAACCCAAACCTTATCATCTTCTAAAGTGGGTCTGTAGCCTATATTAGTTAATCCAAAATAAAAATCAGATCCTGCACGAATTTTACTTAAGTATACCCCTAATCTTGCCTGAAAAAGCTCAGAAGGCCAAACAAAATTAGCAGTAGGAATCCCTAATTTACTACCGGCAACTTGACTGCCCTTGGTCACTGTGCTACTCAACCCATAGTTAATATCTCCAAGCAGCTTATTCACCTTTTTAATAAAGCCTTTGCTCAAAGCCTCTCTTACTAATGAAGAAGAAATAGGTACACCTTCAAAAAACACCTGTTGAATTGGTGTATAAGAGAAACCATATCTAGAAGCCTCTAAATGCAACTTAGAAACGCTACCAGTTTTTTTATGCCCATAAAAAAAGTTATTTCCTGTAATAATTTTTTTAGGATTAAATCTTTTAAATAATAAATCTATAAATTCATGATCTGAAAGCTTAGCAAGAGCATGGTCAAATTTTAAGCTAATAACATTTGCAATACCGAAATTCAACAATTTATTTACCTTGTCTTCATAAGATTCAATAAGACCTAAATATGACTCTGGCCTTATAAGCGAAACTGGATGGGGCAAGAAAGAAACAATAATAGGCCTAGCACCTAAAATTTTAGCAAAATCAATGCAATTTTTTATTATTTCTTGATGCCCTAAATGAACACCATCAAAATTTCCAAGACCAATAACTGAATGACCAGTAAAAAAGTAACTAGAATTAGCATCTAAAGCTAGATCTATTATATCCGCATTATCGCTAGGTCTATCAGTTATCAAAACCACTATTTAACCTTAAATAATATAGAACTTTCCAGCCTTTTAAGGCAATTGTTCTGATTTGGCAAGCTCTGTCAATGTAACCCCAACTTTATTGTCAACAAAAACTATTTCTTCCTTTGCAACTCACCTATCCCCAATAAATAGATCTACTGGGTCACCAACTTTTTTGTCTAACTCGGCTACTGCACCTTTGCTTAATTTCAATATCTTGTTTAATTTCAAATCGGTACTTCTAAGTAGAACTCGTACCTGCAAAGGGATATCATATACTGCTTGCAAATTAATTTCTAGTGTTGCAGTATTCTTATTATTTTCTTTTCCAATTTCATTATCTTGCATTTTTAATTCTATTTTTTAATTTTTAATATTACTTATAGAATGAGCATGTAACTCTCACTGTCTAGATTTTTTGCATAATAATTACTCAATAATCTATCCAATTGAATTAGTAATTTACTCCAATCCCTACTGATTCTACTACCTTCAACCTTAATAGCTCAATCACCAGGACTTATTATTTCATCAAAAACAATATCAACTTCCATAGTATGGTTTTTCCTATGTACTACTTCTTCAATATATTGCTTTATATCTTCAACGTGTTTAGGGGTAACTTTTATGGTAATTAGATTTTCAGAATAAAGTGTAGGTAGTTGATCGGCTAAAAAATTTTTTATCAAATCAAGGCCAGTGTTTTTCACAGATTTTTCTATAATTTTCTTTGTGATAGTTATACATAACTCAATGCTATCATTTATTAGGCTCTCTTTACTACTTTGCAGTTTAGAGCTTATTTCATTAAATTTTTCTTTTAAAGATTTAACAATTGACAATAAATTTCGGTCATATATCACCTTTTGCGATTCAACCTCTTTCATAGCTTCATTTCTACCTGAAAGAAATGCCTCTTGCTTAATTACTGCAACATCTAAAGTGGTTGCCCCTATCTCCCTTTTTATCTCACCAGCCTTTGTTCAGGTTTTGGTGTTTCTTTTACTTCCAGAATTTCTAATTTTGATAAATCTAATATAGAATATTGCTTATTTTTATAAAAAATACCTCATACTATTTCTTCTTCCTCAACTTCAACCAGGCCAATATAACCTGCTCTTATCATATCTTATCTTTTGCAGTATGAACAATATACGACCTAGCTTCATCAATATCTTTTGCCTTAACATCACCAAGATTTTCTATCTTCTCCGTTAAAAGTTTATATGCGCTTTGGGACATATTAGCTGAAATTAATTGCTTAATAATATCAGATAACTCCTTAAGAGCCAAGGCAAATTGGCTTTTATCAAGAATTTTAATTAGCTCTTGAATTCTGCTTGGTTCAATTTTGATTAAATCATCAAAAATAAACATTAATTTACGTACTCTTACGGACTTTCTCAGCAATTTCATGGCTTTGCTTTTCGAGGATTGACATCATCTTTTCTTCATTGCTTCTATCTAGATTATTGAAAATTTCAGCCACTATATAATTATTATCATTTTGGTTAATTTTAAAACATCACCAATAAAATAATGCCTTATTGTTTTCTCAACATTGTCCAACACCTCTTTTTTTACTGTCTCCATAGATAAAATTCTGCTTAAGATTTCGGTCACAAACTCAGAATTTAATATCGAAAACACTTTAGCAGCAAAGTAAAGACTGTAGCTTACTAATAATTAATGCAGCTGTCTGCGGGTGCTCATTTTTCAAGAAATTAGCTAGTATGCGTGGCTGCACTTTATTTAATTTATCCCAAACATTTTTACCAATAGGTCCTGTGATTTCCTCAATAATCATATTAACTTTATCATCGCTTAATACTTTGCGTAAGAATTTCTCGGTACTGATAAAGTTACCTATAACTGCAAGAGTTTCATTCACTTGATGCGCGAATTCAATAATAATCTGCTCAGTAACTTCTGATGGTATCTTTCCCAAATTAGCCATAGCCTGAGAAATTTCTTGCACCTTGGAATCCTCAAGAGCCTGAATCAGCCTTGCTGCTATATCAGTATCTCAAGACAGTAATAATATTGCTGCTTTATCTGTGCTATTTAACTTTGCCTTTATAGACTTCATTATTTATATAACCAATTTTTTATAACCCCACCCCACTACTTAATCTAAATGATTTTCAACTGTATCATTTAAATATTTAGCAACACTTGCATATTTCACCCAGTCAGCCGATATAACTTCAAATGGCTTACGCTCAGCAGATTTTCACTCACTATCTTGCTTCTTGTTCACACCATTTATACTCGCCTCAAATGTCATATTATCAGCGCCTGCCGCAGCACCCTCTAGACTTTTCCAATCATTTCCTCATCACGACCATACTTGAGAATCAAGCCACTACTGGAGCATTTAATTTAGACATCTCTGCTTCTGGGTATTCACTATATACAAGTTCCTCTTTATCATCTTTTTTGTGTAAACACCATCAACAAGCACCGCAATTGAAAGGCTCTTTATGCGTCCCTGCGCACTAATTTTATTACCAACTTTTTTATAGATCTCATAATTTATTGTATTATCAGAGCGCTCCCTCTCCTTCTCAAAAAATTGTCCCTGTTGTTGATTACCATTTGGAATATTATTGGCAACACTTAATATCTTTCATTTTTTCATTATCTTTATCTGTCTCTGAGCTACTGCGCTGTGATCTGACAACTTGCCCTTCTGGGTTATATGTTCACCATTCTCTGAACTCAGCTTTAAAGGATTACCTTCATCGTCTACCATAGTAATATTAGCAATTTTCAAATCTGGAACAGCAGTTGCAACTATATGAGCAATAGCAGCTATTTCTAGTTGCTGAGCTCCTTTCATCTTGACTACTATAGAGGCAGAAGATGTAGAAGCACTTTTAGAAAACAACTCTTTAGGTAAAACAAGGTAAACTCTTGCAGAGGAAATCGGACTTAAACTAGAAATAGTTCTTGCTAATTCACCTTCAAGCGCTTTTACCATGTTAATATTATAGACAAATTGAGAAGTTCCAAACGAATCAGATTTGTTAAAGAGTTCATATCCAGTAACATGTCCAGAAGAAAGTAAGCCTTCCTGAGCCAAGCTCATCCCCAAAGCTTAAAACTTTATCTGCAGGCACCTTTACCTGAGACCATTGTTAGATTCAAGGCTGTAAGGAATTGACACAGCTTGGAAGTCTTGCAATGACAGCGGGCTAATATCCTCTGAAGCTAGAAAGGTATACATTGGCACTAAATTTGGTTTAGATATACTAAATATTAATACTATTATTGAAATAAAAAGAACAACAGCAGCTGTTATAAAAGTTATTAATTTTTTCGTTCCCAGATTTTTTAAAAACTCCATAGCCAATTATTTTTATTGTTCATAGGTAAAATATTATATCCTATTGAGAATTAAATTCATTCTACTTAAAGGAGATAAAATAACATATTTAAATTGTTTGCAAAAGAAATTTATATATAAAATGAAACAATTATTTAATTATATGAATATTAAGGCATTTTGAATCACCGTTTAGATGAGGCCGAGGTCAGAATCGAACTGACGTATGAAGGATTTGCAATCCATTGCATTGCCACTTTGCTACTCGGCCGAAAAGAAATATGCATTATCTTTAAACAGTAATGGTTGATAGTGAGTAATAAAAAAATTACTATAAGTCAAGGTTTCATTTAATTTTATGGCATTTTATATCTTTGATTAAAAAAACATTTATTTTTATTACTTGCTCTAGTTTTCTTATCTAGTGGAGCAATTAGAGCGCTTGAGTCATTTAAAGATACTGCTATTCAATTGATGGACTGCAACATATAGCAACAGGATTTGAATAGCTGGAAAATAAAACGTATAAGCTTGAGGCCCTACATCCCCTCCTTGGCTACAGCTGCTTTACCTTTATACATTTGAAAAATGTAAGACTAGGTAAAGACTTTTATGCAAAGTACTGCCCCAAGTGGATTGCTAAAAGATTATAAGAAAGAATATGAGGGCCGTATCGAAGGTGGTAAAGCTATTTTTTGTGGCCTAAGTGAATCGGAATATACTACACACGAGTAATCTTAGCTAGAATCAGTTCCTTAATATTTTTCATAATTGGCGGGCTGGACATATATGCATGGAGCAGCAGTGTATTCAGTCCAAGGATAGCATGTGCATGGCTACTTTTTCTTATTCAAATCTGCCGATAATTTTTGCGAGTTGTGTAATACAAACACAGACATGGCTGGTTTCGCGTTACTCATATGGGCCTTATATTTTATCCCAATGGCTCTAAAATCGCCAACTAATAAAAATTCCCTAGTTATAGGCGCATTAATCGGTATAGTTGCAATCAGTAAATTCTCATCAATAATTTTTCTTAGTTTATGCTTTGCAGTATCTGGGCTTTATCTTGGTTTACAAAACAAAAAATTAATCTACGGCTTACAGTTATTAGAGTGGAGAAATAGGTTAATTATAATACTCAGTGCCTTTATAGTAATTTAGAGTTACTACAGATTTTCAGTCAATGAAGTCTTTGGTTTTTATATTTTCCAGAATTTTTTAGGGGATTAGGAGAATTAATAGCGCGCAATCAGATACCCTTCCTTAGTTATACTTTTATTTAAGGGAGTTTGGTACTTTTTCCCTGTAGCTACCTTATTCAAAACTCTATTCTTTTTATTGATATTTTCAGGTAGCGTTTGGCTTGCAATTACGCTTTATTTTATCAATTTATTTTATTGCGTCACTTCAAACATTAACACCAGCCTAAGACATGTGTTACCTGCCTTTATGTTAATGTGTATCATAAATGTTTACCTTATAGATTATTGTTGGTACTACCTTGAAATTCTATAATCAAATTAGCTATAATATGGGCAATATTCTCATACCTAATTTCAAGTATTATGGCCCATAAAGACTACATATCATACTTTATAATAGTGTGCAAAAATTATAAGAATCGAGCATATTGGTAGAGATGATTTTAGAAATTTTCTTATAGATAACGTACTTACATAGATAAATCACTCTTTATACAGCATGTGATAGAAAACGGTGCAAGTGTAATGCTAATTACTAGATCAAGGCACTTGGAAAGTCTTTAAATCTTGATATGCTTAGAACATTCTTAAATATTGAAGTTGATGAATATGGTAATCAGCTTGAACACAATTCAAACAGGGTAGTATTTACAGACGGTCAAGCGATTTTTAAGAGACGGATATTAAATTTTTTAATAGGCTTAAGGTAGTTGATACAGAAGGTAGTGGGTATATGAAGAAGCAGGAAGCATATCCAGTAATTAAATTTTCACTTATAAATATTCATGATCATCCTTTTTTGACAATAACGCTGCAACTAGAAACTGAGATTCGTAACCTCTTCAGTAGTTGTAGTTACCTAAAATACAGCGACAAGCTGAATGAATATGATGATAGTAGTCTAGACTACTACTTGCACAGAGAGCGTGGAAGAGGTAATAATCATGGAAAGTATACACTTTTTGAGTAAACTTCTACATGTGCATCGCAAAAAAGAACCTTATATTTTAATTGATGAATTTGATCAGTCTATTAGTTATTTGATATTAGATGATATACTGCAACCAAAAAGTTTATGTAGGATATTTAGTAGTTAAGCAAATCTCCTATCTGAAGGCAGATTGCTACCAGAACCGTTAGAGGCTATGTATGAAATCAGAAGTATATGCCTTAAGATCACAAGAATTATATCCATTCTCAACTCCGATTATGAAGTACAGGCAGTAAATGCAATAGTGGCACATAATATAGAGGTATTGGGTTATCATTAAGAATAAAGCTACAGTGTCACAGATTCTAAAACAAACTTTAATCTGTTACAATTAGGAGCCATATCAGGCAATGGCAGGATATTCAAAAGGCCCTTAGGTTATTGCAAAAAGACTATTAAACAATAAAAAATCTATGCTGAGTACAATAGATTTTGCTTATATGCGAAAGAAAAAGAAGTATTAGACCAATTAGCCAAACCACATGAGCTTTCTTTAAAAAACCATCAATGGAAGCATCACCTATCTGCTTGTCGGTTGCTAATCTTGCAATTGCTACTACTTTAATTATGAGGCTGCTGCTTATATCTATAATTTTTAGCAATATAGAATTGCATGGGCAGCAACTGTAGTTGTGCTTAATTTTAGGTATGATCCAGTAGATCTTTAAACGTAAAAATATCGGTAAATCTAATAGAACGTGCTACTGTAGAAGAATTTGCTGGTTCTTAAGTTAACACCATTGGGCTAAGCTTAGGTGAATTATAAAGGCTTAGCTAAATCGTCCGCAGCCACTATTCAAAATTTACAGCTGCAAATATTTGAGGTTCTAGTTCAGATATTGTAGAATTGCTTACACAAAACCCTGCTGCCCTATCCATTATCTAGGGCTTTACCTAAATTCTCAATCACCCCCTCTCTATTATTTATCTGCTAGTTCTTTATTGCAAGAAGTAATTAACCTGCTATTTGTGGCAGCTGCACCGCCCAGATTTTCTACATATAGACTCACCAGCATACTAGAAGTCCTGAGATTTTCGTATTCATAATTTTGAAAGGTTTGATTAGCTCTAACTGCCTTAGAATTCTGAATTATCTTACCATCTACATAAGCGTCCGTGCCGCGAGTGAACATAACTGCTGCTATAAATCTTCTGAACGTAGTGATTTATAATTAAATCTAGTTGCCTATCAATATGATACCTTAGCGCGAAGCAAATACAAGCATTGAAATTTTGCGCCTTTATTTTTTAATTAAGTTATTTGCTGAATTTAATGTTATAATATATTCTGTAAAACAACTAAATTTAAGAAATATGATTTGTACAATCCTTGGATGCGGCGGTTCTTCTGGTGTACCGGAAATAGGATGTGGTTGTTTTACCTGCTCTTCCCCAAATCCAAAAAATAAAAGATTACGTTCTTCAATTTATATTCAATCAAAAACTACTTCCATATTAGTAGATACCTCGCCAGACCTAAGACAACAAGCTTTAACTCATGGCATAAAATACCTAGACGCTATACTATATACTCATGACCACGGCGATCATATATGCGGCATTGATGATACAAAGAGTTTTGCTAGAAGTGGCTGTATAATTCCAACTTTTTTAAATCAATCTACTTATGATACTTTAACCCAAAGATTTCCTTATATATTTAAACAAGCCTCTCTTTTGTACCCCGTTAGACTACAAACCAATATTTTAAAGTATAATCATGCTTTTCAAGTAGGTGATATTGATATCATTTCTTTTCCTCAAATTCATGGCAAAATCATTTCAACAGGCTTTAGATTTGGAGAGCTTGCTTATTCAACTGACCTGAATGAGTTAACTAACCAAGCAATTGAAGTGTTAGCCGGGGTTCAAATTTGGATCGTTGATTGCTTACGCTATGCCTGGGCTCCAACTCATTCATATCTTGAAAGGACTATAAGTTGGAGTGATAAAATCAAGCCAGAATTAACTATCTTAACGCATATGGCACACGACATAGAATACGCAGAAATTAAAAAAATACTACCGCAAAACATAATCCCTGCATTTGATGGACTAAAAATCAACTTCAACCAATAACTTAACTGAGAAATCCTACATTTTTCGAGTGCTATTCCTGCAAAAAATCTATTTAAATTAAAAAACTTTGTCAATAGTGCCTAAATAATAAAGTCTTTGGCGTTGAAGAGAATAAGGATTTACTTGTATCTCTAATTAATTCTATTGTTTCTCAAGAAGATCAGGTTGTTGATGTAACTCTTTTGAATTCCTATAATCCTAAAAATTTCAAAAATGATAAACTATCTGTATTGGATATAAAAGCTAAAGCTGTGGATTGTAAGTTATTTAATATTGAAATAACTTCAGACTTCTGTCAAAAGCTATAGGAATTCATATTCTAAACTTTACCTCTATTGTACATGAACTAAAGTACTATAATGCATTCCATATTACTGAGAAAAAATTCTTTAGATATGTGGGCAGCGTTTTTAACTAAGAATGACTTGGTTGATAAAGATAATTTACCAGATAAGCCAAATAGTGCTAGCCTAAAAAAAGCGCTAACAGTATTAGATATTATGAATTCACCAAAGAAAAAAGAGAGCTTATGAAGAGCACCTAAAGTTGGCTCTGAATAAAAGCCAATACCCTTAAAAAGCTGAAGGAGAAAAAATAAAGCTATAGAAATAGCAAAGAAATGCTGGCTATGGGGCAAGATATTAATCTCATTGCCGCCGTTACTGGCCTTACGTTCCCAGAAGTACAAAGACTAAAAACATAACAAAATTATGATTGAGTTTTGTTTTATAGTTAAGTCTTTATAGGTTGACTAAGCATAGCTTCAAGTGCCTAATATAGAATTCACTACACTCCTCGCTCCTATATTCAAATTAAAATTTTTTAACTATACTACTCACACAAAATGTTTAAACTGGTCTTTTCAAATTTTATCAGCTTCAAACATTGAAGTAGCAATAATTAAATGTTGATCCCTAGCAACCGAATCAGAATAATTTGTTTTGCCTGCTATATGATTTTTTATTTGCGCTAAAGGATGTTTAGCACACCCAACTAAATACTCTCTTTAAGTTTTTGAATAGAGATTACACTTATCAATAAGTTAATTTGATATGCTACCTTTTTCATCTATAACTCCAATGCTCGTAATATTGCAATCCTGATGTTGGAAAAGAAGTTTTGGTCAATAAAAACAAATATTACTACTATAGTAAAAATCAATAAAGGTATTTTTTCATCTACAGCTTAAGAGATTAACTTTTATATATTATCTTTGCTTATACTGCCAATTCTTAAAAATTGTACAGTGTTATTTGAGCAATCTATAATTGTTGAAGGTTTAGCATTTTTTTGGATTTCTCCACTGACAATAATTGGTACTTTTTCTTTAAAGGTTAGCACTAACTCTTGATAATCAAAAATATCATCATTACCTGCTAAATTAGCACTTGTTCCAGTAATCGGCTTACTAAAATTATTAATTACCTCTATAACTAAGGGGCTATTTGGCATTCTTACAGCAATTTTCTCAGACCAAGATAAATTTTTTGCTAATCTACCTTTTAACTTTAAAATTAAAGTTAGGGGGCCTGGCCAGAATTTTTTTGCTAATTTCATTGCTAAATCATTAAACTCGAAAAATTTTTCCGCTTGTTCAAACGAACCAACAAAGACAGGTAAGGCTCTTTCTAACTTTCTGCCTTTAATCTTAAATAAATTTGATACTGCTTTTTCCGAAGTTGCATCAACTGATAAAGCAAAGAGTGTATCTGTAGGTAAGATAACTGGTTCCGACCTACCTAAGGCATTCATTACATCTTTTATTATGAGAGCATGTGACATAGATAAAAAAAGTGGCTCCCCGGGCCGGATTCGAACCAGCGACCAAGCGGTTAACAGCCGCTTGCTCTACCACTGAGCTACCGAGGAACTTAAATTGTCACAATCTTATAGCAAGAGGATTACAAAAAGTCTATAACAAATTCTCACATTTTAAGCATTTTCTTTGCAAGCATAGAAATATATTTATGTTAAGAGCGGCTTTAAATACTTACCAGTTATACTCTCTTTACTTGCAATTATTTCTTCAGGCGTCCCAGTTGCAACAACATAGCCTCCTTTACTGCCACCTTCCGGTCCTATATCAACAACATAATCAGCGGTTTTGATGACATCTAAGTTGTGTTCAATTACAACTACTGTATTTTCTGCATCTACTAATTTGTGTAATACAACTAATAATTTTTGTATATCATGCATATGCAACCCAGTTGTTGGTTCATCAAGTATATAAAGAGTTCTACCTGTCGACTTTTTAGAAAGTTCTTTTGCCAGCTTAATTCTCTGCGCTTCGCCACCTGAGAGAGTGGTTGCAGATTGCCCTATTTTCATATAACCCAGTCCAACTTCTTTCAAAGCAATCACTTTTTCTAGAATTAAGGGAACGTTCGAAAAAAATTCTACTGTTTCGTCAATAGTTATGTTTAAAACATCTGCAATTGACTTATTTTTGTATTTTATTTCCAAGGTTTCCTTATTATAACGACTACCTTTACATTCATCACACTGTACATATACATCTGGAAGGAAGTGCATTTCTATTTTTATTACACCATCTCCTTCGCATGTTTCACATCTACCGCCCTTTACATTAAACGAAAATCTACCAGAGTTATAACCTCGAGCTTTCGCTTCTTGAAGAGTTGTAAACCAGTCCCTGATGTGAGTAAATGCACCGGTATATGTAGCTGGATTAGACCTTGGGGTCCTACCTATTGGTGATTGGTCTATTTGAATAATTTTATCTATATACTCTAGGCCAGTTATTTTGCCATAAGTGCCAGGGGTAATTTTATTATGATGTAGCTTCTTAAGCGCTGCTTTGTAAAGAGTATTAATCACAAAACTTGACTTACCACTACCAGAAACTCCAGTAAAAGCAACAAAGCTTCCTATTGGAATAGAAACAGATATATTCTTTAAATTATTAGATCTAGCCCCTGTAATTTCTATAAATTTATCCTTTAAAGCAGGCCTTCTACTTTTTGGGACTTCAATAACTAATTCTTTGGATAAATATTTTCCAGTTATACTCTCTTTAACCAAAGCTACTTCCTCTGGCCTACCTTGAGCAATTATTTGTCCACCGTGGATTCCTGCCCCAGGGCCAACGTCTATAAGATAATCTGCCGCCTTCATTGTATCCATATCGTGTTCAACAACTATGACTGTATTACCTAAATCTCTTAAATGCCAAAGAGTGTTTAAAAGTCTATCATTATCTCGTTGATGTAAGCCTATTGACGGTTCGTCTAGTACATATAAAACTCCGCTAAGCCCTGAACCAATTTGAGAGGCTAACCTAATCCTTTGGCTTTCTCCGCCAGAAAGGGTCGTAGCCTTCCTATTTAAAGTTAGATAATCAAGCCCCACATCATTTAAAAACTTTAATCTTTTTGTGATCTCTTTAACAAGCCTTTCAGCAATTTGTTTGTGAGTATTATTTAGTGCTTCTTCAAGATGAGTAAACCATTCTAACGACTGGCTGATGGTCATATTACACATTTCTCCTATATGCTTACCTGCTATCTTAACATAAAGCGATTCCATTTTTAATCTGTAGCCGTTACAAGCACTACAATTTTTGGCAATTTGATAATTTGCCATTTCTTCAGCTACTTGGCTACTTTCAGTTTTTTGCATTCTCTTTTTTAACAATGGAATAACACCCTCAAATGTTTTTTTGACAGTAGATTTGCTGAGTCCATCATCATATGTAAAACTAATTGATTCATTGCCTGAGCCATAAAATAAAATATTTTGTATCTCTTCAGATAATGAATCAAATGGTTGAGTAGTACTAAATTTATAATGCCTTGCTAAAGATTCAAAAATTTGCTCATGAAATTTTAATTGAGAGACTATAGATATAACAGATTTACTAAATGGCAATATAGCACCTTCTGCAATACTTAATTGTGGATTTGGTACAATTAAACCTTGATCAAAGTAAATTTCCGTTCCAAGCCCATTACAATAAGGACAAGCACCATACGGACTATTAAAGGAAAAGATTCTAGGCTCAATTTCAGTTAATGAAAATTCAGAAACATGACATGCAAATTTCTCAGAAAATACCAAAATATCACCAGCCTTATGATTAGATTCTGCCTCCTCTGGAATTGAAACTATTTCAACATATAAAATACCATCTGAAAATTTCAATGCTGTCTCAACACTGTCAGCAAGCCTATTTCCGATCTCATCATCTAAAGAAATACGATCAACTACTGCTGATATTTCGTGTTTTTTATTTTTATTTAACATCGGTAAATCATCAAATTCGTAAAATGAATCATCTATTTTTACCCGTTCATATCCATGCTTACGCATCATTAAAAGCTCTTTACGATATTCACCTTTTTGCCCTCTAGCAATTGGTGCTAGTATGTAAAGCTTTGTATTCTGCGGAAGCTTTAATATCTCCTCTGTCATTTGGCTTGCTGTCTGTTTCTCAATTGGAAGACCAGTAGCCGGAGAATAAGGTATACCTATACGTGCATATAAAACCCTTAAATAATCATAAATTTCAGTTGCAGTAGCAACAGTTGAGCGAGGGTTTCTTGAAGTAGTTTTTTGATCAATTGCGATAGCAGGCGAAAGACCATCTATTGATTCTACGTTAGGTTTTGCTTGAGCTTCAAGGAATTGCCTTGCGTATGCAGAAAGGCTTTCAACATACCTACGCTTCCCTTCAGCATAGATAGTATCAAAAGCAAGAGAAGACTTACCCGACCCACTTACTCCAGTTATCACTACAAGCTTTTCTTTTGGAATATCAATATTAATATTCTTAAGATTATGTTCTCTAGCGCCCTTTATAGATACAAAACCGTGCATTTGATTTTCTACTTTTTTTAAGAATGAAGTATGATAACAATGCCTTTTCTTATATTCAACTAAATTCTTTTTAGTAAAAATAAATATAGTATCAACAACTCTTACAGTCGCTCCTCCATCAACATAGGTAATAACAGCCATTGCTCCTTGATATGCAGCAGCTTGAGCTTGACGAAGCTTAGTTGCCACAAAATTGTTCTATATTGATTAAGACCAGAAGCATATATCTCTTTTGTTGGCACTCTTCCTCCTACTAAGATATCAACCATTTCAGGTATGGTACTAAAACTTTAAGTCTATTATGGTTAAACCTAGAATTTCTAACTTCCAGACAGTCTGTTGGCATACTCTAAAGGATAGCAAAGCTTGTATCTGTCCAAAAATTAATTTTATCATTAAGCCAATACTGGCTGCTATAGAAGCAATTTGTTTAATCCATACATCAAACAGCTCTTTTGTAATTTGAAAGAGTAACATAATAATAAATAGAGGAGCCACAATTAGCAATAAAACAAATTGTATAAGCATTAACAAATAAAGAACTAAAGATCTGAGTATTGATATAATTATAAAATAAAATCCAACATATATGCACGGAATCCAATATAATTTCCACTCATAAAATAGTAATGACCAAGTTTTTGCATGTACTGGCATCTTAGTTAGTATTTTCAATAAAACATAATAAATATATATAGGGAAATCAGGGTTTACCATCATAGAGTCAGAGATAAGAGTTACAGCAATTGAAAACTTAAATAATTTATTATTAACTCCCTATAACTAGCTTTAATGGTGCCCAGAGCAAACGTTACACTTGTTATTACTATATAACAACAAAAACGCTCTTATGATTGTGGTAAGCTTGAGGTTATGAAACCATATTCTCATAAAGGGACTTTTGTAACTCTATCTATTTGTTTGTTAAACATGTTAATGATTCTTTTCTATAAAGCCTTTTTCCGTATAGGCTCCATTTGTCACCGTGGAACATTATATACACCAGAATTATCTTGGTAGTAACTATCTTGAATCTTAAAAAACAACCTCCCCATCATTACATACTCTCCTCCTTCCTTATGCACATCTTTAGTACAGCCACTTTCATCACAGTATTGTGTTGCACCTAATTCAAAATAATATTCATACTCTGGTTCTTCATCAAAAGCAGAAGAATTGATCCATGTCCCTTTAACGGTAGGCGCAATCCTGAATGTTCTAAAAAGGCTTTTAGGTAAATTCATGTAACCAGGGATTAAACAAATATCAAAGCCTAGAATGGAAAGACCTAATATACACACTTTACAAGCTGTAAACCCTAACATCATGTATAATGCTGTCATTAATAGCGTATTAAAAATGCAACAGCCGTAATAACAAAAACTGATTGTAATGCAAAGGACAACATTTGCTTAAACCAAGAATCAAAAAACTGCTTTGTAAAAGGAAACAATATAAAATAGATAAAAATATGGCCTACTAAAAAAATGATACCTAAAGATATTACTGATACCAAATACAACATCAAGACTTTTGCAATACAAATTGCGTACATAGCAATTGCAAATATGATTACTATTGCAATTAAGAATCCGAATAAATTAGCATATATCAAAGATGCTATTTTAGTCCATGCCTGTGCACTAAACAATTGCCTAAATGGTGTATCAAATATAGAAAATATAATCGAAGGATTATTAAGAAACTCTTGTTCATTAAATTGTATTGAACCATTCATCAAGCCTGCCATTCTTACAACTAATTCTAAAGAACCAACAGTAAATAAATTAAATAAGTAATTATTGAAAAAGTCCCAACTTCTATCAGAAGTCAATACGGTAACTATGCTTATTTTTGCTGTTCTAATCACTGTTTCTTTTTGAGTCATCTGTGCGAGCCCTGTGATAAAACTGATGCCAGTAAATGCTATATAAAAAACTAGTAAAGCTATAACAGCAGTAACAAAGTTAGTATCTGTGACTAAACGTCTAAATGTTTCTGGTACAATGTCCTTTCTAGGATTTTTATTTGGGTCATCCTTGAACAAATAATCAACTATTTCTTTAAGTATTCCAGACAAGCCCTAAGAAATTGGTGCTGCCTCTGCTTTTTTCTACAGAGATATAATATTCACCGGTTGTATTATAAGCAGCGTATTTTGATGGAGCGGTAATATTACTTAAAGTACTCTGGCACAGCATTAGTAAAGATGTTGAATAACCTTTTTATTCTAAAAAACACATTACCTTTTTCTTTTCCAACAGCAGGAAAAACCTGCTTTTATCTCAACATCCTGCCAATCTACACTTGGTGAATCCAGCACATATTTGGGCAGGAGCTGCTTACAGAAGTTATTGCGTATTGCAGCTGATATTGGTATTTCTCTTTCTTCAAGCAGGTTAAAACCCTCAAGTCGATATTGGCAAAAACCTATTGGATCATTATTATTTTGAGCACTCATAAAAAATCCTGCTATCTCACTAGAAGCGGACAAGAGGGCTGGATACAAGCCAACCTTTTCCCAATTTTTAACTTCATACCAAGCAGTTCCTGTTGCAAAATAAAGTACCAAACCAACCTTTACTACATATATTATTAGTTCACTTCTTTGTGGTAATTCAGCCGCGGTAATAATTTTTATACCAACCAAGGTACATATAACACCAAAGCCACATATACTATCTGTTTAAGGTGTTCTTGAACAATTTGGAAAAATGGTTTCTGCCCATTAACATTAACTCCACTATGTTCAATGAAGGCCTTTATCAATAAATTCTGTATACAACCAATTACCGTATTGATTATATACATGTCACTGCTCAAGAAATCCTTTACATATTTCTTCTGAATTCCAAGCTCATCAGTATCTCGTAAAGATTTACCCAAAGTATTTAAATCACTTCATCCAGTAATAAAATAATAGCATCTAATATCGTGTAAGTAAACTTTTAAGAATTCATCTAAATCAAAATCATCAACAGGAGGTGGTACATAGCTATAACCAATTCTTATTGGCAGTAAAGTATAAGGAGTAACCACACATAACTGAACCTTACTAATCCCAGAAACAAATCTATAATACGCATGGTAATGTGCAGGAAGATTATATTTATCATTATCAGCTTTTTTGGCGGCTAGTATAATCTCTTGCCAGGGCTTCCTTGGCCTTCAGCTTTGTACCTATTCATGCCGCTCCAGAATCTGTCCCATCCTGATAAGTAATACACCACCCTTTACCAACCATGTCTTTTTTAGCATACTTAGCAGCATCACCAGCACAATAGGGAAAGGCTGCGCTCATATATTTCCCCAAGTCCTGCTGATTAAAGTTTCATCTTCTTCCATACCTGATTTTAAAGTTGTTCCAGTATCCAGATCATAAAAAGGATCACAATGATAATAAAAAGGTATATCTACTGCAGTAAGCGCATTCGGATTAATATTTAATACTAAGTTTGAACCCCTTTCCTCACATTGTACCCCATCCTTGCTCAAAATTTATATATTTATAGGGTGGAGTCACTATATAGGCATTAGTACAAAGGTCTATCATAATTACATATTCTATACTCATAGCAAGTAGGGCAAATATAGTACCAAAAGGTATCTTAGTAGGCATTATCAAATAAACAGCTCTTCTACCCAAGGTTGTTATTAGAGCAAGTCCACCAACACCCACATTTTACAGCTAGAATACTTTTTATTTTGCTAAGCATTGTTGATGTATTATTATGCACCATATTCCCAAGGCCATGTAACTTTACCGCTTGTAAAACAATTATCTATATTGCCTCAATAACCAAAGCCTGGATCAGTCACTGACCGAGATTCAAATTCGATCATAGAATTAAATGCGTGCTCTGCCACTTAACATTAAAATAGAGATCATTATAATAAAAAAGTTGGAATTTTTTTATTATAGGTTGCATAACTACTTCCTCAATTCTTTTAATCTACTATTAAATTTCGGTAACCAAATAGTTGGATTATCTCAGTACTCTTTTCTTACTTCATCTAGAGCAATGACAGTACCCGCTCTACCTAATAAAACGTTTATTATGTCTGGAATACTGGATAAGTCTATACGTGCTACTACAGCGTTACTACCTTTGAAGTAATAAGGAGTGCCAGACGTAGTATCTAAAACAGCAACCGCATCTCCACAGTGATTTCTTGGGCT
Organism: Candidatus Midichloria sp.; assembly: GCA_030060845.1. Classification (GTDB taxonomy): domain Bacteria; phylum Pseudomonadota; class Alphaproteobacteria; order Rickettsiales; family Midichloriaceae; genus Midichloria. The sequence continues at coordinate 856,270 of CP094379.1, forward strand.
TGCCTGTTGGGTAATTATGCAATGAGTTAAATAAGGCCAGGTTCATAGTATTAATTGTAGATGACCTAACGATAAAATCAAAATTTCCAGGTAGTTGCGCTCAAAATGCTGGCCCCATATTAACATTTTCTCTAACACCTATACCATCTGTATTTGTTAATTCTACAGCTGACATTTTTTGGACTATCGGCTAAACACATTACGGTTAAACGAATCAAGAACCTCACTAATTTCCATAATTTGAGATATAGCTTTTTTGTCGCCTGCTTGGATCATCCTGTTTTGCTGTAACTGCATCCTATTTATTAATGCTTGCCTATTAGCAAACTGAAAAGATTGAGTAATGACAAATTCAAAGGGCATGCGTAAGAAAGAATCAAGCATATCAGCCCACATCTTTGGCCAGTATTCTTTGATACTTACAATCCTCCGCAAATTTACTTTTGCCATTTTGCAGTTTTGCTTCAATAGCATGGGAACCTAAGTATAATCTTTGTCCTCCAATTATAGAATTCATATTATAAGATTTATGCCATTCTTTGATAAAGTTATTTTTCATACAAATATACAGATAGATACAAATTGCTTATATTCCAAAAGTGAAGAAATTCTTATTATGAAGGGTATAGCAAATTCAATTAAGCTGCTGTTATCTTTACAATCAAAAGAACAAAAGCATTTACTATATTAGAAAAAATGCATTATTTTTGCCTTAAAGAATTATGCTTGTATTAAAATGAAAAAATATAGAAACAAAATACTGTAGCCTCCCTTGACACCCTAAGGTATCTTGGCTTTGTCTTTAAATATGTCTCAAGTGGTAACATACCTATAGCCTCCTCCGCTGTTGCCCCCTATTTTTTACTTAAGAAAAAATATGATAATGAATCAGAAAATATAAAGAATGAAATAGAAAATTTTCTCAATCTCATTGCGAAGGACCAACCTCTGGAAACTAAAAAGAATATGGAAAACATAATCTTAGATAGCATACGAATATATTTATCAATCAAGTGATTGCGAGAGTAATATGAAGCTTTAAAACAGCAAATAGCTTTTTTAACCTCATTAAAAACCGTATAGGATCAACTTAAGGATCATACCGGGAGCACATGTATATACCTCTAATAAATTTTGGTAGAAAAAGTATTATTCAAGAATGATGAGTTATAGGGAACTAACAGAGGTAGCAAGAGAAGAATTAAAGATCCACTACCGAAGCGAGAGGGATAAAAGGACTTGTGATAGAATCAAAGCAGTTTTAATGTACGATAAAGGCTGTAGCCTAATAGAAATATCAGAAATTTTACTTTTTTGGCCATGAAGCTATAAGGAAGCATCTGGAGGATTATCATAGAGGAGAAAAATTAGCACCAGGGGAAGTTATAGCAAACTTAGGGTTCAACAAGAAGAAGAGTTAATAGTCCATCTGGAAGATAATAATGATGTTTATGCCAGAGATATAGGTCTGTACATAGAAAAGCAGCATTGTGTTTCATATACATTAGCTGGATAATCAAACTTTTACACAGATTGAAGTTTAGTTATAAGAAACCAAAATTAATACCTAGCTAAACAAGAAGAATTTAAACTGTAATACAGTCTGCTTAAAGGTAATTTAAACAAAGATGAAGCTATGTATTTTATGGATAGTGTTCATTCTCAATATCAAAGCAGAGCAAGATCTAGATGGATTAGAAAGAATAGTGTTAAAACTTTACCAAGTTTTAGTGGTTAGAAGTGTAAGCATATTATTGGAGCTATTAACCTTAAGGATTTAGAAGTAGTAACAACTGATAATCCGAAAGTTAATAGCGATTATATTATTGAATTTTTAAAGAAATTAGAGGTAACAAACCAAGATAAAAGCAAAATTTACCTAATATGTAACAATGCTGGATATCGTAAGTCAAAAAAATAAAAGAATATCTACAAAATAGCAGGATAGAACTATTATCTTTGCCTCCATATAATCATAATTTAGATCTAATTGAGTAATTATGGAAATTTATGTATTGGTATAGTTACAAATAATAAATTTTATGCAAATTTTGAATTATTTGCTAATCCTTTAAACAGCAATTCTTTGAAAGTATTCCTAACCATTTTCTTAACTCTTCAAGTTTAAAAAGTATATATCTCCTATGCGGTTGCTAAAGCCTTTATCCATAGCATTAATAGCAATGCCAGTAAATAAGGCAAGAACACAACTTACGGTGCCCTGAGCCATTGCCCCAATTGTGTTATCAGACACAATCTGTAACAGTATATCAATGATTTTGGTTGGAGTAGCTTGATCTTCTGCTAATGCAAGAGACCTATTTTCAAAATTTAAACTAATACCTTTACCTGACTCAAAGATTTTGCCTATACTCAGGGCAATAATAATTACAACTAATGTAGTTAAAAAGTAAGTAAAACAAGCTTTTACTCCAACTCTTCCCAGCACTTTTGAATCTTAAACACTCATGGTGCCATTTACAATTGCAAATGAATATAAGGGGTGTAATTATCATCTTCACCATTTGTATAAACAGATCACCAAATGGCTTTAGATAAACGACTTTTTTAGGATCAACCCTAAAAAATACCTAAAACTAACCCTATTAACACTTTTCTCCAAAGATTCATTAAATAACTTCCCAGTTTTTGAAGCAGCACTGATATTATAATTTCTACGGTCAAGCTATGTTTTTGTTGCTAATCTATTCTACCTCTCATTTAGCTTTGGCTTGCGCATAGCAGCAAAATTAACTTAAACTTAAGCATTTCATATTTATACTCAATAATCTTTATAGATTGTTTAAATTAACGTTCATTTGTCTTGCAAGATAATATGAAGTCTCACCTGGATTATTTGGTAAATTTAAAACTTGCTTCAGCTTTTATAAGCAATTGCAAAATTAGGTAGTTATGATTCTTTAATGCACTGTGCAAAGGCGAATCTCCCATTATATCCTGGGTATTTACTAGCATATTTGATTCTAAAAGAGCAATTAAGGCCTTTTTGGCTATCATTAATTGTAGCTCTATGTAAAGGTGTCCAGCCCATTGAATCTTTTTTATGTATATACAAATCTTTCAATATCAGCCCCATTTTAAATAACTTTAATAAAATTCTCCATATCTCCAGCAATAATTGAACTAAAGAGAAGCTGACTACTTTCTTCTTTGGCAGAGAAAAGTTGTATTTGAGAATTTGAATTTAATACATATATTTAATACATATATTTCTTTAGGAGTTAGGTTTTTTGTTTTTAACCTGTAAAGTAAAACCTACTCGTATTAGAGAGCTAGCTAGCTCAATATTAGAGTTATATGCCGCTATATGTAACAAAGTATTTCCTTCTTCATCACAAGCGATATTTAATCCCAATAAGTTTAAAATCCTTGAAACATTTTCAATATCTCCTTTTTTGGCAAAAGCAAAGCAATCATAGCTCATTTGTCTAATCATTATATTAACATCTGATGAAGAAATAATGGGACTCTTGCATTTTATGTACATTAGGTAAATAAAATTTTGGTTAACACTGTATATAACTATACCATTTGTTGGAGTATAAGACTCCTATGAATGAATAATATTTGTAACAATTTGCAATAATATGTGTTTTGTTTAAGCCCATTGCATATGTTATTTTGCATTTATAAGATATTTTCAAATAGTTGATATGGATTTTCAAAAAACTTTAGCTAATGAAGTTAAGTGTAGCGGCATAGGAGTACATTCAGGAATTTTAGTTAACCTGCTAATCTGCCCAGCAGAAACAAATCACGGCATTATATTTGTCAGATCTGACCTAAAAAATAATAATAGGATACCAGCCTTATTTGATAAAGTAATTGACACTTCTATGTGTACCAAAATTGCTAATGAATATGGCGCAAGCGTTAGTACTATAGAACATTTGATGTCAGCACTGTGGGGTTCTGGAGTTGATAATGCAATAATATATATAGATGGTTCTGAAGTCCCAGTGATGGATGGCAGTTCGGATTGTTTTATTAATTTAATAAAACAATCCGGTATTGTTAGTCAGTCTGAGCTACGAAAATTTATTGGAATTTCAAAGAGTGTCAAAATAGAAATGAATGATAAATCAATCACTGCTGAACCAGATGATTCATTTTCTGTGAACTTCATAATAGATTTTAACAATCAACACATCCAAGCACAGTCTTATAATTTTAATGTCAATGATGATTTCGAATCAGAAATTGGCAAAGCTAGAACTTTTGGGTTTATTAAAGATGTGGAATATTTAAAAAGTATTGGCTTGGCTAAAGGCGCTTCGCTTGATAATGTAATTGCAATAGGCGAAGATGGCATATTAAACAAAGAAGGCTTACGTTATAAAAATGAGTTTGTTCGACATAAGATACTAGATTGTATCGGTGATTTATATTTAGCTGGGGCTAGAATTAAAGGCAAAATAAAAGCTGTTAAATCTGGGCATCAACTAAACAATCTATTGTTACACAAGATTTTCGAAACTAAAAGCGTTTCTATTTCTTCAGCGGCATAACTATTATTTTATTTTTATTGTCAAAAAATCAATTTGTGCTATCATCTCTTTCAGTTAAAACAATTTTTTATTTGAAATTTGGAACAGTTATTGTGGTTTATTATAGTTATTTCTATAGTAGTTTTTGTGCATGAATTTGGTCATTTTTATTTTGCTAGGTATTATGGTATTGAAGTCCAGAAATTCTCTTTAGGCTTTGGGCCAGCTTTGTTTAAATATAGAGATAAGAAAGATACTGAATGGACTTTATCAGCCATTCCTCTAGGAGGGTACGTAAAGCTTTATGGCGACGATGCAGACCCAAGCTTTGTTGATCCGGAAAGAATCCTCAATATTAGTAAGGAAGAACAAAATAAATCCTTCTATTGTAAATCCTTAAAACAAAAAGCTTTGATAGTATTCGCAGGTCCCTTAGCTAATTATATTCTATCTTTCTTATGCTTTGCTGTGGTCTTTATGATGATTGGTGTACCAACATTAGATTTAAAGGTTAACTTTGTTCAGGAACATTCAGTAGCTTCTGCAATAGGTCTAAAGCAAAATGATGTAATAGTAGAGATAGACAATCAAAGAATTACTAACGGTGAAGAATTTAAAAGCATTTTGAATTCCGGAGAAGAAGAGGTTTACTTAAAATTTTTAAGAGATAATCAAGAATTTTCTACTCAGTTTAAATTACCATTTGAGAAAAATGGTACTAGAATTTTTGGGGTAGTTTTCGAAACTAAAATTGAAAACGCTAGCATTATAAAGGCGTTAATGAATAGCGCTAAGCATGTATATTTTATGTCAAAAGCAATGCTTCTAGGAATGGTTGATATGGTAAGAGGGGATATTGGGATAGAAAATATTGGTGGTCCTATTAAAATTGCCGAATATTCTTCTAAAGCTGCTTCTCAAAGTTTTGATTCTTTAATTTGGTTTATTGCACTAGTTTCATTAAACTTAGGCCTTGTCAATTTATTACCTATACCTATGCTAGATGGCGGCAGATTACTTTTCTACTTTATAGAAGCAATTAATGGGAAGCCACTGAATAAAAGTACTAAAGTTGTTGCTTTAAGAATAGGATTCATTATTTTAATAATGCTGATGTTAGTGGCAATATCTAACGACGTAGTAAGTTTATTATAAGTTTATTGTGTAAAAAAGGAAAGATGAATTTTTTAAAAGCACTTTGTTTAAAGTTAGTTATTTTATTAACTATGTTTAATATTATTCCTGCTAGCAGTTATAATGGAGACATTTTGGTAAAAGGTAATGCCAGAATACCTAAAGAGACTATAATAACTTATTCAGGTATTACTGATACAGCTAATGTAACTTTAAATCAGATAGAAGCAGCTATAAAAAATTTATATGCTACATCGTTTTTTTCTGATGTTAAAGTAGAAAAGAAAGGAACCATAATAGTAATAACAGTTGAAGAAAATCCACTGATACGCAAAATTGCTTTCGAAGGAAATAAAGCAATTAGCGATGATTCACTAAAGAAGGTAACCAAGCTCCAACCAAAATCTGTCTATCTTCTTTCTGGAATTCATTCAGATAGCATGGCAATAGAAAATATTTACAATAAACAAGGATATTACACAGTTTTTGTTGAGCCTAAAATTGTAAAACTACCAGAAAATAAGGTTGATCTGGTATATGAAATTAAGCAAGGCCAAAAAGCTAAAATAAAAAGAATAAATTTTGTTGGAAACGAAAATTTCAATACAGAAGAGTTAAAGGAGCATATTTTATCCAAAGAATATGCTTTTTATAGATTTTTTTCTTCTGCAGATATGTATGATCCAGATAAACTGCATATAGATCAAGAATTACTTAAGCGTTTTTATCAATTTAATGGTTATTTCGATTTTGAAATCAAAAACACAACAGCAGAATTAACCCCTGCTCGAGACGGCTTTATAATAACCTTTTTAATTGAAGAAGGCAGAAAATATAAAGTACAGGACTTTACTACAGTTACAAATGTCAAAGGATTACCAAAGGAGAGGCTTATTGAAAAAATTAGCTTAACAAAAGATGCTACCCTTAACTTACAAGATATAGAAGCATCTGAGGAAGCAATGATTAAATATCTAGGTGCTAATGGCTATGCTTTTTCTGAAGTGACGCATGATGTGATCAAAAATTCAGAAACCGGTTATGCCATAGTACGATTTATTATTCAGGAAGGCATGAAATTTTATATAAATAAAATAAATATAAATAATAATAATAGGACAATGGATAAGGTAGTCAGGAGAAAGATGAAAATAGAAGAAGGAGATTATTATAGCAATACATTGATTGAAAGATCTAAAATGGAGATTATTAATTTAGGATACTTTAGTTCTGTTGATTTTAAAAATAAACGCACCAACTTCCTGGATAAAGTTGACATCGATATTGATGTTAAGGAAGCAAGTACAGGATTGATGAATTTTTTAATAGGTTATAATGACCAAACTGGGTTTATGGGATCTGTTTCCGTAACTGAAAACAACTTCTTAGGAAAAGGACAAACTGTTGAGTTAGTTTTAAGTAAATCTTCTCAAGCAGCGCAAGCAATTTTTAGTTTTACAGAATCAGGCTTTTTAAATCAGCCAATAGATGCTGGATTTGATATATATGGTGGGAAGATAACTGATCAGTACTCGAAATATTACAACCAGGAAATAAGCGGTGGACTTCGCATGCAGTATGAACTTTTACATGGTTTATACCATGGTTTGCGGTATAATTTAAAACGCTTTGATATATCTGAATCTGGAAATTCAAAATCATTAACAGTTCAGGATTTCAGTGGAGTAGCTTATAATTCTTCCATTGGACAAACTTTTTCTTGGAACACCCTTGATAGTAGGATAAGGCCCACCAAAGGATTGAGGTTTACATTAATGCAGGATCTAGCAGGACTTGGCGGAGATACTTATTATATTAAACACCAAATTATAGCTGATATGTTTTTTCCACTTTATAAAAAAAATATAGTGCTTAATTTATCCGCCAGAGCTGCTTCAATTAGAGGCTTAGGCAGCAACCGAGTTAGGTTAATGGATAATTTACACTTAGAACAAGATTATCTTAGAGGCTTTGAGCCTGATGGTATCTCACCAAGGAATAGAAAAACTGGTAACTCCATTGGTGGAAAGAACTATTGCTCTGGCACTGCAGAAATTGTTTTTCCATTAGGATTACCAGAAGAAATAGGGTTAAATGGTGTTGCCTTTATTGATGCGGCTTCTATGTTTGATTATGACCTTAACCCTTCAGTTACCAGTGCTAAAGTTGATCAAAGTTCTAATATTAGATCAGCCTATGGGGTTGGTGTAGTCTGGCGTTCACCGTTTGGGAAAATAAAATTGAATTATGGTATCCCGATAAATAAAGAAAAATTTGACAATACACAAAGGGTCACTCTTAGTATAGGTGGGATATTTTAGTTTTATTAATAATTTATTTAGGTAGAAAATGAAAAAATTGACGTTAATTGTATCTATGCTTTTATTAAGTAATCTTGCTATCTCAGCAAGAGCAGAAATAAAAATAGCAGTAGTAGATGGCCAAAAAATAATCGAATCTTCTTTGGCTTACAAGAATATCACTGGGCAAGTTGAAAAAAAGGCTACACTGTTTAAAAATAATGCTGCGAAAATGCAAGAAAACCTGCAAAAAAAGTATAAGGAGATAGAGTCACAAAAATTAGTTTTATCAAGCAAAGTTTATGGAAAAAAGACTAAAGAATTTGAATTGGAAGCTGAGAAAGCTCAAGAAAGTGCTTACATGGATAGAATGAGCTTAGACAAAGCTTATTCCAAAGCAATGAAAGTACTTGAAAAAAAAATCACTGACATTATTCAAGCAAAAGCTATTGAGAGAAAGTTAGATATGGTTATGACTAAGATTAATATGATTTATAATAACAAAGAATTAGAGATTACTGATTCTATTATAGAAGAATTAAACAAGTCAATGCCAGCAGTTGCTGTTAAATTTGATGCAATGCCATCAAAAAATGATAAGAGTATTAAAAAGTAACTAGTAATTAAAAATAATTAATAATATAAGCTAGGAAGGAGTTTAGTCCTTTCTTACTTTAAAGATTAGGAGATTTTTAAAATGCTTGCAGCTTTAAGAAAAAGTTTAAATCATATAGTGACTAAAATATTTTTAGGATTGCTTATTTTAACCTTTATACTGTGGGGGAGTGGGGATATATTTAGGAGTTCAAAAGAAGATATAGCCTTCAAAGTTGGGAATGTCGAGTACACAAAATCTGAATGGGAAAAATTTTACTGTGTGCAATTTGATAGATTAGGAGATGAATATAAACAAGTATATGGAATTAACAATAAAGAATTACAAGACCTATTTTTAAAACAACTAATAAACTCTGCGTTACTTAAAGAAGAAGTTAACCGCTTAGGTATATCAATAGGGGATGATGCGGTAAAATATGAGATAATTAACAACATGCCAGGGCTCATGAGAAATGGAAAGTTTGATAAAGATCTTTTAACTAATTTTTTGAAAAGAATGAATATCTCTGAGGCTTTTTTTATTGAAAAAATTCGAGAGGAATTAGCTCAAAAAATCTTAGTTGAAGTAGTGTTATCAGGCAATCTACTGAATAATACTTTACTAGAGCAAATAACTCAGGCGCTATATTCAAAAATAGAGATAGAGGTATATCAACCTAATATATATTATTTTGATGTTAAAAGCGATCCAACAGATGATGAATTACAGAGCGTTCTTGAAGCTAATAAAGAACTTTTTACTGTGCCAGAAAAAAGATCAGTTACATTCTTTAAATTTAATTTAGAGGATGCAGCTAAAGTTGACGAAAAAATTTCTCAAGAAGAGTTAGAAGATTTTTACAAAGAGCGCTCTTATTTATTTATATTACCAGAAAAACGTAAATTTTTAAAAATAGTTTTTGCTGATGAGAAGCAAGCAAAATTAAGTTATAATAAATTAGCTAGCGGAGAGGATTTCGCAAATTTAGCAAAAGCCTTAAAGCAAGATGCTGGCTTAAATAGTCAGGCTGTTAGCAAAGATGGCTTCAGTGAAGACGTTGCCAATATTATTTTTTCGTTAAAGCAAAACGAAATTAGTAACCCAATCATTACACCTTTTGGGTGGTGTATTTTTAAAGTAATTGATATCGTTCCTGAATTTGTGCAGCATATAGAAGTTGTTAAGAAAGAGATAGAACGACAAATTACAGAGCAACGCTGCTATGATAGATACCTAAAGAAAATCCAAGATATTGGACGTGATATTACCCAAAATATATCTATCGAGACAATAGCTGCGTCATATGGCTTAAAGCTGCAAAACGCTAATATTACATTTGACACAGCAGAACATGATGAAAAAAATATTTTGCAAAATAAAGTTTTCTTAAATACAGCATTTTCTATTCAAGAAGGAGTGACTTCTGGAGTTATTTCTTCTCTTCCAGATAGTGAAAGTTTTGTAGTTAGAATAAACCAAATAGTACCTTCATATGTTGTAGTCTTTGATCAGATAAAGGATAAATTAGCTGCTATATGGAAAGAAGGAATTCAAAAAAAGATGGCCGTATCTATTATAAATAATGTCAGAGATAAGGTTGTAAGAGATGAAAAATTTGTTGAGCCAGGCATTAAAATCACTAAAAAATTCTTGTCGATTAGTAGTAATAAAGAATTTAGTATCGAGAATTTAATTGAAATATTTAATACACCGGTAAATCAAGTTACAAGAATTTTTGATGCTGACCATGATGAGCAATTTTTTGTGAAAATTTTATCAGTACAAAAGCCATCCAAAGCCGAAATTAAAAAAGCCGCAAAGCAAGAAGCAGTAAAACTTAATAATCTACAAGATATAATTTTGAATGATTACTTTTTACATTTACAAAAGGCTCACAAAGTAAAACTATATGATGTGGCTCTGCCAAATTTCTAGATTTTTGTAACAGAATTATGGCTGCAAAATTTACTCTTATAAAAGAGGTTAGAAACACGCGAGTTGGCTTTATAGAAACTGCTCATAATATTATCAACACTCCAGCCTTTCATCCAAGTTGGAATTTTTGCTATAGTGCAGGGTAGTACTTATCAAGAGCTAAGGCAGCATCCAGCAAGTTTTTTATCTGCAATAGATTTCGATGGATTTGCTATGAGCCTTGCTATAAGAGGACCACAGGCAGTAATTGTTTACGTCTTAGATTGCACTATTCTATTGCTACCTAGGTTTAAGCCTCGTTATTTAATGGGTGTTGGTAAACCGCCTGACATTATTGGAGCTGTAGAAAGAGGATCAATATGTTCGACTGTGCCATTCCAACAAAATCAGGAAGAAATGGGCAAGCATTTGCATGAAATGGAACTTATTAACATAAGAAATGCATAATATGCAGAGGATATTAGGCCACTGATCAGGAATGCGAGTGTTATACCTATAGTAATTTTCATAGAGCTTATCTACACCGTCTAGCTATGGCTAAAGAAATATTGGATCCATCTTAATGACCTGGCACAATCTTCATTGTTATCAATATCTAAGAAAGAGTTAAGAGAAAAGATAATGTGTAGTTCATCCTGTAATAAAAGCGTTAACTTAGACTTAATTTCCTTACCAATGCTTCCATAAAATAGTTATTGACACTCCTATCTTGATTTAAATTAAGTTACTACCCAGAGTTAATTCCTCATTTAAATCAAGGATAGCAATGGCAGCATAACCACCTGGGGGGCATTAAGCTTTACCTATTTCTTGGGGGGCACCTATCATCTACATTATTTACAATGAGAAACTGAATTTCGTTATCATTGAAGTTACAGGAGTCTATATTACTTAAGTTAATTTCTCTATCAAGCACAGAAAAGTATTAACTTATTTTGAGTACTATTAAAATTTTCAATAAAGCTAACTTTACTCACCTTACGCAGTAAGCAAAAAAGCTGGGTAAGAGTAATACCGGATATAGTAATCCTATAAGCAACAGCACAAAACACTAGATACTTATATAGACTATTTGTTTGGAGCAAAGGAAAATCTAGAATATATAAATGATTCGAAAAAATATTTTATTATAGGTATTAAATCAAATTGCACTATAGCTTTATCAAAAAATGATAAAACGCAAGGTCAATCTCAACAAGTTTCGTCATTAAATCTAAAGGATGGTCAATCTATCAAGGTGTGGCTCAAAGGATTAGAATCTCCAGTGATGCTCATTAGAAAAATCTTCATAAACGAAGATAATTCAACTGACATTCTTTATTTAGTATTAAACGACCTTGACCATGATAGCGACCATTTATATGAGATCTACCAAAAATGGTGGCAAATCAAAATATATCATGAATCAATAAAACAGAATGCAAATAAGTCACTAACAAAGAAGGTAATATCTCGATCAAATCATATATTTGCTTCAATCATTTCCTTTTGCAAGCTTGGAATGCTTCAATTAAAAATTTGTGCAAACCATTTTGCATTGAAATATAAATTAATGCTGATAATATTTGGTTATTTTTAAGCCTAATTTTTGTAATTTATTACTAAGAATTGTGGGGCCTATTACCCAGAGACTCTTGCTTAGTAGAAATTCTTATCAATTAGTAAGCTGCATGCAGAAAGTTGCTATTGGCTATAACCTTTACATGTATTAGTGGTTAACGTAGTAAATGCTTTAGCCACTATGAGGTTGATGTGGGATATAATAGGCAATTGTGTGGGTCTTTTCTGTATGCACTGGCAAAAGTATTGAGGGTGGGGGTTTTTTTAAAAAGCTAGAAAATAAACCATCAACTAGCTATAGAGTGAGCAGCATAGACACTACCATTGGTAAAATTATTAAAATTTAAGTCCAGGCTATGATCTCCACAGGGGAATTAACCCAAAACTTTTATACAGTTCTGCAGCTTTACCCCAAGGCTCCAAATGACTCTAAGCCAGAAAATTGATAGGAGCTTCGCCCTACAGCCTTATTTCAATTGCTTTCGCTTGCTGCTTTGATAATAATTTTTCTATGTTTTTTTCTATAACGCTCTCTTTATATTTTCGCTCTTGCTTTGAGAACAGTTCAAGTGATGGAATAGATATCACCCTCGCGCCAATATTTCTATTTTCTAGGGTTGCAGCAACTTGATATACTAAAGAAACTTCTAAGCCAGCTGCAATAATATTAATCTCTAGCTTTAAGGAGGTATTTTTTGTTATATACCCTCCTTTTTTTGATAAGTTAAGTTTTCTCCACCTTTTTGACGTAGCAAAGGTAAATCTTGCCTACTAATCGCAATTAATATTGTATCCTGGTCATTTTTCAGTACAATCTCAAAACATTTTATTGTCTCTATCACATCTGCAAGCCTCAAAACAGCTAAATTTGGTATAGAACGTAAAGATAAAACAGGTGCTCAATCTGCTGATGCATAGGACCATCTTCTCCTAACCCTATGAAGTCATGAGTCATTATGTAGATTGCTGATAAGTTCATTAAAGCTGATAACTGGATTGCTGGCTTATGTGCAATAATTGAAAAAAGCTAAAAATGCCATGAGCTGCGATGTCATTCATTATAGCTGACATCGCATGCTCCCTTACACTGTAATGAATATAGCTGCCATAGCTGCCGCTAAAATCATCAGCCGTGATGGTTTTTGGATGCTAGACTTAGTGTAATTAGAAATAATTAAATCAGCTAAGCCTCCAATAAATTTTACCCCAGCATTAATTGAAGTCTCTATTACTGTGCTCGAAGTTTTTCTGGTTGCTTCGGACTTAGTATCTTTGTATCTTTAAATATTTATCATATGATATATTATTTTTCAATAACCAGTTAAAATCTAGCTTTATAGCCTGCCATTTTCATAATCCATGATTGATTTTTTGTAAAAATCGCGCCAAGAATTAAGTATAATACCTGGTATTATAAAAGCATCATAAGAACAGCCTAAATAGTGTTTAATATGCTTTTACTTCTTCAGGCCTAAAAGGCTGCTCCATGAGCAGAAGACTTACCTTGGTGTTTTTTTACGAACCATGTCCTATAACAGTTTTTGCTATAATGATTACCGGCTTCTCAGCATTGTTGTCTTGTGATAATTTAGCATGAATATCAGCATAATCGTACCCATTTGCATCTAAAATAAGCCAATTTATTGCCTCAAAACATTGCTTTATATTTTCGAAGAAGTTGGATTGACTGGCCAGTCAATTAAAACGTTATTGCTATCAAAGATTACTATTAAATTATTGAGCTTGGGATAAGCATATTTTATGATTTATATTGTTATTTCTATAATTTGCTAAGCGCTCTGAAATTGCCATTCCAACAACATCAGCAGGAGCTTGTTTAAGAAGATCTGTGGTTATTTCAATTCCGAGGCCTATTTAAAGTCATCAATGGAATAGTTATAATCACTCAAGAAAAAGAGCTGCGTATGGCAAGGCAGAACCATGACCAGCAGAAAGTATTAACCTATCCGGATTATGCCATGGTTGGTCTTGAGGATTGAATTTTAGAAAATCTTTGAATAGTACCATAATATAGTACCACAACAATATCAGCAAATCCCAAAAGCAGGCAGGGATAGCTGGAATTTGCTGATTCTACCATATCTAGGAAAAGAGTTCTAAGAACATTCACTAATTCTTTATTTTCAAGCGCATAAGTGGATTAGATGATTTTTACCAACTTATATTAATGCACTTTATTCTTGTCTAGATTAATTTTTCTAAAGCTTCGATAAGCGCTTTAACTGCTTTAACTGAAGTATCAAATGCTGATTTTTCATTCTCTGTTAATTCTAATTCAATAACTTTCTCTACTCCATTTTGACCAATAATTACTGGCACTCCTGCATAGACATTCGTATATCCATATTCACCGTTTAAATTGGCAGCACATGGCAGCACTCTGCGTCTATTATTTAAATATGAGTCAGCCATTTCTAATGCAGAAGCTGCTGGAGCATAAAATGCTGAGCCTTTTTGCAATAATTGTACAATTTCAGCTCCGCCGTTTCTGGTTCTATTAATAATAGCATTAAGTTTCTCTTGAGAGATTAAACCCATTTTTAATACCTCGGCTATAGGGATGCCTGCAACTGTTGTATATCTTGGTAATGGAACCATACTATCTCCATGACTGCCAAATACAAAAGTGTTAATATCTTCTACTGAAATATTTAACTCGCGTGCTAAAAATAATTTAAATCTTGCAGAATCTAAAACTCCTGCCATTCCAATTACCTTGTTATGAGGTAGATCACTAAATTTTTGTAACGCATAAACCATTAAATCTAAAGGATTGGTAACAACAATAACAAAAGCATCCTTGGCATGGGTTTTTATACCTTCACCTACTATTTTCATAACTTCAGCATTAGTACTTAGAAGATCATCACGACTCATTCCAGGTTGACGAGGGATACCAGCTGTTACAATCACTACATCTGCGCCACTTATATCTTTATAATCTGAAGTTCCAGTTATTTTAGTATCAGTTCCTTCAATTGGTAAAGTATGTTCCAGATCTAGGGCTTTACCTTTAGCGTAGTCAGCAGTTCTATCTAATATTACCACATCACCCATACCTCTTAAAGAAGCTAAGTGAGCCAAAGTTCCGCCTATATTACCACCACCAACTAAAGCAATTTTATTTCTTTTGAGCATTAAGACTTCCCCCTCAGAGTTCTAAAAATTTTATTACAAGAAGATTTTATAATTATTTACCTGATTTCCGCAACAAATTATTATGAAGTTTAGCAAAATAGATTTAATAAAAAGATCCAAGTATGTTGGATATTCTAGACTTTTCTTTATATAGATTTTAATACTAGGAAGTTAATTATTTTAAACTTACTAGTTATTTATTAATAAATACTCTTGAAAAAAAACCTAGCATAGCCTATTTACCAAGTTAAAATTAAAGTATTAGGTAAAAAGATATGGATCAAGAAAGTTCAATAGAAAATAATAAACAAGACAGTGTAAATGAACAAACTGTTGAGGATAAAAATGAAGTTGAAGAATTAAGCAATAAAGTAAAAGAGCTAGAAAAATCTTTGATCATATTAAATGATGCATTATTAAGAGAAAAAGCAGAAAATGAAAATGTAAGAAGAAGAGCAGTAAAAGAGCTGGAAGATGCTCATAAATATTCAATTTCTAATTTTGCTAAGGACTTAACAGAAGTATTGGAGAATTTATACAGAGCTACCGAAAATATACAGGGCATAGACTCAATTGAAAATGATCAAGTAAGAAGCTGCGTTGAAGGAGTATTAATAACTCAGAAGATCTTAAATACAGTTTTTGAAAAGCGTGGAATTACAAGAATATACCCGTTAAATGAACAATTTGATCATAATAATCATGAAGCTATAAATCAGGTTGAAGATGGAGAAAAAGAGCCTAATACTATAGTGCAAGTTATTAGAGCAGGCTATAGAATAAAAGATAGGTTATTACAGCCAGCTGTGGTTGCAGTAAGCAGAAAGTCTTAAGATTGTCAACAAAATATAAACTGATATTAGTCATATAGATATCTTTACTATAAAGTGAAATTGTATTAACAATACAACTATGGGATAATCATAATAGGTTGATATTGGAAGATTTTAATCATGATGAAGATTCTTTATATTCAAGATCAGCTGCGGGGTTAAATTGGAAAATCCTTGAGCAGGATGATAGATTAGTTGCAGCTTTTTCGCAAAAACTTCGGGTAAATGGTATAGTTAGTAGAATTTTGCTCAACAGAGGAATAACTTCAGTTGAGGAAGCTGAAAAATTCTTAAATGGTAAGCTCAAAAGTGATCTGCCTACTCCATTTTTGTTTAAGGATATGGATAAGGCTTCTCTACGGATAGTAAGGGCAATAATAAACAAGGAAAAAATTACTGTTTTTGGTGATTATGATGTAGATGGGGCTACATCTTCTGCAGTTTTATACAAGTTTTTCAAATCATTAGATATTATAATAGATATATACATCCCAAATAGATTAAGAGAAGGTTATGGACCGAATGTTGAGGCAATGTATAAAATTAAAGAAAAACAGACGAATTTAATAATTACAGTTGATTGCGGCACTTCCTCGCACGAACCCTTAAGGGTTGCAAAAGCCCTAGGGATGGATGTGATTGTGATTGATCACCATCTAGCTCCTACAGAATTACCAGAAGCATATGCAATTGTTAATCCAAATCAGTTAAATGATGAATTTCCTTTTAAAACTATTGCAGCTGTCGCTGTAGCATTTTTTACAATTATTGCAGTACGAAAAAAGTTAAGAGAAATTAATTGGTTTAAAGATAATAATATTGATGAATTAGATTTAATGCCTTTGCTGGATCTAGTTGCACTTGGTACAGTTTGTGATGTTATGCCTCTAATTGGCATAAACAGAATATTTGTAAAGTATGGCTTGCATCTTATTGCCCAAAGAAATAACCTAGGTATTACAACTATACTAAACATAGCTAAGATTAAATCTACCCCTAAAGCTCATCATTTAGGGTATATAGTGGGTCCAAGGATTAATGCTGGGGGAAGAGTTGATGAAAGTAGCCTAGGAGTGTCATTATTAATTGCTGAGAACCCTTGCGAAAGTTATAGGATAGCTTCTCAATTGGAATTATTAAATGAGGAGAGAAAGAATATAGAGAATGCTGCATTGAATGAAGCTTTTAATTACATAGAAAAAAATATTGATATAGATCAACCTATAATATTTGCAGTAGGTTACAGTTGGCATATTGGGGTGTTAGGAATTCTAGCAAGTAGAATTAAGGAAAAGTATAATAAACCTGTTGCAGTGGTATCAGTTAATGATGGGGTAGGTAAAGGCTCGGCTAGATCTGTTGCTGGAGTTGATATAGGCTGCATTATCTCCTCTGCGAAAGAAAAAGGATTATTGATAGATGGAGGAGGGCATGCCATGGCTGGTGGCTTTACTGTAAAAGAGGAAGAAATAGAAAATTTTATTAATTATGTGATAAAAAATTTATCCAAAGATAGTGACACAAAACTGTTTATAGAACAAGCTTCTGAAATTAGTATAGATTCAGTTATTGCAGTAAGAGCTGCAAATTTATCACTAGTACAGGCTCTCGAAAAATTGGGGCCATTTGGAAATGTCAATCCTACTCCTAGGTTTGTTATTTATAAAGCAAAATTAATACAGATATCCGTTTTTTCTAAAAATAATTTATTGCTTTCAATAACTGATCATTTGTACGGAAGTAATAGTGAAATCCTGAAATGCATATTTTTTAGAGCGTTTGAGAAAAAAATAGGCCAGCTTCTAATGAGAAGCGAAGGTAAATGCTTAGATTTGATAGGAAACCTACAAGAAAATAGAGTAGACAGAAGAGGTGTTCAATTTATAATTGAGGATATAATTTTGCATGACGAAAAAGATTAATAAGGCTTCTATTATAGGAACAGGAGCATGGGGCACTGCACTTGCTTACCTTGCTTCTGGTAATGTGGGAAAAGTCATATTTTATAGTACAGATAAGGAAAAAATTAAGGAATTTAATCGAACTCGTGTTAATAAGGATTATTTTCCTAATCTAGTAATGCTAGATAACGTAATTGGTACCTATGAAAATACTTCTCTTACTAACTCTAATGCCTTTATCTTAGCAGCTCCAGTACAGCACTTAAGAAGAGTTTTAATAAGCTTAGAGGAGGCGCTAAAATCAAACATACTAGCTCCTATAATTATATGTTCTAAGGGAATAGAGAATCGTTCAAATAAGTTAATGAGCCAGATTGTGAACGAGCTTGAGTTTCCAAATCCAGTAGTTATATTAGCTGGACCAAATTTTGCTAAAGATATAGTTGCAGATAAACTTTCAGCAGCAACAATAGCTTCCTATAATCAACAAGCACTAACAATTGCAGAGCAGGTGTTTGCTAGCAATAAATTTAAGTTAGAAAAGATATCTGATGTTATAGGGTTACAAATATGTAGTGCGATTAAAAACATTTACGCAATTGGTGCAGGAATTGCTGATGGTTTAGATTTAGGGGAAAATTTTAGTGCAGCATTTATGAAAATGACAATTAATGAGATGCAATCTATGTTAAGGTATTTACATGCAGATCCTAGCACTGTTTCAACTTATGGTGGTGTTGGAGACCTATTTTTAACTTGCTCAAGTTCTACCTCAAGAAATTTTGAATTTGGACAGCTGATTGCTAAAGATCATAATATTATGCAACTTACTGAAAAAAAGACCATAGAAGGATATTATACTCTTTTTTCCATAAAAACTCTTTTGGATCATTACAAAGGTGTTGAATTACAGCTGATAAACCTGATTTATCAAATAGTTTATAATAATATGCCTCCAATTATTATTGAAAAAATTATTTGATATTGAATCGATGTCTATAATACAATCTAAAAAGAACATAATTCATTTTATAGCATTATGAGTATTTTGGTAAAATTCTTACTCTTGAGAAGTTATTTCAAAACAGATTTGCAGCTATTGGAAAAGGAGGTTATGACCTGGGTTGGTTTAAGGAAAATACAGGCATTGATATAGCACAGTTAGCAGTGAAGGTTTTGGATATTGCTGAGACTTTTGCACAAAGAGACGAGCCTAGAAAATGCATATAGTACAGTGGCAGACCCAAGCTACGCCCAGTTAGGTAAGGCGGCAATTGGTATAGCTTATGAATTTGGTGTTCTAAATCGTGAAACAGCAAAAGCATTGAGCAGTGTTGTTAGAGCGTTGGCTTATGATGGTCGAGGCTGCATCTTTAGAATATGCTGCCGCTGCTACTTTTAGACTGCTGAAGGTATATTAAATGCTGCAAGTTGCAGTTGTAAACCAGGCTACGAATTTGCTAAAAGCCCCTATGCAAATGCTTGCCTGCAAGGGCGAAAGGGAAGAATTTTATGAAGCTTTTGAAGAACGAACATTAGAGACTAAAAATATTTCTGAGGAATTATCTTCGTTAATTGGTGAAGATTTGTTTAAATCTGGTAAAGGCTCTAGCATGGTGGAGGATATGAAATTAATTAGAAATCATATCATCGAAGTTATAAGTTAACTCAACCCAATAACGAGCAAATGCAACAAGTAGTTGGAACTCATACTGGCAGAATAAATAGGTTTGTAAAAATGAGCCCAGGTTAAAGTAATTCAATAGCTCAATTGTATTATTCGGAAGCTACAAAATTTACAGGTATGTGGTATCTTACTGGTTGGATCAAAGTTAAAAAAAGTATTTTAAATGATCCTGGATTTAAAAATAAAGTTAAAAATTTGATCAAGGATCACAAAAAGACATTAGAAGTTACTTCACAACATCACTCTTTTGGAATTCATATTTAGGCACTTTGCTCATAATTATAATCATGTTCAAAGGGATTTACTACTTTAAATTTGTTGAGTATTGATAATGATTAATTGTTATCGGTCTCGAGTGAGGTTTTATCTAGATTCTTGTTTTCTCTCTATTACTGTTAAAATAATCCCATCCTATTTTGGCTAGAACCCCAATAGCATAATTATTCTATAGTCACTTTTTAGGTTATAATAAATAGTTTTTATGGTATTGAAAGTAGTATAGAAAGTATTTATGGTATTAAATCCGCTATTTAGTACACTACAAAGAATAGTAAAATCAACGCTAGATGTAAAAATTGCTGCTGCAATGCTAGCAACTGTTAATGGTATACTAATAACCTGGATTATTATTCTGCTGTTATCAATTATGATAGATTTTATATTACTGATTATAGTACTTGTTTTTTCTGATAAATATCCCCCAGGGTTTTACAAAAGGCAAAATCTTTGGCAGTAAAGAATACTTATTGAAGAATTAGTTACTGCTTTTGTTAGGGCTTTTACTAATGCTCTTTTTTGTTCGTTGGTGCAGCCTGACATCGTATGAATATTTAATTATTGGTATAGCTTTTAATTAAAAGCTTTTTGAGTAGTTGGGACATATACCGATTTTGGAAGTAATATGTAGTACCTCCCTATGCTACTGATGCTACTAGCTAAGACTTCCGCTTTTGCTCCTCTACCAAAAAAGATATCAGCTCTTATTGCTCCTCTTATGGCTCCGCCTGTGTCTTGAGCTACCATAAGGCGGTTATAAGAATTGCTAGACTTGCTATACTTAGTAGTTGGCAAGTTTGTCTCAATCCAAAAAGGGGCACCGTAGGGGTAAAGCTTTGCATCTATTGCAATAGATCTTTCACCTTTTAAAGGTACTCCTTGACTGCCGATAGGGCTTTCTCCATACACTTCTCTAAAAAAGACATATGACTTATTCTCTTCCATTAAGTGCATACCTCTTTTAGGGTTTTTATCAAGCCATTCCATAATTTGAGTTATAGAGCAGACGCCATTAATACCATACTTTTTAAGAATAGAGCTAACTCCAGTATAAGGAAAGCCGTTCTGACAGGCATAACCCAATTTTACTTCTTGTCCGTCTGGTAATTTTACTACCCCAGAACCTTGGATGTGTAGAAAAAATGATCTGGCTCTACTGTCAACCCAAACTATCTCGAGATTTTTATTTTTCAATGCACCTCTATTAATTGAGGCACGACAAAAACCATTGCATCTTTTTTTAATATCAGGAGGTGCCTTATATATAGGATATTTATATTTTTTTGTTGGTTTTCTACTGCCATTCAATTCTATTTCATAGTAGCCAGTCATTCTACCTATATCTCTGCCTTTTTCGTCCATTATAGAATAAACTGCAAACCACTTTTCGAAGAATTCTTTTGCTTCATGATCAGATTCTACTTCTGAAATCAGGCCAGCAACGCATACCTGCTGCCAATCTTCTGATTTGCCTCCTATAGTGGTCAGTCCGCTGATTGGATCGTTTGGATTTCTTTTCATGATTGCATCACAAGACTTCAAAAACACTTTGAAGGCAGCTAAATGTTTGTCATTTTTCCAGCCTTTCAAATTTGCAAAAGAAGATTTGTTAAAACTAGCTTCCCTAATTATTCTGCCTTTAGAGCAACTAGTAGAAAAAAGCATCATGAGTAGTAAAAATAGAGAATAAATAACTATTTTTTTATGTTGCATTCGTACTTGTTAAGAACCACACTTTATCCTTCTTTAAATTACGAGTAAAAATCCATAAATCTTGATTTGTTATTATTATATTGGGATCTCCATCTAGCACACTCCCCAAATAATCCTTTAAAGCGGTGACTTGATCGCTGGTGATTTTCACTACAATAGTTGCAATATCGCCTGATAAACCAGCATTTGTTATTTCTATTTCATTTACTCCGACTACTATTTTCTCTAAGACTTGTTTCTGGGCAATTCTTGCATCTATAGCAGTTGAAAAATCCTTAAACACTGAGGGAGCAAGCAAATTTTTTAGAGTTTCTTTATCATTTTTGGCAAAAGCTTGTATTATTACATTGAAGGCAGCTTTTGCTCCTTTTAGGAACATATCAGCATTGAATAAAGGTTCTTTTTTTCTGATATTATCAAAAACATCTCTAATATTTTGAGGCAATCCTGCTTCAATCGCAGAAACTATTTCAATATCAACTTTCTCCTGCGAAGTAGTATTTTTTTTATATAGTTGCTTAATTAAGGGATCAATTTTGTTACTTTCAGATAAATCATCATCATTTCCACCTAATATACTAAATAGCTTTGAGATAATAACTATAGCTATAATTGCTAAGATAATAAGATCGAGCATGGCCACCTAAAATTTATACTAAAAATCTTGTATCAGATATACTTTGTATTGTGCAAGTTAATTTGCTATAACTTCCCTAATTAATTTCTATAACGTTAAACAATACGCATGGCCGATCAGAATAAACAAACAATAAGTAACGCTATTTCAGTTAATGCTCAGTATATTAAGGATATTTCTTTTGAAAATCCAAGAGCTCCTTTTTCTTTTATGCAGCAGGAACAACCAGCAATTAATTTAGATTTAGAGATAAACGTCAATATCTTAGAGAAAAGTACCTACGAGGTTATACTAAAAATTGAAGCAGACGCTAAAGCAGAGAATCAAAATCTTTTCTTAGTTGAATTGCAATATGCAGGAGTTTTTACTATTGACGAAGATAATATGGATCAAGTTCAAAAAGAATTAATTTTATCTGTAAACTGCCCAAATATAATATTTCCTTATGCGAGGCGTATATTATCTGATATTACAAGAGACGGTGGTTATCCACCATTAATGATATCTCCTATTGACTTTCTTGGATTATATCTTCAACGTAAAAGTCAAGACAATGACTCTACAGATAAAACCATAAATTAAAGTATAGAAAAATGGAACCAGGAGCAGTAATAGAGATAACAAAAGAAACTTTGTTTGTGCTACTTAAAGTATCGTTACTTCTCCTGCTTGTGGCCATTAAGTTGTGGGCTCACTAATTTCATTAGTGCAAGCCCTTCCTAACCCAAATAACAGGAACCAATTCTCACTTTTGTTCCAAAACTTATAGTGTTAATGTTTACCATGCTCATTATGATTTCCTATATTGGTCATGTAATATCGGTGGTTTAAAAAAAATTTCTTCATTGATTATTAACTGAGAATAATTTTTTATGAATAAAAATTGCTTATTAATTTTTACTATATTTTTCCTAACATCATGTCAAGTATTCCTAGTTACAATGGTAGGTACCAAGGGTAATCCAAAAGATTTTAAAGAAAAGAGGGAACCAAGGGATAATCAACATATTGCTGGATTGAAGAAAAATCCCATAAGTGATTCTACTTCTGCTGCTAATGCTAAGCAAAATAGCTGAAATTCTACCCAAAATAGGATGACTTCCCTCAGAAAATGCTCAATATTTCTAAGCAATCTGAAAGAGAATAAGTTACTAAAATAGTTGGATTTCTATCTAGTATGGCAGATATTAGGGGGGGGGTGAACAGCAGCAACCGAGTACTATAGCTAAAGGCGCGCAGTGCTAAAGTCTTTGCGCCTAAATCCACTTTAACTCTTCAATAAGTATTCTTTACTGCCAAAGATTTTGCCTTTTGTAAAACTCTGGGGGATAGAGCAAGCTGTTGATATGTCACTACTGTTGCCCTTATTATTAATTGCAATACCATCCATAACTACTCATACTTAATTTAGTTATATTGCCAAATACTCAGTTGTTGTTTGTATGGTTTCCATGGCATATTGCGGATGTAGTAAAATCAATGATACCTGTATAATCTCCCTTAAATTAACTGTAACATTATGGTTAGCGGTAATATTAATCTTGATCATAATTGTATTGTTCTGTTGTAGCTTGGTAATTTGAAATATCCTCTATATCTACATGATAAATGACATAGATAATAATTTTTAAAATCTTTGTAAGGTGATAAATAAAAGTATAGAATGATGATCAGTAATCCAGAAAACTTTAATTTTCCTTCTCCTTAACACTTTGTGAGTTGGTATTAATCTTCTTCTCTCTCATTCTTCTTATATCTGGCAGAAATTATCTAGGGTATAAAATGTAAGTTATGATACATCTCTTCATGTTGAGTATATATTTCTTAAGCAAATCTATCTCAACACTTAGCTCCTGCAAAACTCTCTCTCCTCAAACTTGCTACTCTCTTCTTATCCTAAATTCGCGTTTGTATAGCTCTGGTATATATTGAATTATTGAATTTTTGTGGAAATTTATCTGTCCTTGCTTTTTTGTAATTAAATATATAAAAGGATTATGCATTTAATTTTGGATTCTATAGATGTTTAAGTATTTAGCTAAAAAAGTTTTTGGCTCAGCTAATGAAAGAATTATAAGAGCAACATATGGTATAATTGAACAAATTAATAATTTAGAAAATTTAATAAGCAAGTTAACATATGCAGAACTTGCTAATCAAACTTTTATATTTAAAGAGAGGCTTAAAAATGGTGAAAGCCTAGGCCATATATTGCCAGAAGCATTTGCAACTGTGAGAGAAGTCGCAAAGCGTGTTTTAAATATGAGGCATTTTGATGTTCAGCTAATAGGAGGTATTATACTGCATCACGGAAAGATAGCAGAAATGAAAACAGGGGAAGGCAAGACCCTGGTTGCAACTGCTCCTGTATATTTAAACGCATTAACTGGGCTTGGAGTGCATGTTGTCACAGTAAATGATTATTTAGCTCGCCGTGACTCATCTTGGATGGGAAAAGTATATGAATTTCTTGGACTATCTGTTGGTTGTATCGCAAGTGATTTAAGTGATGAAGAGAGAAAGAACTCTTATTTAGCTGATATAACTTATGGCACTAATAATGAATTTGGTTTTGACTATTTGCGCGATAACCTCAAATATAGTATGGATCAATTAGTACAAAGGCCTTTTAATTATGCAATTGTTGATGAGGTTGATAGTATATTAATTGATGAAGCCAGAACACCTTTAATTATTTCCGGATCTATTACTGATCGATCAAAACTTTACCAACAAATTGATAAAGCTATTCAGAAGATTAGTAATACTGATATAGATATAGATGAAAAATCAAAAACGGTTAACCTGACTGAGCATGGACATCATAACATTGAATTGATTTTAAAAAAACTTGGAATTATTAAGAACCAATATAGCCTCTATGACCTGGAGAATATGGCCGTTGTTCATCATTTAAATCAAGCATTAAAGGCGCACCATTTATTTAAAAAAGATGTAGATTATATCGTTAAAGACGGCAGGATTATGATTATAGATGAGTTTACTGGCCGTATTATGGATGGCAGGAGATATGCAGAAGGGTTACACCAAGCAATTGAGGCAAAGGAAAAGGTTGAAATTCAAAATGAAAATCAAACATTAGCCTCTGTGACGTTTCAAAATTACTTTAGAATGTATCCAAAATTAGCTGGAATGACAGGGACTGCAATGACTGAAGCTAACGAATTTTCTGATATTTATGGATTAGAAGTTGTTGAAATTCCAACTAATGTCAAGGTTGCTCGTATTGATGAAGAAGATGAAATTTATAAAACTACTGAAGAAAAATATGAAGCTATATTAAGTGAAATCAGAAAAGCTAATAAAAGAGGGCAGCCGGTTTTAGTTGGAACTGTTAGCATAGAAAAATCAGAGTTTTTATCTTCATTACTTAATAAGCATAATATTAAGCATAATGTATTAAATGCTCGCTATCATAAGCAAGAAGCTGAAATTATTGCTCAGGCAGGACAAATTGGTGCTATAACAATTGCAACTAATATGGCTGGTCGCGGTACTGATATCATGCTTGGTGGCAACACAGCGGCTATGGTTGAGCAAGGTAATTCATCAAAGGATTCAGTGTTAGAGGCAGAAAGAGTGGCTCAAGACAGAAAAAAAGTTTTGGAAGTCGGCGGGTTATTAGTAATTGGAACTGAACGTCATGAATCAAGACGTATAGACAACCAACTAAGGGGACGAGCTGGTAGGCAAGGTGATGTTGGACGGACCAAATTTTTTCTTTCTTTGGATGATGATTTATTGAGGATATTTGGGTCAGAAAAAATTAGTTCCATGTTAACTCGTCTGGGTTTACAAAGAGGAGAAGCAATAGTACACCCTTGGATTAGTAGATCCCTTGAAAAAGCTCAACAACGCGTTGAAATGCGAAATTATGAAGTCCGTAAAAATCTTTTAAAGTTTGATGATGTAGTAAATGAGCAAAGAAAAGTTATCTATGCTCAACGTATTGAAATAATGAAGGATAACAATCTTTTACCAACTTTACAAGAAATCATCAATAGCGTTAATGAATCTTTGGTTGAGGCTTATATCCAAAAAAAAACTTATAAAAAAGAATGGGATATGAACAGCTTAGAAAAGGCTCTACAGCGAATATATGGAATGCACATATACTTGAAAAGTATAGTAACGCAGGATGGCTACGTAGGAAATGAGGTTAAAGAGTTATTGAATAATAAAGCGTTGGAAATATTAAACTCAAAAAAGGGGCAATATGGTGAGAAAGTATTGAACATTGCTTTATCTAACGTGTTTTTACATACGCTAGATCAGCTTTGGAGAGATCACTTACATTTGCTAGATCATTTAAGAAGAGGTATATCATTACGCGCCTATGCTCAAAAAGATCCACTTAATGAATATAAAATTGAGGCGTTTAGGATGTTTGGAAATATGCTTAGTGAATTAGATAAAATGATTGTATCTAGGTGCTTACAGTTACATATAACCTATGATATTGAAAATAGCTCATTGAATGAAAGTAAAAAACTTTGCTTAAATAGGTTGGAGATGCAAGAAAAGCTTAAATCTTGGGGGAAAGTATTGAGGAATGAGCAATGCCCATGCGGTTCTGGTAAAAAATTTAAACACTGTCATGGAATTATATCAAAACTATGATCTTTTATAACACTCTGTGCTAATTTCATGTGAGTGATACTCTTTTAAGCTGCTCCTATGTCCAACAGATATGATAGTAGTGTTGGGTAAGAATTTTTTAATAATCTCAAAAACTAGTTCTTCATCTTTTTCAGTAAGAGCGCTTGTGCTCTCATCCATTATAAGAACTTTAGGGTTTGCAATTATAGCACGTAATATTGAGATTTTTTGCTGTTCTCCAACACTTAAACTGGTAGACCAAGGTTCTTCATCATCTAGTCTACTTTCCAAATAAGCAATATTAAATTGTTGTAATAAATCTTTAACTAGAGCTTCATCAATTTTCTTAAATGGGTAGGCTAGAATGCTTTTTAATGTTCCAAAAGGCATATATATTTTTTGAGGAATAAAGAATAACTTAGAATCTTCAGGCAATTCCACTTCACCTTTAGCGAATGGCCAAATCCCTTTAATTAACTTAATTAATATACTTTTTCCAGAACCATTTTTCCCTGTAATAAGGTAAGATTTTCCTTTTTCAAAAGAGACATTTACATTTTCTAGCAACACTTTACCATTTGGTAACCTTAATTCAATATTTTTTAAGGTGATGGGCATATCTTCTAGATAACTGAATTTAACATTAGAATTGATAATTTTATTATTCCATGCCTCAACATGTTGGTTAAATTCCAAAAGACGATTAATAACTGCCTTATAAGAAGCAATAACAGAAAAGCTAGTGATTAAAAAAGAAAGGGCTGATTTAACTTGTATAAATGCTGAATGAATCTGCATCAAGCCACCGAGCTTTACCTCTTTAGCAAAAAATTTTGGTAATGCGGCAGCAATTGGTAAGATGGTACTGATGTTTATATATAAACTATTCCAAGATTTTAAATTTCTTGTGACTATTATAATTGCATTAAAGTTCTTTACAACTTCATCAAGTGCTGCCCTAAAAACATTTTTTTCATATTCATTGCCATCATATAAAGCTATACTCTCTGCATTTTCTCTGAGTCTAATTAATGAGAAACGGAAATTTGCCTCCTTTTTCTCTTGTAAGTAGTCCAGCGTTGTTAATCTTTTACCTATAACGTAGGTAATTAAAGTACCAACAACGGAGTATATAATGGCGACCCAGACAAAGTAGCCATTGACGTTAACTTCTAAATCAAAAAGTTTAAATTTAGTATCTCCAGAGAGTGCCCATAACATAAAAAAAAAGCTGGCAAGTGTTATTACGCTACCCAATAACCCAAGAAATAGTGTTAGGGTTAAATTTACGAAAGAATTGATGTCTTCACTTATCCTTTGATCTGGGTTATCATTTTGATTGTTAAATAAATTAATGCCAAAATAGGAGTTATAAAGAAGCCATTTGTTAATATAGAACTTGGTCATCCATTTTCGCCATAAAATCATCAACTTGCTTTGAAACATATATTGCAGGGCAATTACAGTAATAAATAATACAACAAGTAAGCAAAATTTTGTAATTGCGTTATACAAAGCTTCTTTGTCGAAATTTTGTAATGCTGTATAGAAGTCATTATTCCAATAAGACAATACGTACTGGCAACAAACCAAACCAAATTCAAAAAGTATGGAGAGTGTTAAGAGTGCTAGAGCTTTTTTTCTGTGAGATTTATCAAAAAATATACCTTTACCTAAATTCCAAGCGTTTTTTATAACAGACACAACTCAATAAATAATTAAATCTTTATAAGATAAAGATATATTATACATGATTAATAAATACAATTTTTTTATAAGTCTGTTTATACTCAGATGAGAAATTTTCCTACATAATCAATTAGTTTGCTCTTTAAGTAATAAACAATCTTAACGTTGACATTTATCACAATAATAAGAAGATCTCCCACTAATCTTAATATTTTTTATTATGTTGTTACAATTGGTACAGTGTTTTCGATTATAAACCAAAAAATTGTGCTGAAAGCTCCCTGTACGGCCGTCACTTGATCTATAATCTCTTAGTGTTGAGCCTCCTAATTCAATAGCTCTATTTAAAACCGCAACTATGGTTTTGGTTAGTTTCTTGCATTCCTCAATTGTTAAAGTATTTGAAGATCTAAATGGTAAGACACCAGCCATATACAGCGCTTCGCTTGCGTAAATATTGCCTACACCAACAAGTAATTTACTATCCATTATTGTTTGCTTAATCAATTTTTTAGTCTTTATGCATTGTTGCAAGTAATTATCGGTAAATTCTTTGGAAAGAGGCTCAATACCAAGAGTAGAAAATATTTTATTTTGTTTTAATTCCGATTGGTTGAAGGTGGTATAAAGGCCAAATCTCCTTGGATCATAAAACGTCAAAAATTGGCCAGAAGATAACTTTATTATACAATGATTGTGTTTTGTTTGTCTCATTTTTGGGCTTAAGAGAAGGCAACCTGACATTCCAAGATGAAATACCAAGACTTCATTACCCTTAAGAAAAATTAATATATACTTTGCTCGCCTTTCTACATGCTCTATAACCTTACCTTCAACACGCTGTTTAAAGTTTTCCGCAGCACTAACTCTCATCTTTTTATCATTGCAATAAACAGAAATAATTTTTTCTCTGATTATTCTATTTCTAAGGCTACTAACAATTGTCTCAACTTCAGGTAGTTCTGGCATGGATTCATCACATAAATTTCAGCTATGATTATTCAGTATCCTGATTTTTGCTATAACGCAACTTCCAAATATAAAATACTACTAACAATACAGTAAAAGTAATTAAACCAATGTTAACTTGCTTTATATAGCGGCTTATTAAATATTCGTTATCACCAATCAAATAACCAACAGCCACTATAATAGAAACCCAAAATGTTGCACCAAATGCACTGTATAGCATGAATTTTTTTACATCCATCTTACCAAGGCCAGCTGGAAAAGAAATAAAATGCTTAATTCCAGGCAGCATCCTGCCACTAAAAGCAGATATTGGTCCATGCGTTGTAAAAAAAGCTTCTATTTTCTTCAGTTTTTGCTTGTTAATAAGGAAATATTTGCCGTATTTTAATAATAATATACGTCCAAAGTGTAATGCAATATAATAACTGAAAAGTGCGCCACTGAGTGTACCTGCTATACTCCAAAAAAGTACATACCTTAAATGGAAATACCCTTTTGCAGCAAGATAACCTGCTGGTATCAAGGTGATTTCACTTGGTATTGGAATAAAGGTACCTTCTATAAAGGTCATAATAAAAATTCCAATATATCCTAAGGATTCTACAAATTCGGTGATGCGTAAAAATAACTCGTACATTTTAAAACAGTAAAAAAGGCGCTCTCAGTATTTACTTACTATAGTAAAAATATTAAATTCATTATTAAACTAAAAAATTTATAGGCTAGTTTTAACTTAAATTTCAAATTAACAATAGCTTTTTTTTACAGCTATTTATAAGAAAAAATTTTTTATTCAGTGCAATTATGACAGATATATTAGATTCAATTATAGAAGATTTAAAACAAGAGAGAATTCATACCACTGTAAAGGTGTATGGTAAATTCCTTATTTTATTAGTAATTTTACTTTTAGTGTGTGGACTTTTGTTTAATTGGTGGAAATCTCACAAAGAAAATACACTGCATGCGGAAGCAGCGGAGTATATTAAAGCACATCATTTTTTAAATAAAGTGACTAATCAACAGATGCTACAAGAAGGACTTGGTAGACTAGAAAAACTTTCCGAGGGGCAAACTATATATGCAATAGTTGCGGCTCTAAATCTTGCAAATATCCATGATTCTATGGGTAATTTTAACAAAGCAGCTCATATATATGGGGCCGTCGAGGAGAATGAACAAGTAGATCAATCTTTGAAATCTTTTGCTGGATTAATGAGAGTTTCATCATATTTAAGGGCAGAAAAAATCACTAACGAAGAAGGTTTAAAAATGTTGCAAGAGCGTCATAGAGCTCCAACATTCAGTTATAGCAGGCAGCTGCTTGAGGCTTCTCTTTTTATACAAAAAAATAAAAAAGATAAAGCCAGAGCTTTGTTGGATAATATAAAAGCTACAGCTTCTAAAGAGCAACAAAATAGCATCCCAGCGCTTCTTTCAATTCTTATAATAAATTAGTTATGTCGGTATTGATTTAGAGCAGGCGTTAAATTGTGATCAAGTGGTAATTGAATTCATAGAACAAGAACAGCATGAATTATCTCATTTATTAAATATTGTTGGTTTTGAAACAGAGCAAGAGCAAAAAGCCTTAATTGAAATGTTATATCTATCAGGAGCCTTTAAGCACAAGCTTTTTAACGAGTTTAATGCGGTCACAATGCGATAAACAATCATCTTTTCAAGAGATTATGAGCTTCTTAATTTGGAAGAAAGTAAGCAGTGATAGTTAGATGAAATGCAGAAAAAATTTTTTGCTGGAAAGCAAAAAGAAAGATGGGAAATTCGTACTCCAGAATGGGATTGTATCAAGAAATGAAAATATTTGACCCTAAGGGCCCATTACATAGAAAAAAGAGCTAATTGGGTAATCTACTAATTACTAACTTCCCTTACGCACAAGTTGTTAATTTGTATAAATTTTGTAATTCTAGCATAGCTGCTTGATTTGCTTTAAGAATTAATTTATATTTCAATGCAAAATGGTTTGCACAAATTTTTAATTGAAGCATTCCAAGCTTGCAAAAGGAAATGATTGAAGCAAATATATGATTTGATCGAGATATTACCTTCTTTGTTAGTGACTTATTTGCATTCTGTTTTATTGATTCATGATATATTTTGATTTGCCACCATTTTTGGTAGATCTCATATAAATGGTCGCTATCATGGTCAAGGTCGTTTAATACTAAATAAAGAATGTCAGTTGAATTATCTTCGTTTATGAAGATTTTTCTAATGAGCATCACTGGAGATTCTAATCCTTTGAGCCACACCTTGATAGATTGACCATCCTTTAGATTTAATGACGAAACTTGTTGAGATTGACCTTGCGTTTTATCATTTTTTGATAAAGCTATAGTGCAATTTGATTTAATACCTATAATAAAATATTTTTTCGAATCATTTATATATTCTAGATTTTCCTTTGCTCCAAAGCAATTATCAGTCATTACATAATAATACTTTGTTTATATGGCTTTGTTTTATTAAATTACGAAAATGCTCATTTCTGGTCATACTTGCTTTTTTCTTTACCTTTTTACTCTCAGTATCATAAAATACTATCTCCTTATGCACAATTTTATAACTCACAGGTAGAGTAACAGCACCAACAAGACAAGAAAGTATGTTTATTCTTTTCACATGCCTTCCTTTAGCATGTGAATAATGCCAGCACATAATTTCGTTCTCATTAGTATAAGGTCTTTCTTCAATCGAATCATCCAAAATCAAAATTCTACCTAATTTCTTTTCATTTTTCCTGACTTCAGGCTTGATATAACCCCATAGATCCTGTGATCCTAAGGCTGTTCCATTAAAAAATCTAGTAAATTTATTGTGTCCCATCTCACCACATAATAAATCAGATAAACCAGTAGTTGTTGCATAACTATTTTGACAAATTAAATAGTCTGTATAAATATCTAGTGTTTTATGCATCTTAATCAATTTTTGTTTATAGGATTACTATACCTAGTATTACTTCTATCTAGCTTTTTTCTCACTGCGTAGGGTGAGTGAATAAATATCCATAATAGCAACTCAAATCATAATCTTAAGTTGTAGTTGATTAGTCTGTGCTATAAAATAATTTATCCTAGGGGCTCTGCAGATTATTGACATAGGAATAGCAAAATTGTATATGTAACAGCTCTTAGTTTATTTATGATTTTTTAAGGAGTCCTATGTCAAAAAGAAACGGTAGGAAGTTTGGTATAAGTAGAAGACTTGGAGTTAATCTTTGGGGAAAAGCTAAAGATCCAGTTAATACGCGCAATTTCGCGCCTGGGATGCATGGAGCTAAGAGCCATAAACTTACTGATTATGGGCAACAGCTTCAGGCTAAGCAGAAATTAAAAAAATATTATGGCGATATCACCGAAAAACAATTTCGTAGAACTTATGAAGAAGCTGCAAGACGTAAAGGAGATACAGGCCATAACTTGGTGGGCTTATTGGAATCAAGACTGGATGCTTTTGTATACCGTGTTGGATTTGTAAATAGTATTTTTGCTGCAAGACAGTTTGTAAATCATAAGCATATTTTAGTGAATGGTAAGTCGGTAAACATTCCGAGTTATAGATTAAAACCAGGTGATGTGGTAACTTTACATGAAAAATCTAGAGATTTGCTGGTAGTACAAGCTGCACTTTCTCTTAGTGAAAGAAGAGTGCCTGAATATATTTCTTTTAATGCTTCAAATAATGCCGCAGCTTATATTAGAAGGCCTGAGCTCCAAGAAGTACCATATCCAGTGGAAATGAACCCTAGCTTAGTTATAGAATTCTACTCTAGATAAGTAAAGCATTATACAACAAAAAGCAATTGTTCTTTGATGCGTATGATGATAATATTGCTTGTAATTTATCCAGCATTAATTAGCTAGCCTATGAGCATAAAAATTGCAATTCCGCATCAAGAAATTGGTTTAAAGCCAAAAATAATAGTCTTTGGTGCTGGAGGTGCTGGAGGTAATGCAGTTAACAACATGGTAACTGCAAATTTAGAAGGAGTTGATTTTTGGGTTACTAATACTGATGCTCAAGCTCTTGCTAACGCACTGGCTTCAAATAAAATTCAGCTTGGTATTAATAGCACTAAAGGCCTAGGTGCTGGTTCTCACCCAGAAGTAGGCAGAGCAGCTGCAGAAGAGTCCATAGATGAAATTAGAGCTGCTGTTTCTGGTTGTCATATGTTATTTATCACAGCTGGAATGGGTGGTGGGACTGGAACAGGCGCAGCTCCTGTTATAGCTGGTGTTGCTAAAGAAGAAGGAGCTTTAGTAGTTGGTGTTGTTACCAAGCCTTTCCATTTTGAAGGAGTGAGGCGAATGAAGGTAGCTGAATTAGGCTTGGAAGAGATTAGCAAAGATGTTGATACTTTAATTATTATACCTAATCAAAATCTATTTCGCATTGTAAACGAAAAGACAACTTTTATTGATGCTTTTAAAATGGCAGATAATGTTTTGCACTCTGGTGTTAGGAGCGTTACGGACTTAATTACAATGCCAGGTTTAATAAACCTTGATTTTGCTGATATTAGGACTGTTATGCATGAAATGGGTAAAGCCATGATGGGAACAGGCGAAGCAGAAGGTGAGGATAGAGCTATAAAAGCAGCAGAAGCAGCTATATCTAATCCATTGCTTGATAATTCATCAATGAAAGGAGCTAAAGGTGTGCTGATTAATATCACTGGCGGTCTTGATATGACATTATTTGAAGTTGACGAAGCAGCCAATCGTATTAAAGAGGAAGTGGAACCTGGGGCAAATATTATATTTGGTTCAGCATTTAGTAGTGAACTTCAAGGAAAGTTAAGAGTTTCAGTAGTTGCAACTGGCATAGGTTCATCAAACAGCGTAGCGCAAGCACATACTAATATGCTTAGTATAAAAAGTAAGCAAGTTTTAAATACCAATGGATCTGAAGCTTCAAGTAACAAGCTGAATCCTTTACAAGCAGCTATATCTGATACACAGAAGTCCTTTGATTTTAATAGTGATAAAGAAAACTCAAATGAGCAACAATCAAGTGCTTTAAATCCTAATATTGTGGAGGAAAATATTGTTGTAAATTTCAGTCAGTCTTTTATTCCTCCGCAGGCTATTAACCCCGATAAAAGTAATATCAACGAAGATGAAGTGCTTCCTAGAGCTACTGAGAAATTAGACAGTGGAATAACTAGTAATGTATCACAATTTGAAGAAAAAAAACGGGATTTTGCTACCTCCAAAAATAGTGATAACCTTTTTGAGATCCCAGCATTCTTAAGGAAGAAAAGTCATAAATAGTTACCTTCAACATACTTTTATAACTAGAGATATAGTGAAAGATGTTAGATTGTTTATATTAAATATCAGAAGATCTATTTAACAAAGAGATGTTACCAATAATGGAAAAGCATATGAGTGTATCCTGAAGAATATGGTCTCAGCCATAATAAGCCATTTTCACTTCATCTAGTAGTAGATCAGGAGGTGGGGTGCTATCCAGTATTATATTACTAGTGGTAAAGCACATATCTAACGATAGGTGATGAATTAGACTTTATTTAGATTTTGTTTTTCTCCAGGGCAGTGCTTTTGATAGTGGAGATATATAATACTCTCTATTTTTTATGTGTTGAAAACTATTACTGAAAAAATTGAAAAAAGGAATTGACCAGTTAAGGGATTTTGAGTATTATCTCTTTCACCACGAAGTAAAAAAATGCTTGGTGAGTAAAAAGTTCTTTTGAAATTGTAAATAAGTTATCAAAAAATTATTTAAACTTACTGCTAAAAATTTAATTAGCATAAATGAAGCTGAAATAAGCAAAGTTTAGTTCTGTAAGTAAAATAGTATTAAGCCAGTTATATAAGTATGAAAAGAGCATTTGATGGATGCCTTGGCGATAGGAGGCGATGAAGGACGTAATAGGCTGCGATAAGCTGCGGGGAGATGCCAATAATCTTTGATCCGTGGATGTCCGAATGGGGGAACTCACTGAGTATGACTCAGTATCTTTAAGTGAATACATAGCTTAAAGAGGCGAACCCTGGGAACTGAAATATCTAAGTACCAGGAGGAAAGGAAATCAACAGAGACTCTGCTAGTAGTGACGAGCGAACGCGGACTAGGCCAGTACTTAGTTTGTAATAATTAGAATACCATGGAAAGTGTGACCAAAGAAGGTGATAGTCCTGTATAAGTAAAAAGCAAATTAAGTCTTGAGTAAGGCGGGGCACGTGAAACCCTGTCTGAACATGGGGAGACCACTCTCCAAGCCTAAGTACTACCTGTCGACCGATAGTGAACAAGTACTGTGAAGGAAAGGAGAAAAGAACCCCGATAAGGGGAGTGAAATAGAATCTGAAATCAAATGCTTACAAGCAGTCGGAGTGATCTGCTTCCTTTATGGAAGTTGTGTTGTGACGGCGTACCTTTTGCATAATGGGTCAGCGAGTTAGTGTATCTAGCGAGATTAAGCCGATAGGTGTAGTCGTAGCGAAAGCGAGTCTTAATAGGGCGCTTTAGTTAGATGTATTAGACCCGAAACCAAGTGATCTAGCCATGAACAGGTTGAAGTTGGAGTAAGATCTAACGGAGGACCGAACTCGTCAATGTTGCAAAATTGTGAGATGATTTGTGGTTAGGGGTGAAAGGCCAATCAAACTTGGAAATAGCTGGTTCTCCGCGAAATCTATTTAGGTAGAGCGTTATTTGTTTACCTTCGGGGGTAGAGCACTGGATCGGCTAGGGGGGCCCAAAGCCTTACCAAACCTAACTAAACTCCGAATACCGAAAAGTATAAAATGGCAGACAGGCTGTGGGTGCTAAGGTCCATGGCCGAGAGGAAAAGAGTCCAGACCGCCATCTAAGGTCCCTAATCCATGGTTAAGTGTGAAAGGATGTGGGGATGCCAAGACAACTAGGAGGTTGGCTTAGAAGCAGCCATCCTTTAAAGAAAGCGTAATAGCTCACTAGTCTATCAGCAATCCTGCGCCAAAAATGTATCGGGGCTAAAATCATGTACCGAAGATGCGGGCTTATGTATTATATATAAGCGGTAGCGGAGCGTTGTGTACGTCTGTGAAGGTGTGTTGTGAAGCATGCTGGAGATATCACAAGTGAGAATGCTGACATAAGTAGCGTAAAGAAGTGTGAGAAACACTTCCGCCGAAAGTCCAAGGGTTCCTGTGTAAAGTTAATCTGCGCAGGGTTAGTCGACCCCTAAGGCGAGGCCGAGAGGCGTAGTCGATGGGAATTGCGTTAATATTCGTAAACCAGCTAGAAGTGACGAAGGTAAAAGGTTGTATCTTGATTATTGGATTTTGGATGCAGTTTAAGTCTTCCAGGAAATAGCTCTAGCATATGGATCGTACCCCAAACCGACACTGGTGGACTAGTAGAGTATACTAAGGCGTAGAGTGAATGATGTTGAAGGAACTAGACAAATTGCACCTGTAACTTCGGGAAAAGGGTGACCCTAATCAGGCAACTGGGAAAGGGTGGCACAAACCAGGGGGTGGCGACTGTTTATCAAAAACACAGGGCTCTGCAAACTCTAAAGAGGATGTATAGGGCCTGACGCCTGCCCGGTGCTGGAAGGTTAAGGTGAGGTGTGCAAGCATTGATCTGAAGCCCCAGTAAACGGCGGCCGTAACTATGACGGTCCTAAGGTAGCGAAATTCCTTGTCGGGTAAGTTCCGACCTGCATGAATGGCGTAACGACTTCCCCATTGTCTCCAACATCAGCTCAGTGAAATTGAATTCTCCGTGAAAATGCGGAGTTACCGCGGTTAGACGGAAAGACCCCGTGAACCTTTACTATAGCTTTGCACTGATATTAGGAATCAGATGTGTAGGATAGGTGGGAGGTTATGAAGCAAAGGCGCCAGCTTTTGTGGAACCAACCTTGAAATACCACCCTTCCGATTCTTGATATCTAACCACAATCTGTGAATCCAGGTTTGGGACCATGCATGGTGGGTAGTTTGACTGGGGCGGTCGCCTCCCAAAGAGTAACGGAGGCGTGCGAAGGTAGGCTCAAGCTGGTCGGAAATCAGCTGTTAGAGTGCAATGGCATAAGCCTGCCTGACTGCAAGACTGACAAGTCGAGCAGAAACGAAAGTTGGTCATAGTGATCTGGTGGTTCTGCGTGGAAGGGCCATCACTCAACGGATAAAAGGTACTCCGGGGATAACAGGCTGATGAGCTCCAAGAGTCCATATCGACGAGCTCGTTTGGCACCTCGATGTCGACTCATCACATCCTGGGGCTGAAGAAGGTCCCAAGGGTTCGGCTGTTCGCCGATTAAAGTGGTACGTGAGTTGGGTTCAGAACGTCGTGAGACAGTTCGGTCCCTATCTGCCGTGGTTGTAAGGAAAATTGAGAGGATCTGACTCTAGTACGAGAGGACCGAGTTGGACGTACCACTGGTGTACCAGTTGTTCCGCCAGGAGCAGCGCTGGGTAGCTATGTACTGACAGGATAACCGCTGAAAGCATCTAAGCGGGAAACCTACCTCAAAACTAGTTTTCCCTATCAGTGCCGTGGAAGACTACCACGTTGATAGGCCAGGTGTGTAAGTGGAGTGATTCATTTAGCTAACTGGTACTAATAGCACGACTGACTTAAATAGCTGGCTTTATATTGTATTACATTTACATTGTATTACATTTACATACTAAATTTTGTTTGTTTTAAAAGTTTTAGTTTAAAATTGATAACTTACTTACCTTAAGGAACCCCAATTTAAAGCTTGGTGGTTATAGAGGGGAGGTAACACCTGAATCCATTCCGAACTCAGAAGTGAAGGGCTCCATCGCCGATGGTACTATGTCTTAAGACATGGGAGAGTAGGATGTTGCCAAGCTTTAAAATTGTTTTTTTTAATTAGCCAAGTAAAAGTCTTTATCATTTGAAAACTGTCACACTTTAAATGTGTTCACTGCCAATGGTACTAATACAGCACAGCCGGATAGCCCTATTGCTTTCTTTACTACACCTTTATTTTCATACAAAGTATCCTTTATCTCAATTTAAGTTCTTTGGAACTAAAAATTCTAAACTACATGGTGCTAGAATTCATTATGCAACGAATCAGTTTCTTGAGATTTAGCAAAAAGCTCCTTAACGACAAAATCCTAACTTTAATTTATTCTAGCAAAAAAATAATATTGTGAAAAGTTTTTACATAATGCATTGAATTAGCATTACATACTTTGAATTAATAGCAGAAATTGCTAAGTTCAAGGGCTTAACAAAGGCTGATTGCTAAGTTTTTAAACTCTTTTATTTAGCTTTTGTGGTTCTTTTAGAGTATAAAGTGTTGTAGCTTAGGAATGTCATAAACCCCTGGGGGGAAGTAAACAAAAAATTAGAATACTATAGCTAGAAAATGCCAAAATTTACTTCAGAGCAAGAACTTAAAGAAGCTGTGAACTTTGTAAAAAGAGTCTAGGAAAAAAGAAAATAACTGAAATTTAAGAACGAGCAGGTTTTTAGATTAAGAGGAGGAATTATAATTAGAAAAGCATATCTTTTAGGCGTATCTTTTAGAATTTTTTTAAAAAATCGTATGTCTGCTAATATGTTTCGCTCGTAAGTTTTGCCATAATAAGAAAAGCAAAAGAGCTGCTATATCTGTTAGCTCTGACATTTTTAGAGAGATTAAAATAAACAGCAAACTGTGAATTCTCCATTTTGACTATTGAATGCGGCTATTTTGTCATCAAGCTTTTTTTGCATAACATTAATTAAATATTATAATGCTCACCTAATAACTCTAGTACTGCATTAGTTGCAAGATTAGCATTAATATAGAGCCTTACCAAAGATTTTGTCATAAGTATTTTTTAAAAATCAGGATTTTCATAATGAGAAGATTTGTGTAGCCCAGGTACTTCATCACTTAAAATATCTCTAAACGAGGGTCTAGATTTTACTAAAGCATACCATGACTTCACTGCAACACTATATTCCCAAGGTACATCTCCCATATAATCTAAAACTGATAATTGTGAAGCTGCAGAAAAATCAGCTAAGCCTACTTTTTCGCCAGTTATATAATCACCACCATTTTTCTTCAATAAAAAGTCTATATAATCTAGATGTAGTAATATATTTTTTTTTGCAGCTCTAATAGCTGAAGAATTTGGTGGCATTGAATTAAAATTAATTGAAGCATTTTTAATAACTTTTTCTTCAATTAAATATTTAGTGACTTCATTATAGAACTTGATATCAAACCATTCTGTGATATTTCTTACATGGTATTGACTTTGATAGTCAAAAGGCAAAATAGCGTGCTCTAAAAAATTTTGTTCAATAAATTCAAATAAAGAGAAATTTCCATAGTACGCTTTACTATTTTCTTTATTTAAAAGTACTGGTGTGCTTCCACTTGGATTGAGACTTAAAAAGGATTTCTTGCGCTCCCAATATTTTTCTAAAACTAATTCAAATTGAACCCCTTTTTCTTTTAAAATAATTCTAATTTTTCTTGAAAAGGGGCACAAAGAATAATGGTATAAAATCCAGCTCATAGATTTTCTAATTCTCTTGGAATTTTAAATTTTAAATTTTCAACTACGCCATTCATTTCTTCTATCACAGTTTGATAGTATGTACTAAGCAAATCTAAAACTTGTTTTAATAAAATTTCTGGAGCTGAAGCGCCAGCTGTGATTCCTATCACCTGTTTATCTTTAAACCAATCTAAATTTATTTGTGTTTCATCAGCAATTAAATAAGATGTAACCCCCTGAGATGCACCTAAATCTCTTAATCTATTTGAATTAGAACTATTTGTTGCTCCAATAACCAATAAGACATCAATATATTTTGTCAGTTCTCTAATGGCATCTTGCCTATTTTGAGTTGCATAACAAATATCTTTTAAAGCAGGACCGTCTATATCTGCATATCTTTTATACAAAGTGTTAACTAAATTTTTAGTGTCATCTATGCTAAGCGTAGTTTGAGTTACATATGCCAATTTTTCGTCAGACTTAAAAGGAAGATTTTCTATTTGCTCTAAATTCTCTACTAATACAACTTGGTCTGCTGCAACTCTACCGCTAGTGCCCTCAATCTCTGGATGATTTTTATGTCCTATTAACACTAGCTTTCTGCCTTCTGCCACATACTTTTGTGCTTCATTATGCACTTTTTTTACCAATGGACAAGTTGCATCTAATATGTAAAGTCCCTTGTATCTTGCATCCTCTTCAACTTTTTTAGAGACACCATGAGCAGAAAAGATCACCACCGCACCATCTGGAATTGAATCTATATCATCAATAAAGACTACCCCTTTATCCTTCAAAAAATTGACAACATATTTGTTATGTACGATTTCGTGCTTTATATATACAGGAGCTCCATATTTTCTTAGAGCGCATTCAACAATTTCTATAGCTCTTTTAACTCCAGCACAAAAGCCTCGCGGACTTGCCAAAATAACTTTAATTTGTCGTTTTATCGGTGCCATTTTTTCGTGTACTTGGAAGTTTAAATAATAGTGCCATGATGTAGGATACAATATAAACGAAAAAGCCAGAAAAAACTATATCACTTGCAAAATGTTTGCCAAATGACATACGACCTACTCCCACTAATAATCCAAAAAAAGTTATATATAAAATAGCTTTTCTTCTCTTTTTTTGATTCTCAATTAAAAATGCTAATGAAAATAACATAAAGATTGCAGCAGCATGGCCCGAAATAAAAGAGCAGTTCTTGCTACATTGATCACTTAAGGCAAAAGCAGGAGTAAATTTTTTGTGTCCCTTAAATTCCTTAATAGCTTCAGGCCTAGCACGACAGAAAATTTCATCTTTTATTGTATTAAGCAATAAGAGAGGGCCTATCAAAGTAGTGAGGACTATATAAATCACAGGAAGATAGTGCTTATAATGAAATGATTTATTTTGGTTATATAGCCTTATAGAAAGAAAGAGTATAAAAGCCACAAACGAAGCTGGAACTATATAAATGGCGCCATAGTCTAATAAAAGCATTACTGGATTAAAATTCTCTAAATAATAACTCTGATTTTTAAAGCCAGTATTAGAATTATAAAAAAAAGAAGCTAGATATAAATCTACTTCAGGAAAATAAAAAAACACCCCTCCTAAAAAAAAGGAAAAAGCTACAACCAAGGAGAAGTGTTTCATGGTAAGCAAAGATTTATGCAGTCTTAACTTCGAGAGATTTAACTTTTTTAGCAAGTTTACTAACTTTTCTAGCGGCGGTATTTAACTTTAAAACACCTTTGGTAACACTCTTCATTATTTCTGACTCAGCCACTCTAAGAGATTGAACTGCATTCTCAAAATTGCCACTGTTTACTGCAATGCTAACTTTGTTTGAGAAAGTTTTAACCCTGCTCTTAATGGAAGAATTTCTTGCAGCTCTTGCAACTGATTGCTTGTGAGCTTTTAGAGCTGATTTATGATTTGCCATATTGTGAAAAAAACTAAAAAATTCATGGCATATGATATGTTTATTAATGAAATAGTCAAGCTAAATTATAAAATTCGAAATACTTTTCTAGGCACATTTTGTACACATTAAGCAGTAATATGATTTTACTTATAAACTGAAAAGCACGTAAAATCTAAGCCGATGGCTGTGCTTTTTATTTGATACTTAGTTTCAACCCAATCATTTGGTTTTCCAGTAAAGCTTTTAATACCGTTATTCTCTATCAATTGTTGTATATAAAGAGCATAATCTTGATGATCAGTTGCAATAATTTGTTTCTTAATAAATTTATAAACTCCACAGAGATTAACCTGCGCTTATAGTGTTTCTTTTTAGGTCAAGGATCTGGAAATAACACATATATTGTTGTAAAAGTATTGTAAGATATTCTGACAGATTTCTTGCGTCGCCATTAAACAACATAACTTTACACTATGTTGTTTAATGGCTTTTAAAACATTTGCTGTGCCGTTTAAATATATTTCACAACCAATAAATAATGTTGCTGGCTCTAGTATAGCTCGCTTAATAAAATGGGAACCATTACTAAATCCTATTTCTAGTTTTGCTTTTTTATAAGTACAAGATGAGATATATTCGTCAACATTCTGAGAATTTAAAGAAAAAGCCTCTAAATTAGAGCTAAGTAATTCTTTCTTTGTAGTATACTTCAGACGGCTCCTTTTTACGAAAGAAGGTAAATACTTTGGCTTATCACTCATATAGAATTAATATATAGGATATCTCTTGCACATATTGTTAACTTTTTGCTTAATTGTGATTTCTGCTAGATTCAAGTTTGCGTAGTCTGTTTTCATATAATGAACTATTTCTGCTATCCAATCAGCTATTTCTATAAAATCTTCTTTTTGTAAGCCTCTGGTAGTACATGCTGCAGAGCCTAGCC
The DNA here is from genome assembly GCA_030060845.1 of Candidatus Midichloria sp. Lineage (GTDB taxonomy): Bacteria > Pseudomonadota > Alphaproteobacteria > Rickettsiales > Midichloriaceae > Midichloria. The sequence continues at coordinate 899,179 of CP094379.1, forward strand.
TTATACCGGATGTAACTGTTGGTTTTTGAGTGTCAAAAGGGATACTATTTTTGTTGCAAGTTAACCCAGCTCTCTCAAGAGATTCTTCTAAATTTTTCCCAGTAATTCCTTGCTTTCTTAAATCTACTATTAACAAATGGTTATCCGTACCATTGGTTACAATATCACATCCTCTTTGAAGTAAATTATCTGTTAAGATTTTGCAGTTATTAACAACATTTTTAATATAATTCTTATATTCTGGTTCTAATGCTTCACCCAAAGCTACAGCTTTTGCTGCAATAATGTGCATTAATGGTCCACCTTGTAATCCTGGAAAAACTGCTGAGTTTATCAATTTAGCCATATCTTGATGATTAGTTAAAATCATCCCACCACGTGGCCCCCTTAAGGTTTTATGAGTGGTTGTTGTAACAACGTGGGCATATTTAATAGGGTTATCATAAATTCCTGCTGCAACTAAGCCCGCAATGTGAGCCATATCAACCATTAGCCAAGCTCCAACTTGATCAGCAATTTCTCTAAATTTGGCAAAGTCTGTTTGTCTTGGATATGCAGAGTAACCAGCTATAATTAACTTTGGCTTATATTTTAAAGCTAATTCTTTTGCTTGTTCGTAATCAAGTAAAAAATTCTCAGGATTTAAAGTGTAGTGCACAGCCTGAAACCACTTTCCAGATTGATTGACAGGCGATCCATGGGTTAAGTGCCCTCCACAATCCAACGAAAGGCTTAAAATTGTATTACCTGGCTTTAGTAAAGCAAAGAAAACGGCTTGATTAGCCTGAGATCCAGAGTGAGGTTGTACATTAGCAAATTGTACATCAAAAAGAAGTTTGGCTCTCTCTATTGCAATATTCTCAATTTCATCGACATATTGACAACCACCATAGTATCTTTTCCCAGGATAGCCTTCTGCATATTTGTTTGTCAAAATTGATCCTTGTGCTTCTAATACAGCTTTACTAACTATATTCTCAGAGGCAATAAGCTCCAATCCGTCTTGTTGTCTTTCTAATTCATTTTTAATTTGTTGAAAAATAATAGGATCAGTATTGACTAAAGAATTAATGAAAAATGGTGATTTAGCTATATGTCACCTCAAAAAAATAGAAAAGAACTCTTAAAAGTGGTACCCGCAGCCGGACTTGAACCGGCAAAAGATTGCTCTTCACGGATTTTAAGTCCGTTATGTCTACCATTTCATCATGCGGGCAATTTCAATATTGCCTCATTATCAATAAATACATTAACATTTCAACACCTTTTTATTGGATGATTAGTTTTTTTCTGTAAAGTAACTAGTGCAATATAAAAATATAAGATGCGTGTAAATGATAGGGAAATTAACTGGTGAAATTTGCTTAATAGATCCAGAGCAAATTATTATTGATGTGGCAGGGGTAGGATATGTACTTAACATTGCCTCTTCAGCCTTAGCAAGTGTGCAAATTGGGCAAACCAAGTCTTTTTGGGTACATACGCAAGTAAAAGAGGAAAAAATAACTCTTTTTGGATTTACCTTAAAAGAAGAAAAACAATTATTTGAAACACTTATTACAGTGCAAGGAGTTGGAGGCAAAGTAGCTTTAGCCATTTTAAGTTCAATGACTCTTACCATGGTAACTGCTGCAATTATAGCGCAAGATATCAATGCCTTTAAAAGAGTGAATGGTGTCGGTCCTAAACTTGCTGCCAGAATAGTTAATGAATTGAAAGACAAAAAAGCTTTAATGGCTAACACATGCTCATTTGTCAATGCTACTGCTTCACTTGAGGGTAATCAAAGTATGGCTCTAGACACTGCTTCAGTACTTGCTAATTTAGGGTTTGTTAAGTCTGAGGCCTTTAAAATTGCTGCTGATATCTTAAAAAAAGATGAACAAATTAGTTTAGAAGATTTAATTAAAAAATCGTTGAGTCAGATTACAAAAGTGTAAAGATGAGATTTTTAATATTATATTATAATATTTTTTAGTTATAATGTGCTGACTAGTAGATTAATAAGCGATCCAGAAGTTGAGGATATTATCAAAAAATGTTTTAGCTTACATTTGAGGTTGCTGGGCTTGATAAATCTAATATAAAGATTACTCTCATTAAAGATAATAATATTAATAGTATTTGTTTTAGATACTGGCAATATTTTTATTAACTTGGGACTAATTAGTGAAACTAAGCAACTATATGGAAATCATGGGAGTGCTAGCTCATGAAATTGCTCATATAACCTTAAATCATCCTAATAAGAGGGCAAAAGAAATGAGAGACGCAATCAAAAAAGCTACAGTAAATGTTAGCAACCATGTTGAACCAAGGAAGGATTGTGATATACTATCATCTAAAAAGGAAAGAAATGTCAGATTGTCTATATCAAATATCAGAAGATCTATTTAACAAAGAGATGTTACCAATAATAGAAAAGCATACGACACCCATTTGAGTGAGGCCCTAAAAATTAGTCATTATAAGTTGTTTTTGTGTGGTGCTGAAGATACTAAGCATATCAGTATCCTGGAGGGGAGATTGCCCTAAAGAATATGGTCTCTGGCATACGAATATTAGCAGGTTTAAAAAACGTAATGAAGATGGTTTATTATGGCTGATTTTATACGCCTTAGAACAGGAGAAGATATTGAAAATAGATATAGTGTTTATGGACTCAACTGCAATAAAAGTGCACTATCATGGAACTGGAGCGTTAGAAAAAGTTTTAATAAGAGATAAAGCAATAAATCTAAAGAAAGTATATGAAATTTATCAAATCGCATAGCTAATCTACAGTTTGTTTTAATCCTAGCAAATAAACTCTCTATTCTATACCTCTCCATTTATAAATGGTCTTTATATCAAATCTAAAATTCACTCTTCTATTCCTTTTATTAGGTATCTCATGCTCAATGTCATTATCTTTAACCAGCTTCGTATTTTATCCGTACCATAAGCCTTTATTTCCATCTTTTTATATCAGCACAATTTAGCATCTCCATCATCTCATTTGTCATCTTACAATCAGAATGCGCTGCTCCTGTAATCTCACCATAATGACTAATTTTGGGGGCCTGCCTCCAAATGGGCTCGTATGCTTTCCTATTATTGGTAACATCTCTTTGTTAAATAGATCTTCTGATATTTGATATAGACGATCTGACATTTCTTTCCTTTTTAGATGATAGTATATCACAATCCTTTCTTAGTTCAACCTAGTTGTTAACACTTCCTATTACAAAAGTGGTAGATTTTTAGCAAAAATATAATATATAAAGTCAATTTTTAGTAAAAATTTAACAAAGTGATTTATTGAATGCATATTTGTTTAATTATTTTAATTAAATGTATTTAATCTTTTGTAGATACATATAATCTTTGTCATGATGAAAAAATATTCTTTTTTTAAAATGATTAAATATGAACATAAGAAGCTGTTCTTCATCTGTATTTTGATGGTTTTAACAGTTTATGTATTTGGCCTTACAAGAGCAGTTAAAGATACTTTAGTTATATCAGCGTCAGGAGTTGAGGTCATTACCACTCTAAAATTATATGGCACATTACCTGTTACTATTATAATAATTCTTACTTATACAAATTTATTGAAAAAAGTAAAAAAGACAACAATTTACCATTCAATGAATCTCTTTTTCTCCTTATTCTTTCTTATTTATGCATTTTTTATATATCCTAATGCTGAGTCATTGAATATAAAACTAGAGCCGCATTTTATGCGTGAGATAAGAGCTGATTGGTATTTCTTACGTTATCTAGTAATTGTTGGCAGTAATTGGACGCATAGTTTATTTTATATCATTGCAGAACTCTGGGGCAGCGTAATGCTCATGTTATTATTTTGGCAAATTGTTAATCAAACCACTGACGTGAAACAAGCGAAAAAAGTTTATCCAGTAATAATGTTGTTAGGTCAAATAGGTATGGTTGCTTCTGGTGAAACTATACAATATTTTGCCAATTTTGATTTGTATGATGCGTGGGATCAAACGTTTCATTATCTTATTTTAACTATAGTATTTTTAAGTATTCTAATTTCGTTAACTTTCTTGTACTTAAGCCGTTTTATTGTTGGAATAAACAATATCAATCAGGTGCAGCAGGCTATTTATCCAAGTCGAGATAATTTAATAAGTAACCTACAGTTGGTATTCTCATCAAGATATACCATTTTAATAATGGCCTTGATATTTTGTTATGCCTTCACTTCAATATTAGTCGAATCTATTTGGAAGAGTATAGTAAGATCTTCTTACCCAGATCCAATAGATTATAGTAACTTCATGGGGCACATTCAAACTTATACAGCAATTACCTCCATGATTTTCATGTTAATTAGTGCGTATTTGATGAGATTCATAACTTGGAAGGCTGCTTCATTAATAACACCAATGGTTATTTTTATTACAACTGCAGCTTTTTTCTCTGTGCTTATTTACTGCGATTACGTTTCTCAAAATGGTACTAATGTAGAAAGTATAAAAATGATTTCAATAGCTATATTTTTTGGAGCCATACAAAATATATTCAGTCGCTCTTGTCATGCTTTCTTTGATCCAACAAAAGAGATAGCATTTATTCCTTTGCCAGAACCTTTAAGGTCAATAAGTAAAGCTTTTGATATTTTAACATTACGGCTAGGAAAAGCTGTGGGAGCATTTATCCAATGGATAATGCTTTCTTTCATACCAGGATCTTCATTGTTAACACTAGTGCCTAATGTGTTCTTAATAATGATATTAGTTATTGCAGTGTGGCTTTTATCTGTAATGGCTTTATCCTATGAGTTTAATAGTAAAATATATCAAAAGTAGTTTTTATTTTTTATGTACAAGTTAACTGCATTTTTTAAAACTTTTCAAATTGAGTTCTTTTTATTCTTTTTCATACAAATAGCTCTAAAATTATATTTATTAACTATATCTGATATAGATTCTATATCTTTTCTCAATTATATAACCATCTTTAGTTATGGTTTTTTATATGATCTTGTTGCTTTTGGGTGGATACTATTAGTCTTATCTTTAACTGCTTTAATTTGGCTCCCGCAAGAAGAAAGTATAATATTTAAAATTTTGAGGTTTTTTGTATTTTTCACTTTCATATTTATTATTTTTCTTACAACAACTTCTGAAATTATTTTTTGGTATGAATTTAAATCAAGATTCAATTTTATAGCTGTAGATTATTTAGTTTACACTGATGAAGTAATAAAAAATCTTATGCAATCCTATGCATTTATTGAAATCATTATCGGGCTTTCAATAGGTTCCTTAATTACTGCGATAGTATTATTCAAATTTTTAAAAACTACTATTAAAAATAATAAGCTTTTACCTTTTGCTATATTAGTTCTACTTAACTTTATCTCTTATTTTGTTGTTAATAATGAGCTGGTAAATAGCAACAATAGATACATTAATGAGATATCAAAAAATGGATTATATTCCCTATTCTCAGCTTATTTTCATAATGATTTATCATATGAGCAATTCTATCTAACACTAGACGAATCCACGAGGTTCAGTATTTTGCAATCCAAACTTAAGCAGAATTTTCATGACGGTTCTATATCAAGATCTATAAAATCAAATGCTAAGGAAAAGAAACATAATATCGTTATTATTACTGTTGAGAGCTTAAGTGCTGATTTTCTAAACGCTTTTGGCAATAAACTCAATATCACTCCTTATTTAGATGGTTTAAAAAGTAAGTCAGTCTTTTTTACTAATATGTATGCAACTGGCACTCGTACAGTATATGGGCTTGCAGCTATAACTCTTTCTATGCCACCAATTCCAGGCAACTCTATAGTAAGGCGTCTGGGAAATGAAGATATGTTTTCCTTAGGCTTGGTTTTAAAGGCAAAAGGTTATCATAACCAATTCATATATGGCGGGTTTGGTTATTTTGATAATATGAATTACTTTTTTCAAAACAATGGTTATCAAATTATAGATAGAGCAGATTTTAAAAGTGAAGAAGTGACTTTCTCAAATGCTTGGGGCGTTTGTGATGAAGATTTATTAAACAAAGTAATAAAAGAGATAGATATTTTGCATGAAAAATCTTTACCTTTCTTTCAAATGATTATGACCACTTCAAATCATAGGCCCTTTACATTTCCAGCGGGCAAAATAGATTTGCCCATGCAAAGAAGAGAAAGCGCGGTTAAATATACAGATTATGCAATAGGTAAATTTTTAGAAGAAGCCAAGAATAAGCCATGGTTTGATAATACGATATTCGTCATTATTGCAGATCATGCGGCAAGTAGCTGTGGAAAAATAGCTCTTGATCCAAATAAGCATCGTATACCTTTGTTCTTATACGCGCCTAAAATATTAACTCCAAAAATTATAAATAGTCTCTCAAGTCAGATAGACTTAGCTCCAACTTTATTGGGTATTTTAGATATGGAGTACAAAACTAAATTTTATGGTTTTGATTTAATGAAAGAAAATCCTAAAAGAGCGTTTATTTCGAATTATAGAGAAATGGGTTATATAGAAGATGACAATATGGTTATTCTAAGTCCCACAAAACAAAAGAAATTTTTTATTAAAAATGATGATGGGCAATTTATTACAATTGATAAAGAGGATAAAAATTTGTTGAAAGCTGCTATATCTTATTTTCAAACAGCAACTAATTGGCGCTTATATAGCAAAAAACATTGAGATAATAAGCTTAGAGCTACATACAGCTCCTTCTTTTTTGGATAAGATGCATGTGCCTTACTCTTATTGTGTTTTTGTAATGATTTGAACATAAATAAGTTAGATTGAATTTCTACTATTTTACGATCGTATTAAAAATACTACCTATATTTAATTGTGCATGTACTTAGTATAGTCATTAAAATAAAATTCTCAAATGAAGGAGAAAACAATAAAAAAATATTAAAAAAGATAGAAGCAGCGCTTGATAAAAAGAAACAAGAATTATTTAGTAAGGAATTATGCTTAGCTGAGTTATCAAAAAAATTGCAAGATTCTATTGAGCAAATTAAGTAAGAAAAAAGAATAGTCACAAATTATAGCAGCACTTATGGTTTTGGAGAATTTTTCGGATTGGAATAAAAAACAAAAATCTATCATAATAATATAAAGAAAACGGAATCGGAGCTAGAAACAATCCGTGATCAATTAAGAGATATACTTTCTGAACAAAAAAATATGAGTACATCTTAAAAAAATCAATACCGAAGAGTATGAAAAATAAGAAAAAATTGAAAGAGAAATCTTAGATAACTTTAAATATAAAGGCCACAACTTAACCTGACAGTTAACGAGAGGAGTGATAAACAAGTTAAACAGAAACGAAATATATTAGAAACAATAATATTGCTCGAGTGGCTGGTAGTATTTAATAAAAACACTAGATATGATATAATATAGACATTGCTATTATTTGCATATTATTTATCAAGCAATAGCTGCGTATCTGCTATGTGCATCATCATTAAGTTTATCAAATCGCATAGCTAATCTACAGTTTGTTTTAATCCTAGCAAATAAATTCTCTATTCTATACCTCCATTTATAAACGGTCTTATCAAATCTAAAATTCGCTCTTCTATTCCTTTTATTAGGTATCTCAAGCTCAATGTCATTATCTTTAACCAGCTTCGTACTTTATTCGTATCATAAGCCTTTATCTCCATCTTTTTATACCAGCACTTGAGCTTGACTCCACTCTATCAAATTGTTGAAGATATTTAGGGTCACTATAATTTGGGTAGGGCTGGTTTATGGTTGGCTATAAGCTTAGGTGTCTGTCTTTTTTTGAGTCACGTATTTAAAAGGCATTTCTTTGACTTAATTTCTTTTTGTGCCCTCTTGATGTTAATTTTATATTTTTTGTTAAGGGAGTTACATTGTGAGCTGCTGATTTTCTGTCATTCATCTTATTCTCTTTGCTTGATTTTGATTGATGAGATAAATTCACCTTTAGATGAAAAATAGCTCATCCTTACAAGTTTTTAGCAAAAACCATACATATAACAAGAGCTATATATATTAGGTGGTTAAGTAAAGATACATGAAATATAAAGGGAAGTCAATTATAGTGAAGATTGTAGTGGAAAAGGTAGTAAATTATATCTACAAATACTTATTTACTCTACTTTAGCTCCTTTAGGTATAGGAAATCCCCTTAAAAAGGCGTCAGTATAAATTATTTTTCTTCCTTGGCGTTGCAATAGGGTTGGTCTTATAAATTCAGAGCTGCATGATATAGTGAGATTATTGTCTATTACTAACCCTGGAGCTACCTCAGTAGGTTGATTATTATTCAAATTATTTATATAAACTGCGTCTATAATTTTAATGATCTCATTGTTATAAATAAAATAAGCTCCTGGGTAAGGAGAAAATGTATGAATCTGCGCTATAATTTCTGTAGCTGATTTCTGCCAATTAATTTTTTCTTCCGATCTATCTATTTTGTTGGCATGAGTTATTCCTTCTTCTTTTTGTTTCTCAAAGGTCGCGTTATTATTTTTGATAAGCAGCAGTGTTTCTAGTAACTTATCTGCACCAAGATTTGCCATAATATTTTCTAACTCGGCTGCAGTTATGTTTTCTGGTACCTTAATTCTATGACGCAAGATCACATCTCCAGTATCTAGTCCTTCATCCATTTGCATAATACATAAAGCTGTTTGTTTATCACCTGCCATTATAGTCCTCTGGATAGGGGCAGCCCCACGCCACCTTGGTAAGTCTGAGGGGTGTATATTGATACATCCATATTTAGTTGCTTCTAACACACTGGAGGGTAAAATAAGGCCATATGCAGCAACAGCGATGATGTCAGCTGCAAAGCTTTTTAATTTGTTTAAAACTTCAATTTCTCTTAAAGTTCTAGGGGTAATAACTGGTATATTATGTGCTTCCGCTAAAATGTGTATTGGGGATTTGACTAAATTCATACTATAACCGGAGGCCTTGAGTGGTTTTGTATATACTCCAACAACCTTAAAATCAGGACTTTCCAATAATTTTGTTAATGCTGGAACAGCAAATTTTGGTGTTCCCATAAAGATAATTTTCATAACTAGTAACTTAATTTTTTTTCCTTTTATAATCAACTAAAGATATAATATTATTCTTCTTCTTTTGCGGGTTTAAAGAAGTTTTAGTATTCTCTAAATGATCTGTCTCTTTAGTATAATTATTATCTTCAAAATAAATACAGTTTGTTTCATCAGATATGAGATAATTGCTCTTAAACTGTAAAGAAAAAGAAACGCTTGGGTCAGCAAAAACTTCTATAGCTGCAAACGGTACCACTATGTGCTCGTTAACTCCATTAAAATTTAGAGAAACTTCAAAATGATCTTCTAATACCTTCAAATTATCAAATTGATATTGTAACACTATCGTCATGTTTTTAGGGTGTTGAGATGATAACCTTTTTGAGAGTATAACTCCAGGGTAGTTTGTAGCAAAAGAAATAAAGAAGTGATGATTGCCAGGCAACCCATTCTTAGAAACTAATGCAAGCACTTTTTTTACTATAACATACATAGCGTCATCAAGTAACTTACTGTAATCTATGATATTTTGCATTGTAGATGGACTCAAAGCGTTTTTATAATTTAAATACATGAATGCTACTTAATTCTCAATAGATATATTTTTGGAATAGGAGCTGTCAACAAACAGGTTATAAATATCAGAAGATCTATTTAACAAAGAGATATTACCAATAATAGAAAAGCATGCAGCGCACCTTGGAGGCAGGCCCCCAAAAATTAGTTATTATAAAAGTATTCTTGTGCGATGCTGGAAATGCTAAGCATATCAGTATCCTGGAAGAGATTGCCCAAAAGAATACAGTCCCTGGCATACGGATATATACCAGGTTTAAAAGATGGAGTAGAAAATGGTTTGTTATGGCTGATTTTATATGCTTTAAAATAGAAGAAGATATTAAAATAGATATAGTGTTTATGGACTCAACTACAGTAAAAGTGCACCTTCATGGGACGGGAGCGTTTAAAAAAGAAGTAGGCAAAGGTGAAGATAATGGAGATGCTAAATTGTGCTGAGATACCTAATAAAAGGAATAGAAGAGTGAATTTTAGATTTGATATAAAGACCATTTATAAATGGAGAGGTATAGAATAGAGAATTTATTATACTTGGAGGTTAGCCTCTTAAAATTAACAATAGATATGTATCAGTAATGGTGTGCCTTTATTTAGAGAGGCTGATTATAAGCGATATTTTTAGCTATAGTGCTTGGGTTGAGGGTGTGGGTGGTCTTGGTGAAGTAGTTGCTGCTTGATTTAAACAGCGATGGGAAGTTGATATAGTTAGTGGCAATGACATGCTAGGAAAGGTTTTCTTATTATTAGGAAATGGCGATGGTACTTTGCAGCTGTAGTAAGTTACAGTACTGGAAGTGGTTACAGAAGAGCAATTGTAGATTTTAATAGTCATAGTAAGTAAAATCCCATATATTTGTACACTCGCTCTATTGGTTTCATTAAAGTTATTGTTCAGGGTAAATACGTACTTGAATATGAAGATAGTGGATTAAAAACAGTAATGTGGGTAAGTTATCAAACAGTAAGGTATCGCTTCATTTATGTGGGGGATGGTATGATTGGCTGCGATGATGAAAGCTGTGATGATTCAGCTATTGATAATCCAGGTGTTGAATTTTGTGCTTATGATAATCTTAGAATTATGACAAGTGTTGAAAATGTTTTAGATTACTTAAGTTGTTAAAACTTATGCAAAACTATTAAGCAATTCCAGCCTTAATAAAATCGTGGATATGTATTACGCCAATAGGCTTTTTTTCTTCATTAATAATAAAAAGATTAGTAACGCTTTTATTATTCATTAAAGCAAATGCTTGGACTGCTAGCATATTTTGATCAATGACTAGAGTATGGAGTGTCATGAAATCTCTTACTGCTGACTTTTTAAAATCGAGGTTCATATGACGCCTTAAGTCTCCATCTGTTACAATACCTACGAGAATTCCCTCCTCATTTATAACACCAGTACATCCTAAACGCTTTTTGGTCATTTCTAATATCATCTCTGAAAAAGAGCTGTTTGGCTTCACTAGTGGTATCCTATCTCCTGTGTGCATTAGATCTTTTATCTTAATTAACCTCACGCCAATACTGCCTCCTGGATGCAAAAGCCTATAATCATCCTTGGAGAAACCCCTTTTATTAAGTAATGTTACAGCTACTGAATCGCCCCAGGCCATTATCATAGTGCTAGATGTAGTGGGCGCCCCTATATCAGTTACTTCAGCAGTATTTGGAATAAGGATTTTTATATTGCTAATTTCATATAGTAATGAATCTTTATTCCTGGTTACTCCTATAATTTGCACGTTAAGCCTTTTGCAATGTGAAATAATAGAATTTAATTCTTGGGTCTCTCCAGAGTTAGAAAAAAGCATTGCAATATCATTTTTGGAAATCACACCTAAATCCCCATGGCTTGCTTCGGCAGGATGTAAAAATACTGATGGGGTACCTGTTGAAGAAAGTGTTGCTGCAATCTTTTTAGCAACATAGCCACTTTTCCCCATCCCACTTAATATTATCTTCCCAGCCGTACTTTCTATTGCATAGATCACTTCTAAAAATGATTCATCTATAGAGGCCATTAAAGCATTTAGTCCCTCTATCTCTTGAGAAATTACTCTCTTAGCTAAATTAATTGTTTTAGACATTGGCAAATAATATAGTCTCTCACTTCTTTATATATAAAAAATATATTTATTCAAATTTAATTAAGTTTGTTCTTCAGATCATATAATCGCTGTAAATCTGATTGAGTGGTATCGATTGGTTGTCCGTTATCATCAGTAATAATGTTATTAACTGCTAACCGTGCTTCTTCGAGTTTTGCGGCGCAAAAATCATGTAACAAGCGACCGCGCTTATAAAGTTCTACTGTTTCATTTAATGTGACTTCTCCCACTTCAAGTTTGGCTGCAATGATTTCCAACTCTTTTAAAGCTTCTTCAAAAGAATCTGGTATATCTGAAGTAGTATTATCGTTTTCTTTCTTTACATTCATTAGCTTCTTAATTTGAGGCTTAGTCATATTGATGTTAAGATATATGCATTAAATTGTATACTGATAAAAACATGGCTGCAAGAATTTATCAAGCATTCAAATCAACAACTCAATCAGGGAAAAAATTGCTAGGCAAGTGGATCTTAGAATTTACCCCACAAACCAAGAATTTTATAGAACCAGTTATGGGCTGGACTGGAGGTTATGATACTTTGGCAAGTGAGGTCAAACTTTATTTTGAATCCAAAGAAGCTGCCATAAATTATGCCATCAATGCCTCAATAGAATATGAAGTGTTAGAGCCAAAACCTTCTAAAGTCGTGCTAAATTCCTATACAAATAATTTTTTGTATGATTAGTTTTGGAGATAAAAAGTTTTCCTGATGTGAGAATAAAGTAGTTGACTAACGCGCTATTGAAGAGTTGGGTTGGTGTAATTTTTTGTATTAGTGGCATGTTCAATGCTACCTTAGATTTATCAAGTTTAAATGGTAAAAATGGTTTTACAGTAAATAGTATTACTAACTCCCCTTATGCACAAGTTACTAATTTGTATAATTGTATAAATTTTGTAGTTCTAGCATAGCTGCTTAATTTGCTCTAAGAATTAATTTATATATCTTTTGAGGGCCTGCCTTCAAGGTGCGCTGCATGCTTTTCTATTGTTGGTAATATCTCTTTGTTAAATTTTCTTTAAAATTAATCTATTATCGAGTCACTGAGCTAAAAAGTATATCAAAGTGCAAAAATTTAGTCAACAAAAATGCAAAAAATATTTATATGCTATATATATTAACATGGAAGGCTAACAGGCTGTTGTAATATAGAGCTTTACAATCAAGGCAATATGGTAATATTTTACCTTTGGTAATATAATAATACTAAATAAAAAGTTTGCTTTTTGCATATAATTTGGCTATAAATTTCTCATCCTTATAAAGCTTTAAGGGCTTTAATTGACTTTATGGCGGGTATAGCTCAGATGGTTAGAGCGCAAGTTTGTGGCACTTGAGGTCGCGGATTCGAGTTCCGTTACTCGCCCCACCTTATATAGTATAATATGCCTTTTGCTCATCCATATACAAGAATTAGGAGAAATAAATGTCACAGTTGGACCAAGGAAGATGTTTGCTGAAAACCACATTCATAGGCTTCAACTAATCTTACCTATATTTGTAAAAGAAGGGGCTCAAATTGCAATTCCATCCATGCCTGATGTAAATGTGCTTAGTAGATCTTTGTATAGGTACCGTAAAAAGAGCTTATGACGAGGGGGATTTCAGCAATAGATCTTAGATTTCCTAGAATTAATAAATCACTAAAAGATGATTTTGGTAGCTACGCTATAAAACCTAATAACCTACTTTGCAAAACAATATCTGATATAAAGAAAGTTGTGCTGAATATTGGTATAATAGCCGATATTGTACTTGATCCTTATACAATACATGGTCATGATGGAGTTTTAGATACAGATGGGTTAGTTGATAATGGTAAAACTGTTGAAATATTAACGAAGCAAGCTCTAATCTTAGCAGATGCCGGATGCGATATCCTTGCCCATTCTTGATATGATGGATGGCAGAGTACGTTCTATCAGATCTGCGCTTGAAGAAAATAAGCTTTTTAAATACCCAAATATTTTCTTATGCTACTAAATATGCTTCCAAGCTTTATGGACCATTCCGTGAGGCCGTTACTCAAGTATATCTTTAGGGAGCTGCTGATAAAAGGCATTACCAATTAAATCCTGCTAATATTAATGAAGCTATGAGAAAAGTTAAACTTGATATAGCAGAAGGAACAGATGCTATTATAGTGAAACCTTCGCTTTTTTATTTAGATGTTGTTAAAGAAATAAAAAATTTATACCCAACTCCAGTAATTACTTACCAAGTAAGCGTTAAATATGCTGCTCTTAAAATTGCAGCAATGCAAAGAGTTTATTCTTACGAAGATGTTCAAATTGAGCTTTTACTTTCCTGTAAAAGGGCTGGAGCCTAGTGTATTATACCTATGGAGCACTTGAAATAGCTAAATTATTACCAATTTCCAATAAATTTAGATATTTTTCAAAAACTCTTCGCTAGGTTTATCATTTACATAATTAACCATAGCCTTATATTGTAATACTTGATTGATTTGATTTTCAACAAAAATTCTGGCTGCTGGTTCAGCAAGTATTATTTTTCTTATTGTTTTTAATGATTCTATTACACTTTCGCCAATTTTAACCTCATCTTTAAACGCATTAGATATCTCTTCATAAAAGATTTCCAATGCTCTATCACTTTCTTTTTCATCAGGGATTAAAATATATTTTAAGAAAAATGTTCCTCCTTCTTCACTGGTTGAAAAGATATTTAAAATATTTATAAAAGCATTTTCGAGTGCATAATTTTCGTTTGTCATTTTGACCCGTTATAAATTGTATTAAAAAACTAAAACTTGATTATTACTCTTCCCAATATATTCCCTCATATAGATCCCACACTTAAGCGCATATTTAGTGATTGTAGAACCTACTGCTGGTCCAGCTACATTTAACTTATCTATCACATCTACAACGCTAGAGTGATCGTCTAATGATAATTTCTTCATCTGTAATCTTAAAAAATCATGCTTTTTTAAAGAGCTACTCATTACAAAGCTATCTACTCCTCCCTTTTCTTTTAAGCTTTGATTCATTAGTTCTATTCCTTTAGCATAATTTTGATATATTTTCTTAATGTCTTGAGTTACATCATGTGCGGAAAAAGGAGCAGATAATGTACCATTAATTATTTGCTGCACCGTACTGCTTCTCGCATATGCCTTATTGGTTTCTTTATTAGCTTCCAAATTGCTACCTCCAATTAAGAAGCCCATCAAACCAATTATAGCTGAACTAATAACAAAGCAACAAACCTCCATTCCTATACGGAATGGAACTAGTAGTGCATTAATTACATAGCTTGCACCATATAAAATTGTTGCAGCATTAGGCAAAGAGTTATTGCCCATTTGATATTCTGTTATTGGAAAAGATTTCTGCACTACTGCCCCAATAAAAAAGCCTAAATTATAGAACCATACTTGGGTTAGGACCACAGTGGACTTAAGGCACGATTCCAAATAATTTGCAGATTTCAAGGCTTTATAAGACATACTTTTGTTATCTTGAAGTATTTTTTGCCTAGTAAATCTATTCACATAGCCTGAAGCAGGGGTGTCACCATAATCAGCTATAAAATCAGATGAATTTTCTGTTTGTAAGATCTTAAAATCTCTGGCTTCGATATCTTTATAAGTCTTAATGTAGGTATCTCTCACCCCTTTAATTACCCTAGTTGTTATTACTACGGATTCTCTAATTTTTAACCTAGATAGTATATTTTTGGCTTTAGCTTCTCCTATTTCGTCATCTTTCTTACCAGCTTTTTTCCCGTAGTTGTTCAGAGTATATAAATCTTTTTTATGAACATGTGCCATACCACCAATAACACCAGCTACAAATGGGTTTAAAGTATTGCCCGTAATGTCAACTACGCTGCGAGCAGATGATAATAATGAAGTACCCACGAAGTACGCAGATCCTACTCCATAAAAACTTTTACTAGCAACAAAGCTACGAGATTGTTGTTGAATTAAATTAGTTCCCTCATCCTTCATAATTTTTCTAAAATATAAAAAACTACTCAATGCTAACACTTTATATTTACTTTTGAAAACATATTTTTAATTTTATCTTCAATAATAAATAAATTCTGATCAACTCTTCTATTGAAATTTAAGCGATTTTTGTACTCCTTATAGCCTCAATTTATAGCGGTAAATGCTATAAAATCTACATAATGCTCTCTTAAACTCAGTATATATCCCTAAAGGGACTAAAGGGGTTTTGCAATCTCCTCCTATAACTTTTAAAAATGCCCTTTCAGCTAACGCTTGTATATAAGTTTTTCTATGATTTATTTTTTCTAATACTTTACAAATAAATTTATCTTCTTCCCTAACTTCAGCGCAAACTATACCTTGAGCAGCTGCTGGAATAAATAAAGTTGGCGGTAAAATTTCTTTTATCAAATGATCTTAGTTAACTCTTTTTTAAGCCAGCAACTGCAAGGATTATAGCCTCAATCTCCCCATTATTCAGCTTATTAATTCTAGTAATAATATTGCCGCGTAAATCTTTTATACCAATCTTGTCATTGATATTATGGGCAAGAACCCTTCTACGCCCAGAACAGATCCCAAGTATTGAACCTTTAAGCATTTCCGATAACGTACTTACACTTAAGAGAAACAAAGTCATCAGCACAATCTTCTCTTGGCAAAACACAACTTATTTTTAAGCTAGGGGGGCAAATCTACTGGCATATCCTTCATCGAATGTACTGCATATCTATTTTTTATAAATAAAGATTTTCCACCTATGTTGATTAAGGGTTGATCGTATAAAATATCACCTATGCTCCTAATTTTTACAATATCTATTTTCAAGTCTGGTAAAAGAGTTATTAATTCTTTGATAAATATGTTTATTTGGGCTAAAGCAAGCGCTCTTGACCTTGTACCAGTTTTTATCTTCATTTTATTTCTAATAAAGACACTAATTCTTGCCACTCTCTCTTTGACATGCCAACATCTTCTGCAGTAACGTTTTCTCTAGCTAATTTCTTCTTAATAACAGCAATAGATTTGCCAGAAATATTTACAGCATTTAATCTATAATCTAGAAAAGCTTCATAGGTAAAGGGAACCCATTTTTTTACTATGTCTAGTATAATATCCGCATACACCCTTATCTCATATTGAGCGTGATCATCAACGCGTAACCTTAAAAAATGCAGTAAATTATGTAAATCTGTTTTCCAATACCACTGTGTATAATAATTCAATGTCAGATTCATTCTAGCTAATTCTCTAGTTAATCCAGTCTTATCTGGATCCAAAATTTCCTGTGTTTCCTCATTTAAGTTTAATAGTTCCATATAATGATCATAACACTGCCTGGCATCATCTTTTAATATTTCTAATACCTTATGAGATTCTTCAGCGTTCAATACATCAATACTACGCCCTTGTTTATTGGTTTGAGATTGAGCAGCTAGATCTTTAATTTCTGGTATATAAAACTCCTTATCCATAATTGAATACCTAGCAGAGTATTCATTAACATTTGCAGTTCTATGCCTTATCCATTGTCTGGCTATAAATATAGGTAACTTAATATGAAACTTAATTTCACACATTTCAAAAGGAGTAGTATGCCATCTCCTCATTAAGTAATTTATTAATCCTTTATCCTCATTAATTTTTTTTGTGCCGGAACCATATGAAACTCTTGCTGCCTGCACCACAGCTGCATCGTTTCCCATATAATCTATTAATCTAACAAAGCCGTGATCTAAGGCTTTTAAAGGCTTATAAAGTATCTCTTCTAGAGCTTCTACAGTTGGCCTAAGAGTAGTATTTTTTATAGAGCGTACATCTTCTAATTCTTGATTTTGAAAATCTGTTAATGACATATATTCACAAGCACTTCTTCTTTGGCTAATATTTTGCTTATAAATAAAAATTATGCAATGTATTTTTTATTTTTGATTGATAAATCTTTCTATACTATGAACAGACTGCAATTTTTTAACTGCTGTTAAAATGCTGTTGAATTGATGTACTCCTTTGACTTCAATATCAAAAATCATTTCTATTAAATCCATTTTTTTGCCAATAACCTTTATATAGGAAATATTACAGTCCATTTCATAAATACAGGTAGTCACTTGAGCTAAAGCACCAGGATGATTTAGCAGTAATATTCTCATTTTACCAATATAAAGATCTCCTTTATTACCTTCCCAAGAAAGACTTATCCATCTTTCTGGATAATCTGTATACTGATTTAAGATGCTACAACCAATTGCATGAATTATAATGCCTTGAGCTGGATGAATAATCCCTATAATTTTATCTCCTGGTAATGGACTGCAACAATTTGCAAAAACACTATTCATGCCAGGAATCAAACCTTGAATAGGGATTTGATCATTCTTTTTTAGCTTTCTATAGTGTTTTGGCAATTTTAAGATTGAGAAAGCAGAAATACCACCCTTCTCACTGTTAACACCCTCAAATTGAGCATACATGGCTTGTAAAACATCTACCTTATTTATCGTACCTCTGCCGATTGCAAAAAGTAAGTCATCAATTGTCTTCTTCTGAAAAGTTTTTAGAATTTGCACTAAATCTAATTCGTTATAAGGTTGTTTTGCTTTTTGTAACGCTTTAATTAAAATAACACGTCCCAAATTAATCAACTCAGACTGTTGGGTTGCTCTAATAAACTTTTTAATAACGGATCGTGCCTTACCAGTTATTGCAAAATTTTCCCAAGCTGGCATTGGTATAGCGTTTGGGTTAGTTATTATCTCAACCTGATCACCATTTTGCAATGTCTGGTCTAATCTAGTAATTCTACCATTAATTTTTGCGCCTACGCATGTGAACCCTATTTTCGAGTGCGTGGCAAATGCAAAATCTATTGCGGTTGCTCCTTTTGGCAAAGGCACCAGATCTCCCCTTGGTGTAAAACAAAACACTTGATCGCTGTAGAGGTCAAGCCTTGTATTCTCTAGAATTTCCTCAGGATTGGTAGTGTGTTGTAAAACATCTATAAGCTCGTTAATCCACTTGAATTGACTGTTTTCATTTTCAGCCACCTTCACATCATTTTTATAAGTCCAGTGAGCAGCAAGCCCAAACTTGGCTATTTCGTCCATTTCATAGGTTCTAATTTGAATTTCGATGCGCTGCTGTTCTTCACCAACAACCAGTGTATGTAATGATTTGTAACCATTGGCTTTTGGTAAGCTTATGTAGTCTTTGAAGCCGTTAATGATAATTTTGTAGGTTAAATGAATAATACCTAAAACTTGATAACAATCTTCTACTTTTGGTACTATAATCCTAAAAGCTATAGTATCAGATAATTGATCAAAAGTAATTTTTTTCCTTTCCATCTTTTTCCATATAGAATAAGGAGTCTTTAGCCGACCAGATACTTCGGCTTTTAAGCCATTCTTCTTTATTAATTCCAACAACTTATCTTTTGTTTTTTTGATCAAAAATTTGTCTTTAATAGTGAGAAAAGATAAACGATTTTTTACCGAATCTCTTATTTCTGGATATATGATTGCAAATGCTAAATCCTCTAGCTCATTTTTAAATTGGTGCATACCCATTCTTTCTGCAAGAGGCGCGTATATTTCCATTGTTTCATGTGCAATTCTCAAGTGTTTTTCTTTATTTTTGAAAGATTTTAGAGTTTGCATATTGTGTATGCGATCAGCGAGTTTAACTAATAAAACTCGCAAATCTTTTGACATTGCCAATAACAATTTTCTGAAATTTTCAGCCTGCCTTATGTGTATTGGTTGGTAATCTATCTTCTTTAATTTAGTTACCCCATCAACCAATTCTGCAATCTCAGGAGAAAACTCTTTAGCAATATCTTCACAACTTATATTGGTATCTTCGACCGTGTCATGTAATAAGGCGGTGATTATAGAGGCAGTGTCAAATCTTTGTTCAGCTAATATTTCTGCTGCAGCAATGGGATGTATTATATAAGGCTCCCCTGAAGCTCTAAGTTGACCCTTGTGAGCTTGATCAGCAAACATAATTGCTTTTTCTATTAATACCAAATCAGCACTTGGATGATTTTTACTAACAAGCTGCAGCAAATAATGTGCCTTTTTAAGCACAGTACTATCCATCACAATCTCTGAAAGGGGATCTGATGACACTGAAGTTTCCTTATATAATTTGAATCCACGCTAAACAGTACTATGATTGTTTTAGAATAGCAATGCAAGGATTTATTTAGCTAAATACTCTTTAATAATTTTGAATATTTTATTATTACTATCCTTTTTTGACCTTGGGTTAAAACCTTGAATCTAGTGCTTGATAATAGCTCCAAGGCAATCTTTATTACTTAATCCATAATCCATATTATCAACTCATACCTTGCATAAAATATGAAAGTGCAGTATGCTACCCAAATTCTGGAAAAATATCCATCAAAATCTTGTAAATAATATTCTACTTCGAATGTATACCTGCTACAACCAAAACCACCTACTAATATCTGCGTATTTGACTTATTTTTGATTTGAAAATCTTTTACCGGCCTTAAATAAGTGCGTAATTTATCTTTATTACACTCTTCTCCATTGATTTCACCAGGATAAGCAAATCTGTTCTGATTCAGACGTTTGTCAGTAAAATGAGTGGGTTCGTCATATGGAAAAATACATTATATTTGGTATATTTTGTTTTATAAGATTTTTAAGAGTATTGGGCTCACCTTTGACACTACTATCTATAATTATCTTGATTTATTCTTATCAACTTTCCTAATTGCAATGATAATATCTTGATAAAAGCTATGTAATATGTTATGTAATACCTGTTGTACCTTTTCTTGATTTAACTCATAAAGCTTATTTCTCTGATTCATAAAAAGTTTTTCAAGAACCGAACCATTTATGATATTGAAGCCTACAATGGCTAGATGATCTTTTAGTTCTTGACTTAAATCTTGCCAAAAAACTGCGGATTGCCTTTAATATTCTTCCAAGCTCCATATCCTCAAATCATCCCTACCATTGTTATTTGCATAATACCTAGAACCTGGCAAAGTATGTATTGTTAAAACTATCAGCATTTTTTCTTCTTTAAAAATATCTAATACCTTCTTCGGTAGTTCTAAATGCTCCTTTATTAATCCCTCGTATTGATCAGCATTGCAGATTAAAAGATCTCTTTTGTTAGTGGGAAATTTATTAATAGCTAAATGTATGGATTTTATTTTCATGTTTTTTGCTGCTTGTAGATCTTGGTGATCTATAACTTTATTAAATATATTGGCTCCCTTTTTAGGTTTATCCCGAAAAAATAGTTTTTCTTGTGAAGATAATGAAAAAACATTTTCTTTTATAATTAAGGAAAAGCAAAATACTATTATAGTAAATAATCTCATAAACTATGAGTTAATAATGATATTATAAATATCATTACAAATCTTCTAACCAGATGAGTAGTAATTATGTAAAGAAATTTTTCATCATTTTTACGATTTTTATAGTATTCCTCGTATTAAATACGATGAAATTTGGTTGGCACTATAATTTAAATGCGTAAGACATAACATTTGAATCATTTACTGACTGTGCTGGGTGGTTAAACAAGGCGGTACTAATGGTATTATTTATAGATTTTAAGCGTTGTGCTAAAAGCTTTTAGACTTGTGGATTAATACTTTATTGATATGATTATTATCAAAGCTCTTTTTAGTATATAGTTTTTTCTTAAATTGCAGCATAGCTTTTTGATTTGCTATGAGCCTGTTAACTATATTTTTTAATTCGTTTTTGATCCTCTTTAGTAGAAGCTTGCAGCCTTTCTTCTTGGATAGCTTTGTGAGGTAAAGGGTTTAAAGGGTTAGCTATAATTTGATGAAGAGTAAAAAATACTTCATGAAAATTATTATAATATTATTTATTATGGCCAATTATGACCAACAAGAATCTTTTTGTAATTAATTAAGAATAAATTAGAATGACTAAGCTGATTGCTTTATAAAAAAGGAGTATAAAACTGAATATACTGATTCTCATATATCAAAGGATATGGCAGATAAAATTTTTATTGAGGTGAGGAAAAAGATAGAGGAATCTAATAAGGCCGTGTCGTATTTAGGGGTTGGGTATTATTACTACTCATATATGCTTAAAGGACAGTAGTGTTGAATTCATGCTAGAAAAAAGGAAAGTAGCAATAATGAAGAAATTTTATTAGATGAAAATCAGCTAGCTGCGAATAAAAAGTATTTAAGGGTAAGTAGTCTCAAAGTTTCTGTTGATCATAAAAAAATTGCTTACTTAGCTGATTACAGCGGTAATGAAAGGTATGTTGTTTATGTTAAGTATATAGAAAGTTGGGAGATAATAGAAAATAATATTGATGATGTTATTGGGAATATAGAATAAGGTGAGTTAGGTAAGAGATTTTTATGCGCTTGCTAGTGAATTTTGGCGGGCTGGTAGAATTTATTATCATAAAATTGGTAAAGAAAAGAAGGATAATAAATTTTTATACTGAGAAAAAGGTAACACTTTTTCTGTAGCAATCGGAAAAAGTAGCAATAAAAATTATATATTTTTCATATCAAGGAGTACTACAGCTTCTGAATACCATTTTATTGATTTTCATGATCCTTATCAACTACCTAAAGTTATATATGGTAGAATGAACAATCATATGTACAAAGTTGTATATAATCAAAATAGCTTTTCCAAGAATCAATGACATTAGCCCTAATTTTAGAATTATTAAGGTTCAGATTGATAACTAGATGAGAAAAAAGAATTTGTACCTTCTTCTAATAACTATATTCAGGATATATATGCTTATGAAGGCTATCTAGTTTTTAGGGTTAGCTGAGATAAAAATAATTAATTTAAAAGATAATAAAATCTAAAGGATTGATATTGAGGATGAATCTTATGGAATTTTTATCATATAAAATACCTTTAATGATAGCACTTTAAGGTACATGTATAGTTCTTTGAAAACTCCAAGGATTACTATAGATTATGATTTGTGATGGATTAGGTAAATCCTGGTATGAGGCAGCAAAATTTTTGGATAAAAGAATACCTTCACTGATTTTATAAAGGCAGCAGAGAAACTCATAGAGGCTAAATATACTAGCTAAGGTAAAATAGTAATTAGTGGCAGAAGCGCAGGGAGCTTACGTTGGAGCTTGTATTAGTATGAGGCAGGGCTTATGTAAGACTGCAGTTGCGCATGTTTCATTTGTAGACGTCTTAAGTAATATGCTTGATGAATCTTTGCCACTTACTCTTAGCAAATTTAAGGAGTGGGGCAACCCGAAAGAAGAGGAATTTTATGATTGTATAGAATCATATTCACCGTATGATAACGTTTTGTTCCGCAGTGTTATCCTCATTTATTTGTAACAGCAGGGCTAACTGATCCAAGAGTAACATACTGAGAACCAGCAAGTTGGTTGCTCTATTGCGTTATACTAAAAAAGATGATAATATGCTACTGTTAAAAACTGATATGAGTTCTGGTCATGGTGGCACATCAGGAAGGTTTGAATTCTTACGGGAATTAGCTTTGGAATATGCATTTATATTAGGTTTATATGAAAGATGATTTATCAATAATTAAACAAATAGTAGGCTTATTCAACAGTACTGGCTGGTTTGCAGTATTAATAGAAACCTTGGTTATTTTACTATTTACCGCATGTGCTAATTTTTTTCTCAAGGTTATATTTAATGGAATAAGAGTTTTCTTAAAAGCTAATAAAAAGGATAGAGAATTTCATTGGTACATCGAAATTCTTAAAATGTTAGAAAATTCTCTTCCTAAAGCTTTATGGATTTTTAGTATAGCTTATGTAGCTGAACTCATATGTGCTCATTTAAAACTCTCTATTGTTGAAATAATTTCAGCTATTAGGATGGTAGCGATTATCTTTGTTTTTGCTCAGGTAACTATAATAGAGGTTAGTAAACTGGAAGTAGACTTAGTTGATCCACAGAAAAAGAACACTCCTAAGATAGATGAGGTAACAATTGATATTCTTTCTAAGTTACTTAAAGCAATAATATATACAGTTGCAGGCTTAGCTATTATGCAATCAGTTGGAGTTAGTATTAATGGGATATTAGCTCTTGGAGGGATAAGCGGTTTAGCAGTGGGTTTTGCTTCTAGGGATTTACTTTCAAATTTTTTTGGAACAATTATGATTTATTTAGATAAGCCATTTATAATTGGGGAATCTGTGAAAATAGAGGGAAGGAATTGTGTGGGTAAAATTGAAAAAGTGGATTGGCGCATGACAACGGTTAGGACTGAGGATAAGAAACAAGTGTTTATTCCTAATTCTGCTTTCTTAACTGCTTCAATAGAAAATTCTTCAAGGTTATCACACCGAGTTTTTTCAGAAGAAATCAGAGTTCTTTGTCCAGATTATAAAGAAGTTATTCTTCTAATAAGAGATATTAAAAATTTTATAAAAGAGCACAAAGAAATTGATCCTAAGGAAAACATTGGTATTGATATTATAGAAATTTCACAAAACGTGATTAGATTAAGTGTCAAATGTTTTTCAAAATGTACAGACGCAAGTAAATTTGGTAAATTCCGAAATAATCTATTGGTTGAGATCGCTGAAATAATCAGAAAACATGATTTATTATTAGCATAATTAGGATGAAAGAATTTTATAAACCAAAAAATATAATTTGAATTTAGTTTACCCTATACAAAGATAAAGTATTTTGCTAAAATTCAAAAAAATCGAGGACAAAAAAAGGTTTTGTTACATTCTTGTTGCAACTCCTTATCCTGGGGAAGTTATGGAGGCGATTATTGCTTCTGGAGTAGATTTAACAATTTTTTTCTATAATCTTAATATTTATCCTAAAAAAGAATATGAAATGTGTAAAAAATGAGAATATCAGATATGCAGAGAAGTGAGGAATAGAGTTTGTTGATGCAGATATGATGGTGCAGAATTTGGTTTGAAAGAGCAAAGGTATGGAAAGAGAACCAGGAAGAGGCATGAGGTGTACTATATGTTTCGATATGCGATTTGAAAAAATGGCTCTTTATGCATATGGAAATGATTTTAAAGTATTTACTAGTGCTCTTGGAATTTCCAGGTGAAAAAATATGGAGCAGATTAATGATTGCGGAATAAGAGCTACTTCAAATTATGAAGGGATTTTTTATTGGATTTACAATTGGTGTAAGAATAGGGGAAGCGTTAGAACGTATGAAACCTCAAAAAAAGAGAATTTTTATAAACAAGAGTATTGCAGCTGCATATATTCGCTGCGGAATACTAATTTCTGACGTGAAAAAGATGGCAGAGAAAAAATAAGCAATATGTGAAAATTTTCATCAAAAAAAGCTAGGACAAGAATCTTAAAATGCATGACACAATATTTGCTCTTTCAACAGTTTTAGGAAAATCTGGAGTTGCAATAATAAGGATTTCTGGCCCAAAATCACGAGCTGTGGCAAAATTAATTGGGTATGAAAAAGAGTTAGAACATAAAAAGGCTACTCTAACTTCTATATGTACCCTTAATAAAGAGCAAATTTTAGATGAAGCGATTTTACTTTTTTTTGCATCACCACATAGCTTTAATGGTGAAGATATCCTAGAGATTCATTTGCATGGAAGCATTGCGATTATAACTGATACGTTGACTGAGCTCAGTAAAATAGATTTTTTAAGAATTGCTGAGCCCGGGGAATTCACAAAAATTGCTTTTCATAATGGCAAAATTGATCTAGTGAAGGCAGAAGGGCTTGCAGATCTTTTAGCAGCAGAAACTTCCATGCAAAAAATTATTGCGCAAAAAAAATTGAGAGGAGAACTCTCTGATACTTATAATAAATGGCGTACTAATTTAATTACTATTTTATCTCAACTCGAGGCGTTAATAGATTTTCCAGAAGATGATATTCCAGAGGAAGTACTTAATTGGTCATTAAAAAGAGTAAAGGAATTGATTGAAGAAATTACCTCTCATTTAAAAAGGCATGAACATGGTGTATCTATAATGAATGGCATAAATATTGTTATCAGTGGTGCTCCCAATGTTGGTAAATCTAGTTTAATGAACTTATTAGCTAAAAAAGAAATCGCTATAGTTTCAGATATTGCTGGCACTACGCGAGATGTTATTCAAGTTAAACTTGATTTGAGTGGGTTTGTTGTTTTGCTTTCTGATACTGCAGGGATTAGAGAAGCAAATGACTTGATAGAAAAGGAAGGGATTAAAAGGGCAAAACAAGTGATAATGGCAGCTGATATTAGTATTATTATATTAAATGCTATAACTGATTTTAGTAACCACCTTACTCATTTAACTGATGCTGAAACGATTTGGGTAATTAATAAGTCTGATTTGATGTCCAGTCAAGACATAGAAAGCAATATACGTTTATTAAAGGGAAAACTCGTTGAATGTAACAGACAGGATGAAGTAGTAGCTATTTCAACAATGAGTGGCTATGGAATAGATAGCTTTTTGGATTTATTGCAGGCTAAGATAAAAGATAAATATCAAGAAGCGGTACTATCACCAGTTACCACCAGAATAAGGCAAAAAAAAGGACTGGAACAATGCCTTTTTTATTTAAAACAATTTAATATTAATAAGAAATTAGAGATTGCTTCTCAGGATATCAGAACTGCTAGTGAATATATTGGTATGCTAACTGGCAAAATATGCGTTGAAGAAATATTAGATGAAATATTTATCAATTTTTGTATTGGTAAATAGCCACTCTTTATTTATTAGAGATGTGTATGAGGAGGTATTTCACCCTCTTTTAAAAGATCATAACGCAAGTGCCACATGAATTACAGGAGATGGACTTAAGTGAAGATAATGATTTCAGTGCACGCAGGCTATGAATAGCCTGTGAGCCTTAAGAATGAAACCTAGGATGGGTGTGGGAAGTTAGAAAAATTAATATGTAGGATTTTATTGAAATAAAAGCCCTATTGTAGTAGAAGACGGTTACTATTATTTGTCTTTTCTTCCATATACATGATTAAATTTAAGATTCTTAAATATGTTACTTTTAGTGATTTATATCAAAGGGAAGGATTATTAAAAATTGATCAAATTTTTTGCCGAGAGCTCAAAGAATTTGACGAAGGCTTATATGGGGATTTTGTAAAAAGTCGTAATATAAATTTCGCAGGCTCTGATTTACTCATAAAATTAGCCCCTTTTGTTGAGAAGTTTATAAGTAATCTATTTAATATCAATCTTGAGATTAATAAGCTACAAGAAATACAGCAAGAGCTGGATATTCTATTTGAATGTAAGAGAAATTTTATTCAAAGAAGAGTAGCCAAGCAAACTAATTTTACTATTGAGGAGATTGAAACTAATATTTTGAATGTAAAAGAGAAACTTGCGAAATATGGATTTGATTTTTATTCGGAAATTTCAATGGCAAAGTCTATTATGCAATGGCAGCAAGAAAATAATGAGGAGTTAATAGATGCAGCAATAATTTATGCAGCATGGTCTTTACAGCATAATAAAAACTCTATCCTTTTTTCCTTGCCAGAAAAAATTGATTTTGAGGATTTGATCAAATTTGATTCAGTGGGAGGTATTATTAAGAAGACAGATAAAGAATTAAGGAATAGGGATAAATTTAATTTAAACGATGAAGGATTAAGCAAAATAAGGGCAGTTGGAGAGGCAAAATATTGTATTCATTGCCATAAGCAACAAAAAGATTCGTGCTCAAAAGGCTTGAAGAGAGATGAAGCAATTGCGAAGAATAGTTTAGGTATTGCTCTACATGGCTGCCCTTTAAAGGAAAAAATATCGGAGATGAATTTATTAAGAGCAAATGGCTTAGTTTTAGCTCCACTTGCAGTTGCTATTATTGATAACCCAATGCTTGCTGCAACTGGTCATAGGATATGCAATGATTGTATGAAGTCTTGTATTTACCAAAAACAAAAACCAGTTGACATTCCATTAGTCGAAACTGAAACTTTACAGACAGTGCTAGAGCTGCCATATGGTTTTGAGATATATAGCTTGCTTACTAGATGGAATCCTTTAAATTTTAAGCAGTGGCTACCAATGCCATATAATGATTATAAAGTTTTAGTAGTAGGCCTGGGTCCAGCTGGCTTTACTTTGGCTCATTATTTATTGAATCAAGGAGTTAGTGTGGTAGCGATTGATGGACTAAAAATTGAACCTTTAAATCAGTTATTATCTGGTGTCTGTGCTGATGGAAAAAGGACTGAATTTCTTTCCATCAAGAATATTACTGATATATACGAAAGTTTAAACGATAGGGTAGGGGCAGGGTTTGGAGGAGTTACAGAATATGGAATTACTGTACGCTGGAATAAGAACTATTTAAAAGTCATTAGGTTGTTATTAGAACGTAGAAGTAATTTTAGAATGTACGGTGGTGTTAGGTTTGGTAGCAATATAACTTATACCCAAGCAAAAGAATTAGGATTTGACCATATAGCCTTAGCACTAGGGGCTGGTAGTCCAAATTTATTAGATATACCTAATGCGCTGGCTGGTGGCGTTAGGACTGCATCTGATTTCTTAATGTCGTTACAGCTTTTCGGTCCAGCTCGGCAACAAAGCTTAGCTAATTTACAAATTGAGTTACCAATAGTAGTGGTGGGTGGCGGTCTTACTGCTGTTGATACGGCAACGGAAGGTTTGAATTACTATGCAGCCCAAGTGGAGAAATTGTTAGTTAGATATGAATTATTCGGTGATGAAATTTTTGCTAGGTTGAATGGAAAAGAAAAAAATATTACTGAGAAATTTTTAACTCATGCAAGAGAATTAAGAGCTAAACCTGATCAGAAGGCGAAAATATTGCAAAGCTTGGGAGGGGCTACAATAATATATCACAAAAGTTTAAGAGAAGCTCCAAGTTATAAGCTAAATCATGAAGAGCTTGAAAAAGCATTGGAGGAAGGAGTTATGGTAATTGATAATGCCATACCCCTTTCAATTGAGGTTGATCGTGATAACCATTGCACTGGAATTATGCATTCTAAAGGATTAACTCTAGCCAGAACAATTTTAGTTGCAATTGGCACAAAGCCTAACACAGTTCTTGCCAAAGAAGATTCCAAACATTTCTCAATGAAAGGAAAATATTTTGATGATGAAAACTTGGACGATGTAAGCACTCTTGGCGATTTGCACCCAAAATATGCTGGGAATGTGGTTAAAGCTATGGCTAGTGCTAAAGACAGTTATATATCAATTATCTATAAAATGAAAAATCGACCTCCTTTAAGCATCATTCATCAAAAAGAGTTTTTTAAAAATTTAGATGATTTATTGTTAGCTCGAATACTCAAAGTTAATAGGTTGACTGAAAATATTGTTGAAGTTGTTGTTAAGGCTAGAAGTGCAGCTATGAATTTTGAGCCAGGGCAGTTCTATCGCTTACAAAATTATGAAGCGAATGCTTTGAAGGGAAAACATAATTATGTTATGGCCATGAAGCCTTTGGCTTTAACTGGTGCTCAAGTTGATAGAGAAAATGGTATTTTATCGTTAATAGTTTTAGAGATGCTAGGGTCCTCGGATTTTTGCCAGTATTTGAAAGAAGGAGAATTGGTTTCATTAATGGGTCCTACTGGGACTCCAACAACTATACCTAAAAATGAAACTGTGATGTTGGTAGGTGGAGGATTAGGAAATGCGGTTTTATCTTCAATAGGTCAAGCCATGAGGAAGAATGGTTGTAAAGTGTTATATTTTGCTGGTTATAGAAGGTTAGCTGATCGTTATAAAGAAAGCGAGATAGAAAATGCTGCTGATATTGTGGTTTGGTGTTGTGATTTAGGGACTTTATCCATAAATAGAGAACAGGATTTATCTTTTAATTGTAATATAGTTGAGGCAATTAGGAGATATGGTGAATCTTTAGGATGTGAAATTAAGTTAAATAGTGTTGGTAGGATGATAGTTATAGGTTCAGATAAAATGATGGCGGCTGTTGCTTATGCAAGGCATAATAACTTAAAACATTTATTTAAAGTAGGTCATATTGCGATTGGATCTATCAATTCTCCTATGCAATGCATGATGAAAGAGATATGTGCTCAATGCTTGCAAATAAATACTGACACGAAGACGGGTGAAGAATATTATGTATATAGCTGCGCAGAGCAAGATCAAGAGCTTGATAGAGTTGATTTTAATTGCCTAGGTACTAGATTATCTCAAAATCATATTATGGAAAAAATAACTGGAAATATTATTAAGCAGAGTAAGGAAGAAAAAGAATTGTTAAGCTTATGCGACTCCAGAGCTTAACATCTCTAAGTTGTGCTGATGTAAAAAGATGGAAATAAAGGCTTATGGTACGGATAAAATACGAAGCTAGTTAAAGATAATGACATTGAGCATGAGATACCCAATAAAAGGAATAGAAGAGTGAATTTTAGATTTGATATAAAGACCATTTATAAATGAAGAGGTATATGAATAGAGAGTTTATTTGCTAGGATTAAAACAAACCGTGGATTAGCTATGCGATTTGATAAACTTCATATACTTTCTTTGGATTTATTGCTTATCTCTTATTAAAACTTCAGGGTTGTTAATTGTTCCTAGATTGCAGTTATATTTTCTTGCTACTTTGAGTAATTCCAAATAATTACTATGACCTACTGCATCTTTGATAATCTTAAGATGGGCTAATTTTAATATTCTATTTTATTCTATTCTGTTACTTCATTAATTACACCTCTCATTCTAACAGGCTTTATTGGATATACCCTTTATAATACTTTTCGATTATAAACAGATTTAAGGTAAGCATTTCCTTTTGAACTTCTACTTACTATCTCTATCCTTGCAAATTGAATTGCTATATTTCTTCCAATTCAATATGGTTTGGTTATAGTATAACCATCTTTACTTGTTTCTATTGATGTTTGTTTTTCTGGTTCGGTTTAGGTATAGGATACACTCCTTGTGATTATTTTTAGATTTCTTGATTTCAGATCCATAAATTAATTTGAAAAATTTTACAAATATATTACTTGATTTATAAATTGATAAATAACTTGCCTTTTTAGCTTTATAATTGTAACTAAGTGTATGTGATGTAGTAGAAAAGTGTATGTAAATCAATGTATAATATTCATATTATTGATATATCTATCATTGTTCTCTATTTTGTGATTTGTATTGGAGTTGAGTTATATAAATACAGGTCAGTTACAACAATCAAAGAATATATACTAGGGGGGTAGGAATTTTTCTAATCTTGTTGTTATGATCACTATATTTACAACGGCTATAGGGGCTGATTCTACTATTGGAGTGGTTGAAAAAGTGTATACCTTGGTTGGATGTTTTATACAGTTACTTGTCTTGTTACACCGCTATTATAGCTAACAATATCTAAAATATGTGGCAAGAATATAGACCAGTTTTCTGATTGTATGTCGATTGGCGATATTATGAAATTATGAAAAGGTGATAAGACTATCGTAATATAATAGATAGTCATGGAAAAGACTTGTATCCTATAAAAATATCAGCCATTTCAAAAATAAGCATCCAAGATAAATTCAACAAGCTCAGTAAAGGATCAGGTATATACGCTGCTAATATGATTCATTGATATTTTAAGATCAACACTTAACAAAGCTATTGAGTGGGAGGTTGCTAACAGTAAATCTAGTTATTGGCATTGAGAATTTTGCTGCATTAAAAAAGGAACAAAATTAAATAATGAGAGATTTTTTCTTAATTGCTTTATATACTGCAATTCGTAAAGATAATATACTTACTATGCGTTGGAAATAAATTAGTTCTACTGATAAATATGGCACGTACCATACACTAAAAATGGCAAACCCCAGCCTTATAGTATTATCAAACATGCACTGCAAACACTAGAAGAAAGAAGGAAGCAAAAAACAAGTTGAGTGGGTATTTCCCCCAAGAAGACAAGCCGCAGTGGTCATTTAAAAGAACCTAAGAGATCCTGGAAAAAATTTGTCAAGAAGCAGAGATAAAAAGATTCAAGAATTCATGATTTAAGAAGAACAATACCTAGCTGGATGGCAATGACTGGAACAAATTAATATATGATTGGAAAAGTTTCAAATCATATAGATTCAAGATCAACAACAGTTTATGCTAGACTCATTCCACTTTTTATAATATTAAATAAACTTGGGCCCGACATTAAGGTTCTAGTAAGATTGAGTACCAGAGCCAAGAAAGTTTTTCTTGGAGTTGGGCATAAAAGCCTTGAATTAGTTTTATCTATAAAAATCATTTTGATATAGGGTATAAATTTTTATTAATAAAAGAAGATTGGATTAGAAAGAAGTTTCAGGATTTTGGGATTAATTAGCCTATAGATAATAATACCTTACCTATTTTAGGTGATACATATACAATATTACGTATTGATTCAGATGATCGTAGAGTTCAAGAAGATGGCAATGTGATTCAAGTATATGCATCACTTGGCCAGCATAATAATGCCTTAATAATATTCTTAAGAAATAAATTAATACCAAAGATAACAGATTTCGCATTGGCTTTGCGTAATAAATATAAATCTCACTTTATTATGATGAAGCTTATGAGTAATAAAAAAGCCTGGGGGGTATTGTTCAAGCACATCTATATTATACTTTAATTGGCGACTGGTATTTTGCCTACCTGAAATAATAAAATATATAGTTGTGCATGAGGTGTGCAATTTAGTTGAAAAGGGATATAGCCAGCGTTTTTGGAATTTGGTAGGAACAATTCACCCTTGATTATTTATCAGCTGATCTATGGCTTAAGAAAAATGGTTGTAGACTATACCGGTATCTAAATTCTTAAACTAGTTATAAGATGAAAGATTGTGTTGAAATACATTTGTTCTATGGATGGAGCAATTTTTTATTTGGATAAAAATCCACTCGCAATGTAAATTTTAGTATGTTACAGTTATCATCTGCAATGGAGACATAGCTTATTAATATGAAAGATAACTACTCTAATCAAAGGTCATATTGGTCCCTAGCAACACCACTAAAATTATATGGGATTAAGTTTAGATGAGTAGCTGGGTTTAATAAAAAGGTAGGTAAGTAATGGATCATTTATTTAAGCAGTCATTAATTCATGAACTAGTTAAATATAATGGGAGATTATTGCTTATCGCTCTGTTACTTGCAGTTACCAGTCTGCTTTGGATGATTAAAATGAGTAAAAAAGAAAAAGTGGTTATTAATTCCCAGCCATAAAACTAGGTAAAAGGATGATAGTATCATCGAAAAGTTATCATGAGACTTATCTCAAAGAGTTGATAGTTTTTGTGATGAAGAGATTATTTACTACTTCTCCAGAAAAGGTAGAGCGGTAAATAGCTGATATGAAAGTGGGTATCTAGCTAGTACAGCTGAATTGGATACGTTTTTCCAAGAGCATCTGCAATTTGTTAAAGGCTCTGATGTTTCTTTGGTATTTTTCCCAAAGAAAACTGTGATCACTGAGGATGAAGTATTTAATTAGTGGAACATTTCGTTATTGGTTTAATGATAATAGGCATATAGCCACTGATAAGATGTGTCTTTTAACTTATAGAAGAGGGTGCTTAATCATTTGTTATTATTCACTAGTATATTAAAGAAGAAGTGAAGAAACAATAAAGAATTTAAAATCAAAGCTTAGGATATGGACATTTTTTGTTGTGGCAATATTATCAAATTTTAGTAATACTTATTCGATAGGCTATATGCTAAATGCTGATTCTTTACTGGAGTTACAAATTGCTAAAGATAGTCCAACTAGGATAGAGGGAGAAAAAAGATTAACAATATTTTTGTTCATCCTCAGGAGGCAACGGAAGTCGCAGTCCATGATTCAGGCTGTTTATTTATTTTAACTGCAACAAGGTAAAAATAGAGTTTATTTAAGCCTTTATTGGAGAAAATGGCACAACACAAGATTTGGCTTTAGGTTTTACTAATGATAAGCCAAATCCCATAGAACTAATGAGATTTAAAGTAATTCAACTAAAATCAACTAAAGAGAACAGCCATGATTGTAAACATATTAAAAAGGAAGACAAGAGTTAGAGTATGTTTGGTTATCTTACTATACTAATAGTACTATTGTATGGTACTAATGTTATTTATTTTAAATGAATATGGAATCTTTTCTTAACTTTCCTTTTTTAAGGAAAGTCAATATTTTTATTTGAAATAAAAATCATTAATTATCTTTACGGCTTGAGATTAATCTGCCAAATAATAATCTTAGTTTTACACCTTCATAAATAATTATGTGCATGTTTTTTAATAAAACACTATGAATATTTTCTATACTGGTGAAGTTTTGTCTAACAATGCTTTTGTATTTTTAAAATCACATCAAGATAGTTACTTGGTTGATGTAAGAACATACCAAGAGTGGGTCAGTGTTGGTATCCCTGATATCTCTTCTATAAACAAGGAAGTGATATTTTTATCTTGGAGAGTTGCTCCGCAAATGGAGATAAATAAGAGCTTTGTTTTGGAACTTTCAAGTGTAATTAAAGACAAGGATGCAGTAATCTACTTTTTGTGTAAGTCTGGTAGCAGATCTGCTGAGGCAGCTGTAGCTTTTTATAATTTTGGGTATAGAAATAGTTATAATGTAAGCTATGGATTTGAAGGAGAGAATATAGGGTGGAAAGCATTAAGTTTACCGTGGAGAAAGGGGTAGAGAAT